>NZ_FOEN01000008.1 GCF_900110675.1 Ignavigranum ruoffiae | reverse complement strand
TGATAGGTATAAACCTTCCCATGTTGCTTTTGTTGACGGACTTGTTCCACCGAACCCCGTTTGATTTCGTTATGAATTGTTTGGGGCGCCCGTCCCAGTATTCGCGCAATGGCTCGGTTAGAATAGCCTTGTTTTTTCAACAATTCAATTTGGCTCCGTTCTTTGAAAGATAAGTGTTTTGATTTGCGATTAGATGTGGTAAAGTGAGTTTGCGTCATGTAAATTCATCCTTCTTATATTTTTGTGTCGTGACTTAAATATAACATGAATTTACATGGCTTTTATTATTTTTTAGCGGTGGCTAAGTTGATTATAAAATCCGCCAAATTTAACTTTCGATATTTCCTAATACAATTTTCCATTTCAGTATCATTGTCATTAATATTTTGTTTATAATTGTGTTTTGGTTTTAAATTATGAAATTCTATGAACTCTGCAACTTCAACTACCCTACTAAAATCATTAATATACCATGTATTATTGTTATTAAACAATTGAAGAACTGTATATTTATTGTATTCCAGTAATTTTTTAATCTCTAAATCTAGTGTGGTCAAGTTTTTAGTCTTAATGAAATAGATTGGCCCATTGAACTTTTCATTAATTGAAACCCACCAGTTTGTTGTATAAGGTGTATTACTTAAAAATCTATTAATAAAATAATATTCTGTTAAGTAACCACCTATAATTTTGGAAGTTCTCGTTCTTAAGATATCTTCTACATCAATTTTTTTAATTTGCATAATATCAGCCTTTCTTTTTCAGAAAATATAGTGGTGATAAAATACTACATATACTTTTTTTATTAAATTAAGTTAATAGTTCTCATTTATCTGATAGATCAATTTCCCAATACAATCTTATACTTCTCATTGAAAACTCACTATATAAACAAAACTCGAAAACAATTATACTAAAAAATCAACCTTCTGAACATGAATAGCACATTCAAAAAGCTGATTTAACAACATTTTATTCTTTTACTTTTTCAATCAATACTACGGTTTCAACATGCACTGTCTGTGGGAACATGTCGACGGGTTGGACGGTTTGGACTTGGTAGCCGACATCAGCGAATTGGCGGCAGTCACGGGCGCAGGAGGCTGGGTTGCAGGAGATATAGACAATCCGGTCAGGGCACAACTCGACGAGGGTTTGGATAAATTGGCTATCCAAGCCTTTTCGAGGCGGGTCTACGACGGCTACATCAAAGTGAATGCCATTGCTTTGCCATTGAGGTAAGATTGTCTCGGCGGGACCTGCTTGGAAATGGACATTGTCGATGTGGTTGAGTTGGGCATTTTGTTTGGCCATCTCAATCGCTTCAGGAACGATTTCCATGGCGTAGACTTCCTTGGCATGTTTTGCTAATGCAAGGGAAATTGAGCCAATACCACAGTAGGCATCCAGAACCGTTTCTCGACCTGTTAATTGAGCGCGGTCAATTCCAACTTGGTAGAGTTTTTCCGCTTGGGGAGTATTGACTTGGTAGAACGAATGGGCAGAAATTCGCAGACGATTGCCTAGCATTTCATCTTCTAAATAGTCTTGCCCCCACAGGCAATGATTGTCTCGACCCATGATGACATTGGTTCGTTGGTCTTGAATATTCTGCATAATTGAGACCACTTCGGGCAGGGCTTTAGCGATTGCTTCGGCTAGATTTTGTAATCCTTTGACTTGCTTTTGTCGGGTAACTAGGACGACCATCATCTCTTTTGAATAGTAGCCCCGTTTAATGATGATATGGCGGATATCGCCTAGGTGATCGGCTTCATTATACGGACTAATCTGATATTGGCGGAGCAGGTCGCGAACCAATAGAATCGCTCGGTCGATGTCGGGTTCTTGAATATGAAAGTCCTCGACAGCAACCAGGTCATGACTATTCTTACGGAAAAAGCCGGTCTGCAATTGGCCCTTTAAGGCACGGACTGGGATTTGAGCTTTATTACGATACTGCCATTGACGGTCGCTGGCAAGAGTTGGTGCCACTTCGATATCGTCAAAATGACCTAAGCGCTGGAAAGCATCCTTGACTACTTTTTGCTTATAGGCTAGTTGGCTAGAATAATTCATATGTTGCAGCGTCATGGTACCGATTTGTCGTCCTAGGTCGTCTTTGAGTTCAACCCGATCTGGACTGATTGTGATTATTTTTTCCAGTCGGCCAAAGCCATAATTTTTCTTAACTTTGGTGGCTTTAAATGCTATCTCTTCGCCGGGGATTACGCCCTCGACAAAGAAGGGAAAGCCATCGATTTTGACCACGCCGGCACCTTGGGTATTGAGGTCTGCGACTTGGCCTTGATAATGTTGATTCTTCTGGAATTTCATTGTTGCCATGTTCTCTCTCCTTAAATCATCATGTTTTGCTAAATGTCTTTTTAATGCTAATCGTTATTAATCTTTCTTATTTCGATAATGTATCCAATCTAATCGCATCAATCAGCTCAGTCGATTGATATGGGTTCAATATATGTCAACACGCTACATTATTGGCTTCAATACTGGACTGATTTGGGCGAGCTTTTCACTTGTCTTATTTTATACTATAATGGACAAAGTAACTAAGCGCTACCAGGCTTAGGAAGGAGTATGCCTATGTTAAGGGTCCATATGTTCTCTACGGCTGAATCGGTTAAGGGTCAGGGAGTCGGGGCAGCTTATATTGAGCTGATTCAAATGTTGAAGAAATACTTCCCCAATAAATTCGCCATTGAGATTAACAATTATCAAGCCAGTGATATCTCACATTATCATACCATTGATCCGCGCTACTATGCTTCGACCTTTGCTCGTAAGAAGAGAGGCGTGATGGTCGGGGCGGTTCACTTCCTTCCCCAAACGTTAGAGGGGAGTATTAAGTTACCCCGCTTGGTTCAATCTTTGATGGGTCGCTATGTTCTGTCGTTCTATCAGCGGATGGACCAATTGGTCGTGGTGAATCCTTCTTTTATTGAAGAGTTGGTAGCCTTGGGCTTGCCGCGAGAGAAAATTACTTATATCCCCAATTTCGTGTCTAAGGAATCTTTCTACCCACAAGATGCTAGCCAGAAAAAGGGCTTCCGCCAATCCTTAAACATTCCTGAGGATAAATTAGTCGTGTTGGGTGTGGGTCAGATTCAGAAACGTAAAGGGATTGATGATTTTGTTCAGTTAGCGATCGATAACCCTGAGATTCAATTTGTCTGGGCCGGTGGTTTCTCTTTCGGTCAGATTACCGATGGCTATGACAAATATAAGCAAATTTATGAGAATCCGCCAGCTAATTTATATTTCCCTGGCATTGTTGACCGGGAAAAGATGAATGATTATTATAACCTCGCTGATATCTTTCTCCTACCATCTTACAATGAATTATTCCCGATGGCTATATTGGAAGCTTTCTCAGCAGGAACGGCGGTCATGTTACGTGATTTATCACTCTATCATGCTATTATTGATGATTATTATTACCCTTGCGCTGACCGTCAGGCCATGCATCAGGCTCTGAATAAATTCCAGGCCAATCGGCAAGCGCTTGAGGATTATAAGGCGAAGTCATTGAAAGCTTCTGAATACTATTCAGAACCTAACGTGGCCAAACTATGGGAGCAATACTACCAACGTATTTATACTCAGAAAGCCTAAGATATGCGTCGTTGATTGCCCTAGCTTTGCTAGCTAGATACATGATATTTTTAACTCGGTGAGCACTACATATAAACTTTCAATCACCAAATAATCTATATCCTAGATAGAAAAATACAAGTAAAAATAAAATCAGCCCGAATTGAAACACTTCGTCGACAATGATGAACGGTGAATTTCAATTCGGGTATTTTTCTACTGAATTTAATAAAAGAGTTTGACTGACTAGGTTCAAGCTGAGATGAGGAAGTTCCAATCTAAAGATTTCGCAGAAATATCTTACTTGAACCAGTCTTAATCTTCGAATAGTTGACTTAGGTAATCGTCCAGTCGGTCTTTATCTCGGGCCTGTTGGGCTTGGGAAATGTTATTGGGATTGAGATAATAACGGAAAACCTCTTCCTGGTCAGCGTTTAAAGCAATCACTGCTTCCCCTTCGTCAGGGTCACTGACCGTGGTCACGGAGCTAAACTTTGCCTGCGCCCAGTCCATAATTTCTTCTTTAACTGCTTGTCGAAGTACCCGATACATACTGGCCACTGCTTTAGGTAGGTAAAAGATATCGACTTGCTCAAATTCTTGTTCAGCAGTCGACGGCTTGTTCCCTTTCTTACGCTTAGCCATGATTCACTCCTTTCGAGTGTTGGTAGGCTGTCAAGAAATCAAGGTTGCCTTCTCGCAAATATCTTTCCAAGATATCAAGCACGGCCTGCTCTTCGTTGCTGGCAATTTGATAGCGACAGGCGGCTAATAAATCTGGATCAGCATTCCCCATGGCCATACTATAGGCAACCCGTTCCATCATCGACAAATCGTTCAGGCTGTCGCCAAAAGCCATGGCCTTGGCCGGTTGAATCTGCCGTTTATTTTCGAGGAATTGGACCGCTGAACCCTTGCCTCCATGTTGAGAAATCAGATCAATCCACCCTTCTCCGCTAGTTACCACGGTACTGGTGGGGAAGCGACGACCGAGCTCTTGAGCCATGGTCTTGCTTTCAGCCAGATTATGTTCGGTATGGATGGCAATCTTAGTCACCGCAAAATCAGCGGGTAAATCAGCAAATTGATCAATCGTTTCAGCGTTATTGTTATATTGCCAGAATTGTTTCATCACGGAAGGTTTTTCCTGGCGGAAGTAGGTAATCGTTCCATCGGTAATCATCGGATAGTAACCAGGCTGAGAGGTAATATAAGCTAAGGCTGGTTGAATAATATTCGGGTCAACTTTGGCCACGTGAATGGGCTGGCCATTTTGGACAATATAATTCCCATTATCCGTAGCAAAATAAATATCCCGCCCTTCATCTTGGTCGAAATAATCGACTACTTTGTGGTACGAGTTACCGGTAGCGATCATCAAGAGACAACCCCGGTCGCTTAGCCCTTGCTTAATCCGGGCGAAACGATCTCGGTCGTAGGTTTTATTACTTCTTAAAAGGGTTTCATCTAAGTCAATAACTACTAAATCTAAATCCATGCATAACTTCCTTCTCTATTTACTCAGTTGCTGCTTAAAGATAGAAAACAAGATTGTACACCCAAGTAAGTGTAACAATCTTGTCTATGAATTTCTAACGACGGATGGCTTTCTTCAGGGCCACTAAGATCAGCGGTGTTAAAATCCCCGCAAAAATTGCTTCAGGGATGCCATTGGCGACGATGATTCCACCAATGATTGACCAAAGGTCACTCATTTGCGCCCCTTCAATGGTTCCAATAAATTGGTTGCCGGCGAAGAGTCCCACGGCTGATAAGACAAATAAGGTATTTAGGAGTGACCCTAAGACCCCACCCACCATACCTACAAGTTTGTCGCCCACGCCTTTTTTAAATAAATAGCTGGCAATCAGGCCTAAAATCAAAGGCATCAGTAAACGGGGCAAGACAGAAATTAAGGGATTGGTAAAGACCAACCGTTCGAATGGCGTTCCGCGGAGATAGGCAATAATCATGGCAGTGATACCCCAAACACCGCCAATAATCATTCCATTTTTGGTGCCGAGCCATAGGGTGGCAATAATGACGGTCACATGAATAAAAGTTAAAGAGATGGCACCGAAACTAATATAACCCAGGGTTGGCACCCAAGATTGGATGAAGATAATCGCCATGAAGACGGCCATAATCACTAAATCCCGGGTCTTTCGATTACTGTAAGTTTTATGCTCAGACATCATTTATTCCTCACTCTCTTGATTCATTAAATTGACAATACGTTGACGGACCGGTCGTGCTTCATAGATCGGTAGGATAGGAAAGATATGATTCATCCGCTGACCCAGATAGGTTTCTATTTGGCCGTGACTAGCTTGAATAGCCTGCCTTAAGCGGAATGAATCCCAATACAGGAGTTCATGCGTGCCCACACTGACAAAAATCGGTGGTAACCCCGATAAATCACCGTAAATCGGACTGATCTGCCAATCTTTCACGCTGTAGGTCTTGCCGGCCCAGAATCGCCCCATCAATTGTAGAGCTGGCAAGTCCAACAAGGGATCTAAGGAATCAAAATGTTTGTAAGCCTTATCTTCCAGGCTTAAATCGAGCCAAGGAGAGATAAGAAAAATATGTCGGGCAAGCTCCGCCTTAGCTTGCTTCAAACTGATGGCTAGACTCAAAGCAAAGCCGCCTCCCGCCGAATCTCCCATCAGATACATCGGGCCTTTGGCAGCCCATTCTTGGTAGAGACGATAAACTAAGGGAAAGGCTTGTTGGTAGGAGTACTTCGGCGTCTTGTAAAATACGGGAAAGACGAGGCGGGCATCTGTCCGCGTAATTATATCACGAATAAAATCAAAATGAAAAGGGGTCGCATCAACGATATAGCCCCCACCATGCAAATAGAAAATAGTTTTCTGACCGGCTAAACCATGGTCATTCCAGACATAGACGGGCATGTCTTCAACAAAATATTTATCACTAATATGATGTACCCGCCAATCAGGGTTAAGTGGCAGGTCATTCTTTCGTTGACTTAATAAATCCACCACTAAATCTTGCCGTTGACTGGCCCAGGCTTGAAGTTGCTTTATCCCGGTCAATTGAGTGAAACGGAGCATGCGTAAACTAGAAGGTGATTGATGACGAACATTGTAGCTGTATAGATAATAAGCTGAAGCAATTAATATCGGCCAAGAAAATATATAGAGACTACGTTTCAAACAGCGGTTCATATCATCCCCCCTCTTTAGTTATATTATAACAAATTTTTGCTCGAAAAATTCTTGCCTGAACAGGGCGGATTATTTGAAAGTGTTTTCTTGACTATGTTATCTTTAATTTATCAAGATTAGGGGGAAATAAAATGAAAAATTTTAAAGCACTTCGGGTCAGTGAACACGATGGCGAGATCGTCCACCAAATTGAAACCGTGACCCGGGAAGATTTGCATGATGGGGATGTCTTAGTTAAAGTTCACTATTCATCCTTAAATTACAAAGACATGTTAGCGGTCCAAGCCAAAGGGGGCGTTATTCGGTCATATCCGATGATTCCCGGAATCGACTTTGCTGGTGTAGTTGAAGAATCTTCCAGTGATCAATTTAAAGAAGGTCAAGAAGTGATCGTGACCGGATTCGGCACCGGTGTCTCCCATACGGGAGGACTGGCAGAATATGCCCAAGTGCCAAGCGAATGGATTGTACCTTTACCTCAAGGCCTTTCTTTAAAAGATAGCATGGTCATAGGTACTGCTGGCTTTACCGCTGCCTTGTCGATTGAGAAGCTGGAACAAGCTGGACTCAAAGGACATAAAGATGCCCGCATCCTTGTTACCGGTTCAACCGGAGGCGTCGGATCAATTGCCCTACAAATGTTGAAGAAAGCCGGCTATCAAAATGTTTCAGCTCTAGTTCGCAAAGACTATCAAGTCGAAGTTGCTGAAAAGTTAGGCGCCGATCAAGTGCTCTTCCCTGACGACATCCCAGCCAAAGCACGTGGCCTAGCTAAGCAAGCTTTCGACTATGTTCTAGATACTGTTGGCGGTGAAGTCGCTAGTATGCTGATTCCTCAAATTCAATATGGGGGAGCTATTTCAATGTGCGGTAATGCCGGCGGCGTCAATATTGACAGCTCTGTCTTTCCATTTATCTTACGCGGGGTTAGCCTCTTAGGGGTAGATTCCGTTCAAGTCCCGATTGAAGACCGCCCTGCTTTGTGGCAACGAATTAGTCAAGAATGGAATGTGGCCAATACCCAACTCAGTCAAACCATCTCCTTAGACCAAGTGCCAGAAAGCTTGGAAAAATTAAAAGCAGGCCAACATCTGGGCCGGACAATAGTGGAAATGTAGGACGAATAATTTAACCGCTCTTAATGACTCAAGCTTATTGATACTTTAACTCAGAATTTCTAGCTCACGAAGGAATATAAATTTTACCTTTAGACGGAAATTTGACCAGATGTAAAGCAATTTTCACTGATAAACAGCTGAATATTTTGCTCACAAGCGAATAATCTTTCAGCCTTGGTATAAAACACAAAATCCACAGAACCTGGCTAAGTTCACTACTTAGTTCAGGCGCTGTGGATTTAATTATTTTTGCAGCTAATATTCATTTTTTCGGTAAAATGATACGCATTCAAGGTCGAATAGTTATTGCTTCAAGCCAAATCTGGTTTTAATAAAGTTTCAGCTGAATTTTAATAGTTTCACATCTTGCTTTGTTCTTTATTCTTGCTAATTATTCTTGCCTGTCATCCTTCTGACTGCGATTGTGACGGACGAAGAGATAAGCCGCACCGAGTAATAGGGCTAAGGCAAGAATCACTATCATGGTCTGAGTTTGCTCACCTGTTCCTGGTAAGTCCCCTTTCTTCTCAACACTCTTTTCCTTATCGACTTGGACATTCTGTGATTTCTCAGTGGTGGTGCTTTCTTCTGTTCCACTGGCTTGGGCTTTGTTGCCATAAGTAACGGCAAAGTTGCCTAGTTTTTGGGTGCGATAAGTCACGCGACGATTTTGTAAGGCGAAGGTTAGGCTTGACAGTTGATCTTGATCCAAGCGTAAGACTTTAATCTGGCTATTGACTGGACGGGTCGGAATCTTCACTTCCGCTATCTTGGTCAAGTCAACAGCTTGGTTATTCTTGTCCAATAGAGTTAATTGGTAAACATCCGCATCATAGTCTTTTAGACTGGCAAAGTCTGAAGTTTTCAGTTTGTCCACGGTCAATTTAACAACCTGTTTAGCATCTTGCGGGTTAACCCAGACTTCAATTCCTGAATTCGCATCAACGAATTGACGGGTAGCTTGAGCCGCTTCCGATTCAATGGACGCTTCTTGTTCAGGATCGACTTCTGTTTCTTTAATCGTTTGCGTTTCAGTCGTGGTCGTTATTTCTGTGCTTTCTTGACTAGTTTGGCTCGTTGTACTTTCCGCTGAGCTGGTTGTCGTCTCTTGCTCGCTTTCGCTGGTTTGACTTTCTGGCGCTTGGGCCGTAAAGCTTAGATCGACTGTTTGGTCTTGTTTAACCGTTATCGTCTGAGTCTTCTGATCGAGTTGATAACCTTGTGGCAACTCCAAGACTTCGACGCTGGCTTCGCCAACATTGACGGCTGAGAATTCAACATAACCATCTTTATCGGTTGTACTTTCTTTGCCGGAAAGTTTCACTCGGGCACCAGCAATACCTTTGCCATCCTGGTCGGTGAGACGAACTTTGACTTTACCTTGTTCTGGTAGTTTTTCAATTTGGAATTTATCTTGGAAGTCATCTTCTTCCTTCAATTCAGCCTGTTCGTTGCTTGCTTCAAAGCTGTAGCCTTTCGGCACATCGATCATCGTGTAATTGTAGACACCTGGACTTAGTTCTTCAAAGACAATTTGACCATCGGCATTGGTTTCTGCTTGTAGACCGCCAAATTGAATGCTGACACCAGCGACGGGTTCTTGATTTTGATCGAGAACAGTCAGAGTAGCCTTGGCTGGCTTGATTTCTTTCTCCAGGTAAATATGCAAGCTTGCATCTTCACCCGCAGGGATGGTTACTTGACCGGTATCCTTCCCGCTGTATTTAGGAGGGAATTGGTTAATTTGATACGTATAGGTGTCTGGAGCCAAGTCTTTCAAGACCGCTTGTCCTTCCTGGTCAGTACGAATGAGTTTGTCGGCGACTTTGACGACCACACCTGCCACAGGTTGATCTGCTTGGTCTAAGGCAGTAATCGTCAATTGACCTTTGGCTGGGACTTTCTCCACGGTGACCGTTCTCTCCTCTTGGGCACCCTCACGAATCGCGATCGATTGACTGCCAATATTTTGTTCATAACCTTCTGGGAGCACTTGAATTTCATAGTCATAGGTGTCTGGGGTTAATTGAGAGAAGATGGCTTGACCTTGGCTGTCAGTTGGAGTGGATTTATCTGCCAAGCTGACGATCGCTCCTTCGACGGCTTGACCGTCTTGGTCTTTGACAATCAAGGTAAATTGGCCAGTAGCAAGGTCACGCTCTACCTTTAAGACTTCTTCAGTCGTCTGATCTTCTGTAACGGTAATTACACCACTTTTTTGACCTTGATAACCTTGAGGGAGTGATAGCAGTTGGTAGTTATAAGTTCCTGGGCTCAAGTCTTTAATTTCAATTAACCCTTGATCATCTGAGCTATAAGATTGGTCTTCCACCAAGACTTCTGCTTGGGCCACGCCTTGATCGTCTTGGTCAATGATCTTCAATTGCACGATCCCCGGTTGAGCATCTTTGATCACATTGAGTGTCGTATCCGTTTCGACACCAGCTTCTACTGTAATGATGCCATCGTCTGGCTGTTGATAGCCAGTTGGAACGGTCGTTACTTGATAAGCATGCTCTTGCGCTGCCAAGTCTTTAATTTCAATTAAACCATTATTATCCGACAGATATTCTTGCCCAGCAATGGTAATCCCTAGACCGACTACGGGGTCCTGATATTGGTCATAGACTTGGATGCTAGCCATACCAGTTTGAACTTCAGTTTGGAAATTCAAGTTAACTGTATTCTCTTGGTCGGCTAAGACTTCGAATTCAGCTGTAGTTGGCTCAATGCTATAGCCTTGGGGCTGACTAGATACGGTATAAGTTTGTTGGCCAACCGGAACTTGGTCGATTCGAACTTGGCCTTGACCATCAGTCATCACTTCATGGTCTAATAATTGGATGCCCACACCAGCAATCCCTTGACCCTGCTCATCAACTGCAGTAAAAATAACTGGGGCGGTAACTTCGGTTTTTTGGATAGTAAATTCAATGGGTCCATTCAGGTCTTCTGTTAAGGCAATCGGATTATAAGCCCCACCGCCGGTATAACCTTCGGGGAGGTTGCTGATAACAATATCCATATTTCCTGGCGCCAATCCAGTTTGGGCTTCACCATTCTCATCCGTGGTTAGAGTTTGGCCGTTGACTGTGATCTGAACTCCTTCGACGGCTTGACCGTCTTGATCGACAACTTTAAAAGGGACTTCAATCTCACTGACGGCTGGAGCATTCGGATCACTCGGATCGATGGTCGTGTTTTCACTTTCTTCACTGGAAGTCTCTTCAGAGGATGCATCCTCCCCTTCGGTAGAGAAGATGAGTTGGAGGGTGATTTCTTGTTCACCCGTATCAGAATTAATTAATCCGGGACCCGGCTGTACGACAAAATTAATATCATACACTAAGGTGCCGTTACCCCAATCGTTTAAACTTCCTTGATTTAGAGTCGGCTTCATTTGTTGGCCACTAGCATCGGCTTCATCTGTTTGAAGGGCGGTATCCAAGGATAAGGCTTGCCCTTCGCGATGGAAAGGTTCGCTTGCCCCATCATATAAGCGGAAGGTATAAACTCCGGCTGGTAAATAAATTTCGGCTTGCTGATTTGGATCGGTTGAATCATATTTATATACAGCTGCTCCTTCAAAAGCACTTTGATCAGCATTGCGTTCGATGATGTCGAAGCGATATTCATTCTGGGTAATTGGTTCACTTCCCTCGACAATCAAGGAAAGATCCAAATTAAATTTCACCATTTCTTCCTGAGCTGACACTTGAACTAAAGGAAACATTACTGATAGAAACAAGATGATGGAATTAATCCAGCGTGTTATTTTTTTCATTGTGATCCTCCTCCAAATTAACATATTGGCTTTCATCAACTATATTTTATCATAGGCTTCGCCCAATTCAGGCAAACTCCGATATTTATCACAAATTAATCTTATATGCCTCTAGGAGGTCATCAAATTTTCACAATTATAAATCGCTTGCATTTTAATTACCAAATTTTGGCCCAAATACGCTTAACTTTCATACGGCAAAAATCATCCAGCAAAAATTAAAATCATTTCAGCAAAATTTCCGTAGAAACAACTTTTCAAGTCGATTATAGCTTGGCTGAGTTAAAATAGATTTACCTTGCAAAATCAACGACACGAATTTATATCCAAACAAATAAAAACCTACCGATAGTCAACGCTTCCCAGGGTCAGGAAGTCATTAACTTCGATAGGTTTAATATTGACATTTTGGATGAAATTAACCGGCAATGGTTTGGTCAATCTCAAAGGTTTTAAGCACGGCGGGATCAGCATCCTGGATCTTCATTTCATCCGAAAGCGTTCCGCGAACGACGACCCGATCGACTAAGCCATAATCACAAGTAATTAAAGTCACGACCGCTTCTTCCGTAGGATCTAAAAGATAGACGGCCTCAGCAGGAACTTGTTCAATATAGTCAATTGTATATTCGTAGACTTTCTCTAAATCTGTGAGATAAATCTTTTGTCCGTATTTAGCCTTCATCAAAGGTGCAAAAAGTAAATTTTGGTCGATTGAATGGTGGCTGGCTAATGGATAATTCGACTTGCCCATCTCTTGGTTGGGATCTAACGTACCTGCCCCCAAATACATACCAACATTAGAAACCCCCATATGGATGGGTAAATTCATACCCAACTCAGGAATCGCAATCGCACCAATGGTGGGTAATTCACTGGCTTCAGCATTACCGAGCAATTTGTCGCGAACGACCGAAGCTGCATCTAATTGTTCAATATCGTCAAAGTTATAGGTCACATTTTTCTTCTTATTCTCTTTGATTTGTTCGGCGGTTAAGTGGGCGACACCACTTGCTTCGGTTCCCTGTTCAATTAACATCCGTTTAATCGGATTCAGCGCCAGCAAAGCACCACCAATGATTAACAAAATCGTTGCAAGAACAATCCGCCATCGGCCACCTTTTCTACGTTGGTGACGCTCAGAGCGAGTTCTGCCATTTCTCGTTGCCATTTTTACGTTACCTCCATGCCTGATACTTCTGTCTATATTTTTCTTTTTAAGTATATCATCAAATATCTATACCTGCTAGTACTTGGATTATTCTGCTAGGATTCTTCAATATAAATTCATAATTAGCTTTCATTGACTAAGTCTGATAAGTTGATTATAATCATCATAGAATTAAATATTCATAAGGGAGTAACTGGAGGACATCCTCGTCAGTATCAACAACGTTAAGCAGGTTTCTGCTGGTACTTGACTTAAATAGTGAGACTTATGCTAGACATACTTTACAAGGGTCCAGCATAGGTCTTTTTTTAACAGAGAAACCTTGGAGACGACATATAGGAGGAAAAACATGTCAGAAGAAAAAATAAAGGCCCATCACTTATCGGCTGACCAGGTCAGCGAGCATTTCGACGTAGACCCACAACAAGGCTTAAGTGATCAAGAAGCCAAAACACGTTTAGAAAAATATGGCGCCAATGAATTAAATCAGGAAGAAACCACTACCCTCTTCCAAAAATTTGTTGAACAGTTCAAAGACTTTATGATTATTGTTCTGTTAATTGCGGCGATTATTTCCGCGGTCATTGGTATTATTGAAGGAGAAGGAATTTCTGATGCGATTATTATCTTGGTCGTGGTCATCCTCAACGCCATTATGGGGGTCTTCCAAGAATCTAAAGCGGAAGAAGCGATTAATGCTTTAAAAGATCTCTCTTCCCCCGAAGCTACCGTTCGCCGGAGAGGCGAATTCAGAACGATTGATAGTAAAGAATTAGTGCCTGGCGATATCGTCTTGCTGGAAGCGGGAAATGTGGTACCTGCCGATCTTCGTTTATTTGAATCAAATTCTTTACAAATTGAAGAAGCGGCCTTAACCGGTGAATCCGTGCCGGTCTTCAAAGATATTGAGACCCTGGAAGATGAAGAAGTTGGTTTAGGTGACCGCGACAATATGGCCTTCTCCTCAACCAATGTGACCTATGGTCGGGGACTAGGTATTGTTACAGCGACCGGAATGGGAACAGAAGTTGGACATATTGCTCAGATGTTATCATCAGCAGATAAGCAAGTTACTCCGCTTCAACGTGACCAAGAGAATTTAGGCAAGACCCTAACCAAAGTCATTATTGCCATTGCTATCATTACCTTTGTCGTTGGTTACTTCTTCAAGGGAATGCCTTTCGTAACCATCTTATTAATTTCGATTTCTCTCGCTGTAGCAGCAATTCCTGAAGGGCTGCCCGCAATTACGACTATTATTCTTTCAATTGGAACCGAAACCATGGCCAAACGGAACGCCTTGGTTCGTACCCTACCAGCCGTTGAAACTTTAGGATCGACCCAAGTGATTTCCTCGGATAAGACCGGAACCCTTACCCTCAATGAAATGACCATTGAGAAGGTCTTCTATAACAACGAAATTCATGAAGCTGATGAAGACATTGACTTAGAATTGCCTCTCTTAAAGGCGATTACTTATGCCAATGACTCCAATGTCGACAGTCAAGGTAAGATTACCGGCGATCCAACAGAAACGGCGATGATCCAATACGCCTTGGACAAAGATTATCCTTTGAAAGAGAACTTAAGCGCCCAACCACGGGTTGGCGAAGTGCCTTTCGACTCCGCTCGTAAATTGATGTCGACGATTCATAAATTAGATGATGGTCGTTATGTCGTTGCTGTCAAAGGGGCACCTGACCAACTCTTACAACGGACAGACCAAATCATCCTGAATGGCGAAGTACAAAGTCTTGATGACAAGATGAAACAAGATATTCTTGATAAGAATAATGAAATGGCTCGTCAAGCCCTACGGGTTCTGGCTGGGGCGTATAAATATATCGATGAGTTACCTAATGAATTAACCACTGAAACGATTGAAAAAGACTTAATCTTTGCCGGCTTGGTTGGCATGATTGACCCAGAACGGGCCGAAGCAGCTGAAGCGATTCAAGTGGCTAAGGGGGCAGGTATGCGAACGGTCATGATCACCGGTGACCATGCGGTAACCGCTCAAGCTATTGCCGAGCGGTTAGGAATATTAAAAGCCGGCGAGGACAATTCCAGTCACGTGATTACCGGGGCTGAATTAAACGAATTATCTGATGAAGAATTAGCCCAAAAAGTTACTGACTTATCCGTCTATGCTCGGGTCTCTCCTGAACATAAGGTTAGAATCATCAAAGCTTGGCAAACCAATGATGTTACCATCTCAATGACTGGAGATGGGGTCAACGATGCCCCATCACTAAAACAAGCTGATATCGGAGTAGCCATGGGAATTACGGGTACCGAAGTTTCTAAGGGCGCCTCTGATATGATCCTGGCTGATGATAACTTTGCTACCATCGTGGCCGCCGTTGAAGAAGGACGTAAAGTCTTCTCCAATATTCAAAAAGCGGTTCAATACTTATTATCGGCCAACTTGGGCGAAGTGATGACTATCTTCTTAGCTACCCTATTCGGCTGGCAAGTTCTTGAACCGGTTCATATTCTCTGGATTAACCTAGTGACTGACGTCTTCCCAGCCATTGCCTTAGGAATGGAACCAGCTGAAGTCGATTCAATGAACCACCCACCAAGAAGCAAAGATCAATCTTTCCTTTCTTTTGGCGTAATGCCTAGCATTATCTATCAAGGAATCTTAGAAGGCTCAATCACCCTATTCATTTATTGGTTTGGTCGTTATGTTTATGCTTCAGGTCAATTAGGTTATGATGTAAATTCACATCTAGCGATTAATATGGCGGAAACCATGGCCTTCGCCACGCTCGGCTTAATTCAACTCTTCCATTCTTACAATGTGAAGTATATTTTCAAATCATTATTCAGTCAAAATCCATTTAACAATAAATTCTTAAATGGAGCGACGATACTTTCAGGTATCCTACTCTTTGCCGTTATCTTAATTCCTGGTATCAATACCTTCTTCGATGTTTCACCTATTGGCGTAGAAGGATGGAGTTTAGTCATTGGCGCCGCGTTCTTAATGATTATTGTTGTTGAAATTATTAAAGCAATCTTGCGAGCCAATAAGATCGACGAAAAATATATTCGAACGATCCACAAATAATTGATTTGAAACTGACAGGTTAAGCTGTTTTCACAAATTCAGTTTATACTTTTTAATCAACGAATCAGTCCTCGTGCAAGGGCGGGTCCTAGATGGACCCTAATCATTGCCTGCCGAGTGACTGATTCGTTTTTTGTACAAAATTTTGCTCGTCATACGCTTAGTTATATAATCATATGAGCTCTGCAAGATTCTTCGCTTACTTGGAGAAATGTTACTAAGCTGTCCATTTTTCCCCTCATTTTCATCAATTGGACAAAAATACCCGACAGCTGGTTCTTAGACTCAGTGGAAGCTGAGACCTATTTCACCAGGGTCGGGGTTGCTTGTTTAATGTTGGGGTAAATCTTTCTTCTTAATAAATAAGGTGCCGATATCTTTGCCTTGAAATAAACTTAACAGATTGAGCGGATCGGTTCCATTAATCAGTACCATGGTTTGATGCTGCTTCAAGATTATTTCTGCTGCTTGCAGACTCTGAACCATTTCAGCTTGGGGCCAGGTCGCTTGAATGGACTTAGCCATCTCCTTGACTGAATGAGTGACTTTATGAACGGTATCGATTTTATGAGCCTGAGGATCTAGGTGCGGATCAGCCATATACAGACCATCCGGCTGACTCATTACTAGCAATAAGTCGGCTTGAACCCAGCGACTGACTAAGGTCGCAAAGTGATGATGATCAAATTCTTGGCTTGCCGGATTCCAGCTGCTGGTATCTAGCGAAATGTTCTGCTGGATAATGGGGACAATCTGATTCAATAATAAAGTTTCTAAAGTGACTTGAACATTCTTCAAGTCAGAATCTTGGTCAGTTAAATGATGGGGTAATAAAACTTGACCAACATTTAAACCATGATAGGAGAAGAGCCGTTGGTAATGTCCGCTCAAAATCCCTTGCCCAACCGCCGCAAGAACTTGCTGAGCCGGGATATTATCAGGAATGTCGATAACATTTAACTGACGCGCGCCCACTTGTACAGCTCCCGGGGTAACAATCACGACTTCCTTACCTTGTTCGCTTAATTTTGAAACGACTAGGGCCAGCCGTTCCATCATTCGCGAATCGATGTGATGATCTTCCTTCAAGAGCACTTGACTACTCAGGTAAATCACGATCCGCTTAACGGTAGACATGACTAACTCTCTCACTTGCACCCTCCTAGCGTCCTTTCAACGGCAGTCCGTGTTTAAGAAAATAATCTTGATTAGAAATATACTCTAACAAAGCTTGACAGCCAGCAAAAATATCAGCGAAAGCTTGGTCAAAGTCGCCGGTATAATAAGGATCAGCGATATCCCGAGCTTCGCTGGTGAAATAAAGCAATTTACTAATATGGGCTGAAGTTTGGCCTGACATGATCTGATAAATATCTTTGATATTCTGATCATCCATACCGATAATAAATTGAGCATCTTGGTCTTCTTGGCCCAAGGGCCGGGACCTTAAGCCGTCGGCACTGAGATGGACCTGAGCTAATTGTTGCCGTGCACCTGGGTGAACCGGGTTGCCCGCTTCCCAGTTACTGGTCGCAGCCGAATCGATTTGAATTTGATCCGCCAATCCTTGCATTTCGACCATACTACGGAAGATGACTTCGGCCATTGGCGAACGACATATATTTCCTAAACAAACAAATACGACTTTTATCATCGCTAACTCCAATCTTTTCTAGAATAGATTCTATTATAAGGGACAGACCGCTTAAATGAAACTCTAAGAACAACTGGTTCAACCACCATTCAAACAGCCCGAATAGAATCCCTACTCTTGTAAAAATTTACTATCAAAAAACAGCCAGGCCTCAGAGAATTCTCTCCTTAGCCTGTCTGCTTATTACTCAGCTTATATAATATATATAAACTATTCAGCTGATGTTTCTTCGCTTAATTCTTGATTTTCAGCTGCTTGAGTTTCTTCATCTTTAGATTCATCATCTTTAGATTCTTCTTTGGCTTCGCCTTTTTGAAGTTCTTCTCCGGGTACTTCAGGAATAACAAGTTCGCCAGAAGCAATCTTAGCCTTGTATTCTTCCACTAATTTAAGAATTTCTTCACTTAATTGACCTTCTGCTAAACCAACCCCACCGTTAGCGATATCAGATTGGATGACGCCACCTTTAAAGCCATCTTTCATCATGGCGTTAGAGAAGTCTTTAACCGCAGCGCCGGTATTCTTCAAAGTAGAAGTTAGGACGATATTACGTTCTTCACCATTCACGTCAACCACACCTTCAGCAGATTGGTCTAAGTCAACACCAATCGCCCAGATTTGGCGTTCTGGATCGGCTTTAACTAAGTCTTTTGCTTCAGCGAATAAGCCATTTCCAGTACCCCCAGAAGCGTGGAAGATCACATCAATGTCATTGGCATACATGGCAGAAGCAATGGTCTTACCTTTAGTTGCATCATTAAAGCTACCTGCGTATTTAACATCGATTTCGATTTCAGGGTCTACTTCTTTAACCCCAGCAACGAAACCTGCTTCGAAGCGGTCGATAACTTCCCCTTCAACCCCACCGATAAAGCCAACTTTTTTAGTTTGGGTGGTCTTAGCTGCAGCCACACCTGCTAAGAAAGCTGCTTCATTATCTTTAAAGGTAAGTGAAGCCACGTTTGGTAAATCTACTACAGAGTCAACAATCGCAAAATGATTGTCAGGATATTGTTTAGCCATTTCTTCGATAGCTGGCGCTAATTTGAAACCAATGGCAAAGGTAATATCGAATTGACCTTGGATCGCTGTATTCAAGTTAGTGATGTAGTCAGAATCAGAGTTAGATTGTAGATAGGTATAATCAGTACCTTCTTCTTTCCCGTTCTCTTCTCCCCAGGCTTTTAGACCTTCCCAAGCACCTTGGTTGAATGATTTGTCGTCAACCCCACCCACGTCAGTAATTACGATTGCCTTGAAGTCTTCAGCTTCTTGAGCAAGCACGCTGACTGGCAACAAACTAGCCACCGCTAGCAAAGATACAAATGATTTTAAAGCTTTTTTCATTGAGTGTTTCCTCCTCATACATGTTCTTTCTTCATTATAACGTATTGAAAACGGTTAAGCTACAATAATATTTAAACCAGACTCATTAGAGGGGGATTGCTGTGTAATTTTCCTTTGCGTGTTTATCAATAAACAGGCATAATAGAATTCAGAAAGACATTATTTTAGAAGAAAGGATGGAACTATATGAACTTTATTTGGCGGCATGTGAAGGTCTTTGCCGGCGACATTTTTTTAATTTTTATTTGTACCTGTTTTGTCGCTGCTTCGATCCTCGCTTTACCCACCTTCCTGGCCTATATGATTGACCAGGCGATCATTCCGCGCAATGAAGGCCTCTTATGGCAATATGCTGGCTGGATGCTCTTGGTATCATTAATCTCCTTCTTGGCTCGATCTTATAAGATGTACTTGGCCAGTCGGCTGGTTAATACCATGACCATGAATATCCGTAATGAAGCTTTCAGCAAGATTCAAAATCTATCTCACCATGAATTCCAAGAGATTGGGGTGCCTTCGTTAACCACCCGGATTACGACCGATGCTTTTGTCTTGCTTCAATTTACTGAGATGATTCTCAAACAAGGACTCATGGCTCCCTTGATGATTATCTTCTCTATCATTATGATTACCCAGACCTCTTTAAATCTAGGTTTAACCACCTTTCCGGTGGCTCCCCTTATCCTGTTGATCGTCATCTTAATTACCCGGCTAACCAAGCCCCTCTCGGAAAAACAACAAACAACCCTCGATGCGATTAACCGGATTATGCGCGAATCCATTACCGGTTTACGGGTCATTCGTGCCTTTAACCGTGAAGAATTTCAAAATGAACGATTAGAAAAAGTTAATCAGTCTTATCGGCAAAAGACCGGACGCCTCTTTAAACTGATGGCGATTACCCCTTCAACCTTCTCATTCTTATTAAATTTTGCCATTATTTGTATTATTTGGTTTGGGGCTGACTACGTGGCTAGTGGTAATTTGCTGGTCGGAAACTTGGTCGCTTTCGTTGAATATGTCTTTATGGCGCTCTTCTCTTTAACCATTTTTGCCAATATCTTTATGATGTATCCGCGGGCCTCCGTCTCAGCGAGTCGTCTGGAAGAAATTCGCTTAACCCCGATTTCGGTCCAAGAACCTGAAGACCCGGTGACTGAAACGGAAGAATTCGGCAGCCTTGAATTTATTGATGTTGACTTCGTCTATCCAGATGCTGATGAACCCGTTCTACGCAATATCTCTTTTAAATCGCAAGCTGGCCAGACAACTGCCTTCATCGGTTCAACCGGATCGGGCAAATCGACCATCGTCAAGTTGATCCCGCGCTTCTATGATGTGACTAAGGGACAAATCCTAGTAGATGGCTTTGATGTCCGTGACTACAAGCTCGATAGCTTACGGGGCAAAATTGGCTTTACTCCACAAAAGGCGCTCCTCTTTACCGGGAAGATTGCCGATAACTTGCGCTATGGTAAAGCGGATGCCGATGAATTTGAAATGGCCCATGCCACTGATATTTCTCAAGCTCGGGAATTTATTGAACGGTTAGAAACCAAGTTCCAAACCGAGCTGGCTGAAGGGGGCACCAACCTTTCCGGTGGGCAGAAGCAACGCTTATCGATTGCTCGTTCCATTATTAAAGACCGAGAAATTTATATCTTTGACGATTCCTTCTCAGCATTAGATTATAAGACGGATGCCAAAGTCCGGGCCGCCTTAAAAGAAGAAACCCAACACGCAACGACGATTATCGTCGCCCAACGGGTGGGTACGATTATGCATGCTGATCAAATTATTGTCTTAGATAAAGGCGAAATTGCAGCCAAAGGTACCCATAAAGAACTCTTAGCCAGCTCACCCCTGTATTACGAAATTGCCTCATCTCAATTAAGTAAGGAGGAACTTGAAATATGAGTCTGAATCCAAACTTTAAGCGTATCTGGCAATATATGAAGCCTTACAAATTCCAATTCGTTGGGGCCATGGTGGCCACTGTAGTGATGACGGCTGCTTCAGCAGTTGAACCCGTGGTACTGGGCCTAGCGATTACTGAACTAACCGCCAATATTATTGCCATCTCCAAAGAATTACCGGGAGCTGGCATCAACTATGATTACATTGGATGGGTCTGTGTCCTGTATTTTGTTCGCGGGATGTTCTTCCACTGTTCTCAATACTTAGGTCAATACTGGTTGACTAACGTGGTTCAAGGTGCGATTTATGACTTACGTAATGATATTTCTAAGAAAGTCCATCGCCTGCCTGTTGCCTTCTTCGACTCACAACAGATTGGCGACATCTTATCGCGGATGACCAATGATGTCGATGCGATTTCTAACGCCTTGCAACAAAGTTTCATTCAATTAGTCAATGCCGTCTTAGCCATTAGCTTTGCTATTATTATGATGCTATTCCTGCACTGGAAATTAGCTTTGATCTTAATTCTGTCAATTCCAGTGACCTATTGGGCAGCCAAATATTTACTGAAAATTTCCCAACCCGCCTTTGAGAAACAAGCTAATGCCTTGGGCCATCTCTTTGGTTTCACCCAAGAACAATTGAGTGGCTTTACTGAGATTAAAGTTTACGGCAAGCAAGAGGAATCAATTGAAGAATTTATTCGGCGCAATGCTTCGCTCCGTGACCATGGCTTTAAGGCGAGTTTCCTTTCTGCCTTAATGTTCCCGTCTTTAAACTTGATTTCTAACTTTTCTTATATTATTGTCGCCTTGGTCGGCGCCTTTCAAGTCTTGGCCGGCAGTTTATCCGTCGGAAACTTGCAAGCCTTCGTCCAATATGTATGGCAGATTAATCAACCGATTCAGATGATTACCCAATTATCTAGCATCCTACAAAGTGCCGTCGCTGCCAGCCACCGGGTCTTCGACTTCTTAGATGAACCCGAAGAAAGTCAAGCTAAGATTCGCCAAGAACTACCTAAACAAGTTCGTGGCGAAGTTATTTTCGACCATGTGCGCTTTGGCTATGACCCGGCCAAACCTTTAATGAAAGATATTTCCTTTAAGGTCAATCCAGGGGAAATGGTCGCTGTGGTCGGCCCGACTGGAGCGGGTAAGACCACCCTGATTAACTTGTTGATGCGATTCTACGATATTGATGGTGGATCGATTCGGATTGATGGCGTTGATACCAAACTGGTCAGTCGGCAAAACTTACGCCGGCACTTCGGCATGGTTCTACAAGACGCCTGGCTCTACACCGATACCGTCAAAGAAAATATTCGTTTCGGTAATTTAGCGGCCGAAGATTATGAGATTAAAGAAGCGGCCGATATTGCCAATGTGAGTCACTTTATCAAGACCTTACCGAATGGCTATGATATGGAAATCAATGAAGAAGCCAACAATATTTCACTCGGGCAAAAGCAATTAATGACCATTGCTCGAGCAGTAATTGCTGATCCGGATATCTTGATTCTCGATGAAGCCACGTCTTCGGTCGATACCCGGCTGGAACAGCTGATTCAAGAAGCCATGGATAAGGTCATGGAAGGACGGACCTCCTTCGTGATTGCCCATCGCCTTTCTACGATTCGGAATGCCGACTTAATCTTAGTCATGCAGGAGGGGAATATTACTGAACACGGCACTCATGAAGAGTTACTGGCTAAGGGTGGCTTCTATGCTGAACTCTACCAAAGTCAGTTCAACCAGGATACCCCTGCGGATATCCATATGAGCTATTAAATTGACTGACATATGAGCTATTAAATTGACTGGGTTCCTTAACAAATTGCCCCCTATTGTTGCTAAAATGGATAATCATTCTGTTTTGTCCAAATAAGCGCGAAAAAATAAGCGTAAAGGTTAGATATCTTCAAAGTAATATCTAGCCTCTACGCTTTTTCATGTTGCTATTTGACCTTAATCATCTAAGAATTTAACACCATTTTGTCTTAAGGTCCACATAGTCTTGGGGCCAATATTAGGGATTGTCGCAATATCATCTGCAGGAACTTTAGCAAAGTCTGCGGCTTCTTTAAAACCATGGTCCATCAAGATATTTACCTGGCGTACTTGCAAGCCTTCAAAAATTGGAGAATATAAGGCATTGTCATGCTGGGATTTTGATTGAGGTTTTTTCTTGATTTTTGGCTCCCGGTTGAAGGTCACTGGGATTACTTTAGCATCCGGATTAAAGAATTTGTTGATTCGATCATTCGCTAACCAATCACTCACATATTCCATACTATTTAAATAGTTCATAAATGGGAACAAGGCAAAGCCGACACTGTGCATGGAATTGGGCTGTCCAGAGTTTTCATATTCATTGACCATCATCAAAACAAGGTCTTCATCGAATAAACCTGTCTCAGCTTCAATAAAATTATCCAAGTTCGTGGAGACTTTCTCTAACCGTGAATTTAAAATTTGGGCTTCACCATGCTTACGTGAAAGAATGGCTAAAATCAAGAGGGGAACAATGGCTAAATCAATTTCCTGAAGCGGACCGATGTTTGAATAGAGTTCCATCGCCGGACCCCAAAGCTGTCTCAAACTATAAATCGTTAAGAGTTCGTATACAGCATCCGGAATATTAATCCCCATGATTTGATAAATATATTCATAAATTTCTTGGGCTTCAGCCAACATTCCGTAGGTAAAAAGAGTAAAACCATAATGACGAGCGAAACTCCAGAACACCCCACGATATAAATCATATTCAGGATCTGGACGTAGATAAAGTTCTTTGGCCGTCTCGATTTGCCAAATCTCTTCCAGTCCTTTCACATATTCAAAAGGGTTGGCGAACTCAAGTAAATGGACTTTAGCATCAATATTGTCCGGCCAGAGTTCTAAGGCTTGCTTGAAATACTTTCCCCGTTTTTTCCTATTATTTTCTAAGATCGCTTTTTCAAGTAATTCCAGCGAATCTATTTGTCTTTTTTGTTCTTCGCTGATTTCCCCAAAATCCTCTAATTGGCTAACAAAGGCATTCAAAGCCTCATCGATATCCTCAAAGTCCTTGCCATTCTCTTTCAGAAATTCCTGAAATTTAATGAAAAAATTTCCTGAATCCATGGGACACTCCCTCCTTAATTAGCTCTATCATACCATTTCATCAGCCGATGATAAACTATCAAAGCAAAAAGAGCCCACAAATCTTATCTGTGGACTCTGAATTTATGTAATAAATATTTAATTGGCTTTGATCTTGGAGGATAAGTCTATATTATTTACACCGATGGTTATTCACTAACTGTGGTTTCTTCAACAGATTCAGCTTCAGATTCACTTTCTTCGCCAGACTCACTTTCAGATTCTTCACCTTCAGAGCCTTCTTCAGAAGATTCTTCCTCTGCGCTTTCTCCTTCGGTAGCGTCTTCAGCCGGTTTTTCTTCGTCAGCAGCTTCTCCTGCGGGTGCGCTACCTTCTTCGGCTAAGTCGCCTTCAGCTTTGATAACTTCACCACTTTCGGCATCGATGGTCACTTCGGCTTGTTTACCTTCTTCAGGTGTTTCTTCATTTTCAACGACTTTGACAATCCATACCACTAAGGCAGGGTCATTTTCATCGAAAGTCAATTCATATTCTAAAGCTTTACCGAATCCAGCTTTTTCTTCGGCTGCCTTGGTAATTTCATCTAAAGGTTTAAGGCTAGCAAAATCAATATAATTAGGAGCTTCTTCTGAACTTTCGCCTTCAGCAGTTTCAGATTCAGCTTCAGAGTCTTCTCCTTCTAATACAGAATCAGCTATTGAACCCGCTTCTTCAACTGCGGCATCGCCAGCTTCTGAAGCTTCATCCACCATTGATTCTGCTTCACCCATCAGATCTGTTTCTTCTTCTGGAAGTTCTTCCCCTGTACTACTATCATAGGCAGCTTTGACTTCTCCTGAAGCATCTTCACCTTCTAATGAGATTTCGAAGGCTTTCTCTTCTTCCATCATTTCAGCATCAGCGGATTCTTCAGCTGAGCTTTCTTCAGAACCTTCCGATGCAGATTCAGCTTCTGATTCCTCTTCAGCAGAAGTATCTTCACTGGCTTCACTTTCTGCGGAGTCAGTTTCAGCTTCTTCCATCTCTTCTTTTTCTTCTAACGGTTTAATTTTAGCACCGGTTAATTGAACGTCCGGATACTTCTCTTGAAAGCTTGCAACGGCTTCTTCTAAAGCTTTCTGTAAAGCACTTGCTTCTTTTTCGCTTTCTTCACTCATTTCACCTTCTGAAACTTCTTCAGATTCAGCTACTTCACTGGTTTCTTCACTGCTTGCATCTTGAGCGAAGATTGAGCTGACAGGAGCTACCCCAGCTAAAGTTAAGGTCGACATACTAATTAAGGCAAATTTCTTTAATGATTTTTTCATTTGAATTTCTCCTTTCTGAGTATAGGTATATCTTACTAGGAATAGTCAGCGATTGCGAGCAATATGCATTGACCCCCAGGAGAAAGCCTGTTATTAAGCCAAAAAAACGAGGCAGAACAGCGGTTAAAATTGGATAAAACTAGAAATTTAAGCAGAGAAACAAAAGAAAATTTTATTATCTGGCTGGAAACAAGTTCTTGTACCGATGAAAAGATCGAAAAATTAAAAATAGGTTCATAAAAAAACACCCTAACCACTGCTTAGGAGACTAAACACCCAGACAGTAGTTAGGGAGCTAGGTCGGAAAAGCCAAAGCTTTGTAGGCCGGTCGCTTGCTAGTTGCCAGATTCGTAATTTTTTATTTGTTCAAGGAATAACTTTATTTCTCTGAATTATCAACAGTCGGTTCAACTTGATCATGATCTGCCCGTTGGGTCTGGAACTCATCTGAATGTAAGGCAAGTTCCTCCTCCACCGTCTTCTCTAATTCATGATCTCTAATAAGGGTTTCTGATTCTTCAATCTGAGTCTTATTAATACGCTTGGTCCAAAAACCACCATTAACGTATTTAGCACTATAAGAAATATAAAAAGCTTTCTCACTTAATTCATCAATCGTCTTCGATAGAGTGGTCTCATTCTTACGTGGCGTCAAGATTGTTAGCACAGTACGTTCGCCATCTCGACCATAACCGGGTTGCTCGGTAACCCCATAACCCAAGGCACGCAATTGTTGCGGTAAATGGACATCGGTCTTACTGGTAAAGACTTGAATCACTGAATACCCCAGGGCCAGACGGTCTTCCAACAAGATGCCGATATAAATACCGACCCCAAAACCTAAAGCATAGACCATTAAGTAAATCGGTTGCGAAATATATTGCATTACTAGCGATAAGCCGGTGGTATAAACAACTACCTCAGCAATCGAAATCAAGGGCGCAATGCGACGGTAACCCTTCATCGTTAGGAGTAAACGGAGGGTATTAATAACAATGTATACTAAGTTAATGGTAAAAATTTGTAATAATATAATCCAGTCCAAATGACCGCCCCTTTCTTTGCTAAGCAAAATTTATCTTAACACAATCAAGATAAGCTACAAGCCAGTTTCTTCACAGATATATATTTATTTTAATATTGTTCGTAATCAGCCGGTGATGGAAACTCTAGTCCGGTCTCAAACTGATGGTCTACTTGAAAAGTCGCATCACTCTTTAAATAATATTGATCGCGCTCACCGCCAGAAATTAAGTCATTGCTTTCTTGACCAATAATCGGATCATCCCAAGTCAGATCAATATTGTACCATTGACCGTCAATCATCACTTTATTCCAAGCATGGGTTTCCAAGCCATCATTATCCCGCTGACCCAACACAAAGACACAAGGAATTTCTAAATAATCACAGAATTTCTGAAAC
This sequence comes from Ignavigranum ruoffiae, assembly GCF_900110675.1. Classification (GTDB taxonomy): domain Bacteria; phylum Bacillota; class Bacilli; order Lactobacillales; family Aerococcaceae; genus Ignavigranum; species Ignavigranum ruoffiae. Next base: position 80,904 of record NZ_FOEN01000008.1, on the reverse strand, counting down.
AGGGCCGCATAGGCTTGGCACACCCCACGTCCTTCTTGAATAATGGCGTAAGGTGAATGAATTGAAATCCCGGCAATCGTATCGACATCGGCTGAACTTGATCCGCCCACTAAATACTCGGAATCATTCGGTGTCGCATACGCTGCATGATGAATAATATAATCGTGAACCTGACGAACCATTTCCTCATCAGTAAATTGATCACGGCTGAGTGACAATTGGTCGATGACATCTTGAACATATTGATTGACTGCTTGCTCTTCCTGCCAATTATGATGGTTATACTTATCAATCTCCAGGGTAACATCGACCCGGCCATCTGGATAGTATGTATAATTCAGCTGATGATCAATGCGAAAAGTGATAGCAGACAAATAAGTGCCTGCTTTCATTTGCTGGTTCACCAATTGGTTTAATCTTTCTTGATCTAACCAGCCTTCGAAGTTTAGAATTAATGGCTGATCTTCAAAGCTGGCCATATAATCATTAATCTGATTTTCAAGACCATAAAGGTCTTCTAAATTAATCGGCTGAAGGACCCAAACAGCTAAATTTAACGTCTGCCTTTGACCTGATTGATCTAGATAAGTTAATTTTTGGGTGGATCGACCTAATTGAGCCGTCGAAATTTCGGATAAATCGGTCAAAAGTTGTTCAGCTTCAATCGCTTGGTCGAACTCAATTGTCTCAAAGTCTATTGCCTGATCTTGGCCCACTACAACAGTGGCTTGGGTCTCTACGGCTTGGGCGGTAAAGGAGGCAATGATGCTATCTAAATGTATTTCCTGATTCACCATGAATAAACCACAACAAATGAGCATCGCTAGGAATAGTTTCTTCATTGGTCGCCCCCCTTTTCTGCTTATAATTTAATCGAATCCGCCCAAATATTCAAGGAAATTCCTTATTACTATAGAATACCTTCTAATCGAGCAGATCTAACCGCATATCAAGATGGGGGATATCATCTTCTAAGTAAACTTGGGAAATGGGTTTAAAGCCAAAAGATTGATAAAAATCAATTAAATATTGCTGGGCTGAAATTTCAATAGTGGCTTGTTCGGGAAATAATCTGGCAATTGTATCAATCGTCTCCTGTACAATCGCTTGGCCATATCTATGGCCCCGATAAGGTGCGGTTACTAAAACACGGCCAAAGCGAATCGGCTCTTTATCGGCCAAAATGCGCGTATAGGCAACCAACTGTTGACCATCTATCAGGCGCAGATGATAGGCTTGGCTATCTTCGTCATCGATTTCTTGATAGGGACAATGCTGTTCAACCACAAATACTTTTATCCGTTCAATAGTTAAATGAAGCCACTCTTTAGCGGTAAACTCGTCTATTTGATTCAGCTTAAACTCCATTTTATTTCCCTCCCATATTTAGCTCACTCCGGAGAATTTCAAGATTGAGGCAAGTGTAGCATAGGCTCGTCAAGCTAGCAATAAGCAGCCCAATTTAAACATTTCGTCTAATGAAAATAATCTCAGACATAAGAAAGCTAGGAACAGCTGATTAGCCATTCCTAGCATATTTAAGTTTTAGCCCACGCTGCCTTCCATTTCATAAGCTATTAGGCGATTTAATTCTACGGCATATTCCATCGGCATTTCTTTAGCGAATGGTTGGACAAAGCCCATGATGATCATTTCCGTCGCCTGGGCTTCGGTCAATCCGCGACTCATTAAATAGAATAATTGTTCTTGGGAAATCCGAGAGACCTTCGCCTCATGTTCCAAGACGACTTCAGAGTTTTCAATCTTATTAAAAGGAATGGTATCTGATTTGGACAATTCATCCATAATAATCGTATCACATTCAATATGGGACTTGGCATGTTTGGCTTCAGGACTGAAGTAGGTTCGGCCCATATAATCGACTTGCCCCCCATCTTTAGCAATCGACTTGGAAATAATTGTCGATGAAGTGTGGGGAGCCAGGTGAATCATCTGTGCCCCCGTATGTTGATGTTGGTCCTTGCCAGCAAAGGCAATCGATAAGACACTGCCTTTAGCATGAGGCCCCGCCAAGACACAGGATGGGTATTTCATCGTTTTATAGGCACCGATATTGCCATCGACCCATTCTAAGGTGCCACCTTCTTCAACTTTCCCACGTTTGGTTACTAAATTATAGACATTATCAGACCAGTTCTGAATCGTCGAATAGCGACAATACGCATCTTTCTTGACCACAATCTCCACCACAGCTGCATGTAGGTTGGCAGCCGAATAGGTTGGCGCGGTACACCCTTCAATATAATGGATGCTCGCCCCTTCATCGACAATAATCAAGGTGCGTTCGAATTGCCCAGAGGCTGCATTATTCATTCGGAAGTAAGTCTGTAAAGGAATATCCGTCTTAACCCCTTTGGGCACATAAATAAAGGTGCCACCCGACCAAACAGAAGCATTCAAGGCGGTTTGGAAAGAGTTATCACTCTCGACGACCGTGGCGAAATGCTCACGGAAGAGGTCTGGGTATTCCTTCAAAGCGGTATCCGTATCAGTAAAAATAATCCCTAAGCGTTCAAATTCATCTTTGACATGATTATAAACAGCTTGAGATTCATATTGAACTGAGGCTCCGGCCAAATAGGCCCTTTCGGCTTCAGGAATTCCTATTTTCTCAAAAGTTTCCTTAATCTCATCCGGTACTTCATCCCAGCTTCTCGCCGGCTTGTCGGTCGCCCTTTGATAATAAATAAAATCATCAAAATCTAGATCAGCCAGATCCACTCCCCAAGTTGGCAACTCAGCAGCACGAAACTGGCGATAAGCTTGTAAACGATAGTCTAACATCCACTGGGGTTCTTGCTTTTCTTGGGAAATAGTACGGATGACTGCTTCATTCAAGCCTTTTCCCGTTGAGAAGATAATTTCAGCATTATCTTTGAAGCCATATTTATAGTCACCAACAATTGGAACTTCACTCATATTGCTTCCCCACTTTCTTCATGATTTAAGCCTTTCTCCAAGGCCCGCCAGGCCAATACCGCACACTTATAACGGGCTGGAAATTGTTTAATATTCTCTAATAAGACCGCTTCTTTGAGCTGATTCTTAACCTGTTCTTCATCCAACTGACTTTGGCTTTGACCACCGATTAAGGCATTGAATGCTTCGACCAAGTCCTTAGCCTGATTAATAGTCAGGCCTTTCATGGCTTGGGTCATCATTGAAGCGGAAGCCATCGAAATCGCACAACCATAGCCGGAAAAGGCAACCTCTTGAATGACTGAATCTTCTACCCGACATTCAACCACAATCGCATCGCCACAAGTTGGATTTAAGAGCTCCATGTGATGGGTAGGCTGGTCCAACTTACCTTGATTTCGCGGATGTTGATAGTGATCCATAATGACTGTTTGATAGAGACTCGATAAATGTTCTAAGCCCATGCGAAGAAATCCCTCACTTTCTCTGTGACCGCTAGGAAACGATCAACCTCTGCTGGTGTATTGTATAAGCCCAGACTAGCTCGGACTGTCGCTTGACAATTTAGTTCCCGCATCAAAGGCTGACAACAATGATGACCTGCTCGGACAGCTATCCCCTCTAAATCATAAGCGGTGGCCACGTCATGAGGATGAATGCCTTGAAGATTAAAGGAGATAATCCCTTGTTGAGCTAGTTCAGCATTTTGGTAGAGTTCGATGCCATCCATTGCGCGCATTCCTTGATAAAGAGTCTGCCCAAGATTGGCTTGGCTTTGTTGAATAGCAGGATAAGACACTTGGTTGATATAATCGATGGCGGCCGCAAAGCCGACAACTTGAGCAATCGGCATGGTCCCGGCTTCATACTTCCAAGGACTCTCTTTGAAATCAGAATGATAATCGCCCACATGATGGATCATCTCGCCCCCATAGAATAAAGGTGGCGTAGTTTCGTGATGTTCTTTAGCCAGATAACAAGCCCCAATACCAGTAGGGCCATACATCTTATGGGCGCCCCAACAATAGCCATCCACAGCCAAATCTTTAACATTAACTGGAAGATGAGGTACAGCTTGAGCCCCATCCACGATAACTAAAATTCCATATTGCTTGGCCCAGCCAGCAAGATCTTTAATTGGTTGAACGACACCGAGCACATTGGACATCTGTTGAATCACAATCGCTTTTATCCCTTGAGGGTCTAGTTTGTTTAAGGCGTTCAAATCAACTTGCCAGTTATCTGTCTGTAAAGGAAGAAATTCTATCTGAGCTTGTCGCCGCTCACAAAGGGCTTGAAGTGGAACCAAAGCTGAATGGTGCTCTAGCTTGGTGGTTAATATCCGATCACCCGAATTTACAACAGGCTCGATTAAACTTCGAATTACGAAATTTAAACCTTCCGTTGTCCCTCGATTAAAGATAATTTCCTCCGCTTGAGCACCGATAAAATCAGCCACCTTTTGTCGCCCTTGTTCATATAAATCGGTGGCTCGTTGAGCCAGGGTATGAACACCACGATGAATGTTGGCATTATCCCTTTGATAATAGTCTACCATGGCTTGGATAACAGACTGCGGTTTCTGGGTTGTGGCAGCATTATCGAAATAAATCAAGGGGGCTTGATTCACATGTTGGTCCAGAATCGGAAAATCTTTGCGCACTTGATTTAGCTTCATGACATCACCTGATAACTTGATAATTTATGGTCTAAACTTTCTAGTAATTGCTTCCTTAAATCTGTATCTTCAATATTGGCAAAGACTTGACCAAGAAAACCGCGAATCACTAAATATTCTGCTTGTCGACGGTTCAACCCTCGACTCATTAAATAGTAAAGTTGTTCAGCATCCACGCGCCCGATACTAGCGGCATGGCCGGCTTGAACTTCATATTCGTCAATCAACAATATCGGATTAGCATCACCTTTAGCTTGGTCTGATAGCATCATTATCCGACTTTCTTGTTGGGAGTCGGCTTGTTTGGCCGCTTTAATAATATGACCAATCCCATTAAAAGTTACCGTCGAGGCCTCTAAAGCCACCCCATGTTGGATAATATTACCGATGGTATGGGGAGCTTGATTAATAATCTTGGCATTAATCCCTTGTCTTTGCTGACCGTCACCGACCGTAATACTGGCGAGTTGACATTGACTCCCCGTCCCCTTTAATTCAGCTTGTAAGTCTAAGACCGAATCGCCATCATTCATGGCAGCAGCGTTGACTTGAATCCTTGCATCGCGGTCGGTCTTTAAGTAACGACGGATATAATTCGAGCTTTCTTTACCTAAACGGTCAAAGATCACGTAGTCTAGCTGGGCACCTTGACCGACAATCAATTCAGCCATGATGGTGGCCGAATTATTTTCTTGGCCGATGCTTTCAGTGCGTTCAATCAGGGTCAACTGACTTTCCTGTCCCAATATCACTAATAGCCTTTGATTGAAAGGGAAATCCGCTTGGTTGTCTTGTAACCAAGTTAATTCAATCGGTTGGTCAATCACTTGGTAATCAGGTACGTAGACAAAGATACCTCCGTCCAACTGATTGAGATTATAGGCTGCGACTTTATCCTCTTGAGGATCAATCAAAGAAAAGAGGTGTGGTTGAACTAAATCCGGATATTTTTCTAAGGCTTCGAAGAGATCCATAACGATTAAACCTTGGTCGTGGGCCACTTGATTCATGCTTTCCAATAGGCTTCCTTGAGCGGTCTGAACCATTTGAGCAGCAAAACGCTCCTCAACAATCGCTGCTTCTGGAGCGTAAGTCAAGGTAGTCTCTGGTCTTTCTTGATCAATCGGTTGATAATTAAACCAATCTTGATAAGGAATTTGTTGGAGGAATTTGCTGTCAAGGTTCAGCCAAGAATTTGTCATTTGATAAGTTTGGTAAAACCAATCAGGCAAAGACCGATATTGATAATTCATAAAGTGATATTCCTCTGTGGTCATGCTGTCACCTACGCTTTCTCATCGAGATTAATACCCAAGGATTGGGCCAGACCATGATAACCTTCGGCTTCTAATCGTTTAGCCAATTCTGCATCTCCTGACTGGACAATGCGTCCGTCCATCATAATGTGTACATAATCAGGCACAATATAATTCAAAAGTCGTTGATAGTGGGTAATCATCAAGGCCGCAAAATCTGAACCCCGCATTGCATTAACCCCTTTAGCTACATATTGTAAGGCGTCAATATCCAAGCCTGAATCAATTTCATCCAACAAAGCAATCTTAGGTTTTAGCATCATCATTTGTAAGATTTCATTGCGTTTCTTCTCGCCCCCAGAGAAGCCTTCATTGACAAATCGGTCGGCCATCGATTCAGGCATGTTTAACAGGTTCATGTTTTGATCTAATTCTTGAATAAATTCCATGATATCGATGTTTTCGCCCTCTGGCAGACGAGCATTCATAGCGGTATGGAGGAAGTTAGAATTACTTACGCCTGAGATTTCAGAAGGATATTGAACGGCTAGGAAGAGACCCGCACGCGCTCGTTCATCGACCTCCATGGCTAGTAAGTCCTCCCCATCTAAATACACACTTCCTTGAGTAATCTGATAAGCCGGGTTGCCCATTAAAGCAGCGGCTAAGGTCGATTTCCCCGTCCCATTGGGCCCCATAATGGCATGTATTTCACCACTTTGAATAGTAAGGTTAACCCCTTTTAATATTTCTTTATCTTCTATAGATACATGCAAATCCTTGATTTCTAAGACTGACATGATATCCACCCCCTTGATCCAATTTGTTCTAATCTTAACACTTTCAATCTAGTCATTCAACGCACAGGCCAACGCCCTAAACGGTTCCACAACAAAAAATCCACCAGACCCAAAGGTCGAGTGGACAACATCTATTTATTTTATCGAATGATTTAACATCGTCGATGGATTACTATGGTAGCTCGCTGCTTGATACCAAGTCCAAAGAATATAAATGGCTGGCACAATAGCCAAGTAACTCAGATTGTTAATCATAGGTCCGACAACATCATACCAATCATCTGGCAAGGTCGATAACAAATTATTTAACACATGAATGATCATCGGATATAATAAGTCACCACTATAGTAGCGGGCTGTGGCAAACACGATCCCCGCGAAAAAAGTATAGCCAATCTGAACAGGTTGGCGATGCCACAAGGCAAAAAGCAGTGCCGACACTAAAATCGATAGATAAGGTCGCTTAAAGGCTTGTAGATAATCATAGATAATGCCTCGGAATAATAATTCTTCCACCACGGGTCCTAGGATTATCACCGATAAGAAGACCCAGAGATAAGAATCTTGGACAGTAAAATCCCAGGATTGATCGAACTCCTCTAAAGTTTGGGGAAATTGATAACCTGAAGTTAAAAGCCAATCAACCAGGCTAAACCAAAGAGAAGCCAGACCACCTATGGCCAAGCCTAAGATGGGAATCTGCCAAAGATGCTGGTAAGTAAAATTAATCGGCTCGGTCTTTTCTCTCCAAGGCATCTTGTCATAGTAAAAGCCATAAATTAGTAAGAGAGCTAAGCAAACCAAACTATCTAGCAAGGCATATTCCATTTGCTCAAGCACTTGGCCCGGCGCCAATAAATAGACTAAATCATAAAAGATATCATAAGATAGGGCCCAGAGTAAGATCATCAAAATGAGATAGGCTTTGTTGTAATAACTAAATTTCCTTGGGGAGAGCACATTACCACCTCAATATTCAGAAAAATTTTATCTTATTGTAGCATGACTTTTACTTAAAGAGAACCTCGGGTCCTCAAAGCTTCATCATTGGCGATAAATTTCTTTTAATTGGTCGGTTCCTTCTTTGGTAGTCATTAATAAATCAATATTGTCTTCATAATTTAATGTTAAATAACTGTAATAAATTAGCCCCACTAAGTATAAATGATTAATCAGCGACAAGGTTGAGCCACTTCTTAGAAGAACCTGGTCCGTCTTGACCGTCTTCAGCTTAAAGTCAGCCAATTCTGCCAGCGGATTGAGGCTATCTTCAGTAATTGACACGGTAATAAAACCTAATTCCTTAGCTAAACGCATTAAATGACAAACTTCTAGGGTAGTTCCAGAGGCAGACACACCGATTAAAATACTAGCACCTTGCTGTAAAGACATCATCGCTACCATCTCATGTTGATCCATCGAACAGACCACATGTTTGCCTAGCCGGGTAAATTTCTGTTGAATATCCTTGCCCACAATATGTGACGCCCCTACGCCATAGACAAAGATGATCGAAGCTGACTGTATTTTGCTTACTAAGTCTTGAATCTCTTCTTCATTAATTAAAGACTCGCTCTGACTTAAGAAATGAGCTAAATTGAGCGTTAATTTATGTTTAATGTCAGCAATACTTTCGCCAGGATTAATATCCGTCAATTCTAAAGCATCTTCTTTACCCAATTGGTTGGATAATTGTAACTTTAAATCGGTAAAACCAGCACAATGCAGAGACTTTGCTAAGCGTACGACTGCCGAAGAGCTAGCTCCACAAGCCTGGCCCAAATCTTTTGAACTCATTTGAAGGACCTGTTGAGGGTAATGGAGAATATAATCCGCGACTTTCTGCTCAGCTGAGGTAAATTGATGCCGGTGATCCCGAATATATAATAATAAATTAGCCATCTTACACCTCTTCACCTATATTCTAACATCTTAAAATAAGACTATCCCAAATCTTATCATTAGGAAAGGTGTTTTCAATCATGTGAGTCTCACTTGCTTAGCTCGGCGCCTGATTGCGTCAAATTCTTAGCAAGCATTGATGACACACGAAGCTTCGCTTTCCTTAAGATTTGGGATAGGTTATTGATCGATAGATACCATCATCAACTCAATAAATATGGCTCATCACCAGAATGATAATGGTCTTCCTATAAATTATTTAACATCTCATTCACATCCAGATTACTTGAGCTACCATGAAGTTCAGTAGCTAGGGTTGCTTCATGTGGGACACCAAATAGATAAGTTAAGACAAATCCACCTGCATAAGCGGCTAATAAGCCAAAGACATAACCTAACCAACGACCATTAGCAATCAATGGAATCAAAGCGACCCCACTTGGACCAATGGCAGTAGCGCCGATATTTCCAAGGGCACCGATGACGGCTCCACCGACCCCGCCACCTAAACAGGCGGTAATAAATGGCCGACCTAAAGGCAGCGTAACTGCATAAATCAGCGGTTCACCAATTCCTAGAATACCCACGGGCAAGGCCCCTTTAATCATAGAAGCTAATTGTTGATTTTTACGTGCTTTGATCCATAGGGCAATGGCTGCTCCGACTTGACCCGCTCCAGCCATGGCTAGAATTGGCAAGAGGTTGGTCGCCCCCGTAGAACTAATCATTTCAATATGAACTGGCGTTAAGATTTGATGTAAGCCAAACATAACTAATGGTAAGAAGGTTGCTCCGAGGATAAATCCGGCAACAGCTCCACCAACTTCTAAGACTTTATTGACCGTTCCAACTAAACTGGTTGAAATCACACCCGCTAAAGGCATAATCAGGAAGATGGTAATTAAACCGGTAATCAATAAGGCAATGGTAGGAGTCACAATAATGTCTAAGGAATTCGGAATTACTTTGCGTAACCATTTCTCAACAATTGAGAGGAGGTAGACCGCAAAGATGACCCCAATAATCCCTCCTTGACCCGGTGATAGAGGTTGGCCAGAGAAAATATTCATCAGTGGAGCTTCAGGAGCCATACCCGTTAAGTAAATAACCCCAGCGACAACCCCTCCGAGTCCTTCAGTAGCCCCGAAGACTTTGGCTGCGTTAATCCCCACATAAATATTAAGATAAGCAAACAAACCAGATTGAATAATCTTTAAGACCAACAATATTTGGCCCCAATTTTCGGCACTGATATTTCCGGAAGTAATTAAGTTTTGAATAATCGAAGCAATCCCGCCAATAATCCCGGCACCGACAAAGGCTGGAATTAATGGAACGAAGATGCTGGCAATAATCCGAGTAAAGCGTTTAAAACCATTGTCTTTCTGCTTAGCCTTGAAATCAGCCTTATTGCTAGCAGCTCTTTGACTAACATCGTTGCTTTGGGTTAATTCTGGATCTAAATTCTCTTGAATCTGTTCAGTATGACTCACTCCTCGTAAATCATTGAGGGCAGTCGCTACTTTCGTAGAGGCACCTGGACCGACAATAATCTGTAAGTTATTGCCATCTTCAACCACACCTAGAACTCCATCAATCGCTTTTAAAGCCTCTACATCTACCTGACTAGGATCATTGAGGTCAATTCGAACACGGGTCATACAATTGTAGACCTTGCTGGTATTGGTCAAGCCACCAATGCGTTCGGCGATTTGATCCGCCATCATCTTTTCTTTAGACATTATTTTTCCTCCTTATCAATGGCTTTTCTGACGAAACCATTTGCTTGCTTTAACTTTGCTTGGGCTTCTTCTTTACTAGAATCGGTTAATACCATAATAATTGCGGTCTTCACATGTTGGTCGGCTGCCTGTAAATAGTGGCTCGCCGTTTGATAATCAACTTCAGTTGCTTGCATAATAATCCGTTTGGCCCGTTCAACCAATTTCTGATTGGTCGGTTGAACATCAATCATTAAATTCTGATAGGCCTTACCAATGCCAATCATCGAAGTAGTAGAGATCATATTCAAGACTAACTTCTGTGCCGTTCCTGCCTTAAGCCGAGTTGAACCAGTCAAGACTTCGGGTCCCACTTGGACTTCGATGGCCGTCTGACTATACTGACTAATTTCAGCATCAGGGTTGCAGGCTAAGGAACCCCGATAGGCTCCCACTTCCGCAGCATACTTCAACCCGCCAATGACATAGGGTGTTCGGCCACTAGCAGCAATGCCAACGACGGTATCCTTCTCACTCAATTCAATTGCTTGTAAATCTGCCCTTCCTAACTCTTGAGAATCTTCTGCACCTTCCACGGCTTTGGTCATGGCTTGCTGACCTCCAGCGATTAAACCAATAACCATGTCTGCGGATACACCAAAGGTTGGTACACATTCAGCAGCATCTAAAACCCCCAAACGTCCACTCGTACCCGCACCAAAATAAATTAATCGCCCCCCTTGCTTAAAACTATTAATGACTGCATCAATCAATTGGGCAATCTTTCCTAACTGCCCGGCTATCGCCTGCGCCACTTTGGCATCCTCTCGATTCATCTGCTGAATAATCTGTAGACTGGTCATCTGATCCAAATTTAGTGTGGCTTGATTCCGTGATTCAGTGGCTAAATGTTCAAGATTCATAGCATCCTCCTCCAATCCATTGAATTTCAAAAGCTTGTCCCGGCTCAATCCAATCTAAGACCGCACAATCATCCGGATGAATATAACCCAGAACATTGACTTTCGCATCTGCGGGCAAGTCTCGACGAACGATCTGCACTTCTCCCTGATAACGCTGATAACGACGGTTATCGACCGTCACAGCGCCCCGGGGTCGATCAATGGTATGTTGCGGTTCAATCTCAATCCCTTGATAAAAATGACGAGCTTCTTGACTCCGTATTGCATATGCCCCCGGATCTTGCCGATTATGCTGACGACCTGGCCAGTCCATATTGGCATCACCGCCAAGTTTTTGCCCCCGTAATAGAATGGTCTGATCTTTGAAATAATGTTGAAATTGGCTCAGACTAAAATCAGTCAAGCCTGGATCAGCCACGTATATCTTATCCAAATAGTAACCTTGGACTAATTCTAGAAAGGCAGCGAAAGGATTGAGCGGACGGTGACTTTCTAATGTTGGCAATCCTTGGTGGAGTGGTCCCCGATGATTTAAATTACCAGGGACAAAGGCCATGACCTTTAGACCGGCTGCTTTAAGAAAGTCATTCTTCTGCCGGAAATACTCGGTTGATAGACCTGTTTCAGGACGAGGGTAGTAATTATGCCAGGCCTCCATCTGCTGAAAGTTTGCCCCCGCCTCTTTCAGACTAATCAAATTTTGTTCCGTTAAGGTTGAAGCATTAAGAGCTACTTCCATCTGTTGAGATAGCTGAGCTATCGTCACTTCATCAATGCCATAGTCTGGCCGGATACAGGAAATCCCTAAACGCTTTAACTGAGCAACATCTAGAATATTTAGGCCTAATTTTTCTAAAGCTTGTCCGGAGACATCCACAGCCAAACTTAAGTGATATCGCTGACACTGCTGGCCAATTTTTTGGAGTAAATCAAGATATTGACTCGCATCTTCTTCAGGAATATGAAGGGAAGTAAAAACCCCCTGGAAACCTAATTTAGCAAGCTTGGCTAGATATTGCAGATTATAATCTTGTTGATTCCGATTCAAATAAACTGAACAACCAAGCATCCATCCACCCCTTCCCATGAAAACGTTATCTTAATTCTTATTATAACAGTTTGAAATAATATTTCAATATTTCCCATATATTTTGTTATTCATGAAATTTTATTTCAAAACAAACGATAAAAATACGAACCCGACATCGCAAAAAGTTCCTAAAAGTTGAGACTCTTTGCATCTAACTCTAGACTATCCGAGGCTTTGAACCCTAAGCTTGTTCAACATGCTAGGGCTAAGCTGATAGTTTAGAATGGGTCGGATTCGTATTCTTCAATACTATTTGAAATGGTATTCTTGCTGGTCGACTTTGAATGTATTGAGCAAGAAGACCAGGAAAATTGGTCAAGATTGAGCCTTTTTACCAGGGGTAGAAACTATTAATTCCATTTGCCCTTGTAAAGTAACTTCTGGCACATCATAGGCTAAGGCAAAGGCCATACCAGCTCGAAGTGGGTAAGTTTGACCAGCAACGCTAATCTCACCTTGACCTTGGATGACAGTAATCAATTGATAATTACCCGCCACTGGAATAGTCAAAGAACCCTCCACTCGCCACTTCGTCACTGAGAAGTATTCATTAGCTAGATATTGAATGATCTGGCCACCTGGCAAATTTTCTTTCTTAATATTTAAAGGCCAATCCTGATGAGGGAACTGGGTAACATCAATGGCTGAATCGAGATGCAATTCTCTTAATTGACCGTCCTGGTCTTTGCGATCATAATCATAGACACGATAGGTCGTATCCGATGATTGCTGGGTTTCTAGAATTAAAGTTCCCTTGCCAATGGCATGAATCGTTCCATGGGGAACATAGAAGAAATCGCCAGCTTTGACCGGGATGCGACGTAAAAGCTGATCCCATTGGCCTGCTTCTACCATAGCTTTAAATTCTTCCGCACTTTGAGCATGATGACCTAAAATTAATTCGGCTTCCGGCTCGGCCGCAATAATATACCAACATTCCGTCTTTCCTAATTCATGAGGACCTTCCATTTGCCGTGCATAGTTATCATCGGGATGAACTTGAACGGACAGGTCTTGATGAGCATCCAAGATTTTAATTAACAAAGGAAAGACTGCTTCCACCTGACCACCAAAGAATTCCGGTTGCTGATGATAGAATTGGTCTAAGCCCATCCCTGCTACTGATCCATTCGTGATTGTTGAGACCCCATGAGGATGACCTGAAATCACCCAAGCTTCACCCACATGATCACTGGGTAAATCTAAGTTAAAGACCTCAGCCAGTTGTTGGCCACCCCAGATTTTCTCACGTAAATATGCTTTTAAAAATATGATATCCATCTTTACTGCTCCTTCTTCCATAAATTCTTCAAGGAAAGGACTGGCTTATGTTTGACAAGTTGTTCGGGTGCCAGATAAGCGGACATGGCTTTTAGGCTTTTGCCAGCTTCCTTGACAATAAAATTAAAACTGCCATTTTGATAAGTATCAATAAAGAAACCGCGAATAAACTTGTCTTTGAAATAAACTTGGGCCCGCACGCGTTCAATCTCAGTCCAAGGAATTTGGATAAAATCTTCTGGATTCCGGTAATTATAGAATTCAAAAGCACGGTCACCAATCAGGATATCCCCATGTTTGCTACCAATTCCGCCATTCATCGAATTGGCCCGAGTGTGAAAATCAACCCGTGTGTTCAATGACTCCGCCAAGATCGCCACCTCCTCATTCTGCTTATAATAGTATCAGAATTTAGACCAATTTTCAGCCGTGTCTGGCCAAAAAACGTCCAAAAAAAATCCGACCCAGGTCGAATAAAGAAATTCACTCAGTGGCTAGGCGTCCACTTGATTGAATCCTGCTTCGCTTTGAGTCGAATGTAGAAGGCTATTCATCATTGATCATGAATTGTAATTGAATCACTCATATTAAATATTAGCCAATGATGCACAAGTTATAAATCTTAGAAAATACCTACTGCGTGGCCCACGATACCTAAGGCAAATAAACCAAAGATAATTAAGATTGGGTTGACTTTACGTTTTAATAGCCACATACATACGAAGGTAAGTACCAGGGCCGCAAAACCTGGAATCAATTGATTCAAGTTATCTTGTAAAGTCGTCACTTTCTCTGGTGTTAGTGACACACCTGAAGCGAGTTCACCCAGAATGCGTTGCAATTCGGGTCCATTGACGCTGCCTTCAGGGAATTTAACATAAGCCCCTTCGGCTAATTTAACTCGAGAAATAACCATAGGGAAGTTAATTGAGGTCCAGCGTTGCACGAGGATTCCCATAACGAACATCCCAAGAATGGAAGCCCCTTTGGTAATCGTTTGTAATAAACCACCTGATAAGTCAGAAGTAATCTCAGAACCTTGACGGTATCCTAATTCTTGGGTATACCAGAGGAATGAAATCCGGATTAAGTTCCAAGCGATAAAGAAGAAAAGCGGTGCAATAATAGAACCCCCGGTAGCCAATGAAGCTGCAATCGCTCCTAAAATTGGTCGAACCGTGAACCAGAAGACTGGGTCACCAATCCCGGCAAGTGGTCCCATCATGCCGACCTTCACCCCTTGAATCGCTGCATCATCGATTGGTGCGCCATTGGCTCGTTCTTCTTCTAAGGCTAAAGTGACCCCAAGAATGGGTGCCGCCACATAAGGGTGAGTGTTAAAGAATTCCAAGTGACGTTGTAAGGCCGCTTTGGATTCTTCTTGTCCTGGATATAATTTCTTCAGAGCAGGAATTAATGAATAGACCCAGCCCCCATTTTGCATCCGTTCATAGTTCCAAGAACCTTGAAGAAGCTGAGAACGCCACATTACTTTACGTCGTTCAGATTTAGTTAAGCTTATCTTTTCAGTCATATCGCTACCCCCTTAATAGTCATTCAAGATGTCGCCAAGCGGGTCACCGGAACCGCCATTGCCGCCACCCTTGTTTTTAGATAAGTTGAGATAAATAATTGCCAAGCATAAGCCGATAATCCCGGTCGCGATTAAAGTCAATTCGTTTAATGGAGCTAGGGCGAAACCAAGGAAGAAGAATGGCCATACTTCTCGTGTCGCCATTAAATTAATTACCATGGCATACCCTACTGCCACGACAAAGCCGCCACCGATGGTCATTCCAGAAGTAAACCATTCAGGCAATGAACCTAAAGCTGCTTGCACGGTACTTGAAGGAATGAACAGCAAGAGACCAGCCGGAATAGCAATCCGAAGCCCTTGACATGCTAGCGCTACATAGTGCCACATTTCTACACCACGATAACTTCCACGTTCAGCCGCCGCATCTGCTTGGTGAACAATTACAACAGATAGGGTACGGACAATCATGGTTAGAACCAAACCTACAGTAGCTAGGGTAATCGCTGCCGCAATCGCAATGTTACGACCATTGTCAGAAAAGTCACCTGATTTAATAAAGATAATAGCTGAGGCTACTGACGCTAAAGCTGCATCCGGTGCAATCGCTGCCCCAACGTTGGCCCAACCCATGGCTAATAATTGAAGGGCGCCTCCTAGAACAACCCCTTCACTGACATGACCGGTTGCTAGTCCGATTAGGGAACAAGCAACAATCGGTTGATGGAATTGAAATTGGTCCAGGACCCCTTCCATACCAGCCAGAAAAGCTACAATCAGAATTAAGATAACTGAAATAA
The DNA here is from genome assembly GCF_900110675.1 of Ignavigranum ruoffiae. Taxonomy (GTDB): domain Bacteria; phylum Bacillota; class Bacilli; order Lactobacillales; family Aerococcaceae; genus Ignavigranum; species Ignavigranum ruoffiae. The sequence goes on along the minus strand of NZ_FOEN01000008.1, from coordinate 64,979 downwards.
AATTAAAATCCATAAGATCCCTCCTCTTTATACTCTAAGCCCACTACTGGCTTTGGATTGGATTAATTTGAATAAATCTCCGGCATGGTCTGACGGAACTTTACGGACATCAAACTTCACACCTAAATCTCGCATCTTCTTATAAGTATCTACATCGGCTTGGTCCATCGACAAGGAAGTGTTCAATTGAACTTTACCGGCTGAATGGGCCATAGATCCTACATTGACTTCTTTTAATTCGACCCCTTTTTCAATAACACTCAAAGCGTCTTGTGGATTCTCAAATAATAGGAGAGCCCGAGTCAAACCAAACCGTGAATCCTTAGACACTTGAACTAATTTATCTAAAGGAATCACATGAGCATGGACCCCAGTTGGCGCTGCTTGTTCTATTAGCTTCTTACGTAATTCATCCTTAGCCACTGTATCAGAAACAACGATAATCCGATCTGGCTTAGTTTCTCGACTCCAACTGGTTGCTACTTGACCATGCAAGAGGCGTGAATCAATTCGAGCTAAGACAAATTTAATCTTGCCGTCACCCAGAACAGTTCCCTCAGGAATCGTTCCTTGCGGAACCACAGGACCGACATTCGCTACTTCTGCTGGAGCCGCTTCCGCTTGCAAGCTCTCAGGACGAACTTTAACCCCTTCAATCGCTGGCGGGCAAATAGCCTCAGCGACTTCATGGGCTGTGTTCTTAGATAAGCGATTGGCGTATGCTTCAATTAACATTGGCAAACTTAACCCGGCCACAATCGCCCGATGGTCTGGGTCTTCCTCATATAATAAATTGGCTTGATTAAATGGACTGCCACCCCATAAATCAACCAAGAATAAGATTTCGTCACTAGCCACTGTTTCAATAGCCTGACGTAATTTGGCTTGTAGATCTTCTGGCCCTTCGTTGGGCATGAAGGTCACTGTCGCTAGATTTTCTTGTTGACCGAAAATCATTTCAGCCGATTGTTTAATTCCAGCGGCAAATTCACCATGACTGGCAATAATAATTCCAACCATCTCTTAACCTCCTTTAATGACTTCTTTTAATAAATTCGATATCAGCAACTTCCCTTAAATCTTGCATCACTCGAGTCACTTGTTGACTGAGTTTCTCTAAATCCTGATAAGCGTAATCGGTTTCAGCGCCTTGCAAGATATCGGCAAAATACTTGGCCTCATCATACATCGGTTGTAATTCTGGATATTGATAAGATTGCACACAGACATTCTGGCGAGTGACCACATCGATGCGATCCATTTCAGAAATATAAGGAATCACAATCGTTTCATCGCCAATATAAATTTCACTCGGTTTCGTCGAATGTACTGCCTTAGAAATAAAAATAGTAACTTGGAACGTATCATAGGTAAAAATAATTGTCCCCATTAAATCGACCCCATTCGGGCCTTTTACTGGCTGATAATCCACCTGATCCGGCATGCCAAATAAGTCTACTGCCACATATATTGGGTAGACACCGATATCCATCAAGGTTCCTGTGGCAAATTCTAAATTAAAAATGTTTGGCAAATTGCCCTGATGTTCAATCGCGTCGACATAAGCGTCATACTTGGACGAGTATTGACCAATATTCAAGGCCGCTCCCAAGAAGGGTTGGTCTAATTCGACTAATTTTTGAGCGAGTAATGATTTTAATAACTTATAATTACGATTCTGAATATGACGAATTGCTTCAAATAAATACAAATCCTTCTCACGAGCTAAGTCATGAGCATCTTGCCACTCATTTAAATTGGCAAATTGAGGTTTCTCGACAATAACATGCTTTTCATGCTTAAGTGCTTCAATCGCATGGCCATAATGAAGGGCATTGGGACTGGCGATGTAAATAATATCTACATCATCTTGATACAGATCGGCTAAATCATCAACGGCCTTCCCTTGCTTATATTTATCAACAACGGCTTGAGCCTTGTCTAGGGTTCGAGAATAAACTTTACTCAGTTGATAAGATCCTTCGGCGATACACGCTTCTATAAATTGCTCGGTAATCCACGAAGTTCCAATCGTTGCTAACTTAATCATCTCTCACACCTCCTTTCTATAATTCCCTATCAAGATTACAATGATATACTTGTCTAGTCAAGCTTTAATCTGAGAACACAATGAGAATCTAGGGACGCTTTCATTATTATTCCAAAGGATATAAAGATTCTGGCAAAAACACAAAAACGAATCAGCGTGAACACGCGACCGAGTACCAAGGACTAGCTTTACTAGACATCTTCTGCTGAGCCAGTTTATCCATCATCGTCATGGCAACAAGGCTAGTTGGGACTATATGGGTCTTGCATGTCACACTAATTCGTATTCTAATTTGAATGCTATGGATATTTGAATGTAGATTTTGGAAAGGGAATTTGATTAAAGAATGGACTTAATATCTTGACTGTTTAATAATTTTTCTAAACTAGCTGGATCTTCGATTAATTTAGTGATTTCTTTTAATGATTCTAATTGATTCACGGCCTTCTTCAATCCTAAGACAAAGATTAATTTTACTGGAATATCTTTTTCTGGATCATCGATTAACTTAAAGGAAACAGGTTGACTTGGACGAATCAACCCGATAAATTCTTCTTCAATATGTTCTGGGTCGGTATGAGAAATTGCGATTCCCGTATCATTAACTAAAATACCGGTAGGAAATTCACGTTCACGTTCAACTAAGCTAGGCCCAAAGCTATCCTTAACTAGGCCAAGCGTCTGAGCCTTGTCGCCCATAAATTGGAAGGCTGCTTCATCACTCGCAATTGCTTCTTCAAGAAAAATTAGATCATCACGCAAAAATTCTTTGATTTTCATTAAATCCATCCTCTCTTATGAAAACATTCTAAGATACACTAATCATACCCAAAAGAAAGGATGAAGGCAATGGAAGAGTCAGATAAGTTCTTCAGCCACTTTATCTATTAAAATAATTCCATTCAAAAGTTTCGTTTCTAAAGCTGTTCGCACTGCTTCGGTCTTAAAAGGTTTATCCACAATCGTGACTCTCAATGGAATATTCTTTAATTTTGTTAAGTTCATCCCTATTACATTATTATTGTGTGCATGATTTATTTCTTTTCCATTTATATCAAAAAAACGAGAATTTATATCCCCCACAACATTTAATTCCTTCATGATTTCATGTTCGTTTTTAGATATATAGCCAATTCTTCTCATTGTACTTCGAGAATCTACTGTTGAAATTCCTAGTAAAGCTACATCCACTGAGCTCATGCTATTTATAATATTTTTCACGACAGGATTTGAAATTAATTGTTGCTTAATAGTCTCGTTTTCCATTAAGGCAGGTGCATATAAATAGGTAGGTGTCGCTCTCATTTTTTGAGCTAGTTTATACGAAAGTTGGTTAGAGTGTAAATCAACATTATCAGCACTCATTCCACCAATCAGAGGTACAATTGTAGATTCTTTTGAATTAATAAAAGGGAAATAGTCCACCATTCTTTTTAAGGTATTTCCCCACGATATACCTATATTTTTTCCATAAAGTTTTTTTGACAACTCAATAGCAGAACGCTGAGCTACCCTTTTTTCAATTTCTTCATCTGATAAGTCAAAAGTATCTACCACATATGCAAACTCCAAATGATACTTATTAATTAATTTTCTTTCTAAATTAATAGTATAAGCCAACTCACTTTTAATGAAGATTTCAACGATTCCACGTTCTTTAGCCTCAATTAATAATTTTGAAATTAATGATCTAGAAACATTAAATTTCCTAGCTATCTCCGCTTGAGTAAGACCTTCTTGGTAATACATTAATGAAATCTCAACTAAATCTCTCTCTTCAACTGGGTTCATTTTAATCCTCAAAAACTATTTTGTCGCCAATATTAAATTTTGGAAGTTCCGTTGGGGAGACGCTAATTGCTCCTGGCAATATCTCATCTTCCTTATTTTCATTAAAATATATTGAAACATGTCCTAATTCGTAAAAATTTTCGTTAGCCACATCTCCAACGAAGTTAATCTGATATTTTTTATCATTAATAATGATTTTCCCACCAACTTTGAGTAAATTTTTATTTGGTTTTACTTCCATATCATGCATGACCGAAATTTCTTTTAATTCAGGCGTAGCTTTAGGTCCAAATAAAATAATCAGGTTCTGAGATTTAAATTCTTCAACCATCTCACCTATATTAACAATTTCTGTTTGATACATAAAAGACCTCCCATACTCTACTCTGGTATTCTCTCAATAATTTTTGTTAATACATCTTTGATTTTGTTATTTAAAGACACCTCATTTAAAGTACTCTGGTATAATTCTAACCCAATAATCTCTGGAATTTGAACAAATTTAGAGAACCAAAATTTTCCGTGAAACTTGTAAGCATCTATAACAATTCTATGTTCATCCATAACGATTACAACTATCAAGCGATTGAATTTATTTGAAGACATTTCAGTATATAGATAGTTTTCTCTACCACTATACTTTTTTGCTATGTCCTTGACAAATTTTTCATAATATTTTATTTGATATATACTCAAAAGAGTTTGCAAAAACATCATAAACAATACAATAATTATTATTGGCTTAACCACAGTATCCTCCAAAAAAAGCTCTCGAAAAATATCAAGAGCTTTATTTCATGATATTTATCCTAGCATCTGATCTTGTAATTTACGTAATTTATAAACTACTGTATCTTGATCTAGCTCCACATCGTCACTTGTAAGAAATTCATCTTTTGAAATATCACGCTTAGCAACGCAATTTCCTACTAATAAACCAATTGGAATATGATTTTTTCCGACAGTTTCTTCATGCTTCTCAATAATACCCCGTACACAATAACCTCCAATACCATCAATAACTTCACCTTTTTTAATATCTTTCTTGGTGAAAGCGACAGTATCAGAAACTGGTTTACCTAAAGGTACAATAGCATGATCTTTTTCTAAAATTGCTTTGGCAATCGTTCGAGGTGTTTCTAGACTTGCCAAATGGAAAGGTCGATAAAGAATATGATGATTTTTTTCTCCTTTTTTCATCAAATAATTTAGTTCATTTTTAACAAATTCATTTTGCCCTTCAACTATAACAAATACACCAGGAGCCAATCCATCAACATACTCTACTACACCAAAATTATTTAGGATTCCACCTTCAGATTCAATATTTAATCTTTCTACTGTCTCTTCAAGATTCGCAGAAATCCCGTGCATTCCTGTAATATCTGGGACAAATCCAATAGCATTTGAAAGAAGGTTCATTTCTGCCATTGTTTTTGTTCCATCTTGAAAAGATGCCAACATATGTGGATTCATGTGTTTTTGGTTAGCTTCCTCTTTTGCACTATCCGGATTTGCATACTCTTTTAATTTATTATTTTTTCCTTTACCTGCTACAAGTACTTTCATTCCCATTGATTTTGCAAACTCATACAATTCTACGATAGCCGCCGGCTCATCACCATCTGACCCTGTATATACCAACCCAGAAGAATTAAATAATTTGTGCATTAATGGTCCCACAGTAATGTCAATTTCAACATTTAATAGTACAAGGTGCTTGTGAGCTATTAGTGCTTGCATTGCTACTTGAGCACCGACTTCTGTCACCCCGGTAGCTTCAACTACAACCTCTACCTCTGAATTATTTATTACTTCCTTAAAATCTGAGGTGATTAATATATCTAGTTTCTCTTTAGCCGATGAATTATATGCATCGGCAGCCTCTTGAGCAGCATCTGTATTAATGTCGCTAATTGCCGAAACTATCATGCCAGGAATGGTTGAAATTTGAGCAATCATGCCTCGTCCCATTTGCCCAGCACCTATAACACCAACCTTAATAGGATTATTTTCTTCTTCTCTTTTCAAGAGTTTTTGATATAAAGTCATGGTTTCCTCCTACTATTTTTAATACATTCCAATACTAAAAATCCACCCAATGAGTACAGATAAAGCGCCCGTCAGCACTCTACTATATAAAATAGCTGGTACTCCAACTTCAACTGTTTCAGGATCAGCTTCTCCTAATGATAAACCAACAGGAATAAAGTCCATACCAACTTGTGCGTTAATCCCAAACAAAGCAGGTAGAGCATAAGTAACCGGAATAGTTCCCGCTGCTATTTGTGTACCTATCAATACTCCGATAACCTGAGCAATAACTGCACCAGGACCTAAAATCGGTGATAAGAAAGGAATACTACATATAAAAGCTAATACGATAAAACCAATAATAGAATGAGAAAGGGGTAATAAAAGATTCGCGATCCAATCTCCAATACCTGTATAATTTATTATCCCGATAATCATACTAAGAAAAGCCATAAAAGGTATAACATTTCTCATGATAATATCTACTGAATCCCGCCCAGCTTGATATAAGGTACCCATTGTACTTCCGATTCCTCTTGAAAAGCTAACCAAGATATTTGATTTTTTATCACTTTTTTCATTTGTCTGGGTATGATTATTGGAGTGGTTTTCTTTGTCATTTTCATTATTTTCTATATCTTCTTCCATCACAGGAATTTCCTTAGACCCAAATTGAGGGGACTCTCCCATTAATGAAATATTTTCGACTTTTACACCGCTTACAAAATTGTCTTCCGTAATATGTTTAGCTAAAGGTCCAGAAGGAGAAGAAGATAATACATCTATAGTTAGAATTCCTTTCATTGGATAAACACCAATTCTAGCTGTACCGCCGCAATCAATCACTGCTGCAGCAATTTCTTCATCTGGAACAGAATTATTAAAGCCATCTACAGCTATACCACCAGTTTTTTCTGCAATCGCCTTTGCTACCGGATGTATCCCACCCCCGGTAATTGAAACTATCTTATTCTTTTTTTCTGTAGGAAAAATTTCCAAGCCTTTTCCCCAACCATTATTACCACGATTTACAAAGACTTTATTGTATTTACTAGCCATCCTAATTCCCCCCTTCTGCTGAATTCAGTCGTCTTTTTTGCATCGTAAGGGTTATTTTTTCAGTAATGATACCTCTAATTAAAATAACAACGACACCTGCCAAAAAATATCTAACAGCCAAAGGCCCTTGAGAGTATCCGGCTTTTATAACACCATTCGCAATTCCTAAATAGACAAATAATTCTCCACCATTCGCATAAGGAAATAATCCCGTAACTGGGTGAACAAAACTTACTGCTGAATCATAGAAAGCAGGTTTTTGATATTCTGGTAAAAACCTTCCAAAAGTATAGGCCATTGGGTTTGTCAATAAAAGCACTGAAAGAACAGGCATAACTGAATATCTTAGAATAATATTTTTTGATGAAAAACGAATAGCCTTGTTTACTCTTTCTTCACCAATTAAAGCAATTAATGCATTCGTAAAAGTTAACAACACAATTAACAGAGGAATTATTCCAGAAATAAAGCCTTTAAACACCTCAGCACCTGCTTCAAACAGGCCAATGAAATTTACCCCTAACCACTCAATAAATTCCATACTCATCTCCTCCTTTAATTATTCACCGATTACTATGATTTTACATTGTCGTGTCCGTTCGCGTGTTGTATCAAAATCCGCAAAATAAATATAGCCAGTAGTTCCAACGCCTAAGCGATTATTGCTGACATCAAAGCTTTGACTAGAACCAATCAAAGTAGCTTTTAAATGAGCGTCGCCATTCCACAACGCTTTCCGATCCCCGTTGGGCAGATACTTGTCGGCATCGGGCCAAGACTCTACCGCTTGGTAGTGAGCCTCTCCGGGATAATGATAGGTCTCTGTCGAATCATGGGCTGGAATTAGCTTGGCTAAGACTTCATTTAAATCAGCTTGTAAGAATTCATCTCCTTTCTCATCGATATCATGGGAATATTCTTCAAAAAATACGGAACAGGTCGTATGAGGAGTGATCACGGTTACCATGCCTTCTTGAATTTCACTCTCTTGAATGACTGTTTGAACCTGGGTGGTAATATCTACATAGGTCGTTTTATCGGCTTGAGTGTCAATCTTGAGGGTCTTTTTATATAGCTTCATTCGAATCCTCCTTTGTCTGATAGGCCTGATAGGCCGCTTCGACCATTTCTTTCAACATTTGTTCAGGGTTATCGGCTTTGACAATGCCACTGGTACAGCCCGTCCCATCGGCCCCTAAACGAATCGTCTCAAACACATCTTGGGCACTTGAAATTCCAGCTGCTTGCATCACAAGAATCTCGGGATCAATCGAATGGATCGCTTGATTCGTCTGTTGGATATAATCAGCTCCGCTGGTTTTCCCGGTACCAATCAATTCTGTCGGTTCACATAAGATAATATCGGGATGTAACATCGCGATCGCTTCGGCTTCTTTTAAGGAATCCGCGCAGACAATGGTCACTAAGTCGAGGGCATGGGCACGGTCAATGGCTTGAGTAAGTTCTGAGAGACTCAAAGGATGTTCGGCATGGTTTAAGAAGCTAGCTTGCACTCCCACTTCTTTCAAACTATCTGCTAAGACAGAACCCATACCCCGCCCGGGTTCAATTCCGTCCAGATGTTGAGCGCAGATCTTAGCCTTGTCAGTTAGTTGGCTCATTTGATACAGGTGGGCATAGGGTCCGGTGACAAAGATGGTCATCTCATACTGTTGGGCAAGGTCTTCAGCCAGCTGGGTTAAATCCAAAAGTTCTTGACCATACAAATAGGACTTGGGATTGAAGATAAAGAACGGTAAGGTAATTTTAGGCTTAGGCATCGTATTCCTCCTTTAGCGCTTGGGTTTCAAAGACATCATAATAATGTTTGAGGACCTGAGCCATGGCATGGTTAGCCACCGATTTGAGAGCGATATAATCTTGGGGCACTTGAGTTTGGATTGCTTGATAAGCAGCGTGAATGAAATCAGAATAAATATTGATTTTACTGATCCCTTGGCGGGCACACCGCTTTAAGTTTTCGTCACCAGTCGATGATCCACCATGTAAAACTAAAGGAATCTCAGTCATGGCATAAATTTCTTGAAGTCGCTCGAAATTCAATTTCGGCTCTCCTTTATAAAGACCATGAGCGGTGCCAATGGAGACAGCCAGTGAATCCACCCCCGTTTGTTGAATAAATTCAATCACATCATCAACTTCAGTATCAATAGAATCGGTCACTTGGCTCGCTTCGGAGATATCATTGGCACCGACATGACCCAATTCAGCTTCGACAGACACACCGTGTGCATGAGCCAAAGCGACCACTTCTTTGGTTTTCGCTATATTGACTTCAAAAGAGTCCATTGAAGCATCGATCATGACCGAGGAGAAACCTAATTCAATCGCTTGACCGATAAAGTTGATGTCCTCGCCATGATCCAAATGGAGTACGACCGGAACGGAGACTTGGTCGGCCATTAAGTTACCAATCGCCGCCGCTTCTTCCAAAGACAGAATATGGCGGTGCGACTGAGCATAGGCCAGAATTAAAGGTAATCCCCTTGCTTCTGCGGTAGCGACGAAAGTTCGCGCTGAATCCAAATCAATAAAATTGGTAGCTGGCACCGAAAAATGTTGACGGCGAGCTTGATACAATAATTGCTTCGCAGTAATTTTCATAAAAACCTCCTGTCATATGTGATTAGAATTGTCATTTGACACATATATTGTATAGCAATCGCTTTCAAATTGCAATATCATTAAATTTTAGTGATTACTTTCACAAATATTTAATTTTAATATATTCCTTTGTGATTGATAAGCGAAATTTTTTATTAATTATATAGTTATTATCAAGGCGGAAATGATATCCAAAAAATAGGCATAATTTTCTTTGAGAAAATTATGCCTAAATTCACTAATTATTTTACTTTGTTAATCGTTTAACTTAACTTCTCTTCTAATTGTTTGAAGACAACGTCACTACCAACGCCCGTCAATAAAGGAACGCCATTAATAACTTTGTCTTTGATTTTATCTGGTACGACAGTGGTTGAAATCACGGCATCATATTCGTCAACATGACTTACTTCAGCCGCTACTTTAGATTGGTAAATTTTAGCATCTTTATCCATTTTTTTATTTTTTAGCCATTCTTCGACTTTTTTGGTAACGACGGTTGACGTCGCAATTCCTGAACCACACATGATTAATATTTTCTTCATTATTCTTCTCCTTCAACTAATTTAGGTTTTCTAACCTTATTAACATAATATAGGGCTGCTAGAATAATTACAAAGATTATTGTTAGGAAAATCCATGGCAGATTATCTGCAGCGGTCACAAAAAGCCAAGTTGGCCACAAGCCACCCTCTACTAAGGCTGTAATACTGCTGTTGCCACCCATTTCAAAGTTCGCAGCTTGGGCAGCTGCCGTTACCAGTGGGGCTACCCACGAAGTAATATATAGAATGGATCCCATATAGAAAGTACCGGCAATAACCGTCCGAATAATATTTCCGCGGAAGACGGGTGCCATGAGGCAGACGGCGTAAGGGATGGTGGCCAAATCACCAAAAGGAATGGTCTTATTGCCAGGTAGAATAAAGGCTAAAAGAATGGTTATGGGCACCAAGATTAATGAACTCGATAAGACAGCTGGATGGCCTACGGCAAGGGCTGAGTCCATACCGATATTTAACTCACGACCTGGGAAACGTTTATGAACAAATTCATTGGCTGCTTCTGAGATGGGGGTTAAACCTTCCATTAACAAGGCCACCATTCTTGGGAGAAGCACCATTACGGCGGCTAAGGCAATCCCTAATTTCAAGGTAGCGCCTAAATCATAACCTGCGAACAGACCAATCACAATCCCGATGATCAAGCCCATTACTGTTGTTTCACCAAAAATACCAAACTTATCCTGAATGGTCTCAGGATCAGCTTCTACTTTATTAAAGCCAGGTATCCGATCGAATAACCAGTTAAAGGGTAGAGCAATCAAAAATCCCGGAGCAGAAGTTCCATGCGGAAAAGTAATATTAGGGAAACCATAAAAATCATTAATAATAGGGGCTATAATATCGGCCAATAAATACATTAAACATAAATAAATAATCATCCCATAAATACTTAGCATAAAATTATTGCTCAAGGCATAAATTAATGACGCCACAAAGGCAGCATGCCAGAAGTTCCATAAGTCGACCATCAAGGTTTGCGTAATCCCAAAGAATAATAGTAATAAGTTGACACCAATTCCGATCGGAATCGCTAGACTACCCAATAAAGTACCATAAGAAATGGCTGAAGCAGCTGGCCAACCCACATCGATGGTATTTAAATTCAAGCCGAATCGTTCAACCATTTGTTGGGCAGCTGGACCTAAATTATCCCCTAATAGACCTGTTACCAAATTCAAGCCAATAAATCCAATCCCCACCGTTACCCCAGCTAAAAATGCTTTCTTGGCAGGGGTTCCTAAGGCCAAACCAAAGATAAAGATAATAATCGGTAGAACGATTGAAGGACCTAAATCAATAAAACTTTGAATATAATCCATTTGACTAACCTCCTATTTTATAATTTTATGAACTAATTTCAGTACTTTGTCTCGATTTTCTGGACTATCAGAATAGGCCATTGCCTCTTTGACTAGATCTTGATCCTGGAACAACATCATTAATGCTTGTAACATTTCTAAATGGCTGTGGGCATCGGCCAAGGCTAACATGGCCACCAAACTCACGGGCACTTCCTGTCCGTCACCCATTTGTTTAAAAATAACAGGTTGATCTAGGGTCATAAAAGCGATCGTTGATTTCTTGACATGGTCGCTATCGGTATGAGGCATGGCCACGCCATAATCATGGACTTGCAACCCGGTTGCAAAAGTCTCCTCACGCTCTTGAATGGCGGGGATAAAGCTTGGTCGAACCGCACCCATTGCTTCGAGTTGCTGACCCATATAAGCCAAGACATCCTGGGCATTGTTCAAACCCTCTTGCTTTAAAGCTAAAACTTTAATTTCAGTCATTATCTAACTCCTTTCCAATCATTTTAAGTTCATCAATCAACCTTTGTATATGTAAGGTCAAGTATAACTTCTCTGAATCTTCGACTGCTAATTGATAATCTTTCGCCAAAACCCGACACACTTTCTCGACAATAGCTTGAGCCTTGCCAAATTTGTGAGACACAAATTGATACAGCTCGCCCATCTGCGAATCATTGCTCTGCTGACCATTCATCTTACGGATTAAGAAATACCTCAAGTGCAAAATAAATCGATCATAGAATAAATTCTCTTTGTCTAAAGGTCCCGGCAAATTATCCTCAATAATCATAATAATCTCACCGATAATCTTGCCAATCTCTAACATTGAAGATAAATTGGTCGCTTTCTTGGAACCATTCAAGAAATGAAGAATCAAGAAAGAAACTTCTAAATCATCTAAGAATAAATCATACTTCTCTTTTAAATAACGAATCGAAAACATAGCTGCTTGATATTCTCTAGGAAAAATATGTTTAAATTCGGTTTGTAATGATAAACTAGAATGATTAGCATCTTTCGACCGAGCTAAGGCATGGTAGAGATGACTGGCAAAAGTAATTGATGTGAATGGAATAAATTGTTCACCGAGCATGTCTTCAACATGCGTTAACAAATCTTCGGTAATCAAAAGAATATCTTCGGGAATTTCCTTAATCGCATCAATAATAATCTTTTGTTCACTGGTGTACTCGCATTGATAAACTTTGGAAATCTTGTCTGCATCTACCGTATCGCCAACTTTCTTAGCAAAGCCAATTCCGCGACCCGTAAGAATAATCTCCTCATTGGCCTGGTTTCTCACTAAGACTGCATTCTGATTGAGGGATTGAATAATCTTCATATAGCCTCCTTTCGAAAAAAATGGGCATAATGACTTCACAGCGGAAATCATTATGCCTAATTGAATAGTTACACTCTGAATACGTTTTCTAACAAAATTATATATCTAAATTTTTAGCTTGTCAAAATATTTTTAATCTATTTCTTAAAATGATTAAGATAAGCTTGGGCAAGTTGCTCAGCATCAAAGCCATATTCTTTGACGACCGTTTCGCCTGGCGCTGAGGCACCAAACCGGTCGATACCCATAACCAGTCCGTGGCGACCTACATATTTATGCCAACCTAAGCTCGCTCCCATTTCAATGGACATGCGGTTTTCCACTCCATCAGGCAATACACTTTCCTGATATTCTTGACTTTGCTCATCAAAACGATTGCTTGCTGGCATAGAAACCACTGAAACATCAATCTCTTGGTCTTTAAGAATCTTTTGGACTTCAAGAGCCAATTGAACTTCAGAACCGGTGGCAATAATAATTCCATCTGCTTGGTCGGCTTGACTTGGTGAAAGGACATAAGCTCCTTTATCGACGCCTGCTTCAGCCAAGCTTCGACTGCCAGTTAGGACCGGTAAATTCTGCCGTGATAAAACCAATAGACTTGGTCGATCAGTTTCTTGGATTGCCACTTTCCAAGCCGCGAAAGTTTCATTGACATCCGCTGGACGTATTACATTCAGGTTGGGCATCGCTCTGAACCCAGCCAATTGTTCAATCGGTTCATGAGTAGGTCCATCTTCTCCAACAGCCACTGAATCATGGGTCATTACATACACTACTGGCAGTTGAGATAAGGCAGATAGACGTACAGCAGGACGTAAGTAATCACTAAAGACAAAGAAAGTTCCACCGAATACTCGGCTTCCCCCGTGAAGGGTAATGCCGTTGAGCATGGCGGCCATGGCAAATTCACGCACGCCGAACCAAATATTCTTACCTTCACGTTGATTTGGCATAAAGTCCATCGAATCGTTAATCATCGTCTTATTCGAACCTGAAAGGTCGGCTGAACCGCCCCAGAAATAGGGAATCTTTTGAGCCAAGGCTTGGATCGCTTTACCACTAGAAGATCGGCTCGCATCTGCCTTGGTAGAATCTGGTAGATATTCTAAGGCTTGATCAAAGTCTTCTGGCAACTTACGTTCAAAAGCCAAGCGCATCATTTCAGCTTTCTCTGGATAAGCTTGTTGGTAGGCCTTGAATTTGTCTTGCCAAGCTTGGTAGGCTTTTTGCCCTCGTTCAACCACTTTTTGATGGAAGATTTCTCGTGCTTCTTCAGGCACTTCAAAGTGATCTAAAGTCCATTGATAAACATCCTTGGTCGCTGCCCAATTATCTTGACCGAGCGGGCTACCGTGAACTTTGCTGGTTCCTTGTTCGGGTGAACCGTAACCGATCACTGTTTTGACTTCAATAATAGTTGGTTTGCCCTTAAATTCCTTGGCTCGGGTAATAGCTGCTGAAATCTCATTCAAATCATTGCCATCATCGACCCGAATATAATGCCAATGAGCTGCTTCAAAGCGCTCAGCAATATTCTCATTGAAGGCTTGGCTTAAATCGCCATCCAAGGAAATATCGTTTGAATCGTACAAGACAATTAATTTATCAAGTTTTTGTCGACCTGCATAAGAAATGGCTTCATAAGAGATGCCTTCCATCAGGTCACCATCACCCACTAAACAATAAGTGAAATGATCAATCATCTCGAAGTCATCCGTATTATATAAAGCCGCTGTATGCTGTTCAGCCATGGCCATACCGACGGCTTGCGCCAAACCTTGGCCGAGCGGTCCGGTCGTAGCTTCGACCCCTTCCGTATGATTATATTCCGGATGCCCTGGCGTCTTCGATTGCCATTGACGGAATCCATTCAAATCTTCTAGCGAAAGGTTAAATTCTGACAAATGTAGCAAACTATATAACAAGGCAGAACCATGACCCGCAGAAAGTACAAAGCGGTCACGGTTAAACCACCGGGCATCCTGTGGATTCACCTCAAGGTGATCAGCAAATAGAGCGTAAGCCATTGGGGCAGCGCCTAGAGGCAGACCCGGATGGCCAGAATTGGCCGCTTCAATCTGAGCAATACTTAAGGCTCTTAGCGAATTAACGGCTAATAGATCTTTATCAGTAAACATTGGCACTCTCCTTCAATCTATTTGTTTTGGAATTTTTCCCAGTCTTTCAAGAAGCCTTCAATCCCTTGATCAGTCAGTGGGTGGGCCATTAATTTCTCGAAGAGACTTGATGGCACTGTAGCAATGTGAGCACCCAATTTGGCACTCATCTCAAAATGATACGGATTTCGCACACTGGCGGCGATAATTTCGGTTGAGAAGCCATAAACATCAATGATTTGACGAATATCGGCAATCAATTGATAAGCATCGGTGCCAATATCTTCTAAACGACCAATGAATGGACTGACAAAAGTCGCACCGGCTTTCATCGCCAATAAGGCCTGAGCCGCTGAGAAAATTAAAGTCACATTGGTCTTAATGCCTTCTTGAGACAGTGTATGAACTGCTTTTAATCCTTCTTGGGTCATCGGAATCTTAACGACAACATTATCAGCCCATTTAGCAATTTGGCGTGCCTCATTGACCATTTCATCATGGGTCAAGCCAATCACTTCGGCCGAAACAGGTCCAGGAACAACTGAACAAATATCTTTAATGACTTCTTCAAAATCCCGGCCCTCTTTAGAAACGAGTGAAGGATTGGTAGTTACACCGTCGACAATACCCAATTGATTAATCCGTTTAATTTCTGCAGTATTCGCTGTATCTAGAAATATTTTCATGGTCACTTCTCCTTTTTTAATCGCTAGAACCAATTACCTAAATCAATTGATAACTGACTTTATTGTAATGAATTCTGAGCTCGCTTTCAACAAATGGCTAAAAATTTGAGAGACCAAGTTGACTTTAGCAAGCTAAACTTTTAGAAAAATGTTCGTCAAATACCAACAGTCGTTAATCACACTTCCTAAGCCTGGACTATCCTCCTTCTTTAAGGGCCACTGCAATGAATACTTCTACCAACCTTATTATTTTATTTGAGAATCTATATAAGCAAAAAGAGACTAGGTAAAATCCTAATCTCTTTTGAGAAATTGCCTTTTAACCGCCTTAAGCGATGATTTGGATACTTGATCCAGGTTTAATTTCTGGAATTTCTTTGGCTTCAAGATGGAGCGTACCAGGTAATGAAGCTTCCGTCGCGCCATCGAATTTAACAGTAATATGACCTAAACCGCTTAAATTCTTGGTCACTAAATTCCCGACCGCTGTAATTTGATATTCAATTTGATCAATTTTGAATATTTGGCCAGCAACAATTTCTTCACTTAAGGGTTTTAAACCAATCGTGTAAGTATAATTCGCCAAGTCTTCTGGCGCATTGTCACCAAATAAGATAATCATTTGATCGGCATGAAATAATTTGGCTTCGGCACCTATCTTTGTTACAAGCGTTTTATAAATATTCATAGTTCCTCCTAACTATATAATCGAAAGCTAGCTAACCAAGCGACAATGACCCGAGGCACACCATTTAAGAATCTTGAGTATAGTACCGCTGGCACCCCTACTTCTACAGTTTCTGCTTTAGCTTCGGTTAAACCTAAGGCTACTGGGATGAAATCACATCCATTTTGGGTATTGATTGCGAATAACGCTGGCAAGGCTAGATGCGGTGGAATATGACCTTGGCCAATTTGAACCCCAATCAAGGTTCCAACAATTTGACTGATGACGGCTCCTGGACCTAACAATGGTGATAGGAATGGTAAAGAGCAGACAAAGCCAATCAGAATCAAGCCCCAAATATTTCCAGCTAATGGCGCTAAGACATTAGCGATCCAAGTACCGACTCCTGAGCCTTCAATAATCCCAATTAATAAGGCCACGAAAGCCATAAATGGAATCACTACATTAATCATGGTTTGAACTGCTTCCCGAGCAGATTGGTTAAAGGTCGCTACAATCTTCCCGGCTCCCATCCCAATCTTAGCAATAAAACTCGGGTTTTTAGTTTGTTCAGTAATCTTCTTACTGGTATCGTATTTAGATTTGTCCTTAACTTCAGTAGCAGGTTCGTTGCTTAGCTTAGCAGCTTGGGTCTCGACCGCTTGATCTTGAGTTGTTTGTGTTTCATCTTGATAAAGTTCAATTTGTTTAAGTCCTACATTAGACACATAGATATCTTCAGTAATATATTGTTGGAGCGGACCACTCTTTCCAGTCGGAATAACATTGATGGTAGGAATACCCTTTTTTGGATAAAGCCCGCAGCGTAAAGTCCCCGCACAATCAATAATCGCTAGGGCGATTTCATCATCTGGAACCGAAGTTTTGAATCCGTTCACTGCTTCCATACCGGTTAATTCTTCAATTTTATCCACGATATCTGGACGTTCGCCCCCGCCGACGATATAGATAAATTTATGTTTTTGTTCAGTAGGTTGGATGACTAAGGGACCGCCGAATCCGCCAGATCCTTTTCTTACGATTATACTTTGATAAGCCATATTGATTCCTCCTATATTTCCTCAATGACTTTGCTCAATTTAACGCCTTGTTGTTTAGAGACATATTCGGTCATGAAGTCGGTTACCCAACCACCAATCGCATTCATAATGATACCGACAAACATATAACGAATGGCTAATTCCATTGTGTTTAAGCCTAAGGCCTCAATCCCTTGAGCGATACCTAACCAAACGAATAGCTCTCCCGGATTAATATGAGGAAATACCCCGTTGCTGGTATGACAGAATTGCATTTGAGAAGCCACATAGCCTGGCTTGTAATATTCTGGTAGGAACCGGCCCATTGAGATTGCCATCGGATTTCCTAGCATAAAGGCAGATACAAAAGGTAAAAGCAGATAGCGGGTAATCCAATTTTTAGAAGAAATTTGAGCCAGTTTAGTGACTCTTTCTTCACCCAGCATCTTCACCAACGTATTCATTAATACCATTAACATTAAGACTAGAGGGACAATTGATCCCATCCATGAAATAAAGACATTGGCTCCAGATTGAAATAAATTCATGAAGCCTTCAGCAAATTTAACGATTGCTTGCATGCTGTTTCACTCCTTTTACTTTATAAATAATTTGTTGTAAAAATAATTTCGCTTGATCCACGATATTCCAACTTGCTTGCGGTTGTGTATCGACAGGGAGGCCGGCCGCATGCATGACAAAGATATCACGCGCATTCTCCATGGCCAGTTGAGTGAGTTTGTTTTCTTTTTGAACCAGTGGGTGTTTACGATCAATAAAATGCATGTCTTGTCCCACGTAGGCTGGAATATCTTTGAACTTAGCGATTACTGAAACCCCTTGCATTAAGCGGCAGGCTAAAATCCGATCCTCTGAATCAATTAAGAATAATACAATCGTACCCGCTCTCAGTCGACCTACTTTGCGGCCAATAACCACGCGACCTTGTTGTCTTAGGCTTTTGTAAACGGCATTGAAATGATTAATTTGTCT
Organism: Ignavigranum ruoffiae; assembly: GCF_900110675.1. GTDB lineage: Bacteria > Bacillota > Bacilli > Lactobacillales > Aerococcaceae > Ignavigranum > Ignavigranum ruoffiae. The sequence continues at coordinate 46,693 of NZ_FOEN01000008.1, read as the reverse complement.
TAAACCTAGGTAAAATTGCAGGCCATAAGCACAAAGACCAAATATTCCTAACATCCATAAATAACTCATTGAATATACCCCCTCCTCTGTAAATATTTGATTAAATCTTCTTTGGTCTGACAAGCTTTTATGTTTTCTTTTATTTCTTCGTTCTGAGCAATTTCAAAAATCAAATCATAAATATCTAACAAATCATGTTCTTCATAGTCCAAAATATTTTCTGGGATAATCAATAAAATAATCAGTTCGATACGTTCATTTTCAATTTCAATCGATTGAGGAAGCACCCCAACACTTAAAATTAACTGATTGATGTTCGGATCCACTTCGTGAGGAAAGGCAATCCCGCTGCCAAAAAGTAGCGAAGCATCATGATATTTAGATTTTAATCTTGCTAGCATATCGGCGGAAATTTGATAAGTCTCTTGCAAAGACCTAACCATTTGACTTAGATGCTCTTCATAAGTCTGCTCAGCTTCAGCTGGCAAGGGTTGCAAATCAAAGCGAGTGTATTTGGGAAAGACTAGCGTCTGTTTGATAATTCGCTGCCATTCTCTCGACAAATACTCATCATTAAATATATTGGAAATCCGAATGGTGGGAATATTATTTGGAATTTTACTCAAGGGAATCATGGTAATAATGGTCAGAAAATCGGTTAAATCCTCTTCGTAATAGTCTTCTTCAGAAAATTGAACGATCTCGATATCATGACCCACCACATTTTGAATCTGATGCTTAATCATCCCAGCGGTGGCATAACCCGTATTACAAATAATGGCTATCTTCTTCGCTTGATTTAAAGAAAATTCACGAATAATCAATTCAAAATAAAAGGTCAGATAATCAATTTCTATCGGATCAATCACCAGATCTAAATATTCACTAATTTCTTCACTAGCATATTTAGCCAAACTATAAGAGAAGGGATATTTCTTTTGGATTTCTCCATGAAATAAATCATCTAATTTATATTTGAAGACGGCCCGATGGACTAAATAATAAAGATGGTTACCCAAGAGACTGACAAAACTATCTTGCGGAATCTCAAGAAGAAAGACTTGATTAATCTTTGTTAGTACTTGTCGACTCATGTCCTCAATCAGCGCTTTATTGATATCAACGCAATCTCTGATAATGCCTGAATCATCAACATTTAATGGATAGGTCAGAAAGCTCTTCTCAAAATTACTCAAAGTATATTTCTCGTGATTCTCAATAAAAGCGAAAAACTCTTCAAAAAAAGGATGATCTAAAATATCTGCTGAATAATAGGGAATTGCTGCCTGCAGAAAATGCTGATTACGCAGACGAAATAAGCTCGTTTCTAGACTTTTTATCAGTAATAAAATATTACGTTTCTTAATCTTATACTGATCTCCTAAGTTGATGATAAAGTCGATCAAGACTTGATCGATATAAGTATAATTAAAAAAATCAAGGGCATAGTTAATATAGGCTAGACGTAAATCCAATTCAGATCCAGCAATGTCTATGCCCTTATTTTGAATCGAAATCACATTCAAATCATAATGAGACAAATCCTGTTTCAGACTCTTGAGGTCATTGCTGACGGTTCCCTTACTCACATCTAATAACTCTGCAAAATCCAAAATGGTCAGTGGAGTCTTACTAGCGAGTAACTTACTGAGCAAGAAGGCCTTGCGTTTGGTCGTCGAATTATAATCTGCTTGTTTCTTCAAGGAGCCAGTTTTAATCAGATCGAATTTTTCATAATCATAAATTTTTAGAAAATATGAAGAAGACTGCTCGATGATTTCTGCATAAGGCGCAATTTCTTGATTTAATAAATCAATCGATTTCTTTACAGTTGCTGAACTTAGCTTTAAGTGGTCTTCCAAATTTTCTAAAGAGATAGTCTTCTGAGTTAACAATAGATTTAAGATTTCATACCATCGGATTAATAGACTCACATTTCTCGACTCCCTTATCCTCGAGTTTTACCTCCGGCAATATTTAACGTCACCCCTGTGATATAACCAGCCCGTTCAGATAATAAGAAACATACGGTATCGGCAACTTCAGAAAGTTTTCCTGATCTTCCTAAAGGGGTGGTGGTGGTTTTGGCATATGATTTTCTAAGATCATCTACAGTGATATTACGCGTATATGATAGAGCTTCTTCGTAAGCATCGGTTCGAAGTCCAGTTGCTTCCATAATCCCCGGAGCAACACCTACGACGCGAACGCCTTTCTTACCTAATTCTTTAGCCCATGAACGGGTAAAGCTATAGACTGCCGCTTTAGTCGCAGCATAGCATGATTGGCCTTCAGACCCTTCTAATCCAGCTTCTGATCCCATATTGATGAGGACTCCTTGCCCTTTGTCCACCAAAATCCGGGCAACCGCTTGAGCGACCATATAGAATCCTTTCATATTAATTGAAATCATCTTATCAAATAAGCCTTCGTTAATCTCATATTTACTCTTAGGATTCTTGTCGTCAACTAAGAGGGCCGGAATATTAATTCCCGCATTATTGACTAAACCATCAATCGTCCCAAATTTATCAAGGACAGCTTGAATCCCTTGTTCAATTTCTTGACTGGAAGTAACATCCACTTTCACGAAGAGATAACTTTCATTTTGATTTTCTTGGTCTACTAAATCAAAGTTTGCTACCTTTGCGCCTACTTCCAATAAACGTTGAACAATACTTGCACCAATCCCTGAAGAACCTCCAGTTACCACATACACCTTGTCTTGAATATCTAACCAATTTGTCATTTTACCTCTCCTTTCTTTATAAATTATAACGTTTTCATTTTTATAATTAATTCAATCATTTTTTATGACTGGGAAAATTCATTGCATTAATCGAAAAAGACAATGAAAGTACCATTAGTTGAGTAAATATGAGGATGGGGAAAATTTTAGCTGCCTGGTTTCCAGTACAAATCAAGGGGGGCAAATTTTCAAATAATAGATCTGATCAGTGTCTTTACAAATTTAGACACCAAAAAACTCGCCAACACATCTCTAGAGTGTTCACGAGTTTAATACTGACTTCTATTTAATTATTCCTTCTCCGCTTGTTCGACTAAATCCCAGGCGGCAATCGATCCGCCCTCAAATATCCGATCAATTTCTTGGGCCACCTCATCGGTTTGGAAAAGTTCGACAATCTTCAAATATAACGGATTCTCTTTGTCTTCCGACCGGGCCACAATATTATTTACCCGAGATAGGTTGAGCGTTTCAGGGGTATCACCATAAACATAAATGGCATCATTAGGACGGAAATCAGTGGATGCTAGGAAGGAATCATCAATAAAAGCTGCATCCACATCGGAAACAGCAGCCGGAATATTGGCCGCATCCAGTTCGACAATTTCTAATTTTTTAGGATTTTCTTCAATATCATTTAAGGTAGGTAAGAGCTCGTCACTCTCGGCTAATTTAATCAAGCCGGCTCTTTCTAAACTTTGGAGATTGTAGCCTAAGCTGGTTGGAGCCGCATTGACGGCAATCTTAGCCCCTTCTGGCAATTCATCCAGCGATTTATATTTGTCAGAATAAATTCGCGTCGGTACAGCGACTGTATAGCCAATGGTGACCAAATCGCCATCATTCTCTTTATTCCAATTTTCTAAGAAAACATCATGTTGGAAGGCATTCAAATCAATAGACCCATCGGCCAAAGCGACATTGGGAATATTATAATCAGTCAAAAGGACAACTTCAATATCAATCCCTTCTTGTTCTTTGGCGCGCTCAGCGACAAATTCCCATAATTCTTCATACTCTTCGCCAACCACCCCAATTTTCACGGTTTGACCTTCGAATTCTGCGGCTGAAGCCAACGCAATAAAATTGAAGAAGCTAATAAATACTGTTACCAGTATCAGAAATACTTTAGTTAATTTTTTCATATAATCCCTCTTTCTTATTGTTAGATGATGCAATTTCGCTTCCGCTTCATGATTGATTTAATTTATCCCTCCTAAAAAAATAAGACCCCCATCCAAATAAGGACGAGAGTCTTCGTGTTACCACCTTAATTCGTTAAACCATCACTGGTATAACCTTATATAGTACGACTACTAATTTCTGCAGCTTATACTATAGCCAGCATAACGGAGGCATCCGTTCACTATTATTGTCAAGCATTCATAGTGACCGCTCATTGGCCATTTTCAACTTAGAATCCTTACCTATTTCCACCAACCATAGGCTCTCTATCAATTCATCTTCGGTTTACTTTCCAAATCAAGGCGTTTTAATATTTTCCTAATCATACCTTCATCATTATCAAATGTCAAATAATATCCTACGTTTTTTCATCCTTTAATCTGATGGCTAAATCGGCCTTGAATGGCTTCTAAAATAATATCCATGATAATCGCCATTAGGGCTGTGGGTAAGGCACCGGCAATAATAATAGCACTACCGTCGGTTGCATCAATCCCGCGGGTAATGATATCTCCCAAGCCACCTGCACCAATAAAGGTACCAATTGAGGTAATCCCAATCGCCACAATCAAGGCGTTACGAATCCCGGCCATAATCACTGACATGGATAAAGGTAGCTCGACTTTAAGCAAACGTTGTAAAGAAGACATGCCCATCCCCTTGGCAATATCGCGTAAGTCAGGACTTAAGTTAGCCATACCCGTATAGGTATTCTTAACGATTGGCAGTAAGGAATAGAAGAAAATAGTGGTGATAACAGTATTTACTCCTAAGCCCATCACAATCATAATAATCGACATCATGGCCATTGAAGGAACGGTCTGGATAATATTGGTTAAGCTGATCACCCATTGACTGAGTTTGCGATGGCGTTCAATGTAAATACCTAGAGGAATGCCAATGACTGTAGCAAATAATACACCATAGACCGAAATAAGGAAATGACGGAGGAATTGACTAAATACATAGGCACTATTTTGTTGCATATAATAAAGCAATTGTTCGAGTACGTTCATATCTTGCATCTTATTCCTCCTCTCTGAAATAATTGTGTTCTTCGAGAAAATTCTTAGCGACAATCGCTGGTTCCGTTAATTGATGGTCGGCCGTATAATTCAACTTCTGCATCGTTTCTGTATCAATCTGACCCACCAGACGACTTAAGACTTCGTCTAATTCAGGATATTCCTCCAGAATCTCATACGTTGCGGCCGGAGAAGCATCATAGGGTGGGAAGAATTTCAAATTATCTTCCAAGGTGACTAAGTTATAGCTGGCAATCCGACCATCGGTAGAATAACCCAAAACGGTATCCATTTTACCTGCAGCCAGGGCATCATAGACCAAACCAATTTGCATAGAATGTTTATTAGCCAATTCAAAACCATACGCTTCGACAAAACCTGGATAGCCGTCTCCTTCACGGATCAACCATTGTGAATCGAAACCGGCATCGATTTGATCTTTATATTTTTCCAAATCGGCAACGGTCTTCAATTGCAAGCGGTCCGCTGTCTCTTGGGTCACCATAAAGGCATAGGTATTATCAAAGCCATAAGAGTCATAATATTTCATCTTAAAATCCTTGGCAAAAATCTCTTGAACCAATTCCAAGGCTTTGTCCGGGTCTTTCTCAGGCTCAATGCCCAGAGTCGCTGCCATTTCGGTCCCGGTATAACGGACTGAAGTCACATCAGCGTCACCTTGCATTACTGCCTGGTGTAGGACCACTGACGTCCCTAGGTTATTAATGGTATCAACTTTCAGATCGGTCTCGTGTTCAATCATCTGTCGGACAATCTCGTTGAGAATCCGTCCCTCGGTAGTCGCTAGACCGGCCACCCGGATCGCTTTCTCCTGACTTGAGCTGACACCAGGCAAGCTACAGGCACTCAGGATAAGAAATGACATGAGAAGAAGTAGTAATTTGCTAATTTTTTGACTGAATTTCATTATTCTTCTGAGACCTCCTCTTGGCGTCGGATTTGAGGCTCTAAGTATTTTTCCAATTTCGCTAGTAGTAAGTCGGTTAACAAGGCTAGGATTGTGATTGGAATCGTCCCCGCAAGGATCAAGTCGATCTTATACAGTTGTAAACCGTTGAAGATAAAGTCACCTAAACCGCCGGCACCAATATAAGATGCTAAGGTAGTCCAAGCTACCACGTAGACGGCAGATAGACGAATTCCCGCCATTATCACTGGCATAGCCATTGGTATTTCAACTTTACGAATTGATTCCCAACTAGTCATGCCCATCCCTTTAGCAGCATCTTTGAGATTCTCGTCGACTTGGTCCATACCGACATAGGTGTTACGCAGAATCGGCAATAGTGAATAGATAAACATCGCCAAAATCGCTGGAACCTTACCAATACCAAATAAAGGAATCATAAAAGCTAAGAGGGCTAATGATGGAATCGTTTGGAAAATACTGGCCAAGCCGATCACAAATTTAGCCACTTTCGGCACTTTAGTTAGTAGAATTCCTAATGGAACAGCTACTAACACACCTAATAAGAGAGCCACAAAGGCAATGTAGAGATGCTCGCCAGTATTTATCAGCAATTCTCCACCATATTCTTGTAGGAAACTCATTCAGTTGTCATCTCCTTCGCTGCTGGCTTATCTGCTTCCTCAGCGTCAGTGAAATCAAACTCATCGCCAGCCAATAAGTCACCTTCGCCCCAAATAGAATCGTAGACTACATCCACTAAGGTGGACCGGGTCACGATGCCAACGAGTTTACGATCCTGGTCAACAATCGGCACATAAGGGTAACCAGCTTTTAGAATCCGTTCAACACTATCACGTAACAAGCCATTTTCTCTTAAGGCGGATACATTCGGATTCATAATATCAGCCACTGAAGTGTGCGTCTTGTAATGCTTTTGAACTTCTTGTAAATTAACTATTCCTTTGAGATGACCTTGGTCATCCGTCACTAAGAGGGTATCGACTTTCTTAGCGTGCATGGTAGTGATCGCTTGTTTTAACGACTTACCTAGAGTAATGGTGACGGGGTCGGTCTTCATCACTTGACCAACCGTAATTACATCCGGGCGGGACTCAATCAAACGATCTTTACCAATAAAGTCCACTACGAATTCATTCTTCGGATGACGTAGAATCTCTTCTGGGGTGCCAGCTTGAACAATCTTCCCTTCACTCATGATCACAATTCGAGTGGCCAAAGATAAAGCCTCATCCATATCATGGGTCACGAAGACAATCGTCTTACCCAATTGTTCCTGTAAGTTCTTCACTAAATCTTGTAAAGATTGGCGGGTAATAGGATCCAGTGCACCGAAAGGCTCATCCATGAGGATGATATCTTGGTCGGCAGCTAAGGCCCGTACGACGCCGACCCGTTGTTGTTGACCTCCCGATAATTCAGCTGGGTAACGTTCTAAGAAAGACTCGGGCAATTCAGCCAGCTTAATCATCTTGCGGGCAATGGCCTCTTTCTTTTCTTCGTCCCACTTCAATAGACTAGGAACCATCGTAATATTGTCTTTAATAGTCATATGGGGCAACAGGCCAATATTTTGAATGACATAGCCTAATTCTCGTCGCAAGGTGACTGGATCTTGCTCCATCACGTTCTTCCCTTTGACATAGATTTCGCCACTGGTCAACTCAGTCATCCGATTAATCATGCGCATGCTTGTGGTTTTTCCCGATCCAGAAGTTCCGATTATACAAATAAACTCACCAGCTTCAATCTTTAAATTAAAGTCATCGACTGCTTTTTTGCCGTCTTTATAGACTTTACTCACATGTTTAAATTCAATCACTTAATTTCCTCCAATTTTCAATTTTTTCAGTGTAAGATACTATATCTCTATCATATTTATCATATAACTTATTGACCTCTGCTTAAAATGATACGCCTTGTCAAGGTCCAGATTGTTGCGAACTTCTTCACAACTTTTATTCAGCTAAGCTTTAGATTCCTTCTCTTCTTAAACCCAAAGTCAAATGTCATTCACTCCATTTAATAAATCATTCATTTGGTTATTAGAATTTAAATGTCAATAAAAAACCAGCACGTTTGGGTGCTGGAAAATGAAATAAAGGGGCTTGTCCAGTTATAAGGGGGTTATAACTGACAAGAATTTATGAATGTTTCATTTAGTTTGAACAGATACCTTTTTATCCATATTCACAATCCAATCAGGGGAGAAGGAATTGTCAATATATTGTGTAATTAGGGGGACACATGAATAAAAGGGGATATGTTATCCGTTCAATTACAGTTTATCGCTTTGGTTAGCTCTCGTCAACCAGGTTTTAAGAATTTCTTATTACATTTTCTAATATGTTTTAAAGTATAATTATGGTTTTCATTAATTGATTTAATACATTCCAATCGTAATATCTACAAATAAAAACAGATTGTTCGCTAAAACAATCTGTTTGTGAATTATTCACATTTTATGGTGGAATAAATCATTTCTAAGCCTGATATACAATCTGTCCATCAACCATGGTCAAACACACTCGACCTTGAACTTGCCAATCGGCGAAAGGTGTATTATGTCCTTTGGAATAAAACTGGTTCACATCAATGGTCGATTGAGCCACTAAATCAATTAAGACGAGATCGGCAGCTTGCCCTTCAGTTAAACGTCCGGCCGGCAATTTAAAGATATCAGCTGGACGACAAGTCAACCAATCGACTAGTTGGGACAGACTACAAACCCCTTTTACGACCAGGTGCGTATATAAAAGAGCAAAGGCCGTCTCCAAACCAACAATGCCAAAAGGCGCGGTTAAGATCGATTGAGCCTTTTCTTCCTTAGCATGAGGCGCATGGTCGGTTGCAATACAATCGATGGTCCCATCTAATAGACCTTGGATTAAGGCTTGGCGGTCTTCCGCTGACCGTAAAGGCGGATTCATCTTCCAAGCAGTATCTGGGCCAGGGATATCGTCTTCATCTAAAAGCAAGTGGTGGGGAGTCACTTCAGCCGTCACTGGATAGCCTTGAGACTTAGCCCAGCGAATGATTGAAACACTCTCCTTAGCTGACACATGGCAGATATGATAGGGGCAACCGGTTTGACCCGCTAAGATTACATCGCGGGCAATTTGGCTGGTTTCGGCACTGGCGGGAATTCCAGGTAGACCGAGTCGCTGGCTGACCTTGCCCTGATGAACGACCCCATCTAAAGCGAGGCTATTGTCTTCTGTATGAGCTACAATCAAGGAGCCAAGGGCTTGAACCTGACTCATAGCCGCTAACATCATGCCGGCTGTTTGAATCCCGACACCGTCATCGGTAAATGCTACTGCTCCAGCTTCCTTTAAGCTCTTAAAATCATTGAGATTTTCGCCTTGAAGGTCTTGGCTAATCGAGGCGTAGGGCTGAACTTTAACCACAGCGGATTGTTTGATTCGCTCTTGAAGGTTCGACAAGATTGCCAAATCATCAGGGACAGGCTTGGTATTGGGCATAGCACAAATGGTGGTAAAGCCACCGCGGGCCGCTGCTTTGGTCCCTGAAGCAATCGTTTCCTTATGCTCTCCGCCGGGTTCACGCAAATGTACATGAATATCAACCAACCCTGGGGCCAATAATTTGCCTTGGCAATCAATGACTTGTAAATCCGCGACCCCATTAGGGGCAGAAATCTCGCTAGCTATTTCTTGAATACAGCCATCCTGCACATAAACTTCCAGAACTTGTCCTTGAGCGTCCCGTCCATTCTTAAATAATGTCGCCATATATCGCATGAACTCCTATCTAGCCTGCAACGACTTGGATTGTTGGCGTATTTACTAAATGCTGACTTAAGACGGTTTGTAAGATACTCATCCGCATATATACACCGTTAGTCATTTGTTCAAAAATTACTGACTTGTCCGCTTCAACCAGTTCATCCGTAATTTCTACGCCCCGATTAACGGGCGCTGGATGCATAATAATTGCTTGATCCTTAAGACGCAGATAACGTTCCATATTTAAGCCATAATGTTTATTGTATTCGGCTTGGATATCATCATGATTATATAGATGGCGTTCTAATTGAACCCGCAACAACATGCAGACATCCACTTGATCAATAACCTGATCCATATCCACATATTCAACAGGTAAATCATGCTCCCGATATTCTTGCGGAGCGACGAATTTAACGTCCGCACCTAACTTGGTTAAAGCTTGAAAGTTACTCTTAGCTACTCGGCTATGAAGAATGTCGCCGACGATAATTACTTTTAAGCCTTCAAAATAGCCAAATTTCTCGTAAATAGTCATTAAATCTAGTAAGCATTGGCTTGGATGAGATCCTGACCCATCGCCACCATTAATCACGGGGATATTTAACCCTTCAAGTTGTTGGTAATATTCATTCTCAGGATGACGGATGACCAACGCATCACAGCCAATGGCTTCCATAGTCTTACAAGTATCATATAAGGATTCCCCTTTATTCACTGAAGAGGTAGACACTTCAAAATCAATGGTATGAATGCCTAATTTAGCTTGAGCCATTTCAAAACTCTTCTTAGTCCGGGTAGAATTCTCAAAAAATAGATTAGAGACATATAAAGTTTTATCAAAGGGGGCAATATTTCCTTCTTTAATCGCAATCGCTCGATCAATCAGTGCCATCATTTCTTCTTTAGACAAGTGATCCATAGATAATAAATTCATCATTTGCGCAACTCCTTTAAATAAAATTACAAAAAAATACTCACGCCAGAAGACATGAGTATAATCATCGTAACTCCCTAAAAGAGCAGAGTATGAAGATTGCCCGAGTCTTTCTGGCCTCACAGGACCAAATTAAAGGCATAATATTTCCTTGTTACCGGTATAATAGGAGTTCTTTGGTTCAAAGTCAAGGACATTTGGCAAAATCTAAGTAAATTTTAGCGATGGTTCGTTTATTCTAGGTGATTGACTAGCTATTTTGTTGGCCGATTGCTGAAACTTCAGTACAATAGGGTTAAACAGAATAAAGGAGGCTTCACCATGAAAATTTCGAATGATCATGTTATTTTTGCTATGGATAAGAACAACCCGCCCGTAGCCCACTGTCAGAATGGCGAGACCCTGATTTTCCAAACCTTAGATTGTTTCTCTAACAGCCTAAAAACCACAACCGATACCATCAGTCATGTGGATATGGACCAAGTCAACCCAGCCACCGGTCCGGTGTATGTAGAAGGTGCCCAGCCTGGCGATACCTTGCGGATTACGATTCGTGAAATTAATCTGGCTGACCAAGGGGTCACTGTAGCCGCACCTGGCTTTGGGAAATTTGCTGATAGCATCACTCAAGAAGAAACTCAAATTGGCTATCTCAAGAAAGATTATATTGAATTCTTAGGACATCGCCTACCCTATCGCAAAATGATTGGGGTCATTGGCACCGCTCCGGCCGGCGACCCGGTTAATACAGGAACACCAGCAGACCATGGTGGGAATATGGATACCACGGCGATTTGCGAAGGCGCCATCTTGTACTTACCTGTGAACGTGCCAGGGGCTCTATTAGCCATGGGCGATTGCCATGCTTGCATGGGTGACGGTGAAGTTATTGGCGCAGGTTTAGAAATTCCTGCCGAAATTACAGTTACTATCGAAGTCTTGCGTGACTTCGACTTCCCTCTCCCCCTCCTTGAGAATGATCAACAATGGATTACGATTGCTTCAGCCAAGACGATGGAAGAAGCTTCGACGAGAGCGATTCAACAGATGGCTGAACTCGTTCAGAAGATTTCAGACCTTGACCACAATCAAACAGCCATGTTACTTTCGCTAGCCGGGGATTTAAAAGTCAGCCAAGTCGTCAATCCCCAAGTGACGATGCGGATGGAATTAGCCAAATCTGTTCTTCAATAAACAAGCGATTTCTTTTCATTTCTTTTTAAGACCAGTTATAATATGAACAAATAAATAAAGGAGTGACATCCATGAAGAAAAATTTGATTGCTTGCGGTCTTGCTGCCTTACTTATAGCCAGTCCCCAAGCCACCATCATGAATGCGACATCCGCTTCAGTCTATGCTGCTAGTGAGATTAATTTTGACCAAGGATCCCAATCTGATGAAGAATATGTCCAATCGGTGATTGATCAATTTATGGCTCTCGAGAATTTGCATGCTGAAGTTGTCAACAAAGACCAAGCCGATTTTGACCAAACGATCGATATCGATACTAAAAATTTAATCGTTCGTACAGAAACGACGGGCGAGTTTGGTGGAATTATGTATTCCTATGATGATGGAACGACCGCTCAGGATGCTCAATTCGAAATAGATTTGATGAAGCAAATCTATTCAGATAGTGGTGATGCGGTGGATGAAGTGGCTAAAGAACTCGAAGGTAAATATATTGTCAACCAATATCCGGAAGCCAAAGGTCAAATTAGTCAGATGATTGAAAGCTATAAGAATGCTACTGACAATCTCAAAGAATACGAAAATAAAGATGGCGTGGTTACTGCCTACAGTGAAGAGATGAATATTTCAGATAATAAAGACTTTGCTCCTTTAGCCGAAATCTATGGCGAGAATACTACCGTCAAACAAGGTGTCATCGTCGATCCGAAAGCTGAAACCTTAACTTTCGAAACCATCATTGATATTGATGAAGAAGCTCTGGAAGAGACAGAATCTGATGGATTAGGAATTTCATTCAATGATTATATCCAAGACTCCACTTCTCAAGTTGTTCTAACGCCAGGAAGTGAAACATTACCTGCCCTCGAAGACTTAGATACCATCAGTAAAGAGGATCTTGATAAACTCCTTGAAGAAAAAGGCGTGAAACCTATCTAACACCTACGTTACAATTTAGACTTTTATCGATAAGATTAAATTATATAAGACACACAAAAAGAGACCGTTTGACAAAGCCTCTGGCTTCGTTGGACGGTCTTTTGATGATGTTATTTTCGGAAAAGTCAGTGAAAGTAAAGATTTAATACAAAGCTAAAACAATTTACAGCCTAAAAATCATCAACAAACTCCTACAAGGATGTACTACAAACCGCACCTATTCAACATGCTCTTGCAGTAAACTTTCAATTTCTGTTTGATCGGGAACATGTCCTGAGCAAACCACCTGGTTATTAATCAATAAAATCGGAGGTTCTAACTCTTCATATTTTCTCTGTTCACTTTCATCCATATTATGCATAATGTGGGCGTCGATGCCTAGTTTGACCACCGTTTTAACGATGGCTTGTTCTAATTTCATACAAGCTTGACTCACCGGACCCAAAATAATAATATCCATATTTAACTCCTTCATCGAAAACACCCAAGATGCTTATCGCCTACGCATTATAATCATATTATATACCTTTTGCTGATAAATAATAGACCTAATATGAATTTCACTTTGAAAATAGAATTCAACGAGCTTTATGAATGACTGACCTGACGCTTGGCTTTGATCGCTTGGCGCCGATTAACCCGTTGACGACGATTGTTAGCTGGCCCTGCCTCTTTTTGTCGTTTGAGATATTGACTTCTTAATTGACCACAAGCCGCTTCAATATCCGTACCGTGTTCTTTACGAACCACACAATTGATGCCACCCTTCATCAAAGTATCGAAGAATTGATCAATGTGATCTTGCGGGCTTCGCTCGAATGGATTCTCAACCACCGGATTATAAGGAATTAAATTAACATAAGCTAATTTGGCAATTGGTTTTAATAATGCGACTAATTCTTCCGCATGGTGGACTTGGTCATTGACCCCATCAATCATGATATATTCAAAAGTAACTCGTCGATTGGTTAAATCGATATATTCATAAATTGCATCAAATAATTCTTCCATCGGATATTTATTGTTAATCCGCATCAAGTAAGAACGTACCTCATTATTGGGCGCATGCAGGGAAACGGCCAGATTCACTTGAATCCCTTCGCGAGCGAACTGACGAATCTTAGGAGCTAATCCCGAAGTCGATACCGTAATATGGCGAGCCCCAATTGCCAATCCCTTGTCATGATTAACAATTCTCAAGAATTGCATCACATTATCATAATTGTCAAAAGGTTCACCGATCCCCATTACCACTAAATGAGAAACCTTAGCACCCGGCTGATGTTCATCCAAATAACGTTGAATAAACATAACTTGAGCAACTATTTCACCTGCTTCTAAATCGCGTTGCTTAGGAATCAGCCCTGAAGCACAGAATTTGCACCCAATATTGCAACCAATTTGCGTAGTCACACAGACCGAAATACCATAATGATGGTACATCAGGACCGTCTCGATCATATTCTGGTCTTGTAATTTAAATAGAAATTTAGTGGTTTGATCCTCGGCTTGTTGAACGATTTGTATTTCTAAGGGATTAAAGGTAAAGTTTTCGGCGATCAGTTGGCGAATTTCTTTCGATAAGTTGGTCATGGCCTCCACGTCACTGACATGGTGTTGATAGAGCCATTCCCAGATTTGAGTAGCCCGATAGGCCTTATAGCCGTGTTCTTCGATGAATTGAACCCAATCGGCTAAGCTTAAGCTGTAAATAGATTTCATTTGAATACTCCTTTTTTGACGACGCTCATCTTTGCAAAGTTTATCACAAAAACTAGCAATTTTCTGCATTATCTCGGAATAAATTAAGTTTTTTTTCGCTATAAATACCTTAGCAAGTGCTAGAGATTCTTGAAGCATAAGCAAAAAATGGCTTCTTGGCCTAAATATTGTTAAAATAGATTTATTCTATCATCGACGGTTTCAAAGAAAGGGGTTTACCATGCAACAACACAAACAATTGACGGTTCTGATTGAAGCCAGCTTTATGGCCGTATTAGCCTTTATCTTCGCCTTAATTCCTTTAGATATTGGTTCTGCCTATGAGATTGAATTGGGGATGATTCCAATTATTATCTTTTCCTATCGACGCGGTTTGAAATATGGCCTATTATCAGGCTTCCTCTGGGGCTGTATCAAACTGGTCTCAGGTGATTTTACCATGCTATCCATCTTACAAGTATTGCTTGAATATATCTTCGCTTTCGCTATGGCCGGCATGGCTGGCCTAGCTCACCCGAAAATCCAGGCCGTGGTTAGCCAAAAGAAAGTCAATCTCTCGGCTCTGACTGAAGCCTGGTCGATTGGACTTGCTGTACTATGCAAATACGGCATTCACTTTATTGCGGGTGTGATTTATTGGGGCATGTACGCTCCAGAAGGAATGAGCCCTTACTTGTATTCATTTATCGTCAATGGAAGCAGCGCCTTTGCCACTTTTTTACTTACCTATATTCTAATTCATCTCCTACTAAGGTTTGCACCTCGCTTAGTCCAAGCCCATTAAGAAGCGAGCTGAGCTCAAGAATCATCAGATAAAACACGAATCCTGTCACACGCAAGCTTGAGAAAATCTACGCAGCTTACAAGATCTTGCCAACTTGTCGGTTAGATCTTGTCTAGTGGATTTAGGCCGGAAAAGCATCGCTTTGAAGGACGGTCTCTTGCAAGTAACAGGATTCGTTTTTATATTTTTCTTAGTAAGTTGTTAATATTTATCTGGCTAATTACTTTATTAATGAACTTTAAGCTTAAACATGGGAATCAAAATCATCGGATCAGCATATTTTACCCACATCATTTCCTTGAAGCTTTCGTTTTGTATGAAACGAGGCCTAAAGTAAATTTCTCGAAAGATTAATGTAACCAAGCAGTTTCTTACAGACACACTGAGACTATATATTTAAAGATAGAATATATAAAATTACAAAAACAACATATGAATCCTGTCACGCGCAAGATTGAGAAAATCCACGTAGCTTACAAGATCTTGCCGACTTGTCGGTTAGAACTTGTCTAGTGGATTTAGGCCGAAAAAGCAAAGCTTTGAAGGACGGTCTCTTGCCAGTAACAGGATTCTTTTTAATTTTTTAATTAGTGAGCTGTTGATATTTATCTAGCTAATTACTTAATTAATGAACTTAAGATGAAACATGGGAATCAAAATCATCGGATCAGCATACTTTACTCACATCATTCCCTTGAAGCTTTCAGCTTTTAGGGAATGAGTCGTAAAGTAAGTCTGGAGCTTATGATGATAAGCGAAAGACGGTGCCCAATGATTTGACATCCCTTCTTTAAAAACTTAAGTTCGTTTAGGACTGTTATTGTTTAAGCTTTCTATTAGATTTGATCAATTTCATAAATAAAAACCGAATACTCGAACCCGGTCTTCAGCAGATCATTAACAATCAAACTGAAAATTGCTTGGTTCAAGTATTCGACCAGAGATTGATTAACTTAATAGATAAGCTACCAATAATCCCTCATTAATCCCTTGAATTAGTTTTCTTGTCCTTGTTTACGGTAAGTGAAGACTAATCCACCAGCTAAAGCAACAGCTGCTAAAGCATAGAGAGCTGCCATATTATCCGCTTCACCTGTAGCAGGAAGCACATTGGCTGATTGAGTCTTAGCTTCGGCAACAATTGGAGCAACTGGTGCCTCTTCTTCAATTTCAATGGGTTCCTCAACTTCAGGAGTTTCTGGAGTTTCTGGAACCTCAGGTTCTTCAGGAAGTTCAACTTCTGGCAATTCAGGAACACTTGGTTCTACATCATTGTCTGGAAGTTCTGGATCCACTGGAACCTCTTCATTTGGACAATCCACTTCTTCTAGACTACTATAAGTACCCCGCCATAAAGCATTAGCTACCCAACGGTAGAAGTAATGAGGATGACGTTTGTTCAATGGATTCCCTGCAAATAGGAAGACAGGTTGACCTTCATATAAACCATCCGCAGCCATTATCTCAGCACGGACATCATCATTATTTGGCCACCATCCAGCAATGAAGAAATCATGACCTGCACTGGTCTTAAGAATTGGCAAGAATCCTTCTGGAAGCTTGCTCAACCAGGCAGATGAATTAGAGTAGATTAAGTCCTTATCTTCATAACCTGAAGCTAGGCCACTTGCTTTATTGACAACGGCTTTTAATAATCCTTCATAGCGTGACCGTCTTCCACTACTCACTTCTAAGCCTTTAAGTAAACCAGATTCTTCTAAGTAGCGTAAAGCATCGCCACCTAAGAAGATGGATGGTTTCTTTCCTAATAAAGCTGGATCGTAATCATCGCCATCAAAGACGAAAGCGTCCGCTTCTTCTGCAGTTTCTACCACTTGGAAGCCCATTTGTTTCAAGGCCCAATAAGCATTGGTCTTACTTGGGAAGCCAAGGTCAGCATTAGGGTTACCTGGAGCATAAACTTTAATCGGTTTCAAAGCATCGCCCATTGGTTTAGCACAGATACCTTTAGCCACTAAAGCATAATCTTTAATTAAACGATCGAAAGTTGCTTTTTCAATATAGTAGCCATCTGGAGCCATATAGACTTTTTCGCCTTTTTGGATGGCATCATTGATTGCTTGAATTGCTTCGAGTGAATTATTCTTCACATAGAAGTAAGGTTTGTTTTCACTCTTAGAACGAGGTGCTTGAGTATGAGTGACTTCGCCTAATTTGTTATCGAATAAACCATCATTAAAGATCGAATATGAATTGAAACCACGCATTTGTGGGAAGTTCACTAGTAATTCAGCATACATGGCCGCAAAGGTTGATTCATTCGAACCTTTATATAGAACATGGTTGGCATAGCCACGTTTAGCTTGAGCCATATTAATGACTAAGTCACCAGCTTTGTATTGTCCTACATTTTCGGTCAATTGAGATACAATGACACCATTACGACGGAAGTATTCAATCATATCGAAAGCAGCTTGCGGATTCTTTTGATCTTCAAGTGACATTGGAATCACATAGTAGTCAGGGAAGAATTTAGGATTATCTCCTTTAATACGTCCGACCACATTTCCTTTAGAATCGACAAAGTATTTTTCAGTTTCTGGATTTTCTTCTTTATTAATACCACGTAGGAAGATATTTAATTTATCAATAAATAATTGATCGCGATGATTCATTACATAATCGATACTTCCCATACCCGCAAACACACCGGCAAAGAAAGAGTGGTCGTTCATACCAGGAACTTCAATGGTGTGCCCAAGGATTCCTTGATAAACAGCATAAACTCCAGTATAACCTGAGAAAGCATCATCCCATCCATCTTCCCAATCCAAGGCTGGGATTAGATAAGAATCATATACACTGTTTGAAATACCAGCATTTCCCATTGCTTTGGCATGAGCTAACATATTCTTATAAAGTAGATCATATTCAAAGTTAGGGTCATGTGGGGCGGTACAAGGTTCAATTAAGAATTCTTTAACGAAACCGTGGAAATCCAAGAAGGTTAATGGATTATATTTATTAATTTGTTCAATCACTGCTCGAGTTTCAGGCATAGTTTGATAAGAACTATCCCGGTTAGGGTCGAATCCTTCGTAAGTTGCCCGAGTATTTAAATCCATACCATCAGGGTTTTCAACGAAGTTAAATAACATAATCACATTTTTAAGAACATCGCTTACTTTAAGTTCTTTCTCAACGACTTGACCTTTGTCATCAAGGGTATTGAATTTAATCACATCTAAATGAGCGAAACGTTCAAAAGCTCCACGAACGATATCGATACCAGGTTGTTCATCGGCGTGAGTATTATTGAAGAATACTGGCACACGATAATCAAAATTACCGGATTGAATTAATTTAATTAATTCGTCAGGACTCGTTAACATCATTGGCGTCGTTTTATTGAGGTAGGTATCAATGGATTGACGAGAATCGGCAATAATTCCCATCCGAATATCTTTACCTAAAGTACTCTTACCAATGGTTTCAATTGAAACGTAACGATCATCCTTGGCTGTATCTTTAATTTCTTCGATGGCTTTCATGGTTTCATCATAAGACATATAGTTTTCATAAGGACGATAATTAATTGGTAAACTAATTTCTTGACCTGTTTCTGGGTTGACTGCCTTCACTTCGTGTTGGCCAATCATTTCAGGATAGGTCCGACGAATATTATGTGGCCAACGTAGTTCCAAGTCATCAGACCCAAACATGGTCGCGAAGCGAACCTTGGTCACTAATTTTCCACTGGCATCTTTTTCTTGAACGACAGTGACTAATGGATTGGTTGAGTCCCATTTACCGGTCTTCATATTCCATTGCATATATTCAGAAATGTTCTTGCCATCGAAAGTCCATTGGAGTTTGCTGAACTCTTCAGGAGTTAATTCAACTGGAATGACTAATTCATGCTCATTAGTCATATAGATGGTTTCTTCATCTAAGGTAATCTTATCTGCCGCAGTGGCTGCATAAGTTTGAACCTCTGGCATATCTGGCGCAAGATTCTCTTCAACTTCTTCGGCTTCATCAACTTCCTCAGCTGGAAGTTCAGCTGCTTCTGGCTCTAGAGTTGGCTCAGCAACATCTTCGTCATCTTCTTCAATGACCGGTTCTGCCTCATCAACTGGCTCGGTTTCTTCTGCAGTGGCCGGTTGAGTAATCTCAATCGCTTCACTGCTAGCTTCAGGCGCTAGTACACTGGTTTCAATTTCATGAGTGACTTCATCAATAGTCTCTTGAGCCAATACTTGACCTTGGGCAGGAACGATTAACGATAAAGCAAAAACACTCGATAGAAGTAATCGTTTACAATTTTTGACGAAAGAATTTCCTTCCATTTTACTCCTCCTAATAAAAATATGGCGCTAGTAGCGCAGGGAAATTTCTTGTAAGCTCACCCACTTTCTATAATAAAAGCAAAACCCATAAACACCATATGATAACTTTCGAGTATATTATATACTTTGTGAACGATTTCATCAATCTGTTTTCAAGATTTTTTTCATTTTCGTTTGAATCGTTCGCCTAAGTCCTAACCATGAAAAAACAACGATAGTGGTCTATCGTTGCGAATTACTTGATAATAAATTTAGTTTCCTCGACCTTAGACTAACAATGTCGGAAGCATAAAATATATATTTCTCAATTATTTAAGTAAAGCTATTTTTCAATCAATCGCTGAATAATGTTGGCTCGCCTTTAATTCAGTTAAACTGGGTATACCACCCTGGGCGCCGAATTTTTGAATAGAAAGTGATGCCGCAAGATTGGCGAGCTGAATTGCTGAATGTAGATTTCTACCCCCGCTCAAAGCCACAGCCAAGGCTCCATTAAAGGTATCTCCTGCCCCCGTCGTATCGACCACCTCAGCAACCGGATAGGCAGGCACCTGAACTAATTGATGGCCATCATAGTAGACAACACCTTGATGCCCTAAGGTAACTAAAATTTTATTGGGATAATGACTCAGTACGTCTTCATAATTCTGCGTCTCAAAAATACTGACGAACTCGGTCTCATTCGGCGTTATATAGTTAACCTTTGCTAATAAATCTAAGGCAAACTTGCGGGCTGGCGCTGGATTATAAATGATAGGTACCTTGATTAGACTTGCTAGGTGAATCAATTGACTGACAGTGGCTTCAGGAGTCTCATTTTGAACCAAGATCATATCGAATTTGCTGAAGACTAACTTTAAAGCCAGAATATCATTAGCACCTAAGGCCTGATTAGCTCCTGGCACATAAATAATTGAATTATCGCCGTCAATAAGACTAATGACAGCAGCTCCCGATCCTTGATTGGCCACTTTCTTAACCGAGCTACAATCAATCCCGTAAGATTCTAGATTATTGATCAGCGATTGACCAATCTGATCCAACCCAACGGCTCCAATCATCGTGACTCGACCGCCCAATTTGGCTGCGGCTACCGCTTGATTGGCCCCTTTACCGCCGAAATTCATTTTAAAATCTTGACCATAAATCGTTTGGCCAATCTTAACGGGCCGATCTGCCGAAACGACATAGTCCATTGAAATACTGCCAACCACACCGATATTTGCCAAACTGAATTCCCTCATTTCACTCTTTCTTTGATAAGACCTTCAAGTTTTCTACTTAAAAATATTCTGTCCAAAGATAAATTTCTCGCTTAAAGTACTCTGCTCACATCATTTATTCTTGTAAATCGTGCTCAATTTTCTCAATTTTTGCCTGATAATCAGCAATCATCAACTCTTTATTCTTGAGCAGTTGAGCTAAACCACTGTTCAGGCTTTGACTATCACCGACGTCTTCGACCTGCTCTTTGAGATACATCAGATCCTCCTGAACCATTTCATGGTCAACCGCTTGAAGAATTTCGGCGAGAACTTGGAAAATCTGTTCCTTTAAATGCTGAATGCGTTGCGGTTCAGCCGCCTTAATGGCTGGCAAATGATTAACCACCTCATAAAAAGCTAGCCGCCTTTGCATATGACCCTGCTCCACCCGACAATATTCTTTAACAAAAGGGCTGATGCCTGGATGTTGGCCATATATTTGATAAAAACCGTCATAAATCGCAAAGGTGCCTGTTTTAATCTCAGGAAGAAACATGCGCTTCAAACGAAAAGTCGGGTCTTCATCAATGATTTCAGCCACCCATTTCTTACCCTCCTGATCCCCTTCTAAATAAAGGTACTGGGGTTGGTCACTCGCTTCTTCTGCCATTTTCTCACCTCGCCTCTTAAGTTTGGTTCAAATTTATTCTAAACCCTTTATCAAACTGAAACAACCGATAAGAAAATTCAATATTCCTTAATAGATAAGCAAAAAAATTGCTAACCTAAAAATAAACAAAATCTTGTAAAAAATCTGACCCTGACAAGACAATAAAAAATCCACGCAGCTTATCAGCTCTTAGCGAAGTGTCGCTTAGAGATGATCTAGTGGAACTAGTCCGGAAAAGCAAGGCTTTGGAGGACGGTCTCTTGTAGGGTCAGTTTTCTATTATTTTCGATTTTTGAAGTAAATACTTAATAAATTGAATATAAAAAAACCGAACCTTTGAACGACAAACTACGCTTCAAAGGTTCGGTGATAAACTGGTTATTTAACTAAGTAAACTTTTCTCAGTCTTTAAAAAGATGTGAGGCTAAATCTTATTTCTTTGGCTTATCCAAGAAGTTACTTGGTTTAAAATCTAGGAAGTTTGAAAATCCCTTACCAAAGATATGATTGAAACGTTCATTGAATTGCTTATGCATATCATTGAATTGTTCAATCATTTGGTTATATTGGTCTTCATTTTCTTCGGTCACATCAATCCAGCCTGTATCGTGACCATTGATATTCATCCGCATCTTGCGTGTGCTTTGACTGGTTGGAGCACCAGCAGTAGCTTTATCAAGCGGTTGACCTTCAACTTGATAATTAGAAACGTCTTTGTCTTCAATTTCAGCTAAGTCCACTTTCAATTGAGCTCCATGGTCTTTTAAGAAAGCAAGTTTATCTTTATCGGTTAAGTTGGCATATTTAACTAATTCCTCTTGTGAGAGGTCCGCTACCAATTGTCCTTTACCAAATTTCTCACTATCAACTTGAGCTGACACCGTATATTTGTTTAACATAATAACTTTCCCCTTTCGTATCGTTGATTAAATTAATAGGTAAGGAATCTCCTTACATGTTTATAATAACAGGTTGGTCAATATTGGTCAAACAATACACTCGCAAAGTTTAAGCTTGATCACTTTTTCTAAATTCTGCTGGCAAAAATTCAACCTTCTTTTCGAATGAAAGACGAGCTGTGGTATAATAAACAAAGCGAAATCATTATAATTTAATGCAAAAAGGGGAAGATAAGATGATAATTACGGTAACCTTAAACCCTTCAATTGATATTTCCTATCCATTGGAGCAATTCAATCTCGATACAGTTAATAGGGTTTCTCAGGTCTCCAAGACGGCCGGGGGCAAAGGCCTGAATGTAACACGCGTACTACATGACCTTCAAGGTGATGTGATTGCAACCGGCGTTCTTGGTGGCAACTTTGGTAATTATATCCGCCAACAGTTAGATGCCATTCCAGTCAAACATGACTTTACCGATATTGACCAAGAAACACGTTTCTGCCTAGCAATTCTGCATGAGCATAATCAGACAGAAATCTTAGAAGCTGGGCCACAAGTTTCCGATCAGGAACAAGAAGCTTTCTTCCAAACTTTCGAGAAGCTCCTTGACCAAGCTACAACCGTTACAATCTCTGGAAGCATGGCCAAGGGCTTTAGTACAGATACTTATAGCAAATTGATTCAGCGAGCTAATCATCATGGATGCAAGGTCTTATTAGATACTTCAGGGGCTAGCCTTGAAACTTCCTTAAAGGCCGAAAGCAAACCTTATTTGATTAAACCCAATATCGATGAGATTTCGGCTTTAGTGGGTAAAGATTTGAGCAGTCAAGATTTAACTGGTCTAGCCCAAGAACTATCAAACGACTTGTTTGCCGGCATTGAGTTGATTGTCATCTCCATGGGCGGACAAGGTGCCTTGGTCAAATATCAAGACGCATTCTATAAAGTTAATATTCCTAAGATTACGGTGGTCAATCCCGTTGGTTCCGGTGACTCAACCATCGCCGGCATGGCCTATGCCATCGATCGCGGGCTCGACTTTGATGAGGTCATTAAATATGGAATGACTTGTGGGGTCCTAAATACAATGAATCCTAAAACAGGTGCAGTTGATATGAACCAATTTGATCAAATTTACCAACAAATTTCTCTTGAACAACTTTGATAAGCTCATTTGCTTGGCCAAAACCCAAGCCAAATAATGCCTAAATAACTAGCCAAAAGCTAAAAATCTATCGCCTGATATCGTGAGCCAACAACCTACGATTCAAGCGATAGATTTTTTGTTTGATTGACGAAAAGCCAAGATTTAATTCCTGAGTTTAATAGCGTTTAAGGCCGTCCAGATAGGTCGCTTTCAATTCAAGGTCCGGGCTTAAGACAATAAAGTCAGCTGGATAGCCTTTGGCTAATTTACCACATTGATCTTCAATACCAACTGACTTGGCTGGCGTATAGCTGGCCATTTTTAATGCTTCTTCAACTGAACAAATGCCCCAGTCGACCACATTCTTGACCGCCGTCTTCATTTCAAGCACAGATCCAGCCAGGCTACCTCCATTAACCAGACGGGCAGCTCCATCTTTCACCATCACTTCAAATTCACCGAGCCGTGAAGGCCCTTCACCTTGACCCGCAGCACGCATTGAGTCAGTGATCAAGATCATTTGATCTGCCCCACACGCCTTAAAGACTAACTTGGCCGCTGCCGGATGGACATGATGGCCATCACAGATGACTTCGGCAAAGACCTGGTCAAGCGTTAAAGCTGCTCCCACCATACCAGGTTCACGGTGATGCAAACCACTCATTCCATTATAGGTATGGATAAAGATATCCGCACCTTCTTCAACCGCTGCCTTGGCTTGGTCATAGGTCGCATCAGAATGGGCGAGCGCCACCTTAATCCCTCGTGATTTAGCAAATTTGATAAATTCAGCTACCCCATCACGTTCGCCGGCAATGGCAATTTTCTTGACCAAATGATTGGATAGGTCGTCCCACTCGGCCAGAATCTCTACTTTAGGGTCTCCCATGTATTTTGGATTCTGTGCGCCTTTGTATTTCTCGGTAAAGAATGGACCTTCTAAGAAAATCCCTTGAATTTTCGCTCCTTGGACTTCTTGATAAGTCTGACCTACCATCTGGCAAACTTGATTAAGATGTTCGCGAGAGTCGGTCAAGGTCGTAGCTAACCAAGAGGTCACCCCCGTTGAGAGTAAGCCTTCAGCCATGGCTTTCAAACCTTCTGGATCATTATCCATCACATCATGACCTGCAAAACCGTGGATGTGAGTTTCCACGTAACCCGGAGCAATAATCGATTGGCCAAAATCTTCACAGTCCATATCGGCTGGTGCTTGATCTTGAATACCAACGATTTTGCCTTCTTCGACTAGTAAATATTGATCAAAGAGCATCTTATTATCATAGAAAATCTGTTGAGCATGGTAGCACGTTGTCATAGTATCCCAGCTTTCTTACTTGTATTCGTGCAAAATAACGCCTTGGACAACTCGGTTAACTGTTCCACTTGGTGAAGGAGTGTCAGGCTTGTTACCAATCTTAATCGAGGTTAACAAGGCCAAACTTTGAGCAAATAAGATAAATGGGAAGCTTAGATAAACATCGGCTAAGCTTCGATACTGATTGTCAAAGACAAATTGGTCTGCTTGAACCTCGGTTAATTCACCCACATTCAGCGTGAACACTTTCTTAGCGATCTGATCATGATACACTTCATTAATTAAATCTTGATCGTAAAGACGGGTATAGTCATTATTTGAAACATAAACGACCACCAAGCTGTCCTCGTCAATAAAAGATTTTGGTCCGTGGCGGAACCCTAAGGGACTGTCATACATAGTAGCAATTTTACCTGCTGTAAGCTCAGAGATCTTTAATTGTGATTCGCGAGCGAGACCAAAGAAACCATTGGCTCCTAAATAAATAATCCGTTTGAATCCTAAGTCTGCTAACGCTTGAATACGTTCTTCTTGTCCTAAGACATTTTGACCCATTTTAACGATGGCGCCAATCATTTCTTCTTTATCGATGGTTTGGTCAAAGACTAATAAAGCGGTCAGACTCATACAAGTATAAGAACCTGTCATTGCAAAACCTTGGTCATTAGAGCCCGCAGGTTGGAGCAAGAGCAGATTGCTTTCGTCGCCTTGACTTGCTTGGGCTAACTTTCCTTCAGGGGCACAAGTAATCGTAATTTGATAGAGATCGTCCACCAATTCCTTGGCCAATTCGACAGTTTTTAAACTTTCTGGTGAATTTCCACTACGAGCGAATGAAACCAAAATGGTTGGCATATCTTTTTGTAAATAATATTCAGGAGCGGCTACGATATGGGTCGTCGCCACACTTTCAAATTGGATATGGTGGCCATCATGAATCTTATTTAAATAAGGACTAATGGTTTGACCGACAAATTCAGAAGTCCCTGCACCTGAGAAAATTACTCTCACAAAATCATGTTTGGCAAAGATATCTTCTAAGAATCGGTTAATTTTATCTTCTTGTTGACGATAGAGTTGGTAAGCTTCTTGCCACAGTTGGGGCTGTTGCTTAATTTCCTTGGTCGTAATCGTTGCGCCAATTGAGGCTAAATATTCTTGACTTGCTTCAAACATATTCTCTCTCCTTTATATAAATAGAAAACCGCTTTCATCCATTTAAAAAATTCCAATTGTTGGCACAATTGGAATTTAAAAACTTATTTGACTTCGACTTTTTCTTCCCAAGAATGCGCCGTTTCTTTAATGGCTTGATTCAAGGTCTCAATATTCTGACGACCTTGAGATTGTAACCATTCTGTAGTTTGTTCTGGTCCTGACTCGGCATAGATGGACACTGCATCCTTCCAAGTTGCGCGTCCGCAAAGTACACCGTTAAAGCTTGATCCTGCTTCCTTCGCGAAATATAGGGTCTGTTCAAAGAGTTCCATACTCACCCCAGCACTCAAGAAAATAAATGGGAGGTGGGTTGCCTCGCTCTGTTCTTTAAAATAAGCTAAGGCTTCTTCTCGAATATAAACTTGATCAGCTTGATCTTCAACAAAACCTTGAACAAAGTTCATATTAACGGGAACTTCGACTTTTAAGACATCAACTTGATATTTATCTTTTGAGAATTCTTTCATGGCCTCAATGACTTTATGAGGCTTCAATTTAGCATATTCTCGACTCTTTGCATCGGCAATCGTCGCATCATAAGAAACGATTTCAAGGAAGAAAGGCATATCTAAGGCCTTGCATTCCTGACCAATTCTTTCCATATAAACATGCTTGAATTCATTGATAGTTGAATCTTCGTCGACATCATAATAGAGTAGGAATTTGACAGCATCCGCACCCGCTTCTTTCAAACGATAAGCGGACCACTCTTCCAAGACATCAGGCAAACGTCCTTCTTCAGTCGCGTCATATCCGGTCTTCTCATAAGCAAGTAACAAACCAGCATCTTTATCACGTTTCTTAGCCGCAAGCAAGCCGTATTCTGGATCTAACAGAATTGAACTGGCATACTTAGTTAATTCTTGCGAAACCAGTTGCTTGAAGTCGATAATAATCTCTTCAACATCCTTTTGCCCGGTATCTCCAGCAGCTAACATTTTCTTTAAAGAACCCCGTTGATCGATTGCCAACGCGGCAATCACTGAATCTGCATTCGATAATTGAGTGATATGATCTTTCTTTGCTTGACTGATAATTACTTTTCTCATAAGATTCCTTTCTAAATTCAAAATCTAGGTCCGCTTAACCCCAAATGCTTGGCCAGATTCCAAAAGGTCCAGCCCCAATCAAACCAATAATTAAGATGAGGATGAT
The DNA here is from genome assembly GCF_900110675.1 of Ignavigranum ruoffiae. Classification (GTDB taxonomy): domain Bacteria; phylum Bacillota; class Bacilli; order Lactobacillales; family Aerococcaceae; genus Ignavigranum; species Ignavigranum ruoffiae. The sequence continues at coordinate 19,532 of NZ_FOEN01000008.1, read as the reverse complement.
ACATTTCAATGGGGTCCATGACTTGAAGGCCATGAGATAATATAGCAACATGGTGATTGCTAATGGAATCAATTTCGGTAAGATTCCATCTAAGATTTCTTGAACATTAATATTCACCGGTGTTTCGTTAAATTGATTATAGACCACTTGATATTTACCACTTGGTAACTCAATAATGCTGGCATCTTCTTGACCGGCTTTAGCAGTCTTCTCAGCCACATCTTCATAGATCAGTGCTTCATATTTATTCAATTCTTCTGATGAAACGACTTCAGTAATCGCAGTAGGTTCTTGGGTCGTTCCGTTAGGAATATTGAAGTTAGCAATATTAGTAGCTCCGTAAAGCACGGTCAAGGCACCCACAACGAATACCCCAAGGATAGAAGCGGCCCGAGTGAATTCTGTTGCATGGGCGGTTAGGACATCAATGGCGTTAACCCCCAAATCATAAGACCAATACATCAACCAATAACGAATAACGAATTGGAAGATATTAAAGATGAGTAGGAACATAATCGGTCCCATCACATTGCCATCTAAGGCCATTTGGGCGGTTATCCCAGCAGTGATAGGTACCAAAGTGAACCAGAAGAGCGCGTCCCCAATCCCACCGAGAGGTCCCATGGCAGCGACCCGGACGGCACGAATAGTTGGGATATCGACCTTGTTTTGTTCAAGGGATAAGATAATCCCCATGACGAAAGTTACTAAGAATGGGTGAGTATTAAAGAATTCCAAGTTATGAGACATCGATACAGCTAAGTCATCTTTGTTATCTTTATGGATTTTCTCCAAACCAGGTAGAATAGAATATAACCAACCAGCAGCTTGCATCCGTTCGTAGTTGAAACTACCTTGTAAGTTAAATGAACGGAGTACCATCCGGTTAAGAGTCTTCTTATCTAATTTCTCGGCCGGATTTAAATTTGAATATGTATCAGGAATATTAAATGCCATCTTCAAAACCTCCCATATCATTTGAACTTGCAGCGACTTTAGTTTGGATTTGGAAATCCCAGAAGGCTAAAGCAAAACCAATAATCGCTAGGATGAGTAAGGCAGAGCTGCCTAATCCTTCCAAACCATTGACGATTAAAGCTAAGGCAAATCCTAAGAAATAGAAGCCCCATAATGGTTTAGAAATCATTACTTTAAGTAAGGTTGCAAACCCGACGAAACGCATCATACCTCCGGCTGCCCCTAAACCACTCATTACCCATTCAGGGATCGCAGCTAGGATATCATTACCGAATTGAGCCCCACCGATAAAGAATAGGGTAACAATTACCCCAAAAATCAAACCAAGAATACCCATGGCACTATAATTCAAACGATCAATACCGCGTGGATTAGCTTCATGAGCCATATCGTCCGCCTTAGACATCATTGGTGACATGGCGGTAAAGAGTAAGGTAATTCCATATTGACCGAGTAAGGCGAATGGAATAGCTGCCCCAACGGCTTCCGTTGGTGAAAGCCCTAAAGAAATCGCTAATACAGTCGCCATAATACCCCCAACAACCGCATTAGGTGGTTGAGCCCCACCGACTGGCATGTTCCCGATGGTCATCAATTGATAGGTAGCACCTACGGCCAAACCAGTCTCAAGATCCCCTAAAATTAAACCAATAATTGGACCAGCTACAATCGGTTGATAGATTGATTCCAGCAAGTTAAATTGGTCAATCGCAGCAATAAATGTAAAAATAAAAACAAATGCAATTTGAATTACTGAATACTGCATGGTATTCACTCCTTCCCTTTCTTAACTAGAACGCTTCAAAGACTTTGTCAATCGATTCGGCACTTTCGGTAGGTACGCGACGAATTTCCAACTCAACCCCTTTATCTCGAAGTTGCTTGAATGCTTCCACATCCGCTTGGTCTACCGCGACTGAACCGACGACTTGTTTCTTACCTTCCGCCATATGCATATTCCCGATATTTACTTTGGTAATTGGGACACCTCCTTCAACTAAACGCAATACGTCTTGCGGATTTTCACAAATGATAAAGATTTTTTGCCGGTCTGCAGCTTTATGAATGATTTCAATGGTATGGTCAATGGTAAAGAAACGAGTCTGAGCTGAGGTTGGCGCCGCCATCTTCATTAAACGTTGACGCATTTGGTTCTTAGCTACCTGATCATTGGCCACCAAGAGTAAATTAGCTCCAATCGATCCGGTCCATTGGGTCGCTACTTGACCATGAATTAAACGGTTATCAATTCGAGTTAAGACAATATTTGGCATTTATAAATCTCCTTCCACAAATCTAGAAATCGCAAACCGTGAGACCGTCATCACAGCCCCCGATTTGACTTTAATATCACAATATTCTGAGCCAACTTTCACAATCGTCCCAATTAAACCATTCGAGAATTCAACTTGGTCATTCACTTTAAGGTTTAGATGGAGCTCTTCGAAATGCTTCCGTTGCTTGTCATAAAATCGCTTATTGAACAAATAATAAATAAGTACCGTAATAATGGCTAAACAAATGACCACTAAAGAGGTGACCAGAACTTGGTTGAGTATATTATTCATTAAATTCCATCCATTTCATCTTCACTGGGATCTTCAGCCAGCGCTTCAAAATCAACAAATTCTACGTTCTCGCGACCAGTTTGTGCCAATTGACGGGCCAACTGCTCTGGATCGGTTAAGACACCCGCCATCAAAGTGGCTTCGATTAACATCGGCAAATTAGTCCCCGCCATAATCTTAACCTTGTCTTGTTTATCGATCAGTAAAGCTGCCGTATTAAATGGGGTGCCACCCTTCAAATCAGTGAAGATAATCACACCCTCACTCTCGGCTAACTGCTCATCAATCGTTCTTTGTAATGTTGCTTGGAAATCGTCTAAATTCATTGATTCGCGAAAGGCCACACTCGATAGATTGTTCTGCTGTCCCGCAATCATCGTGACCGCTTCTTCCATGCCTGGCGCGAATTCACCGTGTCCGGTAATAATTAACCCTAACATAATTCCCCTCCCTTACCTGGTTACTACCAGTATTATTATAAAAAACGCTTTCAATTTAGTCAATATTATTTCAACATTTGCTGCCATAATATTAATTTCATGATTTTTTCATAGCCTATTGTGAAAGAATGGTATAATATGTTTTTAGTTTAAAGTATTGAAGGAGGTATCCGCTTGAATAAAGCTAGTTTGTATTTACAACTCAAAAATGAACTGATTCACATGATTCATTCTGAGTTAGAACCAGGGGACTATCTACCTTCAGAAAGAAAAATTGCCGAACTTTATCATTTGAGTCGAACCACGGTGAGACTGGCTCTTAAGGAGCTCGAATCTTTTGGTTATATTGATATCATTCACGGCAAAGGCAGCTTAGTCCTCGACCCCGCCCATCAAAAAATTAACCTTACCAATCTTTACAGTTTCACTGAAAATATGCGTCTCTTAGGTAAAGAACCCAGCAATCAAATCTTGGCCTTTAAGCGCATTGAAGCCAGTGTCGAGGTCTCCAGTAAACTCCAACTAAACTTGGCAGATCCCGTGGTCTACTTCAAACGTCTGCGTCTAGCCGATCAAAATCCGATGTTGCTGGAAGAAACCTATTTACCCGACCACATCTTCTCTGATTTGACGCAGAAAGATCTGGAAGACCACAGCCTCTATCAACTGATGAAAGATCGTTATCAAATTTTTATTCAGAATGCTAAGGAAGAATTCCAAGCAGCCATGATTGAGAATAAAGCAGCTAAATACTTGCAAGTCCCTGACAAAGATCCGGCGCTGATTATTCTCCGTCAAACCTTTGATAATAATAATCGAGTGATTGAGTACACCAAGAGTACGGCTCGCGCCGACAAATTTGTCTTCAAGACCGTTCATATTAATCGAATGTAAGCAAAGATCTTTTTAGTAGCCTGACAGGATTTAGGGCATTTCAAACTTTGCACCAAATTGCTAAGCAAAATAATTTCATTCCATTTCGCCGTCCTTTATGATCATGATAACGAGAAGATAATCAAGGAGGAGATAGCTGATGAAACGAATATTGATATTTGGCGCCAGTGGTTTTCTCGGCCAAGAGATTGTGAAACAACTCTTAGCCGACCAGCATGAGATTACAGCTGTGACTCGGTCTTTTGATGCCAATCAACCGGATAAATTTAACCCCCAAGTTAAATGGGTTGAAGCTGATTTATTTGCCCCAGACCAATGGCAAGAACATTTAAATCAGGTCGATACGGTGATTAATTTGGTCGGACTTTTCCAAGAAAACCTGGAAAAAGGTTATACCTATCAACACATCATTGTAGAAGCTGCGCAGACGATTGCTGAGACTGTCGGCAAGTATCGCCCGACGGCACGACTCATCTTTGTTTCAGCGAATTTGAATACAACCGCAACGCCTGAACCCTACCGACATGCTAAGAGTCAAGGTGAAGCAGCGAGTCGACAAGCGGTTCAAGACACTGTCATCATCCGCCCGACCATGATGTACGGAGAAAGCCGACCGGAGACCGTCGAACAAGCCCAGCAAATTCTAGGTCGGATTCAGCCTGACTCAAAAGCTTGGAATAATCGCCCGATTGAAGTGCACAAGGTCGCTAAAACGATTGCCGAAATTGCCAGTCAGGACGACCCGCTTAGAACTTATGAAATCAATGACATGGATCAATAAACTCTATTGATGCTGATCATCGCGCTGACTCGGGTCACAGAGAAAATCCATTGCCTCTTACTCAATTTGACCTAGCTAATTAAGAACTATTTTCCACCAAATAACTGGAGTGATTACAATGACGAGCAAGATTGAAACTTATTATTTTAAAGCAAATCAAGGCATCCCTAATCATCCCACCCTGCCTGTTCTGTTCTATCCATCTGCCATGACTAGCAAATCTAGCGCGGAGGTCATCGACATCCTGGCCCAACATGATTGGTCGAATGCCTGGGTCGATGGAATTTTAGACCAGCATCACTTCCATGACAACACCCACGAAGTCTTAATGATTCAAGCGGGTCAAGCTAACGTACAAATTGGCGGCCCAGAAGGCATGTCCTTACAGGCAAAACAAGGCGACGTCTTCGTTCTCCCTGCCGGCATCGGTCACAAACGTCTGCAAGCTAGCAAGGATTTTAAAGTGATTGGCGCCTACCCTGGCGGTAGTGATTATAAGATGTGTTATCCCACAGAACCCATTGCTGAAGCAACTTTTGAACAAATTAAAAAGGTCGCCCTCCCTGGCCAAGATCCAGTGTTTGGTCCTGAGGGGCCACTTTTGGAGTATTGGCACTAAAGTTATTAAACACCATTTAGTTCAAAAAGATAACGAGAAGCCCGATCTGAAAATTTCAATCGAGCTTCTCGTTTTAATATCTTATTAGCTATCACACACATTAGGTCCAAAAAAGTTAAAATCAGGATAAATAACTTTCGATCTTGTTGTTTATTGGCTAGCTAATATTTTTCTATCGTTTAACAGGCTCTGATGAAGATAAAAAATAATCTTTTCAATGCAGCTTGTTTAATTCATCAAAAGTTGCTTAGCTTGATAATAGCAGCCCATAATCGCTGCATTGTCGCCTAATTCTGGTAGAACAATCAGTTGGTTGAGATCTCCCATTTCAATATAATCATAGTTGAGTTTTTTGACTTGGTCGCAAACTTGATTAATCAATCCAGGAACGTGCATCACACCGCCGCCAAGAATGAAACGCTCAGTCCGTAAAACTAATTGCAGATTATATATTAATTGGGCCAAATAATAAGCTTCAATCTCCCAGACTTGGGCCTGATTGACTAGTTCCTCGGCCGGCTTACCCCAGCGGGCTTGAATGGCTGGACCACTAATCAATCCTTCAATACAATCGCCATGACTAGGACAGATCCCGGCAAATTCCATATCTTGAGGATGACGTTTGGCCATTAGATGACCAACTTCCGGATGGTAGTTATAGGTCAAGAGTTGATCATTGACCACAATCCCAGCGCCTACCCCCGTCCCAATGGTAAAGTAAACGCAATGTTGAGTATTTTGTCCCGCCCCATAATGATATTCACCGATCACTGAGGCATTGACATCGGTCGTCCAACTGATAGGAAGTTGGTATCTTTCTTTCAGTGGACCTAGAAAGTCAGTATTTCGCCACTTCAATTTAGGTGTCGAGGTAATATAACCATAAGTGGATGAATTTTTATCCACATCAATCGGACCGAATGAGCCTACACCAATCGCTTTTAACTCATAAGCATCTAAGACTTGATAAATATTTTGAAAGGTTTCTGCCGGCGAAGTCGTGGGAAAACTCTTTCGTTCAACAATATTTCCTTGTTCATCAAGGATTGCTATAACGAATTTGGTCCCCCCTGCTTCAATTGCTCCAATGTACATCCTATCCCTCCTTTTGTCCAAGTTGCCAATATTGAATGGAACCATCTACACTTGATTGGATGCTAATTTTGTTTTGGTCTTTTTGAGGATATATTCGGGTCGACATGGTATATAAACCATCATTGATAAAGATTTCCAGAGAAGAGGCATCCGAGAAAATTTGTAATTGGTTAATCGCACCAAGTTGAATTAATCGATAGTTACGACCATAACCTGAAGGCCCATGTTTCAAACATAGGATTCCCTTTTCATCATAGGTCAAAAAAGTATCTTGACGCAAGCGAATTTCAAAGGATTGCGGTGAAGTTGGCCAAGTCAGAATAAGTTCGAAAGCAGCTTGCTCCAGATCGATTGAAAGAGATTGCTCCGCTGTAAAATCAGCCTGACCTTGTTTTTGTCGTAATTGTTGATACTCAGGCAAAGGTCGTTGGCAAAGATTGTCTCGAGACCAATACAATTCTCGAGGCATGGTTAAACAATGCTGCCAGCCTCTAGCAATCGTTGGATTCGTGTACTCTGGTTTAATATCGCCTAAGCCAAACCAAGCGATGAGGATTCGTCGACCTTTTGCATCTTGGAAGGTGTGGGGAGCATAGAAGTCAAACCCCCGATCAAATTCTTTAAAAGCTCTCTGGGGGGTGAACTTGTTCCCCTGCCAATCCATGGAGCCAATTAAATAGCCTGCAACATGACGATTATTAAACTGATAATCCTGTTCCTGAATTCCTTGAGGAGAGAAGACTAAGATATCTTGCTGAGCCAAGCTGAAGAAGTCAGGGCACTCCCACATGTAACCCATCTGGTCTTCAGCAGTCAAGACTTCACCCATATATTGCCAATCTTCTAAATTCTTTGATTGATAAAGTAAGATGCTACCATGATGATCTGCTCGTCGCCCACCAAGGAGCATGATAAATCGATCATCGTGAGCAAATACCTTGGGGTCGCGAATATGATCGGTAAAACCTGCGGGATAAGCTTGATGAGGGATTACGACCGATCTGGATTCAATAGTCAGACCATCTGGACTCACCACATGAACAGTATTTTGTTCTCGACCAGAATAGATATAATCATAATCGCCCTTTAGTTTCACGTTGCCCGTATAGAAATAATGAATCTTTCCTTGATACTCTATTGCTGACCCTGAATAAACACCATCCCGATCAAATTCAAAATCCGGCGACATAAATATAGGACAATCTTCAAAATGTAGTAAATCTTTCGACCGTTTATGACCCCAATGGGTCTTGCCACCGGTAGCTGATTCGGGAACGTATTGATAATAGATATGATAATAATCATCAAATTGAATCAAACCGTTGGGATCATTTAACCAACCTTGCTCAGGCATAATATGATAACTTTGCCGCCATTGATCAGTCAGATTCAGATCTTGCACACAACTTCCCTCCTCACTAGATTTCATCGACGATATACTTTCTCTGTGCTTGGACTAAGACGAAGGCTACCGCGAAGGATACGCCAATCACAATCAAATAATTCAATAATAGGCCAAAACTTTCGGTATAGAACAATAAACCAGGAATAAAAGTAATGCCCATACCAGGAGCCGTCAAATGCATTAAGTAGGTTACCAGCCCACCAGCTGCCCCACCAATAATCCCTGAGACAAAAATTCTTAAGGATCTTAGATTGACCCCAAATAATAAAGGTTCGGTAATACCAAATAAAGTTGGCACAGAGGCATTAATCATATTCATTCGGCGAACTGCATCCTTGACCAAGAAGGCTGCCCCAATTGCTGCCCCAAATTGACCTGCCATTGAAGCCGTCGTTAAGGGTTGAATCACATTCCGCCCGGTCTCACTTAAAAGCGAAAGCTCAATAACACCAATCGAATGATGCAAACCAGTGACTACGATTGCTTGTTGTAAGCCACCAAAGACGATATAACCCAATCCTAAAGGGGCTTCTATTAAAGTGACAATGCCATTAATCACAAAATGTTCAACCGCTTGAATCACCGGACCTAGAAGAAATATGATCGTCACGAAAGTAATCAGTAAGGATAGGAAAGGCGTGACGACTAAATCCATCATCTTAGGCACCCAAGTTCGACACCATTGTTCAATCTTAGCAATTAACCAACCGGCAATAATAGCTGGAAAAATACTCCCTTGATAGGCGACAATATTAATGCCAAAGATATTGAGAGCTTCAGCATCTCCTGAACCCACACTATAAGCATTCGGTAACTGAGGGGCGACCATCATTAAACCAATCACAATCCCCATAATCGGATTGCCACCAAATTTCTTACTCGCACTGTAGGCAATCAACACTGGTAGAAAGGCAAAAGCCGTATCCGTTAACACACCAAACATGGTGGCAAATTCCGGCGTCATCTCTAAACCTAATTCAACTAAAAATCCACGCAAACCCATCAGTAATCCTGTAGTGACTAGGGCTGGAATTAAGGGTACCAGAATATCAGCAAAAGTTCGGACGACTTTTTGAACGGGTGTCATATTCTGGTAAACTTCTGACTTAATATCCCCTTCAGCTAGCTTATTCTGATCAATCACTGAAAGAAGGTCTTGATACACTTCATTAACGGTACCGGTTCCGAAAACAAACTGATGTTGCCCCGTACTATAAAAATAACCTTTGATGCCTTGAATCTGCTCAGCTTCATCTTTATTTAGTTTATTATTATCGTGTAATATCAACCTTAAGCGTGTGGCACAATGCTCAGCTAATTTAAGATTTTCTTGACCACCTATAGCAGCTAACAATTGTTCAACCGTCTGACGATGTTTCATAATTTATCCTCCTTTTCAATCCAAACAGGAACCGGTTCCATTTAATTTTAGCACAAAGCTTGTAAATTACAAGCCTTCTTTGAGCTTTAAGTAGATTTGCCGATGGTTAAATGATTGGGCACCAATTCAATTTTGACTGATTTAGGCTGTTGAATTAATTCTTTAATCAGATGGAAGGCGCGGATTCCAATCTCTTCATAACCAAAGGCCACTGAAGTAATCATAGGTTGACCTAAATTTAAAGCACTGTAGCCACCAAATCCAGCTACCGCTACATCTGTTGGAACTTGATAACCATGGTCTTTTAATAACTGAATGACTGCTTGAGCTAAACTATCGGTCGCACAGACAATGACTCTACTTTTTAACTGGTTCAGTTGCGGCCTTAAAACTTGTTTGATATGGGTCTGATCAAAGTCACTTAATAAGATTTCAAGCTTAACATCCTTATCAGCTAAATAACTTTTAAAACCATTTAGACGATCAATACCCACTGCTTTGTCACTTTGACTGACACTAATATAGAGAATATCCCGATAACCTTGTTGCCAAAGATGAGTTGCTAGAATTTTCCCTGCTTGAAAATCATTGTGAATAATATAAGAGTGGCCAATCATTTCTTGCCCAATAAATAGCACAGGTATCTCCGTCTGTTCGACCCAGTCGGTAATTTCCTTACGGACATTGGTCGCGAAGAATAATATTCCAGCCACTTTCAGATGTTGAAGCAATTTAAGATTAGCCAATTCCCGTTGGGGATCCAATTGAGAATTAACAATAAATATTTGGAAACCGGCAGCCAGAGCAGTTTGGTCAATTGCCTTCAAGGCAATATTTACTGACCGCGAATCAAAACGAGGGATGACCACGCCAATAAAATTCGTCTGTTGGGCTTTCAAACTCTGAGCAAAGACATTGGGTTGATAGCCAGTTTCTTCAATAATTTTTTTAATTTTTTTTCGCGTTTTTGGACTGACTTGACCATTATTTAAATAGCGCGATACCGTACTCTTTGAAACTCCCGCTAAACGTGCAATATCACTCACGCTGACCATAGCATCCCTCCTTCTCAAACTAAACCATTATCGTTATTATCTACAATAACATAATTAATCAGCAGATTGAAACCACAAAAAACCTCCACAGGTCATAAAGCTGTAGAGGTCTTCATCAAAATCTGTCACTGGCTAAATAATTAAGCGATACGGGTCTTGTAAGTAGCCTACCAGCGTTTCTAAGAAGCGAGCAGCTGGGGCCCCATCAATGATTTGATGATCATACGTTAAACTGAGCGGTAATTTCTTAGCAACTTTGACTTCGCCGTGATCTAAGACCAACTTGTCTTGAATCGCACCGACACCTAGTATGGCCACTTCTGGTAAATTGATAATAGGGGTAAAGTATTCAATATTTGTTCCCCCTAAATTGGTAATGGTAAAGGTAGAGCCACTGTATAAGTCGCCTGCTAATTCTCCATTACGAGCCTGTGAAGCCACCTCCGCAATAGCCGGTCCCAATTTAGATAAAGGCATCCGATCAGCATTGCGAATCACCGGTACCACCAAGCCTTCTTCTAAATCTGTCGCCATGCCAATGTGAATCTCATCCATTACCGTATGTTCACCATTATGATACCAAGCATTTAAACTTGGATGTTCTTGTAGGGATAAGATAACCGCTTTAGTTACCAAGGTATTAATTGAAATTTCACCATGATTCAGTGGGCTAGAAACCTTAGTTTTAATATCGTGTCTGAACTCCATCAATTTTGTCACATCTGCCTTGCGCTGGTTGGTTACTTGGGCTGTTGTTTGAACACTGCGCATCATACGTTGAGCAATGGTCTTCCGCATGCCTTGTAAACCTTGTCCCCATTCTGGTAGATCAGCCACTTTGCTCGTTGAAGATTGAGTTTCTTGAACTTCATCTGTCATTGGCACATAACGGTCTATATCGAGACGAGTAATACGGCCGTTACCCCCGGTACCATTCACTTTGGCTAGATCAATGCATTTCTCTTTGGCCATCTTGCGCGCCAGAGGGGTCGCAAAAATTCGTTCTTGCTTATTTTCTTCTTGCTGTTTCTTTGTCTCCTCTGCTCCCACCGGTTCAGTTGAGCGATCTTCTTGTGTGTGCTCCGTTTCTTCAGGAGCCGGAGATTCCATCTCTTCTTCAGCCACTGTTTCGCCCTCTTGACCTATCACCATCAGGGGTTCTTTAATCCGAACGACATCGCCTTCGCTGACCAATATTTTTAACACGATACCGTCGGCATTAGCCTCGACCGGGCCGGTCAATTTTTCTGATGAAATTTCGGCTACGATATCACCTTTGGCTACTTTATCGCCAACCGAGACAGCTAAATATTCAATGGTTCCTTCAGTCATCGTTAATCCAAGTGTGGGCATTACAATATTGCTTGCCATCCAAACTCACCTCCTATTTCGCGTTCTTCAGGTCGTCGATCAGTTCTGCACATTCTTTCAGGACTTTATCGGCATTGGGAATATATAAGGCCTCAAGATTTGCCGCAAAAGGCGCCGGAGTGTTTGGTGCACAGACTGTTTTGATCGGTCCATCCAAGTAATCAAATGCTTTCTGACCAACTACTGAAGCAATATCGGTCGCAGTATTATTATGGGGATTCGCTTCATCAATGACGATGAGGCGATTTGTTTTCTTCACGGATTCGATAACCGTTTCTTCGTCCCACGGGGCCACCGTACGTAAGTCAATCACTTCAACAGATACATTATCCTTGGCTAAGGTATCCGCGACTTCTAAGGCCACGTATAACATCTTACCAATAGTCACAATGGTTAAGTCTTCCCCTTCTTTGACTACATTGGCTTTACCTATCGGAACGGTATAATAGTCTTCAGGTACTTCTCCTTTTTGACCATAGAGGATTTTATCTTCAAAGTAAACTACGGGATTATCATCTTCTATTGCCGCTAATAATAACCCTTTCGCATCATAAGGGGTCGCAGGTACGACGACTTTAATTCCCGGAATGGAGCCAATCATACCATAATATGATCCCGAGTGTTGAGCAGCGGCTGAAGCTCCCGCACCATGGTTGGTTCGAACTGTCATCGGCACTTTGGCTTTACCGCCAAACATGTAACGCATCTTAGAAGCTTGCCCTAATAAGGAGTCAAAACAGAAACCTAAGAAGTCATTGAACATTAACTCTGGAACCGGTCTTAGTCCTGAAGCAGCCATCCCTACAGCAGCTCCCATATAACCCATCTCCGATAAAGGAGTATCAATGACCCGATCAAGTCCATATTTAGGACCTAATCCTTTGGTGACCCCAAATACTCCACCCCAAGCATCTTCATTTTGTTCCTCTAAGTGTTCAATTTCTCGTCCGCCGGCAATATCTTCTCCAAGTAGCACAACATTTTCATCTTTTTCCATTGCTTGATCTAAAGCTTCATTGATTGCCTTCATAAAGTTGATTTCTCTTGCCATCTTATAATCTCCTTTCAGATATTGCTCGGTTAGTCAGCAAATACGTCTTCATACAATGCTTCTGCTTGTGGTTCAGGACTTTCTTCGGCAAATTTAACTGCCGCTTCGACTTCTTTTTGAGATGCTTCGCGAATTTCATTGAGTTCTTCTTCAGTCATTAAGCCTGATTCAATCGCATATTTTCTAAAGACTTCTAAGGGATCGGTAGAGGCTAAGGTACGCTCTGGGCTATCTGATTTATTTTTATATTTTTGTTCGTCTCCTTCGAAGTGACCGTGATTACGGTAAGTTAAACATTCAATTAAAGCAGGTCCTTCACCACGACGAGCACGCTCAATATGTTGACCAGCCACTTCATACACTTCCATGATATTTTTGCCATCGACACGGACTCCTGGCATATTGTAAGCGACTGCACGGTCAGCAATCGTATCAGAGCCAGAAGAATACCATTGTGGAGTTGACTCAGCGAATAAATTATTCTCACAGACAAAAATGATAGGTAGTTGCCAAATTGAGGCCATGTTCATACATTCATGAGCCAAGCCTTCATTGGAACCCCCGTCACCAAAGAAACATATCGCTACATTATCTTCTTTTTTGTATTTAATTTTCATAGCTGCACCGGTCGCTAAGCCGAAACCAGCTCCGACCATCCCATTGGCACCTAAGATTCCTTTATCAACATCGGCGATATGCATAGATCCGCCTTTACCCTTACAAAGTCCAGTTTCTTTACCAAAGATTTCGGCCATCATTCCATTTAAGTCGCCACCTTTAGCAATACAGTGTCCATGTCCCCGGTGGGTAGAGGTAATATAATCATCATCGGTTAAATGGGCACAAATACCACTGGCAACTGCTTCTTCCCCAGCATATAAATGAACAAAGCCGGGAATCAATCCTTGGGAGAAGAAACGTTTGACATTATCCTCAAAGTTACGAATATCTTCCATGGTCTTGTACATATCTTTAGCTTTATCTTTACTCAACGTTTGTTCTTTAGTGAGTGTATGCGTCTTGACTTCTAAGCTCGCTGCACGTCTGGTTTCAACATCAGTATTTCCATCATAAAGTGGCGTTGAATGATTGTTTTCCATTTTGGTATTTCCTCCTTCTAAAGTTCGCTAACAACAAGTCTGGCAGTCTCCTGCACTAATTCAGAAACCGTAGGATGTGAGAAGATTGTTGAAAGCAACTCGGTTACCGTGCCTTCTGATTCGACTAAGGTTAAGACTTGATGCAAGATTTCACTGGCATTTGGTCCACAAACCACACATCCTAATATTTCACCATATTTGCGCTCAACGATTAATTTAACAAAACCATCAGTGGTATCTTGAGCAATTGCTCGCCCATTAAAGCCAAAAGGCATCTGTTTGACGAGGACTTCGTAGCCTTTGTCTTGGGCTTCCTCAGCTGTAATCCCAAAGCTAGCAACTTCAGGGCTAACAAATAAGGATCTCGGAACGGACTTCATTTGAACTGGTCTTTCCTTTTGACCAACAATCGCTCTGACTGCTTTAATACCCTCAGCAGAAGCAGCATGGGCTAAGGTGTAGCCACCAATCAAATCACCAATCGCATAAATATGCGGCTTCGATGTTTGATAATAATCATCAACTTTTAGGAATCGTCCTTTATCATCAAATTCCAAGCCGATTGATTTTGCTAATTCTGTGTTTGGCAACCGGCCGGTAGCAACCAACAGCTGATCAAATGGGTAAGTTGAGCCATCTTCTAATATAACCTCCTTTGAGCTAACTTCTTTAATTTTCACCTGTATATGAATATCAATCAAAGAGCTGATTGCTTGTTTGACAATTTTTCGAGCATCTGGATCTTCCGTCAACAAGATATCTTTGGCAACTTCTAAGACAGTGACTTTAACGCCCAAAGCTTGCAACGCATATGTCAGTTCAATGGCAATTACGCCACCACCAATAATGACCATTTTGTCCGGCAAGCTGTTTAAATCGAAAAAGCTATCGGTGGTCAGATAATCCACCTGATCAAGTCCAGGAATCGGCGGAATAAAGGGACGGCCCCCAGTCGCTAGAATTAAATCCTGATAATTCATCTTGTTCCCATCGACATATAAAGCACCATCTTCTTTAATACTGGCCTCGCCTTCAATATAATCAATCTTTAATGATTTAAAAGTTGAGTGAATCCCGTTTTGTAAAGTCGAGACGACTTGATTTTTGCGTTCTCGTAACGCCTTAAAATCAATCGATTTTACTTCAACATCGATGCCATACTTCTGGGATTTATTGATTGTATGCAGCCAATGGGCATGTTCTAAATATGCTTTGGATGGAATACAACCAACATTTAGACATGTTCCACCTATTTTGTTCCTTTCGACGACCGCAACTTTCTTACCCAGACGCGCCGCTTCTTCAGCAGCTACATAGCCACCGGGGCCCGCTCCAACAATTACTACATCATATTGAGCCAAAATACCTACCCCTTTCTACCATTTAGTCACAACATCAAAACATCGGAAAACGTTTTCAGTTTTAGTATAAAATTCTTTCTGACTAAAGGCAATTGATAACATTTGAAATCACATCAAAATTTAATAATTATTTTATAATACTGGGCAATTTCATCTAATCTGTGCTTAGTCTTTTTTATTTAAGTAGATTGTGATACTCAAAGCTCAATGAATTGTCGTTTAAATCTACTTTGACTTGGGTACCTTTCTCAGATTGATGGGCAATCAGCTGATAAGCTATTGGCGTTTCTATTTGATCCATGATTAACCGTTGCAAAGGCCTTGCGCCAAGGCTAGGATCATAACCTTTCTGTGCCAGCCATTCTTGGGCGGCTTGACTTACTTCAATCGTAATTTGCTGTTTCTGTAGTCGAGTAGCAAAATCAGCCAACATCAACTTAACAATTTCTTTCATATTCTCCAGTGTTAGGGGGTTAAAGATTAAGATTTGATCAATCCGATTAATAAATTCAGGTCTAAAATGTTGGTACAGCTCTTGATTGATTTCTTCTTCGACTTGTGAAGTAATTGCGCTATTCGATTGCAGGCTTTGCAAAATTCTTAGAGACCCTATATTTGAAGTCATTATAAAGATTGTATTCTTGAAATCTATGGTTACGCCCCGTGAATCGGTCAACCGTCCCTCATCTAGTATTTGCAGAAGAATATTAAAGACATCGGGATGCGCTTTTTCAATTTCATCTAAGAGGACGACTGAATAAAGACGATGGCGTACCGCTTCGGTCAACTGCCCACCTTCTTCATAACCAACATATCCCGGAGGTGGGCCGACTAATTTCGCCACTGCATGTTTCTCCATGTATTCTGACATGTCCAAACGAATCATCTCTAATTCCGATCCAAATAAAACTTCTGCTAATGATTTAGATAATTGAGTTTTGCCGACTCCCGTAGGACCCAGAAATAAGAACGATCCAATCGGATGCCCCTCATTTTGGATGCCAGCTCGCGAACGAACAATAGCATCAGCAACTTTATCTACTGCCTTATCTTGGCCTATGACTTTTGTTTTAAGAATCTTGGCCAAATTTAATAATTGTTGTCGCTCTGCTTCAACGACTCCTTGCACCTTAATGCCCGTTAAGCGTTCTACAACTTCAGCCACATCTTCACCAGTGACCTGGTTCTGAATATATATTTTTTCAAGATTATGAAATTCCTTACGTTTACTTTCCAGGCTTTCAATCTTTTGTTCTATTTGGGGGATGTTCTTCTCAGTAATTTGATAATAATCCCGTAACTTATTTGCCATCAGAGCATCCTGAGCCGATGATTTCTGTTCAATTAATTGGGTCGCTTGATGATTGATTTCCGTGAGTAGTTGCTGATTCCCTTGCCACTCTTGGCTAAGTTCTGAAAGTTGTTGCTGAATTTCTCCCATTTGTTCTTCTAATTCATGATCGATATTTATCTGTGATGGACGATCCTGATGTCGTATCTGTTCTATTTCTAGCCGTTGAAGTTGATTACGAAGTTTTTGTAACACAGTTGGCACTGCATCCATTCTAATTTTACGGACAGCACTGGCTTCATCTAATAAATCAATGGCCTTATCAGGTAAATAGCGATCTTTGATGTAGCGACTAGATAAGACTACTGCTGCTTTCACAGCTTTTTGACTTATTTTAACCCCGTGATAGAGCTCAAAATTAAATTTGATTCCCGACAAAATTTCAATGGTTTCCTCAATCGTCGGTTCATTCACATATATCCGTTGGAAACGACGTTCAAGGGCTTTGTCTTTTTCAAAATTTTCACGGTATTCGTCGGTGGTAGTGGCCCCAATACAACGTAATTCACCCCGAGCTAACATCGGCTTCAACATATTGCCGGCATCCATCGAGCCTTCGGTCCGACCTGCGCCGACAACCATATGAATTTCATCAATAAATAAGATGACTTGCCCTTTGGAATCGCGGACATCATCCAGGACATCCTTTAATCGTTCTTCAAACTCACCACGATACTTAGCTCCAGCTACGATGGCTGATAAATCCAGATTAAATACCAGCTTTCCTTGCAATGCCTTGGGCACCTTGCCCTCTTCAATTCTTTGTACAAGGCCTTCCACAATGGCTGTTTTGCCGACCCCTGGTTTGCCAATCAAAATGGCATTATTCTTTGTCTTACGCATCAAGACTCGGATGATTTCTTCCGTCTCACTTTGACGTCCGATAATCTTATCTAATTGGCCTTGCCGATATTTTTGGTTAATATTAATCGCAAATTTCTCTAAGTTAGGATATTGCTGCTTGGTAGCTTTATTCGAATTAAAGGTAGATTGAGCTTTTTTATCAAGTTGTTGCTCAATTTTGACTTGATCGAGTCCCTGATGAATTAGATAAGTCGTCAAAGGATTATTCTTTTGCTTCATTAAGGCTATCAAGAGATGATCAATACCGCAGAGTTCATCTTGGTAAGTTGCTTGTAAATCTTCGGCATCTTCTAATAGACGTTGCAATCTTGGAGTTCGTTTAATATTTTTAATTTTTTGGGCATTAGAACGGATCGCTAACTCCCTCACTTCATCAGCTACAACGCTTAAAAATTCTGACATATCCAAGTCTAATTGTTGATATAGTTGATAAGCCGCTTGCTTCGATTTCAAGAGAACCCACCAAACGTTGGGAATATCTACTTGAAATTGTTGTTTTTCAAGGGCCATTAATTCCGCTTTCTGTAGTACTTCTTTCAATTCTTCACGATACTTAGCCAACCTCACCACTTCCTTTATGAATTAACTATTAAATGTAAACGTATTCAAAATTATTTTATCAAATAACCCTAAAATGAACAAGAATACGGTTTAGAGTCAAAATAGCGATGCCGTCCGCAGACCACACCGCCATGATTTCATCATTCTATTAAAATTACTTTGACGTAACATCAATTTAGAACTCTTTCATCAGGATTCATTCTGCTCGGTCTCCCTAATAACAGCATCTAATTGCAAAATTTACGCTTCTATGGAATCTTTTAACGAATTAAGTTGTTCAAGCGATTTCTTAATTTGTCCTTGGACTTTAAAATCTGTAAAGAGATTATCAAACCAAATATCCATAGATTTATCAAAAGTGCTATTGCTTACCGTCTGGGGTAAGATTATCTGAACTTCATCCAATTCGTCCTGTAACCGTTCCAAAGATTTGCTGATTTGGTGAATTTCTTGATTAGCTTGCTCAATTTTATTTCGCTTTAACGAACTCATCAGCAAACCACCCAAAAAGATATCCCATATTCCCCCAAGAACGTGCACGATTAAGCGTGTTGACGGCTTGGTTTACCTCATAAATCACATCATAAGCTACTTGTCGAGCTTCGCTCAGTTCTTTCAACCTATTCATAGTTGAACTCCTTCAGAATAATTAGCCGTGCGGCTGGTAATTTTTGATTTGGGTCAAAATGGGGTTAAAGCACAAAAACAACCTCTAACATCCAAAAATATAAGGATTGTTAGGGGTTCTTATTTTATTCCCATTCTTCTTTTCCAAACGTACAGTATATACCAAACCATTCAAAATACTACATTCTAATTTTTAGAGTATCACCATATCCACCTAATTATAGGACGTTTTCAGATTTTTAGTCCCGTCCCAGTACCGGAGAAAAAACTCTATAATAATTTTACTTGTTTTTAAGATGCCGTTTTAGTAAGATTCCATCTTTCATTTCTTCATTGTACAACCAATCAACATAAAGATTGATATCTTTATCATACATATAAAGAAAAAGGGCATATATATAACTTGTCATCAAAAGCATGGGATAAAAAAACTTGTTTTCTAGCTACATCAAGACCTTCAGAATTTATCTTAACTCCTAAATCAAATATTATTTTATTACTTTTTTCATTCAGAAAATTCATTAAGGAGTTAAAAGCATAATAGATTTTTTGAACAGCAATTTTTTCAAGAAGCTTATTAAACTCTTCATTTTCAAAATACTTGTTATCACGTAAGTTATTTATATTTTGATTTATCAAACCAATTAGCTTTTCTCCACTATCATTAACATTCAACTTTTCTTAGTGTCTGTAAAAAAGATAAAGTCCATATAATTGTGTAAAAGACAAAAGGCCATGTAGCAGCCCTTTTTACGGTACAATGTTTTTAACCACAAAAACATACCCAGGAGGACTTTACATGACCCAAGTACATTTTACACTGAGCAGCGAAGAGGTTCAAAACATTATTGAACGATCAGTTAATGATGATGTTTCTAAAAAGATTTTAACTACTGTTTTCAACCAATTGATGGAAAATCAACGAACAGAATATATTCAAGCCGATGCGTATGAACGTTCAAAAAGTCGACAAAGTCAAAGAAACGGCTATTATGAGCGAGAATTTACTACTCGGGTAGGAACACTGGAT
>NZ_FOEN01000028.1 GCF_900110675.1 Ignavigranum ruoffiae | reverse complement strand
GTTTGCCTTTAAAATGATTCATTACTCTGTCCTCTCTGTCTTTTTTCTCAATTTTACACTAAAATAGATTTTTTGGAAAACTTTGCAACAGAACCAGATTTATGAAGAAAGCAATTTTAATATTCTTTTTCGGTTGATTCTGATTCGAGTGATTATGGTCTTTATCTGATTTTGACATTTAAAAACCTCCTAAGTTTGTATGCTACATACTAATTGGTTTTATTTTTCTAATTCATTAACATGAGTTAAGACTTGTTCGAGAATACTAAAAACATGAAGGTCATCTAAACTGTAAAGCATACTTTTTCCTTCTCTTCTTGATTTCACTAAGCGTGCGTCTTTCAACGTTTTTAATTGATGAGAAATAGCGGACTGTTCCATGTCCAGAGAAATAGCGATATTTCCAACACTACACTCTTTTTTCTGTAAAAGAAAGAGAACCGACAATCGTGTAGGATCACTAATCACCTTAAATAGTTTGCTTATTGACAGAATAGATCCTTTATCGATTGGAGAAGTTGTTTTTATATCCATAGTGTTTTTATTCCTTTCATATGACCTTTCGTTCATATCTATATTACCATATGAGCGAAACAATGCTAATCTTTTGTTTATAAAAGAGAAGTGGCGTTCTCTTTATCTTGACAAAATGTATATAGCGATATAAAATGAGTATACAAACATATGATTAATTAGTCATATGTAAAGTGGATTCATTACGATTTACTTTCGGAATAAACGAAAGGAGTCAGAAATAGCAGAAATTTATGTGATTCAAGAAGTAAATGATGGAAAACAAAGGAATTATAAATTATATAGGGAGGCAATAGAAGTGGAAACTATCCAAGAACAACAGTCTCAAGAAAAGCATAATCATAATCACAACCACGATCACGACCATGATCATGGGAAAATGCCAGTCGTTTTGTACTTTGTTGGTTTAGCATTAGCAGTGATTGCTCTATTTTTGAATGAAGATTATCAGTTGGTACAAAATGTTTTGTTCTCAATCGCTACAATCAGTGCCGGGTATCACGTTATTCTTCTTGAAGGCCTTGGAGAAACAATTGAGAATTCAAAAGCACAAAAAAAGTTCATACCTAATTCTCATATTTTAATGGGATTAGCGGCAATTGGAGCTTCTTTGATGGGGAATTTTTGGGAAGGAACATTATTGATTCTTATTTTTTCTGGCGCACATTTTTTGGAAGATTATGCAGAAGGAAGAAGCAAACGAGAAATAACGAAATTACTCGAAATGAATCCAACGACTGCCCGGTTAATCCTGCCTGATGGTAGTACAAAAAATGTGGATGTCAGTGAATTAAAAGTGGGAGATCAACTTCAAGTGTTGAATGGCGATCAAGTACCTATTGATGGCGTCATTTTGTCTGGATCTACATCCATTGATGAGTCGTCTATTAATGGAGAAAGTATCCCGAAAGAGAAATCCAAAGGAGATGGCGTCTTCGGGAGTACAATCAATGGAACAGGTACCTTCACGATGAAAGTCACCAAAGAAAACAAAGATACAGTATTTTCAAAAATTTTACAATTAGTGAATCAGAACCAAGATAACCAAACAAAAGCTGCGAGTATTATCCAAAAATTTGAACCGAAATATGTCACAGTTGTTTTAATTGCCATTCCTCTATTCATGTTATTGGCTCCTTTTCTACTTGATTGGACATGGTCACAAAGTGTCTATAGAGGATTGGTCCTTTTAGTTGCAGCTTCACCGTGTGCTTTAGCAGCAGCTACTGTCTCGGCAACGCTATCGACGACTTCTAATTTAGCCAAAAAAGGAGTCCTTTCAAAAGGTAGTTCTTACCTGTCTCAATTAGCCGATATTAAAGCAATTGCATTTGATAAGACGGGCACCTTGACCAAAGGAAAACCTGAAGTAACCAATTATTATTTTGCTGATTCCGTGAACGAAGAAAACATGATTGATATCGTAGTAGCTCTTGAAAAAGAATCCAATCACCCCTTAGCAGATGCTATTCTAAGAAAGTTTGAGCAAAAAAACAAACTAACTATTGAAGTAGAAAACCAAATTGGTAAAGGATTGACGGGAGATTACAAAGGGAGAAATTATCGTATAGGAAAACCGACTTCGTTTGATGATGTTTCAGATGAATATAGTCGTTTAAATAATGAATGGGCGTCAGAAGGTAAGACAGTCGTATACGTAGCAGTAGATGAAGAGGTTATAGGCCTTATTGCCCTTATGGACGTTCCGAGTGAATATGCTAAAGAAACCATTGAATATTTTAGGAAACAAGGTATACACACCACATTAATTACTGGTGACTCAGAAATGACGGGAAAAGCGGTTGCTAAACAATTAGGAATAGATGAAGTGATTGCGAATGTCATGCCGGAAGACAAATCCAGAATTATAGACGAACAAAAAGAAAAATACGGCGTGACCGCCATGGTTGGAGACGGTGTAAATGATGCTCCTGCTCTTGTTAATGCAGATGTGGGAATCGCTATGGGAGATGGGACTGATGTGGCAGTAGAGGTATCTGATTTAGTTTTAATGCAAAACAATTTATCTAAATTGGTACAATCTCATAATATTTCTTCGAAAATGAACCGTGTTATTTGGCAGAATATTATTTTTTCAATGGCCGTTGTTGCTTTTTTAATTGTCGTTAGTTTCTTAGGCTTAACGGATATTGCAATCAGTGTCATTATTCATGAAGGAAGTACTTTGGTTGTTATTTTGAATGGACTTCGATTGCTAAAGGCAGTCTAAAGAATGATTGCACAACTTCAAATTAATCGAGTAATAGAGATAATTAAGGATTACACTACATTTTTTATCTCTATTACTTGTTTATATTTATCTAGATGTTCAAAGTCAAAATGATATATCAACCATACTCTTGTGGCGCGGGTTGAATATAAGATACATGAAATTGTATAAAATCGTGTATCGAGAATCCTATATCTATAGGGTTCTTTTTTTATACCGGTGTCCAATACACGATTTCGTGGTATAATGAATGAAATCATGTATCCTTTTTGTGAGAGGAGAGACCATTTCAATAAGTTATAATGTACAACCATTACGAACGCAGCAAGAAATCAACGACTTTTTATTCTGTTTGAGACGCAACAAAAACGCCGAACGCGACGTTTTCTTGTTTTTGATCGGCATTAATAGCGGTTCTGTTGCGAAGTTTGAAAATCAAACGCGCCCTCTCTGAACTCCAAATATCTTAGGCTGTTATTCCCATTAATACCTTGATTTCAGTAGACA
>NZ_FOEN01000019.1 GCF_900110675.1 Ignavigranum ruoffiae | reverse complement strand
ACTCACCCGTTCGCCACTCACGCGGAAGAAGCAAGCTCCTTCGTTGTGCGTTCGACTTGCATGTATTAGGCACGCCGCCAGCGTTCGTCCTGAGCCAGGATCAAACTCTCATGAAAGATTGTTTGAGTCTTTGCTCAATTCAATACTGACTGTGTGATACCAAGTTTAGACTGGGGTATCGCCAGTGTCTCGAATTTATATTCGGGGGTGTTCATAATGAACCCCTATTACAAGTTTGGTGTGTCTTTGTTCAGTTTTCAATGAGCTTTCGTGCGCTGCCCACCTCATTGAAGGGCTGTGACGCAACTATTACATCATACCATCGAGCGATTGCTTTGTCAACAAGTTTTTTCATTTATTTTAAAATTTCTTGCGGATTTTTCTCTCGATGTAAGCGCTACATTGTTTGGTGTAGCGACATTTAATATATTATCACGTCGCCTTCAGACTGTCAACAAAAATTTAAAATTAATTTTGATTAATCTTTAATTCCATTTTAGTCTGCTCCTTAGCGACAAGAAATAATATACCATACAAGCCTTTTTAGAGTCAAGGATTATTTTAAATAAATTTTAAAATACACCTCACTAAGCGATGCTCCCATTTTTAGAGTTCACAAAAGTGTTTACTCAATGGCCATCTCTCAGCGGAGGTGTATAGGTTAATTTTCCAGATTCAGTTAAGTTTATTCGTTCAATCGTTGGTTTAATTGATCAGCGAGTTCTTCAAAGCCAGGTTTACCGAGTAAGGCAAACATATTTTTCTTATAGGCTTCAACGCCGGGTTGGTCGAATGGATTGACCCCATTTAAATATCCGGACACAGCGACGGCTAATTCAAAGAAATAGATTAATTCTCCTAAATAATGTTCATTCATTTGTGGAATGGTGATGACAAGGTTTGGTACGCCCCCATCAGTATGAGCTAATAGGGTTCCTTGATAGGCCTTATGGTTAACGAAATCTACTGTCTTGCCTTGAAGATAACCAAGTCCATCCAAATCTTCTTCTAAGGAAGGAATTTCTATATCATATCGAGGTGTATCTACTTTGACCACCGTTTCAAAAATATTTCGCGTACCATCTTGAATTGTTTGCCCCACTGAATGAAGGTCCGTTGAGAAATTAGCACTCGATGGAAAGATCCCTTTTTGATCCTTTCCTTCAGACTCACCAAATAACTGCTTCCACCATTCGGCAAAATATTGCATGGTTGGTTCGTAGTTGACTAAGATTTCAATTACTTTTCCTTTACGATATAACAAATTACGGATGACCGCATATTGGTAGGCTTCATTCTCAAAGATGTTATCTGAATGATAACGTTCCATGGCTACTTTTGCACCACCCATTAAAGCTTTGATATCTGCTCCACTGACCGCGATGGGTAGTAGACCCACAGGAGTCAAGACAGTGAAACGACCACCAATGCCGTCGGGAATGACAAATGTCTGATAACCCATTTGGTTCGCTTCTTCTTTAAGGGCGCCTTTAACTTTATCAGTAGTCACATAAATACGTTCTTTAGCTTTCGCTTCGCCGTATTTTTCAATTAATTTCTCTTTAAAGATTCTAAATGCTAAGGCAGGCTCAGTCGTAGTTCCTGACTTAGAAATCACATTGACAGAAAAATCTCGATCTGCGATAAGGTCTAATAAATCATGAATATAGGTAGATGAAATACTATTGCCCACGAAAATAATTTGTGGCTTCCCTTTTTGTCCGGCCTTGATATTATAGAAAGCATCATTCAAGAATTCGATAGCAGCACGGGCACCTAAATAGGAACCGCCAATACCAATTACTAATAAAATTTCAGAGTCTTGACGAATTTTTTGGGCTGCTGATTGAATCCGTACAAATTCAGCTTGATCATAATCCTCCGGCCAAGATAACCAATCGGTAAAATCTGCTCCCGCCCCGGTCTTTTCCTGTAAGGCTTGGTGAGCTAAACTCACCTGGGCTTGCATCTGTTCTAATTCATGTTGATTAAAAAAACTTTGTGCATTCTTATAATTAAATACTAAACGTTCCACCTAATCACCCTTGTCTGATTTATTTTTATTTAAATTTAAGCCATCTTTTTCAATGAGTTCAAGTCCCTCTTCAATCCAATTCGGCATCATTTTCTCAATCGTCTTAAAGCCAATATTTGCTTGACGGCGTCGAGGCTTATGTTTGATTCGCGCCGGGAATGGCGGTGTCGAGGTTGCCTGGAGTTGTCTCAGCGAAAGTGAAATTTTATGAGAATATTCGTCAACATCAATGACCATGACTTTAATTTGATCTCCAATAGCCACAATGTCTTCTAATTCCGACACGAAACCATGTTGGCATTCCGAAATATGAATCAGTCCTTGGTGTTCTTCATCAAGTTGCACGAAGATGCCATAATTCTGAATTCCGGTCACTTTTCCTTCTACAATGTCACCAATTTTATATTCTTTCGTCATGAATACTAACTCTCTATTTCATATTTACCGTAATCGATTGGATGACTACGTCTTCTAACGGTTTGTCTTGACTATTGGTTTCTACATTTTGCATCTTTTGTAAAACTTCTTCTCCTTCAAGAAGATGACCAAAAACAGTATGACGTTGATCTAGCCAAGGAGTCCCCCCGACTTCAGCATAGGCTTCAATAATCTCACTAGGGAAACCTGCTCCCTCTAGTTGGCCAAGCATTGAATTAGGTACTTGACTGGCTGAAACGATAAAGAATTGACTCCCATTCGTATTAGGTCCGGCATTTGCCATTGATAAGGCACCATGCAAATTAAATAAAGTAGGAACAAATTCATCTTCGAAGCTGGCCCCATAAACACTTTCGCCGCCCATACCTGTTCCGGTCGGATCGCCACCTTGCACCATAAAATCTTTAATAATACGATGGAAAATGACGCCATCATAATATCCGTCTCGTGCATGTTTGACAAAGTTTGCGACTGTTTTAGGAGTTTCATCAGCAAATAATACAAAAGATAAGTCACCTAGATTGGTATGAATAACAACATCTGCATTGGTTGGTAAATTTAATTGTGGATAGTTCAATATCTTGACTCCTTTATATTTAATCTAATTATATTGTAGCTATTTTTAAAAGATTTAACAAATCTTTTCATAGTTATCGCTGACATTTTTTGTTATCATTATCATGTTAGTTAATATTTTGAGAAAGTAGGTTTTTTAATGAATTTACCTCTTATTACTGCTTTCATAGCTATCTTTTTTACTCAAGTTATTAAATATCCTATTGCCTATCTTACGAATCGGAAAAAGGCAAAAATTTCGGTGATTACTTCTACCGGGGGCATGCCAAGTTCTCACTCGGCTGCCGTTTCTTCGTTGATTACTGCACTTACGCTAGAATATGGTTTCTCTTCCCCGCTAGTGGCTATCTCAACTATTTTTGGTGTGATTATCATGTTCGACTCGATGGGAGTGCGAAGACAAAGTGGAGAGCAAGGAATCGTCTTGGATATTATCGCACGCCACCATATTGCTGAGATTGATAATATCAAGCACCACCCAAACGAAAACTCAAATCCACTGATTACTAAATTTGATGTAAAAAATTATGATCGGATGATTATTAATCGTTACCTAGGTCACAAACCAAGTGAAGTCGTCGTCGGCGTTTTGACCGGCATGGTTGTCGCCATGATTGTACGCATGATAATTCCAACATAATCAACTGAATAGATAGGAGAATTTTTTGAAAAAGGATATATTTGATATTACGATTATTGGCGCTGGGCCGGTGGGTTTATTTACCGGATTTTATGCTGGACTACGCCAAGCTAAATTCAAAATTATCGATAGTCTGGAGAAAGTTGGGGGTCAACCCCGATATTTATATCCAGAAAAGAATATTTACGACATCCCAGCCTTTGAAGTGATCAAAGGCGATCAATTAGCTAATAATCTTCTGCACCAACTTGATCGCTTTGATTATGACTTGTGTCTGGGGCAAGAGATTGGTCAAATCAACCGACAAGAAGACTTGTATCAGTTAATTTCGTTGAACGGGGACATTCACTGGACGCGTTCTATTATTCTCGCTGTGGGTAATGGTGCTTTTAATCCTAAAAAATTATCACTCGAAGGCGCGGAGGATTTTGAAGGACAAAACCTCAATTATTATGTTCAACCGATTAGTTATTACCATAATAGAGAAGTGGTCATCTTAGGTGGTGGCGATTCAGCAGTAGATTGGGCGCTCGAACTTGAAAAAGTTGCCCAGAAAGTTACTATCATCCACCGACGGGATAAATTTAGGGCCATGGAAAGTTCAGTAAACAAATTAAAAGTCTCTTCTGTAGAAATCATTACTCCTTATGTACCAGAGAGTTTAATTGGTCAAGATGGCAGACTGGAACAATTGGTTATTAAAGAAGCCCGTGGCAACCAAACCCGACAAATTCCCCTTGACGAACTGATTGTAAATTATGGTTTCTCTTCATCCATGGGCTCCATTCGGCATTGGGGAATGGACATTGAGAGAAATTCAATCTGTGTGAATGCTGATTTAGAAACATCGCGGCCTGGCATCTTTGCCGTTGGGGATATTGCCAATTATCCTGGTAAAGTGAAATTAATCGTGACTGGTTTTGGTGAAGCGCCTCAAGCTGTTAATAATGCCTTGCTTTATATTAATCCAGCTAACGTCCAACCACCCCTACATAGTTCAGATTTATTATAGGAGTGATCTAATGCATAAGAAACAAAAAATATTACAAGATAACACCGTCTATGACTATGCCCTAGCTTTATTGGAACGTAGAGGAGTTCAACTGACGGATATTGCCGAAATTGTTTATGATTTACAAAAAGATTATGTTGAAGGGTTAAACCTTGATACTTGTCTAGAAAATATCAATGCTGTTCTAATGAAAAGAGAAGTTCAGAACGCAATTATTACCGGCATTGAATTAGATATGGCAGCCGATCAAGGTCACCTTTCACCGATTCTTTCTGATATGTTAAAACGTGACGAAGGCCTTTATGGTATTGATGAAATTCTCGTCCTTTCAATCGTCAATGTTTACGGATCGATTGGGTTTACCAATTTTGGTTATGTCGATAAAATCAAACCAGGCATTGTCGGCCGATTAAATGCGGATAAAGTTACTCAATGTAATACCTTCATCGATGATATTGTGGGTGCTATTGCTGCTGCAGCAGCTAGTCGGATTGCCCATGCCCAGCCAGCAGCAAAAAATTAACGACGATTCATTAAATCAAAAAACTGCTTGAAAATAGGCTCAAAGCCAAATTTTTCAAGCAGTTTTTATTTTCAAAATGTTAATCAGAGCATTGCTGTAAGCGTCATTAACGGCGAACCCAACTATATAACCCATATTGAATTAATTCATAGCCCAAGATCGCCACAAAAAAGACAACAAAAAAGAATTCTTGGGGCAAAATTTGAATGACTGGATCCGTTGCCGGATTAAAAAGCCAATAGTCATTGGCAAAAAGAACTTGATGAAATAAAATAAAAAAGCGATCAAAGGCAAAAATCATCGCTAGTAGTAAAAAAATCGGTAAAGCCATCGAAAAATAAAAATAAGTCTCGATCTGGCGTTTCAGTCGTCTTTTTCTTTTTCTTTGCAGGAAATAAATTAGACCTCCAGCCGAAATCATAAAAATGACGATCAGTAAAAAAATCAAAAACTTAACATCGACAAAATGTTGAGCCCCTTGGGCTGAACTCGCAAAATAACTTAAAGAAAAAGATTTCTGTTGCGGATTCAAAAGAAATATAATGATTTCATCATAAGTTAAAGCAATTTGATGATAGCTGAGCCCAGTCAACTGTTCTAGTTGAAACCAAGTAATAAAGGGACGATACAGCCATGGTGAAGTCAATAGGGTCATTAACACTGAACCAGACAGAGAGAAAATAATAAAGTTTAGGCTGGCAGCTACTTTTAACCCACCGTGTTTAGCCAATTACTATCCCTCCCATTCTGATAAATCATTGACAACATATGTAGGCAAGTTAGTTTTACCTTCGAGGTCAGATCTTTGACTAACGCCCGTCAGGACCATCAAGGTGTCCATCCCAACTTGAATACCGGCTTGGATATCGGTCTCATAATTATCGCCAATCAGAAGGCAATTTTCTACGCTTTGGTTTAAGCTCGCCAAAGCTCCCTCTACAATCGGTCGGTGCGGCTTGCCAAATACTTTGGGTTGTACTTGGCTGGCATAAGCAATAAAACTCGTTATCGCTCCCGAACTCGGGAAGAAACCATCTTTAGTGGGAATCAGTCGATCCATATTGGTCACCAGAAATTCTCCTCCAGCTAGGAGAATTCTAACAGCTTGTGACAATTGTTGATAATCTACCTGACGTGATAAACCTTGAACGACATGTTGAGCCTGATCAGAATCCGCTACAGACAGACCAGCTTCTAACAGGCTGGTCTGGAGGGCAGACTCACCAATCACGAAGAATGTATCTTTTGGATGGACTCTTTTTAGATAATCAATTAAAGCCATCGTCGAGGTATAGATATTTTCGACATCGACTTGGATATGATGATGTTTGGCTAAAGTTTCTACTAAGACCTCAGGTTTAACAGTCGCATTATTTGTTAAGATACTAAAAGGCAGACCTCTTTCTTGTAGCGTCTTGATAAATCGTTCAGCCGTCGGTATCCGTCTTTCCCCCGCATAAATCGTTCCATCAAGATCAATCAAGTATGCCTGGTAAGATCGATTAATTTTGCGCATTATTTTTTCCTTTTTGTTTTTTGATAATAAAAGAACCTTTGCTTTTATTATGGACTCGCTCGGCTTTAAGCGTCCTCTCTTCTGATTTGTCGACTAATTTTGTTTTTTTAATCAGAAAATCATCTTTTTTCCGAGACTTTGACGACTTACGTTTACGAGAACCTCGATCACGATTCATATCATTGGTCTTCATGTCTCTTTTTTTCATTGGTTTTTGATCTTGTTGATTTTGATAGGCGGTCAAATTCTGATCAAAATTCTCGACCACTTCTGCTTTTCCTAAAACAAAATAAGCACAACCAAAATTACAATACTCTTTTAAATAATCATCAAGAAAATTTATAAGTCGGTCTTTGGGAGCTTTTCTGGCTCTTAATTGATAAAAACCACGTAATCTCAACTTTTCATGAGCCCAGTCACCGACAATATAATCATATTTTCCATAATAATCTTGATATAAACGTTGAAATTCTTTGAAGTCAAAACCTTCGCGATAATTCATGGCGAGTTTATAGTGCGCTTCTCGAATGAGCACTTCCTCTTCATTAACTAAGGTCATTGGAACCAACTCTTCATCTATTTGATCTTGGACGATCTCAGCCAATAAATCATCAAATTTGTTAGACTTCGTTTTACTTTTATCTAATTTGGTCAAAATCTGACCTCCTTTTACTCTGTATCTTTACTCGGATATATATGTTTCAAATAATTGGCGATGACATGACGAAGAAAATCAGGGAATATTAACTCAGGCTGTCCATATTGGTCAATGGCTGGAAAGAAAGGCAGAAACCAAAGATGATCGACGGTAACTAAATGATAAATTTGATCATCATCAATATAAGCTCCTTCGACTAGCCAGCGATCCTGAGGATAATGATATTCAATCCCTTTAAAGATTACTTCCCCGAAGACTTTACCTCGGAAACCCAGACCATTCACCATTTGGTATTGTAAATCTTCAACCTGATCAGCCACCTCATATAATAGCTCGGTAAGCTGTTTCCCAGTGAAACGTAATTTAGCTAAATGCATGGGATGTGGTAAGGCTTCATGAAGTTCTTTTAGACTAATCGGCCCCTGAGCCAGATCACTAAGAAATAAGCCTGTATTCAACATGGCCAAGGGACAGTCTGTTGCCCAAGAAATAGCCTCTAAACCAAGCTGAATGAAGGATTCAGAACTGTGTGTATCCATCACTAAGTAATTTTGCGGCGAGGTCGCTATTTTGATCTGTTGAAGTGCTCTCTGCCCCTGCTGAAAATAGGGGTCCTGGCCAATTTCAATTTGGAATTGATCAGCTAGATGGCGAATGTCATAGGTTTGGGCAACGAGATCAGCCTGATGATGCTTAGCATCCCATTCAATCGTCACTTCACCAATAAAATCTCCATATCTTCCGGCACCAGTTAATAAACTTTGATTAGCCCATTCTCCTTGAGCTAAAAGATGATGGGTATGTCCCCCAATAATTAGGTTAATTTCTGGGAAAGTTTCAGCAATCTCTCGATCTACATCTAAGCCAAGATGCGACAAAAGAATGATTATATCTGCCCCTTCTTGCTGAATCTGGACCAAGGTCTGTTTAATGGCTACCAGGGGATCAATTATTTCATAATGATTCAGCTGATAAGTTTGGTAAGGTGCAGTAACACCCAGAAAAGCGATCCGGCACTGGTCAACTTCCTTCAACAAATAGGGTTGTGCCCATTCTGGTGTTTGAAGCGTCGTTTGATTCACTAAATTTGCAATAACAACCTGAAAATTTGCTTGTTGATAACGCTGACCTAATTGTTCTTGGGTAAAATTCAGGCCTTCATTATTACCGATTGTAACCACGTCATAAGCAGACTGGTTAAATAAATCGACCATAATTTGTCCCTGTGTAGCTTCAACCAGAGGATGTACCGTATCCATCGCATCACCATCGTCAACGATGAAATAAGCTTCTCCAGCATCTTGAAATTGGTCTTTTTTTCGACGAATAAATTCTTCAATGATTGGCCAATGTTCAAGGTGACCATGTAAATCATTGGTATGAATGATATTAAATCGCATCCTCTGACCTCCTTGCTCCCCATTATAACAAATTAAAGGATAGGTATGCTATAGCTAGCTTGATGGATGTCAGAAGTCAGCGATTAAATGGCGATCTTTCCACACAGGTCTTAAAATATACTTTTTGTTGAAAAGGTTCGATAATAAATCTCAGGGCACCAGAGTCCGCTGTCGAATAATACGGAATAGCCAATGTATCTAGTCGTTCTAAAACCTCAGGGCTCGGATGACCATAATAATTTTTCTGACCAACCGAGATTAGGGCCATTTTTGCTTGAGTGCTTTTTAAGAATTTTTCTGAACTAGAACCCGCGCTTCCATGATGACTCAACTTGAGATAATCTACTCCTTCTTTGGTTAGAAGATGGATGGTCTGATCTTCAACTTCTTGGGACAAGTCAGCCAAACTCCAAAAATAATTTCCATTCAAAGTGACGCAAACCATTAATGAATGATCATTCCTGTCCGCCGATAAAACCGTAGGCGGATAATGGATTTGTATCTGGCTATTGACATTACTAAAGACCTCTCCGGGCGAAACGACTGTTAATGGATAATTTTTTAGCAAGTTTCTCATTGATGCGCTTAAGTCTTGAACACTTTTCAGACTTAAAATGACTTGGCCAATCTGAAATTTCTCAACCAAGTAAGCTAGGTTCCCACAATGGTCTTGGTCCAAGTGAGTTAGCACTAAATAATCTATTTTCTTGACACCGAGTGCTTTTAAGGCTGTGATAATGGACCTCTGGGCAAAATTTTTCTCTTGGATCTCACGCTCCTTCGCCGTCAAAGTTTCCGTCATAATCACTTTGCCTCCAGTATCAATCAACCAGTTTTCCCTAGACATAGCTGGTTGAAATAAAGTAGCATCCCCCTGTCCCACATCTAATATTGTCAGATAACCCTGATACCTCGGCCAAAAGAAACTTGACCAAAAAATTATATAAATCACTGATACCCATTGTAAGGCTCGTTTCTCCTGGTGATTTGTAAAATACTTTAAAAAGACAATGGCTCCAACCATCAAGACAATCCACCAAAATAAGGATAACTGACCCACATGGTAATTAAATGCTTGATAAATTTGCTTGACGGATTGCCAGAGAGGGAAGCATAGTTTATCGGTTAAAGACCAAACATCAGCTAAAACAAACTTAAAATAGTGAAATAAGAAAACTAAGCCAATGATGGCTAGTAAATAGAAAAAGCTTAAATCAAAGAAGAGGCTAAAGACGATGACCGCTAATAACTGCAGGGGATTCCACTGATGATTCACGTTAATCAGGGTAGGCCAAGAAAACAAGGAACAAACCAAGGTTACTGAAGCAGTATTCAAGATTTTTCCTGAATAGGAAGCCTCGATTGAACCTTGTTGATAAAAAAATAAGATAAAAGCCATCAAAAAACTTAAAATGTAGGCCAAATCGTGATAATAAACTGGATGATAGACTAACATGCATAAAGCTAGCAGGGATAGCTGATCTAGTCCCGATAAGGGCAACTTGAACCAGCGGACTAAGTTAGCAATGAGATAGGTCATAATGGCTCGAAACGCACCGACTGGCCATGAAATTAACCATCCGTAAGCCATTAATAAGCTAATCAAAACCAGGGGAAGATATTCAATTCTAGGTAGAAACCGTCGCAACAAATATTCACTGTTCCTGATGATTAAGCTGACATGAAAGCCGGAGATAGCAAAGAAATGAATAATCCCCCAATCAATCAATTCATTTTTTGCTTCTTGATAGGTCAAACTATCAATATTGAAAAACATTTTATTAAAGAAACTAATGAGCGGATCTGTCCCCCGCTGGTCGAGCCAAAATAAGATCGCTTGCTTCATCCGATTTATTGACCACAAGCCCGAGTCTTTTGGCTTCACTGAATTAACTTGCACAATTTCAAAAGGTCCCAAAATCTGCTGTTGATTAAGATAAGCCGAATAATCAAACACATAGAAATTTCTAAAAGTTTCTAACTCGGCCAGCTTTATACAAACCTTACTTTTTAAAGCACGCTGTTTTAATGCTTTGGACCAAGCTTCAAAGCCAGATTGCTTAACCTTAAACACCACTGGAAATTGGCGTCCTTCTGTTGTGATGATTTCTGCTGATCCTTGAAGATAATATTTATTTTCTTTTAAATGATAGGGGTAGGTAATCAAATCTACCTCCTGAATGTCCTTATCATTCTGATAAAATTGGTTCATTTCGCTATTACCAGCATTTAGATTAAAGCTAGCCAATAAAGTCAGAATGACTGAAATGATTAATAATTTTGGATAATAACGTGCGAATCGATAAGTTAATAAAAGGATGATCATGAGAGCAATTAGATTTCTCTCTGCCAGAAGATATAGGCCTGAATAAGTAAACATCAAGACCAGAAACCAGAGATATTTATAAGCTTTGAAAGTTTGCATCATTTCACCACAATCATCGCTTCAATATTTTCAAAGATTTTTGGACCGATTCCTGGAACCTCTTTGATGGATTCAATGGATTCAAAAGCCCCATTCTTTTCACGAAACGAAACAATAGCCTGTGCTTTTGCCGGGCCGATTCCATTCAGTGTCTGTAATTCTTCAACTTCCGCTAGATTAATATTAACCAAGGCCGATGAATTGTCTTCTTTTTTGTCAGGATCCTCTGGTCGAACAATCGCCTCAATATTTATAGCATCCTGTTGATCAATCTCATGAATGTTTTCAATATATACCGACATTTGATCTTCTAGAACCATAGCCCGATTAATATTACGGTCATAGGCTTCTTGGGTTAGACCGCCGGCTTTCTCTAATAAATCAACCATCCGGCTTCCTAGCTCCAATTGGTAAACACCTGGACGCTCGACTTCACCTTGAAGGTCGACAAAAATCAAAGACTGGTTGCTTGTTTCTATTTGTTCACTATTGGTCTGATTTTCCTCAGTCGATGATTCTGCTAAATTCTCTGAAACTAAAGTTAGTTGATCATCTGATTGATTCGGCTGTAAATAGACGACTAGGACTAAGCCCAATAAAATCAGCAGAAAGATTGGCTTCTTAATCATTCCTTGTAATTGATCCATTCACCCCACCTCATTAAGCAATTACCCGATAAAAAGATGAGATACGAGTTTAAAAAGTAATTTATAATATTCCCAACCCATTCCCTGATGACTATCACATAAAACCTAGCTTAACCAATTCTGTGAGCTAATAGTTGCAGTAAAATGAATATTTTTTATCAAAAATATTTTACCCATTGGTCATTAGAACGAGCTCGCTTTTTTATCAGAAGCATTTAATAAACTGCTTGCTAAAACTAATTTGTCTGACTCCGAATCAGTTCTTAGAAAGATAGCACGAACGACCCATAATGCAAAAAAAAAAGAGATTTTAATGAATCTCTTTCTGCATTGTAAATTTCAAGTATAAGTTAGCCACCTCGGGTAACTAGCTATGTAACATTAATCCTCTTTGCCAGTGACGGCTTGACAATGAGCTGAGGCATGGTAGTTTGGTTCACTAATGGGTCATTGACCGCCTTACCAAGAAAACCATGCCGAAGGAGGCTCGTTGTCAAGCGGGCACGTGTGCGCGAGCTTGTCTTTCTTTATAGAAACAGCGTATGAAAACCTCATAAGGGTCTCATAGTCCAAAACCTTGCGCGAATAATGGTTCATCCATTGTTGGATGCG
>NZ_FOEN01000005.1 GCF_900110675.1 Ignavigranum ruoffiae | reverse complement strand
TGTTTTTGATTGTTTTGTCGTTATTACAATCTTACAGAAATGAGGTCTCTTTTTCTATGAAGACTCGGCGGTTACACAAGAAATTTTACACTATGCTTTTTTCGTGGATAGTGAAATATAAGCATGAACTTGCTATAATTAAGAAAAGGAGAGATGACTATGTTCTACTTTGACTCAACATATATCCTCGTTCTACTTGGGATGGCTTTAGCTATGTTTGCCCAATACCGAGTAAAATCAGCTTTTGAAAAATACCAAGAACTAGAAACCGCTAATCGGGTAAACGGTCGGCAAGCCGCTGAATTTATCTTACAACAAGCTAATATTCCAAATGTTGCTGTCGGTCATATTTCTGGCCAATTAACCGACCATTACGATCCCCGCGACAAGACGTTGAAATTATCTGATGCAACTTATCAATCAACTTCGGTTGCTGCCGTTGCCGTAGCAGCCCACGAATGTGGTCACGCGGTTCAAGACGCTCAAGGTTATTTCTTCTTGAATTTCCGCAATGCCATTGTTCCCGTCGTTCAAATTGGCTCATCATTGGCCATGCCACTGATTTTGATGGGGCTCATTATGAGTTGGGCACAATTGTTCAACTTGGGCTTAATTCTATTCTCACTGGCTTTGATTTTCCAGTTGGTGACTTTGCCGGTAGAATTTGATGCTAGCCGACGTGCCTTAAGCATTCTGCAAGACAATGGGCTCTTCACTCAAGCTGAGATTCCAGCTGCACGAGCGGTTTTAAGGGCGGCCGCTTTTACTTATGTAGCAGCGACCATTTCTACCGCCTTGCAACTCCTACGATTCATCCTCTTGGCAAA
Organism: Ignavigranum ruoffiae; assembly: GCF_900110675.1. Taxonomy (GTDB): domain Bacteria; phylum Bacillota; class Bacilli; order Lactobacillales; family Aerococcaceae; genus Ignavigranum; species Ignavigranum ruoffiae. The sequence continues at coordinate 167,776 of NZ_FOEN01000005.1, read as the reverse complement.
TAATCGCCGTCGTTAGGATGAGACATTTACTTTTCACAGAAAATAAATAATATAGATCGAAATTCCGAATTATTGTCGTTAACAAGATCAATAATCTTTACTTAATCATGGTTAGAAGTATACGGATGGGCTATGATTGAAGTAGAAATGAGCTACTGCTTATAGTTAGCGTGTTGAAGTCTTGTGAATGAATAATTCGGTTTTTTGTTTAGTTTTTGTCAATTTTTTCGATTTTTATCATTCTTGCGTTGACAAATAGCTTATTTGTAGTAAGATATATCAAGTATATTGTAATGATTACTTCTTAGGAGGAATTTGATGAAAAAATTTGTCAAAGCTTTGTTCGTCGCTTTATTTGTCGCGGTAAGTTTGCCCTTAGCTAATATCCATGCTCAAGGTAAGAAGGTCGTTACGACTTTTTATCCAGTCTATTACTTGGCAAATCGGATTGCAGGGGATAAAATGGAAGTATCAATGTTACTCGATCAAGGACAAGGAGCTCATGGTTATGAATCAACTGCTCAAGATGCGGTAAAAGTTCAAGAAGCTGATCTTTTTATCTATCTTGATGATGAAATGGAATTCTTTGTTCCTGATTTGCTTGAACTGGTCGATCAAAACAAAACCAAGGTGGTTAAAACCACTGAGGGTATGACCTTATTGGCAGGTTCTGACCATGGCGTTGATGAGCATGATCACGATCATGAAGCTGAAGAAGGCCATGATCACGAAGGCGAAGAAGGTCACGATCACGAAGGCGAAGAAGGTCACGATCACGAAGGCGAAGAAGGTCATGATCACGAAGGCGAAGAAGGTCATGATCACGAAGGTCATCATCATGAATATGATCCTCATACTTGGTTAGACCCAATGACCTATGCCCAACAAGCAGAAAATGTTAAGAAAGCCTTCGTTGAATTAGATCCTGATAATGCAGCGACCTATGAAGACAATGCAGCTAAACTTGTTGAAGAATTAACTGCCTTGGATCAAGAGTATAAATCAAGTCTAGCGTCGTTAGAAAAACGGACTATGATTGTTCAACATGCTGCTTTTGGTTACTTGGCTCATGCCTATGATCTTGAGCAAGTGGCGATTACCGGTTTAAATACGACTGAAGAACCATCAGCCCAAGTCATTGCTCAAATGCAAGAGTTTATGAAAGAACAAAACAGTAAAGTTATTTTTGTCGATCCAGCCTTAAGTGAAAACATTGCTCAAACCGTAGCTTCAGCAACGGACGCTGAATTATTACCATTGAGAACTTTAGAAGTTATCACTCAAGACGAAATGAAAGCTGGCGTTGATTATTTCAGTCTAATGCGGGAGAATTTACAAGAATTATTAAAGAATAAATAAGAGAAGGTGACCTAATGTCCTACTTGAAGGTTTCTGATCTTTCATTTTATTATGACCAAGAAAAGGTCCTTGATAAAATTAATTTTGAAATTCAAGCGGGTGAGTTTGTAATCCTGACCGGAGAAAATGGCGCAGCTAAATCTACGTTGGTCAAGAATATTTTGGGCCTTTTAAAACCCAGTACTGGCAAGATTGAGCTTGCTAAGAAAAATATTCACGGGGATAAACTTACGATTGGATATATTGCTCAGAATATTAATTCCTTCAACGCAGGCTTTCCAAGTACGGTTCAACGCTTTGTTGAGTCGGGACGCTATGTTAAACATCGTTGGTTTAAGCGATTAGATGCCTATGATCAAGCTCATGTGGATCGAGCCCTTGAATCGGTTGGTATGACACAATTTCGTCATAAGAAAATTGGCGAATTGTCAGGGGGTCAGAAACAGCGGATTAATCTGGCGAGGACTTTTGCTACTGATCCTGACTTCTTTATTCTCGATGAACCGACTACGGGGATGGATATTGCTTCTAGACGGTCATTCTACCAATTACTTCGACATAGTAGCCAAGAGCATGATAAGGCAATTTTAATGGTTACCCATGCTGATCGAGAAATCGAAGGTTTCTATGACCGCGAGATTCATTTAGTTCGAGAGGAGGGCAGTCCATGGCGATGCTTCAGTTTGACTTCATCCAGCGAGCTTTAATGGCTGGGCTGGCCATCTCTTTTATCACACCTATCTTAGGCTTGTTATTAATCCTACGTCGCCAGTCGCTGATGGCAGACACTTTGGCTCATATCTCCCTGGCGGGAGTAGCCTTAGGTGCCCTCTTGGGGATTCAGCCGACCTGGCCGACGCTACTGATTGTGGTTCTCGCTTCTTTAATTATCGAGTATTTAAGAATTGTATTTGTTGACTTTTCCGAAATATCGGTAGCCATGATGATGGCTACCGGAATGGCCTTTGCCTTGATGCTGGTCGGTTTGAATTCCAACCAAGGAAATTTTCAGATTGAACAGTTCTTATTTGGCTCGATTATTTTAGTTTCTGAAGAAGGGGTTCGCCTATTGATTGCCCTGGCAGTGCTCGTGGTTCTACTCTATCTGATTTTCCGTAAGCCACTGTATGTGATTAGTTTTGATGAAGCTACCGCCAAGACTTTGGGGCTACCTGTTCGTTTTATCTCGGTTTGCTTCTCTGTCTTAACTGGACTTGCCATTAGTGTGATGATGCCAATTGTAGGAGCGCTGTTGGTTTCGGCTCTAATTGTTATTCCATCGGCCACGGCGATTAAGATTTCGCGGAGTTTTGCCCAGGCGATTCTTGTCGGTGTCCTCATTAACCTCTTGGGGATTTTTGCCGGCATATCAGCTTCATTCTATTGGGATACACCTCCTGGTGCTTCTATTACCATGGTATTTATTCTAATCTTTGCTTTAGTTTCTTTAAGTCACCGCATTTTTTCCAAGTTGAATCGGCGAGCTTAAGAAAATCAAAGTCGCAAAGACCAGAGGATTATTCAATAATCTTAGGGTTAACGAAGAAAAGTCAAAAAGAATTTTGAACCGCGTTGATGACTGCTGATATCGTATTTAGCGACCCTATTCTGAACACTCTATTGATGCCATTCACTGTAGAAATTTTTAGTCTATCTTTCAAGTCTGTCTTTCAGCTGAAAGATGGGCTTTTTTATTTTGACATTAAATAGTTGTCTAATGATTCTTTTTCGAAAATTAAGAGTAAATACACCGAACAATTTCTGATAATAGTCTACTAAAGTTCGAATTTTTTTGTATAATAGAACTGTGTGAGGAGGAATAAATAATGGAAGGTAAATCAATGAAAGTAAAGCGAAATCAACGTTTGATCTATTTAACTAACTACTTCGTTGAACATCCTAATCAATTGATTAGTTTGAGTTATTTCGCCGACTTGTTCGATATTGCGAAATCATCTTTAAGTGAGGATATACAATTTATTAAAGAGATCTTTCAACAATATAATCTCGGAGTGGTTGAAACGATAGCCGGTGTATCAGGAGGAGTGATTTATTCTCCTCAGGTTTCTAAAGCCGAACGTCAAGCTTTAATTAATGAGATGACGGAATTGATGACTGATATCCATCGGATTCTGCCGGGCAATTATATTCAACTGAATGACATTTTACAGAATCCTTCGACCCTGATTCAGGCCGCTAAAATTATTGCCGAATATTATCGTCATCAAGAAATTGATGCAATCATGACGATTGAAACGCAGGGAGTTGGCCTTGCTGCTGCCGTAGCCCGTTATTTAAATATCCAATATGTAGTGGTCCGACGGGACTCTAATGAAACTTCTGGACCAACTATTTCAGTAAATTATATTTCTGGTTCCCATCAAACCGTCCGTAAGATGGAATTAGCCAAGAATAGCTTGCAGGCACATAGCCGAGTTCTAATTATTGATGATTTTATGCGTAACGGGGGTACGGTCAATGGCTTGATTTCTTTACTCAAAGAGTTTGATTGCCAGTGCATTGGGACTTGTGTTTTTGCTGAAAATGTTCTGAAACAGAATACCGATTTACCACCATATGAGTCGCTCTTTAAAGTAGAAATTGTTTATAATAAAGAAGAAAAAGCCTTTGAATTGAAGGTTGAAACAGGGACTGTTTTAGCGTAAGATTTGTAGTTGTGAAATAAAGTCTTTGGCAAGAAATAGATGGGAGCTATTCAATGAAAAATCGTTTTGCCGTGATCTTAGCTGCAGGTAAAGGAACACGAATGAAATCGAAAATCCACAAAGTCTTACATTCTCTTCATGGTTTGACCATGGTTGAGCATGTTGTGCGCGCTCTAAAGGGAAGCGAGATGGATCAAATTGTTACCATAGTGGGCTATCAAGCAGATAAAGTCAAAGAAGTCTTAGCGGATCAAACCGAATTTGCTTTTCAAGCCGAACAGTTAGGGACTGGACACGCTGTCCAACAAGCGGAAGATCTATTAGCAGACCAAGAAGGCAATACTATTGTGGTGAGTGGGGATACACCTTTACTCACGGCTGAAACGCTCAAATCAATCTTTGCTTATCATGAAGATTCTGGAGCTAAGGCCACAGTGTTGACAGCATCGGCTCAGGATCCTACGGGTTATGGCCGGGTTATTCGTGATGCCCAAGGCCAAGTCAGTCGAATTGTAGAACAAAAAGATGGCAATCCAGAAGAATTAGCGGTTCAGGAAATTAATACCGGGACTTACGTTTTCGATAATCAATCACTATTTAAAGCATTAAAACAAGTCAACAATCATAATGCCCAAGGCGAATATTATTTGCCCGATGTGATTAAGATTCTCAAAGGTCAGGGCGAAAAGATTGCAGCTTATATGATGGCAGATATGGATGAAGCGATTGGCATTAATGATCGGGTGGCTTTAGCTGAAGCTAATCGGTTAATGGCTCAACGCATTAATCAAAAACATATGCGTCAAGGTGTCACCATGGTCAATCCAGAGTCCACTTACATTGAAGTGGATGTTGAGATAGGCCCAGATACAGTCATCGAAGGCAATGTCTCCTTAAAAGGACAAACGGTGATCGGTGCTGAGGTCTTCATTGGCGCTGGATCAGAAATTGTGTCCAGCCAGATTGCGAATCGGGTTACCATTCGTCAATCGGTTATCGAAGAATCGATTGTGGGCCAAGGAAGCGATGTGGGACCGTTTGGCCACTTAAGACCAAAGAGTCATTTAGGTGAACATGTGCATATCGGCAATTTTGTTGAAGTCAAGAAATCAACCATTGGCAATCATACTAAAGCGGGCCATCTTTCATATATTGGTGATGCTGAATTGGGTCAACATATCAATGTGGGTTGTGGTACAATATTCGTGAATTATGATGGAAAGTATAAGCATAAGTCAGTTATTGGCGATCAAAGTTTTATTGGCTCTGGCGTAAGTATTGTTTCTCCAGTACAAGTCGGACAACGGGCAGTTCTAGCGGCACATTCTAGTATTACCCAAGATGTCCCTGATGAGGCCTTAGCGATTGCTCGCAGCCGACAAACAAATATCGCAAATTATTGGACAAAATTTATAAATAAATAGATGGGGGTATTGCAGTGCTACAAAAACATTATAAGGATCCTAAGTTAAAGATTTTTGCGCTAAGTTCCAATCAACCGCTAGCAGAGAAGATTGCTGCTGAAGTCGGGGTAGAATTAGGTAAGATTTCGGTGGAACGTTTTGCCGATGGTGAGATAAAGATAAGTATCGAAGAAAGTATTCGTGGCGATCAAATTTATGTCATTCAAGGGACCTCGGCTCCGGTGAACGATAATTTAATGGAATTAATGATTACCATTGATGCGCTACGCCGGGCAAGTGCTTCTATGATTAATTTGGTGATTCCTTATTATGGCTATGCGCGTCAAGACCGCAAGGCGCAACCGCGGGAACCGATTACTTCTAAATTAGTGGCCAATATGTTAGAGATGGTCGGTGCCGACCGAATTATTGCCCTCGATCTTCATGCTGCTCAAATTCAAGGCTTCTTTGATGTTCCAGTGGACCACCTTTTAGGGGCACCGCTGCTAGCTAATTATTTTATTGATAATGGTTTGGTCGGTGATGATGTGGTAGTGGTATCTCCGGATCACGGAGGCGTTACTCGGGCCCGTAAGTTAGCCGAATTCCTCAAATCACCGATTGCGATTGTGGATAAACGACGCCCTCGAGCTAATGTGGCTGAAGTAATGAATATTATCGGGGATGTTGAAGGTAAGACGGCTGTTATTATCGATGATATGATTGATACTGCCGGAACGATTACCTTAGCAGCCAAAGCCCTGATTGATCGAGGAGCTAAAGAAGTTTATGCAACCTGTACCCATCCCGTCCTCTCTGGCCCAGCTATCGAACGTCTTGAGGAATCTGTCATTAAGAAGATTATTGTAACGGATTCAATTCAATTGACCGAAGAGAAACAAATTGACAAAATTGAAGTTATCTCGATAGATCAATTGGTGGCAGAAGCGATTAAACGGATTCACGAGAATCGTTCAGTGAGCCCGCTCTTTAAAGAGAAATTCAATATTATTGACTAAACGTTTGTGGCGAGTCGCAAAAGAAGAATGGTCCTAGCAGTTTAATCCACTAAATCGATCAGGTGATAGTAATTAATGAGTAACACTCATCTGTTCGTCTGTTAAAAAGACCAGCCGAATATTTACCCTACAGCAATCAAGGAGAACCTCCATTTATATTTAGCCGCTGCTTCGAAAGCCATGGCTAAATTTAGTGGATCCCCCCAAACACATTGTTTGAAGGATCATGTCTGTGGTGTGAGTATTCGGTTTTTTATTGTTGAATGCTTTAAACGTGGATAACAATACTTAGCGGAACCTGTCTCTGGAGCTGTAAAAGCTTGTTCAAACCAAAATTTATTGGAGTTTTGCTAGGGAAACCCTTATAATAAGCTTAGTTTAATTATGTTCAAGGAAGGAGGAGAAATATGAATAAAAAAAATGATTGGAATAAATTGCTGAAGATAGCTGTTGTCTTTTTTGCCGGCATGTTGGCCTTATTATCCATTTATGCGTCTTTCTATTTAAAATTTATGGGCGACATTCCAGCTAAAAACTTTTCAGCCTTTGAAAGTGCAGATATCTGGATTTTCCTCGCCTTTATAATCATTAATTTACTTTTTGGTACTTATATTTTTTATAATAAAACCATTAGTGATTTGTTTTATTTGACGATTTTAGGTCAGTTGGTCTTGTCTGTCTTGATGATGGCAATCTCTTATGCGGGATCTTGGTTAAGTTTTCCGCGTTCAGTCATTCTTATCAATTTTTTTGTGAGTATTTTTATCCTAGTCATCTACAATTGCACCATGTATAAATTGTATCAATATCTGCGTGGTCAAAAGAAAATAATGATTGTGGGGGCTGAAGACCGCGTTTTAGAAGCGGTCAAAAATTTTGATTTAATGAAAAACCGCCGGCACGAAGTTACTCATGTTGTGCTGAATGCCTATTATGAAAATGTAAAACGTTTTGTCGATGAAGTAGATATTGTCTATCTAACCGGTTATATCGAAGAGAAGGAACGTCTGCAAATCTACGAATATTTGATGCAGAATAATAAAAAACTCTTTATTTCAACCAGTTTTGAGAACTTAATGATGGTTAATCCAAATATTATGAACTTCGAAGATGAAAGTATAATTGAGGTTTCTGGTTTTGAAATTCCGGCGGAAGAAGCGATTATCAAACGGGTCCTAGATGTTGCGGTCTCCTTAATTTTATTAATCATTACCTCACCGATTTTCTTGCTGACGGCAATAGCAATCAAAGCCGATTCACCCGGGCCGGTCTTTTATAAGCAAGAACGGGTAACCAAGAATCATCGCAATTTCAATATCCTGAAATTTCGTTCAATGAGTGCAACCGCCGAGCAGTATACGGGACCGGTCTTAGCCACCTCTAACGATCAACGAGTGACCAAAGTCGGTAAGTTTATTCGCAGTACTCGGATTGATGAACTGCCTCAACTGATTAATGTATTAATTGGTGACATGTCCTTAGTTGGCCCGCGACCTGAGCGGCCATTCTTTGTCGAACAATTTAAGCATTTGAATCCATATTATTCACTCAGACATCATGTGCGGGCTGGAATCACGGGTTATGCCCAAGTTTACGGCAAGTATTCGACGGACTTTAATAATAAGCTAAATTTTGACCTCTTATATATTAAGAATTATTCGCTGGCCTTTGATTTTAAATTGCTTTTCCAAACGGTTAAAATCCTCTTTGATAAGGTATCTGCCCGTGGATTAGAAGAAGTCCTCGATCAAGAATTCGCCTGGGAAGATTATGCCGATAAGATTACAATTATTCGCTAATTATTCTTAACGGCGACTCCCTTATTATTAGCCAAAATTTCGTAAAAAAGGTATAATGCCCATAGGAGGGGAAACTATGAAAAAATTAACAAAAATCTTTTCTTATATTTTAGCTATGATGCTATTTGTTGTTGGAATGGCGCCTGCGGTTTCAGCCCAAGAAACCGATATCGCAACGGTATTAAATGAGATTTCTGCAGCAAATAAAGATATTGAATCTGCTAAAGGAGATCTCAATGCCCATGTCTTCTTTGAGATGGAGGGGACACCAATGATTGACCTCAATGTTTCCGGGCCTTTCATGTATAATGTTGACCCACGTTTTTCAGCCAATACTGAATTGTCAGTGACTGGAACAGTAGCTAATGGAACTGCTGAGGAAAGTGGATCTGAAGTTCAAACCGAAGAAATTAGTGAGCAAGCGGTCCTAACCTTAGTCGAAGGTATGCTCTATGTTTTTGATGGCAAAGAATGGTCTACTCAAGATTTCACGGAGACCGAGAAAGAGATTACCGATGCCTATAACGAAGCTAAGGCTCAAGAAGAATCAATCGATACTGCAGCAGTCAATGAAAAGATGGCTAAGTATTATGATTTAGAAGAAACCGATGATATGTATATTCTTCGTCTAAAAGAAGGCATTGATCCACAAGCTTTCTGGACCGATATGAACGAAGTGCTTGATATTGAAGCAATTAAAGAAGAAGCCATCGCTCAAGCTCAAAAACAAGCAGAAGATCAAGGCGTTGAATTTACCGATGCTCAACGTGATCAAATTGATTACTACTTCAATAATTTCTTAAACTTAGCGGTTGAATTATTTGATCAATTGGAAATGCACTATTCTAAAGATGGTTATAAATTAATGAAGATGATTTTCGCCATGAGTGCGGATGAAACTCATATTGCTAAGGCCTTAGGTATGGATCCAGAAGCCCTAGGTGTTAAGGGAAATGGTCAATTAACCTATGAAATCAACTTCTCTAACCATGGTGAAAGCTTTGATATTCAAAAACCAGCAGACGCCCCTGAACAACCAACCGAATCCATGGAAATGGATGAATCTGGTGATGAGTCTTCAGAAGCCAATGACGAATCTCAAGAAGATTCTGAAAGCGAAGATGCATCAGCAGTTGAAGAAACCACTGTTGAAGAGACTTCTGCTAATTAATTAAATATTCAACATAAGTAGAAGCGGTAACTCATCTTTTTATAAAGTTACCGCTTCTTTGTTAATTAATTTTTAATTATGATACAATAATAGAAACTATATGAAAGAATAACTATGAGGAGTTAATTATGTATCATTATGCTGATGATAGTCTCATGTTGCACACGGATCTATATCAAATAAACATGCTCTATACCTATTGGAAAAAAGGGATTGATCGCCGTCAAACAGTATTTGAGGCGTATTTTCGTAACCATCCTTTTGAGAATGGTTATGCAATCTTTGCCGGTCTGGAGAAAGTGGTTCATTTTATCTCTGAACTGAAATTTACCCAAACGGACTTAGACTACCTAGCTAGTCTCCAACTTTATCCTGAGGAATTTCTGACCTATCTCGCGGAGATGAAATTTGAATTGACGATTCGGTCGATGGTTGAAGGAGAATTGTGCTTTGCTAATGAACCTCTGATCCAAGTCGAAGGCCCCTTAGGCCAATGTCAATTAGTTGAAACAGCCATTTTAAATATTATTAATTATCAAACGTTGATTGCCACCAAGGCGGCGCGGATTCGCTCGGTAGTCGGAGAGAATGATAAATTATCTGAATTTGGGTCACGGCGAGCCCAAGAAATGGATGCAGCCTTATGGGGGACCCGGGCTGCTTATATCGGTGGTTTCGATTCTACTTCAAATGTTCGCGCTGGCAAATTATTCGGCCTACCGGTTTCGGGTACCCATGCTCATTCATTGGTCCAGGCCTACCGTGACGAATATACAGCCTTTAAGGCTTATGCTGAAACTCACCGTGATGTGGTATTCTTAGTTGATACCTACGACACTTTACGTTCTGGCATCCCCAATGCGATCCGTGTTGCTAAAGAAATGGGCGATAAGATTAATTTCTTAGGCGTGCGCATTGACTCCGGTGATATGGCCTATCAGTCTAAGCGAATTCGTGAACAATTGGATGAAGCGGGCTTCCCTGAAGCGCATATTGTGGCCTCCAATGATTTAGATGAGAAAACCATTCTAAATTTACGGATGCAAGGGGCCAAAATTAATGATTGGGGCGTGGGAACCAAGATTATTACCGCTTTCGATCAACCCGCTTTAGGAGCAGTATATAAACTTGTTTCCATTGAAGATGATCAAGGTCATCTGGTGCCAACCATGAAGATATCAAGTAATGCTTCTAAAATGTCAACCCCTGGCATTAAACAAGTGTGGCGGATTACGCGTAATTGTGATGGCAAGTCACAAGGTGATTTGGTAACCTTTATTCATGAACGTCCGGATTTATTAGATGAGTTATTTATGTTCCATCCGGTTCATACCTATATTAACAAGACAGTGGTTGATTTCACTGCCCGTCCATTATTGCAGACTATTTTCGACCGAGGAGTATTAATCTATTCATTGCCGGAAATTGAAGCAATTAAAGAATATGCGAGCAGTAACTATGATCAATTATGGGACGAATACAAACGTATTCTCAATCCGGAAGAATATCCGGTCGATTTATCTCAGGATCTTTATGATGCTAAAATGCAAAGCATTCAGGAAATCAAAAATAAAGTCCGTCAAGAAGTTAAGTCGATTGAGAAAAAGCAAGACTAAAGGAGGCCCTTATGCGACCTTTACAAGCAGAAATCATAAACACGCTAAAAGTCCAAGCACAGATTAATCCAGAAGAGGAAGTTCGGCGAACGATTGACTTTCTGAAAGACTATTTGTTAGCTTATCCTTTTATGCAGTCTTATGTTTTGGGGATTAGTGGTGGACAAGACTCAACGCTCTTAGGCCGGTTGTCTCAATTAGCCATTGAAGAATTGAGACAAGAGACCGGTCGCACAGATTATAAATTTATTGCTGTTCGGCTACCTTATGGCCAACAACTTGATGAAGCTGATGCCCAGGCCGCGCTAGATTTTATCCAAGCCGACCAAGTCATGACCGTCAACATTCAACCAGCTACTGATGCCATGGCTCAATCTTTGGCCGACAGTGGTTTGCCTCTATCTGATTTCAATCGGGGGAATGTTAAAGCTCGCCAAAGAATGATTGTTCAATATGCGATTGCCGGTCAAACCAATGGAGCGGTCTTGGGCACAGATCATGCGGCGGAAAGTGTTACGGGTTTCTTTACCAAATTTGGCGATGGGGCAGCTGATTTAATGCCACTCTGGCGTCTGACTAAGCAACAAGGTCGGCAAATGTTGCAGTACTTAGGGGCAGCTGACCAACTTTACCTGAAGGTTCCAGTAGCTGATTTAGAAAGTGACCGCCCTTTACAGGCTGACGAGGTTGCGTTGGGTGTATCCTATGAAGCCATTGATCAATATTTAACGGGCCTAAGTATTGACGAAATGGATGCTGAACGAATTGAACAATGGTATCTGAAGACCCAACACAAACGACATTTACCGATTACCGTTTTTGACGATTTTTGGCGTAAAGCTTAAGAGAGCAAAGGAGGAAATCAAGTGAATTATGGCTTGAAAATTCTGTTGACAGCAATCTATACTTTACTTTCCTCCAGCCTACTGACTTATTTGTTATGGAAATATCTACATCATAGAAATAAACAACATCCGCCAACTTTTGGCGGATTAGCTATCTTTATCAGCTTTTGGACCGGATTTTTCGCGTTGTTCCCTACATTAATCGGTCATACCAGTCAAAGTTATATTTTTTTAAGTTCTTTAGTCGTCTTAATTACGGGTATTTTTGATGATTATCTGGTATTAAAACCTTGGCAAAAATCTCTAGGCATTCTCTTGGCGGCCAACATGGTTTATTTTTTAACCGAAGTAGAATTTTCTTCGATTCTATTACCTAATCTGTCCCCTTTAGTTTTTAGATTCATCTCTTATATATTAACGATTCTATGGATTTATTTTGTGACCAATGCGGTAAATTTATTAGATGGGGTCGATGGTCTAGCTGGTAGTGTTAGTCTGACCAGTTTGTTCATCTTAGCTTTAACCAGTTTACTTTTTTCTTCGTCGATTCGGTTGGCTTTTTTGATGTTATTATTATTATTATTTCTAGCTATTTTAGGCTTTCTTCCTTTTAATTGGTCTCCAGCCCGCATTTATCTAGGTGATACCGGTGCTTTATTTATTGGCTTTATGTATGCTGCTCTTAGTGTGACCCATCTGAAGAATGCCTCGTTTTTCACCATGATTTTACCGGTATTTGTCTATGTTGTTCCATTATTTGATACTTCCTATGCGATTTTTCGTCGCTTAATAACCGGTCAATCGATTGTTCAACGTGACCAAGACCATGTTCACCACCGTCTGACGCGGATGGGTTATTCTAATCCGAAAATCGTTGGCATTATGGTCGGTATTACCATTGTATTTGCCATATTAGCCATTTCAGCGCAACAATTTAGGGCGTATCGGTCCTGGATAATGGGCGCAACTCTGATGATAATCCTCGGCCTATCTTGGTGGATGTACCGTTTGGGTCAAGATAAGCCTTAATCTTTCCATCTTTCAGGGATATAATCGGCATCCACCCGCTGGTCGCCTAACTGAGTCCACTGCATTTGACCTTTTAGCAGGTCATTGATGATTTGCTGATATTGTTGATGTTTATCAGGGTCGAGAGCCAAACGATAAGAGACTTTGTCGGTATATTCTGTGCCTAAGACAGTAAGAGCGGATGTTTGCTCTTGTAGGAAACGGTCGAATAAATCATTTTGGGTATAATTTAGTTGAATTTCTATGATGTCTTGGCTAATATTCTTAATAAGCGAGGTATTTTCTAACGTTTGGCTGACCGCTGAAGAATAGGCGCGAATCAGACCGCCAGCGCCTAGTTTTATGCCACCATAATAGCGTACCACCACGGCCATGATATAAGTTAATTCGTTTTGTTTTAAGACTTCTAAGATTGGTAGCCCCGCAGTCCCTTTCGGTTCTCCATCGTCGGCCGACTTTTGAATTGAACTGTCATCGTTTAAAATATAAGCGTAACAATGGTGGGTGGCTTTATAATGCGATTTTTTAATCTCTGCCAATTTTTGCAGGAAGTCTGTTTCATCCTCGATTGGCAAGAGATAACAGATGAATCTAGATTTTTTTATAGTGATTTCACTTGTTTGAGCTTGCTTAATGCTATAATAATGAATCATTGAACTACACCTCATTCTAAGTTTAAGTATAACATGGAGTGAAGGAATAAGCGGAATCATTATCAAGCCTTCGGGCTTTTTACAATGAATGATAAGGAGAGTCATATGAAATTAGCGATTATTGTTGATAGTACGGCTGGTTTAGTCCCCCCTTTATCAACTTATCCTGATCTTTTTCAGGTAAATTTATGGATCAATTTTGCCGATGGCCAAAGTATGGTTGATAGTGTAGATGGTGCCAAGAACAAGGGCTTTTATCAGCGTCTGGCTCAAGCAGAAGAATTACCCTCCACCTCACAACCGCAGATCGGTGAATATTATACTTTAATGGATCAAATCGTCGAAGAGGGTTATGATGCGGTGATTGCTTTTCATTTATCAGGAAAAATCAGTGGAACATCGGCGAGTGCGCAATTAGTCATGCAAGATTATGCAGATAAATTAAAAACCTATGTTGTTGATTCGAAATCAGCCTCAGTGGCGGTCCTTGGCATGGTAAGGCAATGTATCGCTTTGCATGAACGAGGTTACTCTTTTGAGCAGTTAACCCAAGCCATGGAATCCTTAGTTGTCCGAACTAAAGTTTATTTTATGGTCCAAGATTTGAATAATTTGACCAAGGGTGGCCGTCTTAGTGCTACCGGAGCCATGCTCGGAAATGTTCTCAAGATTCGGCCCATTCTGACCTTCAATCCTGCGGGAGAGATGGTGGTTCACGATAAAATTCGGACGACCAAAAAGGTTTATCAAGAATTTCAAACTTGGGCTGAAGATTTGGTCAAAGAGTGCCCTGAGGGCTATGATATAGCCATTGTTCATACCGATGCTTATGACGAAGCGACTGAGCTCCATCAACAATTTGAGCAAAAATTTGGTGCTGAACATCTATTATCGATTGGTTGGGCTTCGCCAGTCCTAGGTACTCATACTGGGAAAGGCCTGGTTGGTTTTGGCGTTCTTCCGCATATTGAATAAATTTCTTAAGCTAGCTACGGCTAGTTTTTTTGTTTTTGCTTTGTTTTTGTGTATCTTCCTTGTAAAGGGAGTTGATGACCATTCAGTTTGAAGAAGCTTTATTGTGGGGTCGCTTATTAAGTCGTCATGAGATTGAAATGCAATTTAATGGTAAAGTTCTAGAAGATCTCCCGTGTTTTTCTGATTTAGTACGATTGCCCATGATTGAAGAGACCGAAAAGGGTTGGTGCTGTGGACGTTGTCATAATCAAGATCCCAAGCAATTTCTTGAACAGCCCGAAAGTTCTTCTTGTCAGCAGGGCTTGGTCTATTGTTTGAATTGTTTAACCATGGGCCGAATGTGTCAGGGTGAAGAACTCTACTATCTACCTAGTCAGCACCAGCAAATCACAGCGAAATATGAATCGTATCTAACTTGGTTTGGTCAACTTTCAGCAGAACAGCAACGGGCCAGTCAAGAGTTATGCCAAAGTCTAACTGATCCAGATCATCCCCATTTGGTGCATGCGGTAACCGGGGCCGGTAAGACCGAGATGATTTTCCCCGTGATAAATCAAGTTTTAATTCACTCAGGCCGGGTCTGCTTAGCCTCGCCTAGAATTGATGTCTGTCTAGAATTGTATCCACGTCTTCAGGCTGCCTTTAATCAAGTTCATATTGGCCTTTTCTATGGCGAATCTGAGCCGGTACAGCAATATTGTCCGCTGATTATAGCCACCAGTCATCAATTGTTACGATTTAAGGCAGCTTTTGATCTGCTAATCATGGATGAAGTTGATGCCTTTCCTTATGCAGATGATCTATCCTTGCATTTTGCCGCCCGGCGGGCAGTTATGCCAAATACAGGAAAATTAATCTATCTTACTGCTACACCTGATGACCGATTACGGCTACAACTATCTCAGGGAGAGCTGAAGCAGACCTGTTTACCGGCACGCTTCCACGGTCATCCCTTGCCTGAGCCACAATTTGTCTGGTTGGGTAACTGGCGTCAACAAATTATCAATCAAGCTGATAAAGGCAAGTTATTAAAACATCTACAGCAATTTATTCAAGGTGAAGGCATCCGCTTAATTTTTATGCCTAGCATTCCTTTGGCCGAAGCTTTATTTAACTGGCTTGAATCCTTACCCGATTTTCAAGGATTAGCCTGTGTTCATGCTCGTGATCCACAACGAAAAGATAAAGTGAATCAGCTAAGACAGGGACAACTCAAGGGTTTGATTTCCACAACCATTTTAGAACGTGGCGTCACCTTTACGAATTGTCATGTCAGCATTATTGGGGCTGAAGATAAGAAGTATAGTCGGGCTGCCTTGGTCCAAATGAGTGGCCGAGTGGGAAGACGACCGGATTTTCCTGCGGGACAACTCTATTATGCTCATTATGGCATCTCAAAGACGATGATTGAAGCTCAGCAGGAGATTAGAGCGATGAATCGCCAAGCAAGAGAGCGAGGGCTACTTCATGATTAGAGTCAATCCTGATTGTCTGATTTGTCAATGCCCATTAAATTATGATTTAAGATTGGCAGACATCCTCAGCCTGAAAGCCATTGAACCACCTATCCTCTGTACTGTATGCCAAAATAAATTCCAGCGTGATCGACCCAGAGCCCCTTTTTGCCAAGCTTGTCAACGTCAACTCCTAGACCAGACAACCGACCCCTACCAAAAAATTTATTCCCTGCAACAAGAAGACTACTGTCATGATTGCTTTATCTGGCGCCGACAATATGACTTATCTTTCTTAAAAAATCAACCATTAATGGCATATAATGATTTTATTCGTGAATGGTTGTATCGTTATAAGTATCAAGGAGATATCCGTTTAGCTGCAGCTGTTCGTCCTCTGTTAAAACACGTTTATCGAAAATACAAGGCCTATCAATGGCTGGTCTTACCCTCTAGCCCTAGTTCTCTAGCCAAGCGTAAATTTCATGCCACTGGCGAGTTGTTGAATCAAGCAGGCATCCCATATCAAGAATGTTTACTATATCGAGGAGATGGACTACGACAAGCCCAGAAGAGTCGAGAGGACCGTTTAAAATTAGAACAAGTTTTCGCAGTAAATCAAGGAATAACAACCTTACCTGAGCGAGCTTTACTTATTTTTGATGATGTGTATACAACGGGGACGACCTTGATTCGGGCTAAAACTGCCCTGATAAAAGCCTATCAAGCTCGGCAGCAGGCTGTGCCACGCATCATTTCACTGACTCTAGCCCGAGAAATAGATTTAAGTTGAAAGAACGGTAAATCTCAGCTTTGAAAAAACTGTTTGCGTTTTCATTCGAAGGAATCTATGCTATAATATTCTAAAGAAGTTGAAAACTTCTAAAACTTTAAATGACGGACTGACCATCGTCTGAAGTCATTTAAATAAATCGGAAGAGAGGGATTCGTATGTTTAACTATAATGTGCGCGGTGAAAATATTGAGGTCACTCAAGCGATTCGAGAATATGCTGAAAAGAAAGTAGCAAAACTTGATAAATTCTTTTCAGATACCCCTGATGCGACAGCCTATGTGAATCTCAAAGTTTATCCAGATAAGACTGCGAAAGCGGAAGTAACTATTCCATTATCTTTCCTAGTGCTCCGTGCTGAAGAAACAACGGATGATTTATATAAGAGTATCGACTTCGTGGTTGATAAATTAGAAAGACAAGTAAGAAAATATAAAACTAAAATTAATCGTAAATCCAGAGAACGTGGATTTGATGGCATTGCTGATCTTCCGGCCGATGAGTCAGATCATAAAGCTGAAAAGCATGCTGAACCTGAACTTGAAATCGTACGTTCTAAACGCATTAGTCTAAAACCGATGGATAGTGAAGAAGCAGTCCTTCAAATGAACATGTTAGGTCATGACTTCTTTATTTATACCGATGCGGAAACCAATGAAACCAATATTGTATATCGTCGAAATGATGGACGTTATGGTTTAATCGAAACAGCAACACTGTAAACTAAAGTTTTATTAAATATAATAACCACCCGTGAATTTGCTTAATAAGGTGAATTCGCGGGTGGTTTTTGAATGTGCAGGTTAGTTAAACAACTCTTGATAGACTTCTAGTCGGCCAAGGAAGAAATCACTGTAGCCTGATAAATCTAATCTTTCACCAGACCAGGCGCATAACTTAAGGTCTAGCTCTTGGGCCATTAAGATAAAAGGAGCATAATCCCATGGACCCCCCTTAGGGTTAACAAAGACAGCAAATTTACCTTCTAAGACTCGGGCACCATCCAGACCGCTACAACCAAGATAACGTAAGTCGAAAGCTCCTTGATCAATCTTGTTAAGCAGTGAAGAGTCATCAGTTCTTAAACGATCAATTGAGACAAAGCTTTCATCAATTGAACAGAGCTGAGGTTTTGCTAACTGTCGGTCATTACGGAAAACACCCTGCCCTTTAATGGCATAGTAGAGATGATTGTTATAAATATCATAGATGTAAGAAAGCTGAGGCTCTTGCTTGATAAAGAAGGCAAGCATGACACAATAGTCTTGGCGCATTTTTACGAAATTGGCAGTGCCGTCAATGGGATCAATCACCCAGAGGAAGGGGCTGTCGTTTGCCTCAAAGCTGGCATAGCTTTCTTCGCCAAGGATTTGGTGGTCGGGGAAGTTATTTTGAATGAAATCTTTGAAATCAGCTTCTATTGTTTTGTCCACGGTAGTAACCAAGTCTTTGTCATTTGATTTAGTATCGATTGAGAATTGATTGAAATTTAATATTTTTTCTCGGCTATAAGACAACCATTCAAGAATTTTTGAATGCATTTGATTCAGATTTAATTGGGAATTCATCGGCTCATCCTTTCTGCATCTATTTTATCGTTTCTCATCAGAAAATGCATATCTTAATTTCTCGGTGACGACGATTCAATCTTTAGTTTTTGAATGAAAGGAACAAGAAGACCACACTAGGACCGTAAATAAGAACAAATATGCTTTTATTTGCTTGCCGTCCATGATAAACTGTATGAGTGATACTTTGCATATTTTATTATAAGTGATATATGTATCTGTAAAGATAATTAAAAGGGGTATAATAATGGCCAATTTTTTGAAGAATTTAATAGAAAATGATAAAGCCGAACTCCGAAGAACCGGAAAAATGGCTGATCGGATTATGGCAATGGAAGAACGTTATCGCGATATGACTGATGAGCAATTGCGTGAACAAACGGTTCTCTTTCGTCAACGTCTAGCCAAAGGTGAAACTTTGGAGGATATTCTTGAAGAAGCGTTCGCCGTGGTACGGGAAGCTGCTCGGCGTGTTCTCGGCTTGTTCCCTTATAAGGTCCAAATTCAAGGTGGAATTGTACTTCATGGTGGGAACATTGCTGAAATGAAGACTGGGGAAGGTAAGACCCTGACCGAAACCATGCCAGTTTATTTAAATGCTTTAGCTGGTAAAGGGGTTCATGTGGTTACCGTCAATGATTATTTGGCGACTCGGGACTCTCAAGAGATGGGTGAGGTTTATCGCTTCCTTGGCCTGACTGTAGGTTTGAATTTAAATAGTATGAATTCGTCACAAAAACGGGAAGCCTACAATTGTGATATTACTTACTCAACCAATAACGAACTCGGTTTCGATTATTTGCGGGATAACATGGTGGTTTATAAGGAACAAATGGTTCAACGTCCCCTTTATTTTGCTGTAGTCGATGAGGTTGACTCCATTCTGATTGATGAAGCACGGACTCCTTTAATTATTTCGGGTCAAGCAGGTAAATCTACTGCTTTATATAATCGTGCCGATTACTTTGTTAAAGGATTACGTGAAGAAGAGGACTATAGCATCGATTTGACTTCTAAATCGATTGCCTTAACCGATGTCGGTGTCGACAAGGCTGAATCTGTCTTTCGCTTAGATAACCTTTATGATGTCGACAATACCGCTCTGGTTCACCATATTGATCAATCTTTACGGGCCAATTATATCATGTTGAAAGATATTGATTATGTGGTGGATGAAGGGCAAGTTAAGATTGTTGACTCCTTTACCGGGCGGATTATGGAAGGTCGACGCTATTCTGATGGTTTGCACCAAGCCATCGAAGCTAAAGAAAATGTTCAAATTGAGAACGAATCTAAGACCATGGCGACGATTACTTTCCAAAATTATTTCCGTATGTATGAGAAACTTTCAGGAATGACCGGGACGGCTAAGACCGAAGAGGAAGAATTCCGTGAAATTTATAATATGAATGTCGTGCAAGTTCCAACCAACCGGCCGGTTATTCGCGACGACCAAGCAGATTTGTTATATCCAAACCTGCGTTCTAAATTCAATGCCGTCGTTGAAGAAATTAAAGAACGTCATGCCAAAGGTCAACCAATCTTAGTCGGAACGGTTGCCGTTGAAACCTCTGAATATCTATCTAAGCTCTTAACCCGCGCAGGGATTCCGCATGAAGTCTTGAATGCCAAGAATCACTTCAAAGAAGCTGAAATTGTCATGCAGGCTGGTCAAAAAGGTGCAGTCACGATTGCGACGAATATGGCTGGTCGGGGTACCGATATCAAGTTAGGTAGCGGTGTTAAAGAAGTGGGCGGTCTGTGTGTTATTGGGACGGAACGTCACGAATCACGTCGGATTGATGACCAATTACGGGGACGTTCTGGTCGTCAAGGTGACCCAGGCGCTTCACAATTCTACTTGTCTTTAGAAGACGACTTAATGCGCCGTTTTGGTTCAGATCGAATCAAGGCAATATGGGAGAAATTGAATGCTGATGATGAAGAAGCTAATGATATGGCGATTCAAAGTAAAATGCTCAGTCGTCAAGTTGAATCTGCTCAGAAGCGAGTAGAAGGGAATAACTATGACACCCGTAAGAACGTATTGGAGTACGATGAGGTGATGCGTGAGCAACGGGAAGTAATCTACAAGCAACGCCTAGATGTCATTAACGCAGAAGAAAGTTTAACCCCTTACGTGAAGGCAATGATGCATCGAACGATTGAAAGACAAGTAGCCTTGGCAATCGATGAAGATAAACGCACTGCCAATTTAGAAGAGATTATCAATTTTGCCCATGCAAATCTGATGAGTGAAGATGATATTTCCGTAGAAGATTTAGCCAATAAATCAGAAAAGGAAATGATTTCTTATATTTATGGCTTGACTGAAAAGTTATACGATGAGAAGTTGAGCCAACTATATGGGCCAGAACAAGTCTTAGAATTTGAGAAAGTGATTATTCTTAAGGTGGTCGACTCTAAGTGGACCGATCATATTGATGCCATGGATCACTTACGCCAAGGTGTAGGACTACGGGCGTATGCTCAAACCAATCCCTTAACCGAATATCAAACCGAAGGCTACGAACGGTTCGAAGAAATGATCTCAGCGATTGAATTCGATGTGACCCGCTTCGTTATGAAGGCTCAAGTTCGTCAGAATGTTGAACGGGAACAAGTTGCTGGACCAAGTCGCGCATAGAATGAATTATTGAACGAATAACCTGGGAATCTTAAAAGGTTATTCGTTCATCTTTATTAAGGAGTAAATCGATGGAATTATATGAAATGAAACAAATACTGGAGAATCATCAAGATAAATTTAATAATTTAAGGGGGTCTCTTTGACCTCGAAACCCTAGAAGAAGAGATTGCTAATTATGATTATCAGATGGCCCAAGCCGATTTCTGGCAGGATGCTGAACAAGCACAAGCGACGATGAAACAAGCCAATGAAGTCAAAGGGACCTATCAGCAACTCCAAGATCTACAAAATCATTTGGAGGAATTATCTTTGGCCATTGATTTATTGGAAACCAGTCAGGATGAAGAACTTATGAAAGAAGCGGAGCAGCTCTGTCAGAACTTAGTAAAGGCCATGGAATCCTATGAATTATCCTTGCTACTATCCCAACCCCACGACCGTTTGAATGCCATCTTAGAGATTCATCCAGGCGCTGGAGGAACAGAATCCCAAGATTGGGGCAGTATCTTATTACGAATGTATCAACGTTGGGCGGAGAAGAAGGATTATTCTGTCGAAGTTCTAGATTATCAAGATGGTGACGAAGCGGGGATTAAGAGTGTAACCCTAGCGATTCGTGGCTTGAATGCCTATGGTTACCTCAAATCAGAAAAGGGCATTCACCGGCTGGTGCGGATTTCACCGTTTGATTCTAATAGTCGCCGCCACACCTCTTTCGCCTCGGTCGAAGTGATGCCGGAATTGGATGAAAGTATTGAGGTTGAAATTAATCCAGATGATTTGCGGGTAGATACCTACCGAGCCAGTGGAGCGGGGGGTCAGCATATTAATAAAACTTCCTCAGCTGTCCGTATTACCCATATACCGACCGGAATTGTAACCCAAAGTCAATCTCAACGTTCTCAATTTCAGAACCGGGATACAGCCATGCAACTCTTAAAAGCGAAATTGTACCAGAAACAAGTTGAAGAACAAGAAGCTAAGCTGCGAGAAATTCGCGGAGAACAGAAAGAAATAGGTTGGGGCTCCCAGATTCGTTCCTATGTCTTTCATCCTTATTCGATGGTTAAAGACCACCGGACCGACTATGAGGTTGGTAACAGCCAGGCCGTTGTTGATGGTGACTTAGATCCATTTATGGATGCCTATCTCCGTTGGTCAGTTCATAGCGATCAATAGGAGTTTTAGGGAAATTTTTAAAACCGTTGATTTAGATTTAGGAAATGAGGTGTCATCATGATTCAAATGACAAATGTTAGCAAGCAATATGATAACGGAATTATTGCTGTCAATGATGTTACATTAAGAATTGAACAAGGAGAATTTGTCTATCTGATTGGTCCCAGTGGTTCAGGGAAATCGACTTTTATGAAATTATTAAATCGGGAAGAAGTCATTAGCTCAGGCCAATTAACAGTAGGCAAATATCATATGGATCGATTAAAGGCGAAGGATCTTCCTTATCTACGCCGTTACGTCAGTGTGATTTTTCAAGATTTTAAATTGTTACCGCGACTTACCGTTGCTGAGAATGTAGCTTATGCTCTTGAAGTGACGGGTAAAAGCCGGAAAGAAATTAAAAGTCGGGTGAATGAAGTGCTGGAATTGGTTGGTCTCCGTCACAAGGTTCAACAATATCCAAATGAATTATCAGGTGGGGAGCAACAACGGGTGGCGATTGCTCGGGCAATTGCCAATCGGCCAAGCATCCTGGTTGCTGATGAACCGACGGGAAATTTGGACCCAGAGAATGCCAAAGACATCTTCCTTTTGTTAGAACAGATTAATCGAAATGGAACGACGGTCATCATGGGGACCCATAATGAGCAATTAGTCAATACCTTTAAACACCGAGTGATTCGAATCAATCAAGGCAAGATTATTCGCGATCAATTTAAGGGGGAATACCATGAGAATGATTAGAGATTTTTGGCGCCATATTCGTAATGGCTTTCGAAATTTGTTTCGAAACGGTTGGATGACCACGGCCACTATCTTGACCATGGTTTTGACCTTATTTATGGTTGGCTCTTTACTGGTTTTTATGGATAATGTTGATAATGTGATCCAAGATATCGAGCAAGGAGTTAAAATCCGGGTTCATATCGATATTGCTGCGACTAAAGAAGAAGAGACCAAGCTTAAGGAAGAAATTCTAGCCATTGACCATGTTGACAAGGTAACTTATCGAACAAAAGATGAGGAACTCGCCGATGTGGTTGAGAACTATGGGTCCGAGTTCGAGTTATTCGAAGGTGACGCCAATCCTTTCTATAATGTATTTGTGGTCGACGTAGATAATACGGATCATTTGGACCAAGTTACGCAGGAAATTAGCAAGTTAGCCAATGCTACTGAAGTTAAATATGGCGCCATTGATACCCAGAATCTCTTAAAGACAATCGAGATTATCCGGATAGTTCTGGCCCTCTTAGCAGCTATTTTGGTGGTCGTGGCTATCAGCTTAGTGTCGAATACGATTAAGATGACTATCAACGCTCGCCAAACTGAAATTCAGATCATGCGCTTGGTCGGTGCCAAGAATTCTTACATCCGTTCACCGTTTGCTTATGAGGGTATGTTTATTGGGTTGATTGGGGGAATTTTGGCCTCTTCAATACTCTACGCCGCCTATGAAGGTTTGCAACGGGCTTCGGTTGAAATTATTGGAGTACGTATTATTCGTTTCTCTCCAAGTTGGCCCTTGCTAGTATATGTTGGCGCGGTTCTTGTCCTTTCCGGTATGATTTTCGGAGTGGTCGGAGCTCGCCGTTCCATCCGCCAATATTTAAAACAATAAATAATTAGACGAAGAAGCCTTGCTTAGCGAATGGAATTCTTCGTCTTTTTAAATGGGGAGAGCATTAATTAAGTAAAATTATGATTAAGACAGATGCTATTTTAGAGTAACTTTGATAAGATAAAGAATGAGCGAAAAGTTTTGGGGGTAAAGGAATGAAAGAGATTCTAATCGTTGACGACGAGGAGAATATCCTGACGTTGTTGGAATATAATCTGAATCAGGCCGGCTATCAGGTCGACAAGGCGACTGATGGCGAAGAAGCCTACCGCATTATTAAAGAAAAAAGCTATGATTTTATTATTTTAGATATTATGTTGCCTGGGATGGATGGTATTGATGTCTGCCGTCGTGTTCGTAAAGAAGGGATTAGTACCCCTATCCTTATGCTGACGGCTAAAACCGATGAATACGATAAGATTATTGGTCTAGAATTAGGTGCAGATGACTATATGACCAAGCCATTTAGCCCTCGTGAGGTGGTAGCTCGGATTAAGGCGATCTTTCGCCGAACTGAAACTCAGCAACAGATTCACCAAGAAAAACAAGCCGAATTAAATAAATCAGGCAATTTTCTCTGGAGTGATTTAGACTTCACTTTGATGAATGACCAATCGGTTCAAGTTTTAAAGAATGAGGACGATTCCAAAACCATCCGCATTGGAAAGATCGAAATTAACACCAATCATTATGAAGTCTTGGTCGATAACAAGTCCATTGATATTACGCCGAAGGAATTCGACTTATTAGTTTATATGGCGCTACGCAAAGGACGGGTATTAAGTCGTGAACAATTATTAAACAGTGTCTGGGACTTTGATTATGAAGGTGAGACCCGGATAGTAGACGTTCATATTAGCCATTTGCGTGAGAAAATTGAGACCGATTCTAAAAGGCCTGAATATATTAAGACCGTACGTGGATTCGGTTATAAATTTGAGGTACCTGAAGAATGATTTATCAGCATTCAGAGAATAGAAGATTACGGATAAAACAGCTTATATTACTATTTTTACCTTTTATAGTTTTAGTGGCTGTTTTTTTAAATTTTCAAATTAATCGATTAATTAGTCAAGTAATGGTTACCCAAAGTAACGCGTTCTCTAGTTTTATTCAAGAGATTGATATAGATACGCTTGATCAACATGATATTAAAGAAATTCAATCCCTCTATACTTCAGGGACTAAACTAGCCTTGATCCGACCCAGCCCGCGTTTAAAGATTTATTGGCAGAATTTTGAGCAGGCAGATGAGTTGGATGCGATTATTCAGAGTTTAAGGGTTTCAAGTGAGACCTCTGAATATGGTAAGAGTGCCTCGGGATATTGGATTGCCAATCAAATTAAACAGGGATCGGGAAATTATTGGTTTGTTGAACATTACCCCAAGGCTTTGTTTGATGATTTACGGGTTGGAACGGCCTCAGTCTGGTTAGGGATCATTATTCTGTTTCTCTTCCTGCTTTATTTAGCCTATCGTATCATTCTGGTTTACATTGCTAAGCCCATTAGGGTAATTGACGAAGGTTTGCAACGTGTCTTGGAAGATGATTTTACTTTTGAATATTATGGAACCCAATTTAAAGATGTGGATCATCTTGGCCGCACGGTGACTAGTTTGAAAGACAAGTTGGTCGAGAGTCGGAAGGATTTGGTCTCCAGTGAACAGCGTCTTTCAATATTATTAGACCATCTGAACTTAGGTGTGGTCTTAATTAGCCCTGATCACCGGATTGAACTGTTTAATCCGGAAGCGCAGAATCTATTACAATTTGATCAGTCAACCATCGGTCGAACTTATGAAACAACGATTCAAAGTTATGTTTTGGTGGATATGATCTCGCGGGTCATTGAAGAATCCAAAGGTTTAAGCGATGAAATTGAAATCTTCCTGCCGAAACAGAAATATATCGATGTCAATATCATTCCCTTCGATGATTTGAATCAATTTCAAAAGACGGGCCAGTCGGTTCTGGTCTTGCTATATGATATTTCCAAAATTATTAAATTAGAGACCATTCGGAGTGAATTTGTGGCGAATGCGTCGCACGAATTACGCACCCCAGTGACGGCGATCAAAGGATTTGCTGAAACGCTGCAGGATGGGGCCTTAAAACAACCTGAAATGGCAGAGAAATTTGTTAAGATTATTGCCAATGAGAGTGTGCGTTTGGAAAAACTGATCCATGATATTTTAGAATTATCACGGGTTGAGAAAAGGTCCGAGCCACTTCATCATGAAGCCTTTGATGTGATTCAGTCAGTGGAAGATATTATTGAATTCTTGAGTGTTAAAGCGAAGGTGAGAAACATTCAGATTCATACTTATTACGGTCAACCACAAATTATAATGCATTCCGATTCAGGCCGGATTAAACAAATTTTGATTAATCTTCTGGATAATGCGATTACTTATTCGGGTCTGGGTAAACAGATTGAAATTCGAGTCCATCAAGATATGAGTCATGTTTATTTCTCTATAAAGGATAATGGGGTTGGCATTCCTTATGAAGATCAGAAAAGAATTTTTGAACGTTTTTATCGAGTAGATAAAGGACGAAGCCGAAATTCTGGCGGTACCGGTCTAGGTTTATCGATTGTTAAGAATTTAGTCAATTTGCTTGAGGGAAGTATAGAATTAGTCAGTGAACCAGATCAAGGGACTCAGTTTTCGCTGACTTTACCGTTGGATGGTAAATAAAAGAGCAATCATTCATGGTAATCTTTACATAATCTTTACAATATAAAGGCTCTTTTAGGAGTACAATGGTGGTAGTTATTTAGTTGCAATTGTCAGGAATATTTTATTATGTGTTAAGGAGAATGTTTATGCAACGAAATTTTAGTGAGACATTCATGAAATATGTCTTCATGGTTTGTGCGCTATTATCGATTGTTTCGATAATCCTCATCTTTTATTTCATTTTTAAGGGAGGTCTTCCTTTTATATTGGAAGAAGGTGTAGGCAACTTCGTCTTGGGAACCTCTTGGAAACCAACCGCTTCGAATCCTCAGTTTGGAATCTTCCCGATGATTATGGGTTCGATCTTGGTTACCTTTGGGGCGATCATTATCGGGGTACCGATTGGTGTATTAACAGCTATTTTTCTAGCTTTCTTCTGTCCTAAGTTTTTATATCGTTGGTTGAAACCGGCGATCAACTTGATGGCAGCTATTCCATCCATCGTTTATGGTTTCTTTGGTCTATTAATTTTGGTACCTTGGTCTCGCGATTTGATGCAGACACTGCATCTTACTGAACGAGGTAATACAGGGATGAACGTCTTTACAGCTTCACTTTTATTGGGAATTATGATCCTACCAACCATTATTGGTTTATCTGAAGCTAGTTTGAATGCTGTACCAAAGTCATTCTATGATGCGAGTATTGGTCTGGGAGCTACTCACGAACGTTCAGTCATGAATGTCGTTGTACCGGCAGCTACTTCTGGAATTTTCTCTTCAATTATTCTAGGGATTGGTCGGGCTATCGGTGAAACGATGGCGGTTATTTTGGTAGCAGGGAACCAAGCAATGATTCCTCAAGCTCTGAACCATGGAACTCGGACCTTGACGACAAATATCGTCTTGGAAATGGCCTATGCTGCTGGAAGACATAGAGAGTCCTTAATTGCGACCTCAGTCGTTCTCTTTGTCTTTATCCTGATTATTAACTCAGTCTTTATGGTTGTGAAGTCGAAAGGAGATAAGTATTAATGAGTGCTAAGATTATTAAAGGTCTAGTCTGGATTGCAGCTATTTTTACCATCTCCATGCTTTTATTCTTGGTTGGCTTTATCTTTTGGAACGGGATTCCATCCTTAAAACCTGAATTATTTGCTTGGCACTATACCACTTCCAACGTGTCGATGATGCCAGCAATTATTTCAACCATCATTATCATTCTCCTATCTTTATTAATCGCCGCACCTGTGGGTGTATTTACCTCTTTCTATTTAGTGGAGTATGCAGACCGTGACAGCAAACTTCTACCTATTATTCGCTTGGCTACGGATACCCTAGCAGCTGTTCCTTCTATCGTGTATGGTTTGTTCGGGATGCTTCTCTTCGTTATTGAATTGAAATGGGGTTATTCTCACTTAGCAGGGATTTTTACGATTACAATCATGATTTTACCGATTATTATTTCCTCTACGGAAGAAGCCTTGCGCTCAGTGGATGACTCTCTACGGATGGCCAGCTTGGGCTTGGGTGCTGGTAAGCTTAGAACGATCTTTACCGTTGTGTTACCAGTAGCAATGCCCGGGATCCTATCAGGGATTATCTTAGCAATCGGCCGGATTGTTGGTGAATCTGCTGCCTTACTCTTTACCTTAGGATCTGCTACCAACATGTTCAAAGGCTTTATGGGTTCAGGTCGGACTTTGGCCGTGCACATGTATGTCTTAAGTTCGGAAGGTTTCCACGTTAAGGAAGCTTATGCAACGGCAACGGTGTTAATCTTTATCGTCTTGTTAATTAATAGTCTGTCTACGCTACTTAGTCGTAAATTATCAAGCGGAGGAAAATAAATATGACCAATAAAATTAAATTTCAAATTAAAGATTTAGATTTCTATTATTCAGACTTCCATGCTTTGAAGAATATTAATATGGATATTGAAGAACACTTGGTAACAGCCTTTATCGGCCCATCTGGTTGTGGAAAATCGACCTTCTTGAAGACTTTGAATCGGATGCAAGATTTGGTTTCCGGAGCCCGAGTTGATGGTTTAATCACCCTTGATGGTCAAGATATTTATAGTAAGGGCTATGATGTGAATATCTTACGTAAACGCGTTGGGATGGTCTTCCAACATCCGAATCCATTCCCTAAATCAATTTATGACAACATTGCCTATGGACCTCGGACTCACGGTATCAAAGATAAATCTCAATTAGACCATATTGTCGAAGAAAGTCTAAAAGGCGCTGCCATCTGGGATGAAGTCAAAGATAAATTAGACCAAAATGCGACTTCTGTTTCTGGGGGACAACAACAACGGATTTGTATTGCTCGGGCCATTGCTAATGACCCAGAAGTGCTTTTAATGGACGAACCTACTTCAGCTTTAGACCCAATTTCCACCAATAAAATTGAAGACTTGGTTCATGAATTAAAAGAGAAATATACCGTCGTGATTGTAACGCATAATATGCAACAAGCGGCTCGGATTTCTGATAAGACTGCCTTCTTCTTAACAGGTGAAGTGATCGAATTTAATGATACTGAAACAGTATTTAGCCATCCTGTCGACCAACGGACCAATGATTATGTTTCTGGACGCTTCGGTTAATTTCTAATATAATATTTAATTAAGTATATTTCTCGCTAGATTTTTAAAAGGAGGCACCATAAATGAGAGAACAGTTTGATAACCAATTAAATGAATTCTACGATAAACTGGTACATTTAGGTAACATAGCTAATGAAGCGTTTCATAAATCCATTCAATCATACAATACCCTAGACAAAGTCTTAGCTGAGGAAGTTATAGATAACGACGTGAATATCAACAATCTGTCTGTAGAAATTGAAGCAGAAGCTTACCGTTTGATTGCCCTACAAGCTCCGGTAACTGATGATTTGCGCAAAATCTTTACCATTCTATTAGCCAGCAACGATCTCGAAAGAATTGCTGACCATGCGGCGGCCATTGCTAAATCAGTCAAGCGAGCTAAGGGAGAAGACCCTGGTGAAGAAGAAATGCGTGAAACCTTGAATCAGATGGCTGAACTTGCACAGGGAATGCTTGCTGATATTCTCCAAGCCTTTATGAACAAGTCTGATGAAGGCGTTACTGAAATTGCTAAGCGTGATGACGAAGTGGATGCGCTCTTAAAACAATTATTCCATCAAGCAGCTAAAGGTATGCGGAATAATCCGGATATAGTAAATTATGGGATTGGTTACTTAAATATTGGTAAATCGATTGAAAGAATCGGCGATTACACGACCAACATTTGCGAACGCATCCTTTACTTAACAACTGGCAAGATGCATGAACTAAACGATTAACAACTAAAATTATTTTAATGACAGAACCACAAACTTCGATTAGCGGAGTTTGTGGTTTTTTAAATGTTTTCATTTGGGAAAAATAGCGAAGAAAATCATGAGAATAAGATTAAAAATCAGAATAGCTATACATAATCTTTACCTAATCTTTACATTAAATTTACATTCGGGTGTTATAATAGACGTGTCTGATAGTGAAAGCCTATCAAACAAGAGATTAGAATTGTCGCAATGTTTAAAGATCATTTATAAAAGGAGAATTTTAATGAAAAAAACATTACCTTTATTGTCTGTGTTCGGTTTAGCAGCATCTATTGTAGCTCCTGTTTTTGCTCAAGAAGGAACTATTAACGTAGTATCTCGTGAAGATGGTTCAGGAACTCGTTCAGCTTTCGTTGAAATCGTTGGTGTTGTGAATGAAAATGACGACGACATGACAGTAGAAACTGCGGCTATCCAAAACGGAACTAACGGTGTAATGCAAACAGTTGCTCAAGATGCTCAAGCAATTGGATACATCTCTTTAGGTTCTTTAGATGACTCTGTAAAAGCTGTTAAAGTTGACGGCGTTGAACCAAGTGCTGACACTATCAAAGCTGGTGAATACCCAATCGCTCGTCCATTTAACGTAGCTTGGTCTAAAGATTCTGAAATGACTGAAGTAACTAAAGATTTCTTATCATTCATTCATTCTGCTGATGGACAAGCAATCGTTGAAGAAGAAGGATACATCCAAGTAACTCCTAAGGCTGCTGAAGGTGAAGAATCAGCTGCCGAAGAAACAGAAGCTGAAGAAACTAAAGCCGAAGAAACCGAAGCTGAATCAGCTGCTGAAGAAACTGAAGCAGAAGGTGAAGAATCAGCTGCCGAAGAAACTGAAGCTGAAGGCGAAGAATCAGCTGCTGAAGAAACCGAAGCAGAAGGTGAAGCTGCTGCAGAACTTCCTGCTTATGAAGCTAAAGAAGGTTTAGAAGGAACAATCGAAGTTGTTGGATCTACTTCTGTATCTCCTGTAATGGAAAAATTAGCTGAAAAATACATGGAATTAAACTCTGGCGTAACCATCAACGTTACTTCTAACGGTTCTTCTGCTGGTATGACAGCTGCTCAAGATGGAACTGCTGACTTAGGTATGGCTTCACGTGAACTTAAAGATGAAGAAAAAGAAAAATTAGACTTCGATGCAATCGCTATGGATGGTATCGCTGTTATCGTTAACAAAGAATCTAAAGTTGAAGAACTTTCAATGGAAAACATCAAGAAAATCTACCTTGGTGAAATCACTACTTGGGAAGATGCTGTTAAATAGTTAAGGTTTGAATGTTTTCTCCAAAACCCTTGCTCAGGCGAGGGTTTTTTATTTTGGCCTAATTTAATAAACTTCTGCGATTAAAAACTTAAATCGTTCATGTCTTTTTCAAAGTTTGTCGGTCTTTTGATTGCAACCCCTAGATCACAGGGATGGATCTGATTGCTAGAAATTTTATCCAATATGCATACGAACATATGTTTCGCTGAAATCATGGATTATGTTATAATAGGACAGTAACGAATAATTATAGGAGAATACTGGATATGCATGACAAAATAACTGTTCGTGGGGCTCGAACCCACAATCTAAAAAACATAAATATTGAAATTCCTAAAAATAAACTTGTAGTGATGACTGGACTATCAGGGTCAGGTAAATCCTCTTTAGCCTTTCAAACCCTCTATGCCGAAGGTCAACGGCGTTACGTTGAGAGCTTATCTGCTTATGCGCGACAATTCCTAGGTCAGATGGATAAGCCGGATGTTGATTCTATTGAAGGTCTCTCACCAGCTATTTCGATTGACCAAAAGACAACCAGTCATAATCCACGATCGACGGTCGGGACAGCAACTGAGATTAATGATTATCTGCGTTTACTTTATGCGCGAACTGGCGTCCCTTATTGTCCTAACCACCATATTCCAATTGAAAAGCAATCACCTGAACAAATGGTTAATCAAATTATGACCCTCCCTGAACGGACGAAGATACAAATATTAAGCCCACTAATTCGTGATCAAAAGGGCCAACATAAGAAAATTTTTGAACAGATTATTAAGGATGGTTATGTTCGGGTCCGCGTCGATGATGAAATATATGACGTGACTGAAGTACCTGAGTTGACCAAGACTAAGAAACACACAATAGAAGTGGTTGTAGACCGGCTAGTGATGAAAGAAGGCATCCGCGGTCGTGTCTTTGATTCAGTGGAAGTAGCCCTGAATTATTCACAAGGTTATGTGATTATTAATGTGATCGGTGGTGAAGATTTATTCTTTAATGAACATTTTGCTTGTCCCTACTGTGATTTCACCGTTGATGAGTTGCAACCGCGCCTATTCTCGTTTAATGCGCCTTATGGAGCTTGTCCAGCCTGTGATGGAATTGGTTTTAAACTTTCTGTGGATGAAGAATTGGTTATTCCGGACGAGTCCTTATCTTTAATGGAAGGAGCCTTTCATCCTTGGAGCCCCAACAACTCAGCCTATTATTCTTCAATGCTAGAACAATTCGCCAGTTCACAAAATATACCGCTGGATATTCCTTATAAGGATCTATCAAAACGGCAACAAGATTTGCTGAAATACGGTTCAGAGCAAATCCGCTTTAAATTCACGTATAAACCCTTACATGGGGGCGGACAAAAGACGGTCGACAGTAAATTCGAAGGCGTTATGAATAATATAGAACGACGTTATCATCAAACTTCTTCCGAATATGTTCGCGAATCGATGCGTGACTATATGCATGAATTGGTATGTCCGGTATGTAAAGGGCAACGGTTGAATCCAATGGCGCTCTCAGTCAAAGTTGGTGACAAGAATATTGCCGAAGTGTCCGAATTATCAATTGAAGATGCGTTGAAGCATTTCGATCAATTGAAATTTGGCGAAGAGAAGGCCATGATTGCTAAACCGATTCTCAAGGAGATTAATGATCGTCTAACTTTCTTAAATAATGTGGGACTGAATTACTTAAACTTGAGTCGCATGGCGGGGACCTTGTCTGGTGGAGAAGCACAACGGATTCGCTTAGCTACTCAAATTGGATCGAACCTGAGTGGAGTAATGTACGTCTTAGATGAACCTTCGATTGGTCTTCATCAACGAGATAATCGTAAATTAATTAATTCCTTGAAACAAATGCGTGATCTGGGGAATTCATTAATTGTCGTTGAGCATGATGAAGAAACAATGCTGGACGCGGATTATATTATTGATATTGGTCCGGGTGCCGGTGAGAAGGGTGGCGAAATCGTCGCGCAAGGAACCCCTAAACAGGTGATGCGAAACAAGCAATCCTTAACAGGTCAATACTTATCGGGTAAATTATCAATCCCCGTTCCGAAAGAACGACGGAGTGAAGATCAAGGCTGGGTGAAGATTACCGGAGCCAGTGAGAATAACTTGAAGAATGTTGATATAGCTTTCCCTTTGGGTAGGTTTACGGTCGTAACGGGTGTTTCAGGATCGGGTAAATCAAGTTTAGTGAATCGCATCTTAAAGATTGCTTTAATAAAACGGACTACTTCAACGAAAGAGAAACCCGGAAAATTCAAAGATATTACCGGTTGGGAAGGCTTGGATAAGGTCATTGATATTGACCAAAGCCCAATCGGTCGGACCCCGCGCTCTAATCCAGCCACCTACACCGGAGTATTTGACGATATTCGTGATTTGTTCGCTAAGACGAATGGAGCTAAACAAAGAGGTTATGATAAGGGACGTTTTAGTTTTAATGTCAAGGGAGGACGTTGTGAGGCCTGTAAAGGAGCTGGAATTAAAGAAATCGAGATGAACTTCTTACCAAATATTGAAGTACCTTGTGAGGTCTGCCATGGCCGCCGCTATAATTCAGAAACCTTAGAAATTGAATATAAAGGCAAGAATATTTCTCAAGTCTTAGATATGACGATTGATGAAGCCTTGGAATTCTTTGAAGCAATTCCTAAAATCCATCGTAAATTACAAACATTGATTGATGTCGGTCTAGGCTATGTTCGATTAGGTCAGTCCGCGACCACACTTTCTGGTGGAGAGGCCCAACGGATGAAATTAGCTTCTGAACTGCAAAGAGTGGCCACAGGGGATACTTTCTATATCTTAGATGAGCCTACCACTGGTCTGCATGCGCATGATATTAAGAAGTTATTAAAGGTTCTGGATCGGTTGGTCGAAGCGGGAAATACGGTTGTAGTTATTGAACACAATCTAGATGTCATTAAAACAGCGGATTATTTAATCGACTTAGGACCCGAAGGTGGGGTGGCTGGTGGAGAGATCATAGCCACTGGCACGCCTGAAGAAGTAGCGCAAGTTGCTAAATCTTATACTGGACAATATCTGGTTGATATTCTGAAAGATTAATAAATCAGACCCAAGGCCTATGAGATTCGCTTCCTTTCTTGGCATAATATGAATGTAGACAATATAGGATGAAATTTAAAGGAGGTCTACTATGAACGAGAAAGAACGGATCATGGAGTTAGTTCGTCAAAATGTCATTACCCTTGAAGAAGCCTTAACCTTATTAGAAGCTGTCGGTAATTCAGATGCTCAGAACCCATCATTGAAGGAAGACCCATTACACAAACCCTTAAACAAACATTCTCGAAATGATCAAATTGACAAATTTGTCGATAATGTCTTAGAAACTGGCTCACAGGTTGGTCATAAAGTTGCTGATTATCTCAAAAAATCTTTGACTGAAGACCAGGCAAAAGATACTGATCAGCCTAACTACTACGCTGAAGAATTTAAAGAAGACCAGGCTGCTGAAGAAGCACGTTGGCGCCAAGCCGAACCAACAATGAAGGAAGCAGATCACCAAGCACTTGACCAAGAGATTGCTGAATTGTTGGCTCAAGTTGACGCTAAGAAAGAGAAGCAGTTAATTAATCAACAGCGTCTGCGGGAGTTAGAAATTTTTGAAGAGTTAGATGATTTAACTGAAGAAATGCAAGTTCAGAAGAGTGATCTCTTATCGGAGAAAGAAACCTTAGAAGAAGACATAAAGAATTTATCAGATTCATTAGGTCAACTTTATGCACAAAAAGCGCAGACGATGAATGAATCAAGTCAACCATTTTCCGAACAAAACAGAGAATATCTGAAAGCTAAGGCCGATGATTTCAGTCGGTTTACGGCTAGGCTAGCAGATGATGCTATTCGCAGTGGTAAACAAGTTAGCCAAGGCCTTGGTCAACAATTTAAAGAAATCTTCAAGAATTTTGACCGTAAAGATATCAATCTTTCCTTTGAAGTGCCTTGGATTAAAAGTCAAACCTTGCAACATCGTTTCGAGTTTGCTGGAGAAGACCTAAAAAATATCCAATTTAAGCTAAATAATGGCTCATTAAAAGTTGAAAAAGCGCCCTCTGATAAAGTAATCGTGGCAGGAGAATTACGCTTCCATGGTAATTTTGAGAAATATGATGCGGAAGAATTTGCCAACCATTCAACGATTGATGCCCATGAAGATTGTTTAATTTTCCAAGTTAATTCACCGCGTTTATCAGCTGATTTGACCTTATCACTTCCTGAAAAAGACTATAATCAAGTCCAAATTAGTTTGTTTAATGGAGATGGTCAGATCGAAGACATTCAAGCGAAAGAAATCGATATTCAAAATAAAAATGGAGATCTTGACTTAGCTCGATTAACCGCGTCCCTTGTCAATGTTATGAACTTAAATGGTGATATTAAATTGACAGATATGGACAGTCAAGATATCGTTGCTAAGACTCTTTCAGGTGATATCAGATTAACTGGAAACGCTGAGAATCTTAATTTCTCTACCTCGGCGGGTAGTATCTTTATAAGTAAAAAAGATGCCACGACGAGTCAGATTCAAGCCCAAACGACCACCGGCGATATTAAAATTAGTCAACCTGCTCAAGTTAATTTACAGGTTATCGCCGCTTCAACAACCGGGGCAGTTCATCAACGCTTAACAAGTGTGGATACCGTCCAATCGACCGGTTCCCATACTCGTCAAGAAATTCAACGGCAATTAGACAGTCAAGACCAATTAGTTACGATTGATGCCAAAGTGATTTCAGGCGATATTTATCTGAAAGATGCTGAGGTTTAAAACCATGAAGACCGTTCAATTGTCGCAAGATGATCGTATACTATTAGGTGTTTGTGGAGGACTTGCTGAATATTTTGGGGTTGATTCTACCTTGATTCGAATGATTGCGATTATTTTAGCTTTTACCGGTGCTGGGCTACTGACTTACCCATTAATTGCACTGCTTATGAAGAATTAGGAGGCTATTATGAAGAAAAGACTTTATAAATCATCTACTAATAAAATGATCATGGGAGTATGTTCAGGGTTAGCAGAATATTTTAATATTGATCCGACCATTGTCCGCATTATCGCTTTATTATTATTGTTCTCTTATTCTTTTGGTTTTTGGTTATACATTATGCTTGGTGTGCTCTTGCCTTATGATTATCAAGTCAAGGGAGGACGAGCCAATCATTTTGATTCCTTGTTCAAAGGTTTTAATACAACCAACCAAAGAGAAGAGCGCAAAGATGTGACGCCAAAGACTCAAGAGGATGACTGGAGCGACTTTTAAATCGTCGCTAAGTTATATACAATAGTACAGAGCGTGTTAACTATTTAGCA
Organism: Ignavigranum ruoffiae; assembly: GCF_900110675.1. Taxonomy (GTDB): domain Bacteria; phylum Bacillota; class Bacilli; order Lactobacillales; family Aerococcaceae; genus Ignavigranum; species Ignavigranum ruoffiae. The sequence goes on along the minus strand of NZ_FOEN01000005.1, from coordinate 131,288 downwards.
TAAAAATGATATATACGACGTTGGTAGGTATCTATTGACGTCGTTTTTGTTTGGAGTGAATAGTTTTATAAACGGAATCTGAACTGCTAATTTTTTTATAAATGGTTATGGCTTTTATATTGTGGTAACATCATAGTGTAAATAATTCTCGCTAAGGAGGTTGACCATGAGCGACCAACGTTTTGTCACTATTGCTGATATTGTCGAAGCTTTAGACTTCAAAATAGTCTATGGTGAAAAATTCAAAGATCGAAAAGTGAGCTCGAGTGAGGTGTCACGACCGGGCTTAATTCTGACCGGTTATAAACCTTATTATCCTCATCAACGGATTCAGCTTTTAGGCCGGACGGAAATGTCCTTTATTAATTCAAGAGCCAGTCATGAGCGTGAAGCAATCTGTGATTTAATTTGTACCCCGGAGACGCCCGCAATTATCATTGCCCGAGATATGCCGGTGCCACGGGCCTTAATGCCCGTTGCCATGGAACGGGGAGTGCCGATTATTTCGTCTAAGTCTCAGACCAGTCGAGTGGTCGCTACGCTGACCAATTATTTAGGAGGTCAACTCGCCGAGCGCGTCTCCCACCATGGAGTCTTTGTTGAAGTCTATGGGATGGGTGTCATGCTCGTCGGTGATTCCGGAGTTGGGAAATCTGAAACAGGGCTAGAGCTTATCCAACGAGGGCACCGGTTGATTGCGGATGACCGGGTCGATTTATATAAGTTGGATGAGTTGACTTTAATCGGTGAAGCCCCTGAGATTCTAGAAAATTTATTAGAGATTCGTGGATTGGGGATTATCGATGTGATGACCCTCTTTGGTGTTTCTGCTATTAAGCGCAATAAGCAACTTGAATTGATTATTGAATTGACCCATGACGACGGTAAGCATGAATATGAGCGTTTAGGCTATGCCCACTTGCAAGAATCGATTCTAGATGTACATATTCCCAAAATTAGAATCCCAGTAAAAAGCGGTCGAAATTTAGCAGTCATTATCGAGTCGGCAGCCATGAATTTCCGTGCGAGTCAATTAGGTCATGATGCGCGACAAATGTTCGACGAACGGTTGTCTTTACTAATTGAACAGAATCGGGAGATGCGACCATGAATAGTTTAGTGATGAATCCTACGGCGATTCAAATTGGTGATTTCTCAATTCAGTGGTACGCCTTGATTATTGGTTTGGGTGCTTGGTTAGCATATCGTATATTTAAGCGCGAAGCCTTCAAGATGGGAATGAAAGAAGATGACATCCTAGATCTTGTCTTTTGGGGCATAATGATTGGCTTTCTAGGGGCTAGGGTGTATTATGTCATATTTAGATGGGATTATTATGGCCAGAATTTATTACAAATATTTAACATTCGTGGTGGCGGCATGGCGATTTATGGAGGTGTCATTGCTGGATCTTTGGCTTTAATTTATCTGTGTCGACGCCGTCAACTCCAGTTGATTGATGTCTTTGATGCAGCCGCGCCAGCTTTGATGCTGGCGCAAGCGATTGGTCGTTGGGGAAACTTTGTCAATCAGGAAGCCTATGGTGGCCCTGTTTCGCGCGAATTTCTTAGCCGTCTGTACTTACCTGACTGGTTAATCGAGCAGATGAATGTGGCAGGCATCTATCATCATCCCACGTTTCTTTATGAGTCGGTCTGGAATTTAATTGGTTTTATGATGATTATAAGTATTCGTCACCGTGACCGGCTTCTGCTACGAGGAGAAGCGGCCCTCTTTTATTTAGTTTGGTATGGTCTAGGGCGGGCGCTGATTGAAGGCATGCGAACGGATAGTTTATATTGGGGGCCGGTTCGAGTCTCACAAGCACTGTCGATTCTCCTATGTATCCTTGGCGTAGTTATCGGCCTATATCGCCGAAAAAACGGACAAAGCTATTACACAGAAAATTTACGATTATGATTGACGGGAGGCGCTAATAATGAAAGTGGCTGTAATGGGAACGGGTTCTTGGGGGACTGCCTTGGCCAAGGTATTAAATGATAGTCAGCAGCAAGTCGTCTTATGGGGACGAAATCCTGAGACCGTTGCTGAAATTAATCATACTCATACGAATCGAGCTTATCTTCCTGGACTTATCTTAGACTCCCAGATAAGGGCGACTACTAACTTAACGGAGGCGGTCGAACAAGCGGAGATGATATTGATCGTTCTACCGACCAGAGCTATCCGTGGATTTGCACAGGATTTATTGCCCATTCTTCGAACCAAGCAAATCCAACCGCTGATTGTCCATGCGAGTAAAGGAATTGAACCCTTGACTTATTTGAGAATGAGCCAAGTCTTAGATCAAGTCCTTGGTGAATACCTAGAACAGCCGATTGCGGTACTTTCAGGGCCTTCTCATGCCGAAGAGGTGGCTCGCGATGATATTACCGTGGTGACGGCAGCAAGCGAATCACTTCAAGTAGCTCAAAAGGTCCAAGAGACTTTTATGAATAAGTATTTTAGAGTTTACTCTAATCAAGATATAACAGGAGTAGAGCTCGGGGGTGCCTTAAAGAATATTATCGCCATTGGATCAGGTGTATTAGCTGGCCGTCAATATGGGGACAATGCTCGGGCGGCCTTAATTACACGCGGTTTAGCTGAAATTACTCGTCTAGGCGTGGCCATGGGATCCGATCCACTGACCTTTGCCGGTTTAAGTGGCGTGGGCGACTTAATTGTTACTTGTACCAGTCAACATTCACGGAATTTCCGCGCGGGGGTATTATTAGCTCAAGGTAAGAAGAGGGAGACCGTTGATCAAGAGGTTCATATGGTGGTAGAAGGATTTTCAACATGCCAGGTTGCTTATGAACTCTCAAATCAATTAAAGATTGATATGCCAATTACCGCAGGCTTGTATAGCTTAATATACCAAGGGGCGGATGTTGATCAGACGGTAACCGCCTTAATGGAGCGAGAAGGTAAGCAGGAGGCTAGCTTAGATCATTTTTAATCGATGGATAAGATAAAGGAGAACATAAATGGAAGAAAATCAAACAATGATAAAAAAAGATGTCATCATTATCGGTGCTGGACCAGCAGGCATGACGGCGGCTTTGTATGCTTCACGGGCTAGCTTAGATACCCTAATGATTGAACGGGGTGTTCCTGGCGGTGAATTAATGAATACAGCTGACGTGGAGAACTATCCTGGCTTTGGGAAGATTCCGGGACCTGAATTGGCAATGAAATTCTTTGAATCTGCCTCAGCTTTCAAGGCCGAAACGGTCTATGGTGCAGTGGATAAGGTTGAAATAAAAGATGGTAATAAATTAGTCTATTTAGCTGACAAGATATATCAAGCCCCGGTCTTAATTATTGCGACTGGAGCGACCCATCGTAAACTGGGAGTCTCAGGTGAGGAAGAGTTGGCTGGTCGCGGCGTCTCATATTGTGCAGTCTGTGATGGTTTCTTCTTCAAAGATAAGGATGTCATGGTAATCGGTGGTGGCGACTCTGCCGTAGAAGAAGGCACCTATCTGACTCAATTTGCTAATTCAGTGACGGTAGTTCATCGGCGGGATGCCTTGCGTGCCCAAAAGATCCTACAAGAGCGGGCTTTTGCCAATCCTAAAATGAAATTTATTTGGGACAGTGTGGTCGATGAAATCCAAGGTCAAGATCAAGTGGAAAGCATTAAACTTCGCAATGTTAAGACCGATGAAGCCTCTACCCTAGCCTTTGATGGTGTTTTTGTCTATGTCGGACTGGTTCCTAATAGCGAACTATTCACAGACTTAGGCATTACCGATGAACAAGGCTGGATTATTACCGATGATCAGATGCAAACAGCCCAAGACGGCATTTATGCCATAGGTGATGTGCGGGCCAAAAACCTACGTCAGGTAGCAACAGCGGTTGGCGATGGAAGTATTGCTGGCCAAAAGGCCTATGATTATATTCAAACATTAGCCTATCAAGAAGAATTGTAGAAGGGAAGATATTAGGATGGCTTGGCAAGAGACATTTCAGTTATGGTCAGAGTTTCCCAATCTCGATGCGCAGATGAAACAAGATTTAAGTCAAATGGATTTAGTAGAACGAGAAGAGGCCTTTTCTCAGCCATTAGAATTTGGGACTGCTGGCATGCGCGGCGTGATGGGACCCGGAATTAACCGGATGAATATTTATACGGTAGGTCAAGCGAGTGAAGGTTTAGCTCAATATATTGTAGCCAGGGGCTCAGAAGCTAAACAAAAAGGGGTGGTCATTGCTTATGATTCGAGACACCAGTCTCAAGATTTTGCCCTACACGCTGCCTTAGTTTTGGGAAATCATGGGATAAAAACCTATATATATGAAAGCTTAAGGCCAACCCCTGTCTTATCCTTTGCCGTTAGGTATCTAGAAACTTTTGCTGGAATTATGATAACGGCCAGTCATAATCCAGCAGAATATAATGGCTATAAATTATATAATCATCTTGGCGGACAGATGCCTCCAGAAGCCATGGCCGATGTTTTGGCCTTTATTCAAAACATTGACAATCCCTTAACGATTTCCCTCGCAGACCGTAATCAGTTGATAGCATCAGGTCTCTTAGAAATCATCGGCGACCAAGTCGATCAAGCCTATTTAGATCAGCTTAGGTCGGTTAATTTAGATCAGAATCTGCTACAACGGATGGGAGATCAGCTTAAGCTGGTCTATACCCCTTTACATGGAACGGGAGCTTATTTAGCTAAGAAGGCTTTGGTTCAGGCTGGCTTTTCTCAAGTTAAATTCGTGGAAGAACAGACTCAGCCAGATGGTGATTTTCCCACAGTTAGCTTACCGAATCCGGAAGATCCTGCCGCTTTTACTTTAGCGGAACAATTAGGTCGTGATAATGGCGCTGATATTTTGTTAGCGACGGATCCAGATGCCGACCGGCTTGGCCTGATGGTTGCCGATCATGAGGGAGAATTTCACTTTCTGACTGGTAATCAAATTGCGAGTTTAATGCTCTATTATCTATTGGAACAGAAAGCTAGCCAAGGTCAACTTACCAGCAATAGTGTTGTGGTTAAGTCGATTGTTTCGACCCACCTTGCTGATCGTTTAGGTCAGGCTTACGGGATTCAGGTTCAAAATGTCTTAACCGGTTTTAAATATATTGCTGACAAGATTGATTTATTTGAGCGTCAACACTCGGCTAATTTTATTTTTGGTTTTGAAGAAAGTTATGGCTATTTACTGCGAGCATTTACTCGCGACAAAGATGCCTTGCAAGCCCTACTCTTTATTGGTGAAATGGCCGCTTATTATAAGGAACAAGATAGAAATTTACTGCAAGTTCTGGAAGAGATTTATCAATCCTATGGCTATTACTATGAAAAAACTATCTCAGTTGCCTTTCCAGGATTGAAGGGCCAAGCAAAGATGGAGAAGTTTATGCAAGCTTTAAGAGATCAAAGCCAGCACAAATTTGCCAATTTGCAAGTAGAGACGCGATATGATTATTTACAAGGGGTAGCTATCGATGCACAAGGACGGGCCACTTCTTTGAGTTTACCTAAAGCCAATGTACTTAAATACTTATTGGAAGATGGGTCATGGTTAGCTTTTCGACCGAGTGGCACCGAGCCGAAGATGAAGATTTATCTGGGAGCCGTCGCTGATGATCAAACTGCGAGTCTCAATAAATTAAAGCGTTTAGCAGAGGTCGCTCGTCAACTCATTCAACCCGCTTTGGAGTAATTCTTATCGCCTTTAGACAACTATGATATAATACATTCATTAAAGGAGAGGCTAATCATGACAGATACCTTAGAATTGGTTATTATTACCGGCATGAGTGGAGCAGGTAAGACAGTGGCTGTTCAAAGTTTTGAAGACCTAGGTTATTATTGTATTGATAATATGCCACCGAGCTTACTGCCGACCTTTTGGGAATTAATGAAAGAATCAGGCAAGATTACCAAGATTGCTCTGGTCATTGATTTGCGGACACGTGAGTTTTTTAATGAGATTGACAATGTGATTAAGAAGATGGACAATACTCAGGCGATTACGACGCGGATTTTGTTTCTTGAAGCGAGCGATCAAGCACTCGTTGCGCGTTACAAAGAATCTCGTCGTCACCATCCTTTGGCTGTGGATGGCCGAATTCTGGAAGGGATTACCAAGGAACGCGAAATCCTCAAGGATATTCGTAGTCGTGCCCAGATGATTGTAGACACCTCAGAAACGAGCCCTCGCCAACTCAGAGCCATTATTATGGAATCTTTCGCTAGTGAAGGTTTTGAACCCTTTCATGTGGATATCGTTTCTTTTGGTTTTAAATATGGTCTGCCGATTGATGCGGACATCGTGATGGATGTGCGCTTTTTACCGAATCCCCATTATATTGATGAATTGAGAGATAAGACCGGACAAGACCATGAAGTTTATGATTATGTGATGATTCAACCTGAAACGCAAACCTTTTATTATAAATTTATTGATTTGATTGAATACTGCTTGCCCGGCTATAAGCGCGAGGGCAAGGCCAATGTAACGATTGCGATTGGCTGTACCGGTGGTCAGCATCGTTCCGTAGCGATTGCAGAACGCACAGCCAAGCATTTGTTAAATGATCAATATCACGTTAAAGTAATTCATCGTGATATTAAGAAAAGAAAGAGCTAATCTTATGACACAAAATCATAAATATAAAATCACAGTCATTGGAGGCGGCACCGGCTTACCAGTGATTCTTAAAGGATTGAAGCATTTGAATGCTGATATTTCTGCCATTGTCACCGTAGCCGATGATGGTGGATCAAGTGGGACATTGCGGAATTATATTAATGTGGTGCCTCCCGGAGATATTCGTAATTGTATGACGGCCTTGTCCCAATGGGATCAGGATTTATTAGACTTATTTCAATATCGCTTTGACAGTGAAGATGCCTTCTTAGCGGGCCATGCTATTGGTAATTTAATTATTGCGGCTCTCAAAGAAATGAAAGGCTCATTGAATGAGGCGATTCAAACACTGGCCAAATGGATGGAAATTAAAGGGCAGATTCTGCCAGCGGCGGAGGAACCCTTAGTTTTGAATGCGCTCTTTGAAGATGGGACGATTGCCATCGGTGAATCGAAGATTGCTGGCCATCGTAAGAAAATTCAACAAGTGATGGTAACTACGGTCGATGGTGATCCGGCGATTAAAGCTTCACCTCAAGTCGTTGATGCTATCTTAGAAGCAGATATGATTGTCTTGGGGCCTGGTAGCTTGTATACATCAATTTTGCCAAATTTAATGATTGATGAAATTGGTCAGGCAATTTGCCAAACGAAAGCTCAAGTGGTTTATATTTGTAATATTATGACCCAGTTAGGTGAAACGGAGAATTTCACCGATGCGAATCATGTCGAGGTCTTACATCAGCATTTAAATGATCACTTTATCGATACGGTTTTGGTCAACCTCAGTCCAGTTCCCGAAGATTACATTCTTCACCAACCGAACCAGGAATATCTCTTACAAGTTCGCCATGATTTTAAAGGCTTGCAGGACCAAGGTTGTCATATTATTTCCAGTGATTTCTTAAATATGAAAGATGGCGGGGCCTATCATGATACTGAAGAAGTGGTCCATGAGTTGGATCATCTCTTAGATCGGATAAAACTCGTCGGCAAAAACAAAAAACACCAATAAGGTTGGCGTAGAAGGGTGAGCTTATGATGACCTTTGCGGCAGAAGTTAAGAAAGAATGTACTTTGTTAGAGGTGCATCCAGAACATGCCAAGGCAGAACTGATGGCATTAATACGCATGAACGGGGCAGTAAGCTTGCACCAGCAACGATTTATTCTAAACGTTCAGAGCGAGAATGCGGCGATCGCTCGCAGAATCTTCTCCTTATTAAAGGATAATTATCAGGTAGAATCGGAACTGATTGTCCGCCGTAAGATGAAATTGAAGAAGAATAATGTGTATATTGTGCGTTGTCGTCAGAATGTGGATAACTTATTGAAAGACTTAGAAATTTTTGATGGTTTAAGAATTTCCACAGCGATTCCCCTCAGTATCAAAGAGGACGAACAGAAAATGCGTTCATATTTACGCGGCGCTTTCCTAGCAGGAGGATCGGTGAATAACCCTGAATCTAACAACTATCACCTGGAAATTTATTCCAATTATGATAGCCATAATTTGGATATTTGTGCTTTAATGAATCAATTTAATCTAAATGCTAAAACCATTGACCGGCGCAATGGGCATATTACCTATCTCAAGGAAGCCGAGAAGATTTCTGATTTTTTAGCGATTATCGGTGCGTCGAGTGCTGTGCTCAAATTCGAAGATATCCGCATCGTCCGTGATATGCGCAACTCAGTCAATCGTTTAGTCAACATGGAAAATGCAAATATGAACAAGACGATTGATGCTTCACAAAAGCAATTAGAAGCCATTCGTCTAATCGAACAGCATTATGGATTGGATAGTTTACCAGATAAATTACAAGTGATGGCTGAATTTCGCTTAGCTAATCCGGATATGAGCTTAAAGGAATTAGGGGAGCGGGTGCCAGGCGGCCCGATCTCTAAATCTGGCGTGAATCATCGCTTGCGAAAAATTATCAAAATTGCCGAAGAAATTTAAGGTATTTCACTCCAGATCTTGTATCTACTTTATAGAACAAGACAAAGGAGTGATTTTTTTATTGAATCAAGTCGTTTTTGTCGGCCGTTTGGTCCGTCAACCAGAATTGAAAGAACTTGCAGAAAATCTCTGTGTTGTTAACAATTGTATCGCCGTCCATCGTCCTCTGCGCAATCAGCACGGGGAAGAGGTTACCGATTTTATCCCTTTTGTTGTTTGGAATCGTTTGGCCGAAATTCTGGTCAAATACTGTGACAAAGGAGATCAAATTGCCCTGTCAGGAAGAATGCAAAGTCGTAAATATGAGAATAAAGAAAAGCAGACTGTTTATGTGGTAGAATGCTTAGTGGCTGGTTTAACCTTGATTGCTGGACCAGTAAATAAAGCTAAGAATATGACAACAGACCTATGTGAAGAAGAAACATTTACCAGTGAGGAAGCCGAAGAATTTCAGAAAGTGATTAGCGCCTTAAAAAATAAAGCGGAAGAGGTAAAAATATGAAAAAATTAAAAGTATTTGTGGCACTTTTTGGCTTAGCAGTTAATTTAATGGGCTTATTGGGTCAAACAGAAATGGTTGCTCTCGGCGGACCGGGAGACGGACTTCCTCCTGTAATTTGGAAAGCTCCTACCCGTTAAGCAATTAGACCAAATTATGTTGTTTTCAGTTTTCTACGGTTAGGCTGATTATCTCAAACTGTTGTTTTTCATATGGGAAGTTTTTAGCAAATAGATCTGTTGATCAAATCCGTGTCCTTGTTTATTACAGGGGCACGGATTTTTAGCCTGATTTCAGATCAAAGAAATTTATTCAAGTGGGCAGAATCATCACTGTATCAGCGACGATGAATCCATTTCAAGCATAAAGATACACTTATAGGCAATAGACTAGGACCTGTATACAAGCTGAAACCTATACATAATAATAAATCTCTATAAGGAAAATGGGTACGAAAGATAGCAGAAATTATTCGGCTTAACTATAATAATTTACAGAAAGCGAATATGGGCAGGAGAGACAGCATGGAGTATTTGAATAATATTAAACGCTATCGAGAATTCTATCATTGGTCGCAGAAGGAATTGGCTGACGGAATCTGTAGTCAGGGCATGATTTCAAAAATTGAACAAGGCTTAGTTTGTCCAGATATTGATATCGTGATTAAATTAGCCAATAAATTCGAAATTTCAGTCTCACAATTATTAGGAGAGTCTGCCACAGGGTATTTACTGGACTCGGTTAAAGCAGAAATTCGTCAATTAAATCAACGTCGTCAGTTTGATCGTTTGCAAGCGTATCTCAGTGAAGTTGGCTTTAACAATTTAACTTATCCCCAGGAATTTAAATGCTGGGTCTATGCCGTGATTGAATATGAATTACATGGCAATACGGACAAAGCTTTGGCTTTATTACAAGAAGCCTATCAGTTAAAAAGTAAGAAAAGCCGGGTTCACCATTTCAAGGTAATTGTGGCTTTGGCTTCTATCTACACCGAAATTGGCAAGCTACAAAGAGCCTTAGAATATTTTCAGGAAGCGTATGTTATTTATAATAGTAATCCGTTGGACTTCTATCTTAAACGTAAATTCTTATACAATATGTCGCGCTGCTATTTGAAATTAGATAAAATTGATCAGGCTTTGTATTATTGTCAGATGGCGATTCAGGACATTAGCCATGACGATCATTTAACCTTTGCCGACCACCTGCACTTATTATTGACCCATATTTATTTAAGAGCGAATAATTTACAACTAGCTCAGAAAGCATTGATGAAAACTAAGTTGCTTATGGAAATTAAACCCAATCAGCTGATGCAACCTTTCATTGAATTTACCCAATTAAGGATGGAATTATTGCAAAATAAAGATCGTTGAGTCCAAGACTTATTCTTCTCATGCTAGAGTCCGATGATTGATTATTGTATAATTGAATCAACGACAAAAAGGATGTGAAGATAAAATGCGAATCCTAATGATTGAAGATAATGAATCTGTCAGTGAAATGATGTCAATGTTCTTCGAGAACGAATCTTTCGAAGCTACTTTTAAATATGATGGTGGGGAAGGACTAGCTGCTTTCAAGGCCAGCCCGGAGACGTGGGATATGATTATACTCGACCTCAATCTTCCGACCATGGATGGGATGCAGGTATGTCGAAATATCCGCAAGATCTCCCAAGAAGTGCCCATCATTATGCTAACTGCTCGAGATTCAGAGAGTGATCAAGTGATTGGACTCGAAATGGGAGCCGACGACTATGTGACTAAGCCTTTCAGCCCGATTACCTTATTGGCTCGGATTAAGGCATTATATCGACGGGCTCATATGGATAGTGTCGATGAGGTCAAAGAAGATAAAGCCTTTGATATTCAAACTAAAGTGATTAAGATCAATACTCAAACCCGGGAAGCCTATTATCAAGATCAACCCATTGAGAATTTGACCCCCAAAGAGTTTGATTTATTAGTGATGTTTGCAAGTAATCCTAAGCGGGTCTTTAGTCGTGAAGATTTATTAACGAGTCTTTGGGAAGATCCTTTCTATGGCGATGAACGTACAGTCGATGCTCATATTAAGAAATTACGTCAGAAGATTGAACAAGTCGGCGAAGAGGTTATCCAGACAGTCTGGGGTGTCGGCTATAAGTATGAGGAAGTAGGAGACTAGATGAAGTTCCTCTGGCAACAAATCATTAGTTTCTTTATTCTAATTTTTCTGACGTTAGCCATTATTTCCACCCGGATGGAATCTTATATGACCCAGCAGGTAACCAGTAAATTGGAAGAACAACTGTTAAATTACGGCGATAATATCGTCAACAATAATTTTTCGCGGAATGATTTGGTTCGCACGACTCAGTTATTGGCCAGTGAAGGGATCTTAATTCAAGTTTATCTTCAAGATGGACGAACCATCTATCCTACCTACGATCAACGCTTTGATGCGAATTTATCTCAAGAAGATTTAGAAGCAATCCAGTCAGGACAATATCTTGGCTTTCGTCACGTCGAGCGTATGAACTATCAGGGTCAGATGGAGACCTTTCTGATTGTTTATCTACCCCATCATGATGTCGGCCAGTTTCCTGGTGGCTTTATTTCCTTAGCAGCTCCCTTGAATGAGTTACAAAGCCAAATTCAAGAAATCCGTAAGAATATTATTCTTTCTTTCATCATTACCGGCTCGATTGGGATTATATTGAGTATGGTTTCAGCCGTTTATCAAACACGGAAAATTAAGAAATTACAAGTCGTCACTCGTGAGATTACGTCGGGGAACTATGATTTGGAGATCGATGTTAAAGGGCGAGATGAGTTCTCGGACCTTGCTCGTGATTTCCAGAAGATGGCCGATTCACTTTTGGCTTCTGATGAAGAGGTAGCCCGTCAGGAGGCATTGCGTCGCCAATTTATGATGGACGTAGCCCACGAGATGCGGACCCCTTTGACGACCATGTCTGGTATTCTGGAAGGGTTACAACATGATATGATTCCAGCCAAGCAACGGGGACGTAGTTTAGAATTAATTGCCAAAGAGACCCAGCGTTTAACGCGCCTAGTTAATGAACATTTAGATTATGAGAAAATTATCAGTCAGCAGTTTGTCCTCAAGAAAGTAAAAATCAAAGGCCAAACCTTCTTTAAAGAAATTCAACAACAGATGAATGTTAAGGCTCAAGAAAACCTTGATTATATTGTGATTGAAGCGGATGAAGATTTGGTCTTTTGGGCCGATTATGACCGTTTGATGCAGATTATTATTAATCTGTTGACCAATGCCATTCAGTTCTCCCAGGAAGAAGAGATTAAACTGATCGGAACGATGGAGAAAGATTACGCTCAAATTCAGGTGGTCGACCATGGGATTGGTATCGACCCTGAAAATTTAAAGAGTATCTGGGAACGATTCTATAAGGTTGATGAATCACGTAAGAATACTAAATTCGGTGAGTCAGGAATTGGTCTTTCTGTGGTTAAATCTTTGGTGGAAGCCCACCAAGGGACTATTCAGGTTGAAAGTCAAGTAAACAAAGGCTCAACCTTTACTATACAACTACCCCATTACCAAGAGATAGAAGGTGAAGACCATCAAGGCACATAGGCTTACGATTATAGTTGCTGCCATCGTGGTTCTGGTGGTCTTAGCAGCTTATTATCATTTCTCTTTGAGTGCTGGGCCCGCTCAACAAATTCTATTGGCTCGACAAAATGAAGCCAAGTTAATCGAAGCGGTTGATAAATTGTATCAAGATGATCAGCAAGTCTATCCACGCCTAGATCTCAGTGAAGATGACCGCCAGCATATCGAGGATAAAATACAGCAATATAGTCAACAGCATTCGGATAAGGCTCAGGAGCTTCAGCAGGCTTGGCAGAAATATGAAGATAAAATGGCCAGTCTCGAAGCAGTCCAAGGCATGTACCAACAAGCAGTTGTCGATCAAGAAGGCCATTTTGTTAACAGCAAGCTAAAAGATAAGTTGAACTGGGAAGAGGTTCAAGAAATTGATCAGCAATACACAGTCAATCATCAAGCAGATGCTTTTCAAGAGGGAATTAATCAGTTAATTAGTCAGGCAAAACATCAAGTCGATTTACTGAGACGTAGTGAACGGGAGCTGGCCGATTTGGAGCATTTACCGGTGACTCCAGAATATCAGTCTATTTTAGCCAAAGCTTTGAATGATATCTTTGTTGTCCTGGCAGAATTGCCTAGCGAGCCGCAAAAAACAGATTATCAAAAACAGGTCAATCAGCGTTTAAACACACTGGTTCAGCAGGTGGAGGCAGATTGGCCCGAAGAAGCTCGAGAAGCATTGATCCAGGCAGTTCCGCAATTGAAAGATTATTTGAAAGAGGAGGATTAGGTTGAGAACTTTAGTTATTATCGGTCATCCCGAGGTCGATGATTCACAAAGTCATCAATTCCTCTTACAAACCGGTCAAGCGATGACCGATGTGACGTATTTTGATTTGGGAGCTTACTATCAAGAGCAGCAGAAATTTGATCCTGAAATTGAGCGTAATCGGTTAAAGGAATTTGATCGGATTATTTTTCAATTTCAATTGTATTGGTACCAAGCTCCAGCAATACTAAAAGCCTGGTTTGATCAAGCTTTTCCCAATGCTTATCAGATTGATTTGTGGCGACCAATATTAGTCGGTAAAGAAATGGGCACGGTCGTCTTATCCGGAACAAAACTTTCAGCCTACCGAACTGATTCTGGACAACGAGCGACTCTCTCTGAATTATTATCACCCTATCGAGCCTTCGCTCATTATTGGCAAATGACCTATTTACCTTATTTTGCCGTTGGTCAACTAGCTGCTAAGAATCCAACCCAGCAGTGGCGTTTGATGTTCGACTATGTGACCTATTTAGAAACCGGCCGGGTTGGCTCTTTTCGAGCTTTACAGCAAACCATTCTCAGTCAGCTTGGCAAGCTGATTGATCAAGGATTCATCGAACAAGAGACCGATGCTTTGGAATTAGATTTGTTCTATCAACAGCTAGTCCAACAAGCGGATCTTTTAGAAGAACTTTATAGGTTGGAAGGAGAGGAAGTCTAATGACCGATATTTGGCCGAATCGCTCGATTGATCAATGGATGAATCAAGTACAGACATATCCACAGCAGGCTACCTTGTATATGGCTCAAGAGCTTTATCACGAACAAGTGCAACGATTAAAACTTAAGGAAAGCCAATTGGACGGTCAATTATGGCAACGGACCCGTTGGGATCAACAAAGCTAATGACAGAAACTGAATGGTCAATTGAGTCGCTTCAATCAAAAAAGTCCTGACACCTTTTCGCAATGAGGTGTTAGGACTTCGTTTTATTTATTCGTTAATGGTCACTAAGGTATAGTTCTTTTTCCCTCGACGAACGACATAGTATTTTTGACCGATAGCAATCTCAGGATTGATTTCAAAATCAACATCAGTATATTTTTGACCGTTAATCGTAATAGCGCCGTTATTGATAAATTCACGAGCTTGTCGGCGGGAAGATACAATACCGGTATCAACTAACCAGACGGCCAAATTGTGTGCTTGGTGATCGGTAGTTGCTTGAGGCATATTCTTAAATCCTTGTTCAATCTGCCCGACAGTCAAGGATTGAATATCGCCAGTAAAAAGTGCTTCAGTAATTGTTTGGGCTTCTTCTAAGGCGGCTTGACTATGGACAAAACGCGTTATTTCTTCGGCTAAGCGTTTTTGGGCTAGTCTTAGATGAGGGCGTTCTTCAATTTCCTTGGCCAAATTTTCAATTTCTTCGGGCGTTAGGAAAGTAAAGTATTTCAAGAATTTAACTACATCATCGTCTTGTTGGTTGAGCCAGAATTGATAGAATTCGTAAGGAGAAGTTTGTTCCGGATCGAGCCAGATGGCATTTCCCGCTGATTTCCCAAATTTCGTTCCATCTGCCTTCAACATTAGTGGAATTGTTAAGCCAAATGCTTTAGCTTCAGGTCCCTCCACCCGACGAATATAATCCAAGCCGGCAGTAATATTGCCCCATTGATCAGCTCCACCAATTTGTAATTGGACGTGATGGTCCTTATAAAGATGGTGGAAATCCATCGATTGGAGGATTTGATAGGTGAATTCTGTAAAAGAAATCCCATGTTCTAAACGAGAAGCAACGACGTCTTTCGCTAACATGGTATTGACATTAAAGTGCTTGCCAATATCCCGTAAGAAATCCAGAAGACTTAAGTCATGCGTCCAATCATAATTATTTAAGATAGTAAAGTCATCGCCAAAAATATGTTGCATTTGTTCAGTCAAACGACGGGCATTCTCTTTAACCACTTCCTTGGTTTGCAAGGTTCTTTCACTCGTTCGACCAGAAGGGTCACCAATCGAACCAGTGGCACCACCGATAACGACAACCGGATGATGACCTTGCAACTGAAATCTCTTAAGAATCATGAATGGAATAAGATGCCCAATATGCATGGAGTTGCCAGTTGGATCCACGCCACAATACAGGGTAATCGGATGTTGTTCGATTTCTTCAATCAGGCCTTGCTCATCTGTCTGTTGATTAATGGCCCCACGCCAGATGAGTTCTTCAATTATATTCATCTGCTCACTCCTTGATTAACTTTAACTAATATTATAGGGAAGAAAGCAATAAATAACAATAGTTTAAGTATTCTTTAAGTTTTCTTAAAATTTTACAGGACTGTTACAATGTAGCTACGAATTGAATAAAATGCTTTCCTAAGCCATTTTTTGTGATATCCTAATCATGTTATTAAATTGGAATTTTTATCTGAGTTCCTGTGAAAAAAGATTGAAGATATATAAGATATTTATGAAGATTAGACAAAAGGAGTCGACATTAATGAAAAAATCGTTTGTTAATAATGTATTTAAATCATTATTTGCCTCAGCAATTGCTGTATCTTCCTTTGCTAGCCCAGTAATGGCTCAAGACTACGATCAATTAATTTATGGTGCCGATCTTGAAATTGAAGGCTTAAGTCAACAACAAGCTCAATTATATGCAGAATTGGCAGCCGCTTACGCTGAAGCGAACGAACTTAATGAGAAAGCCAACGCTTTATTACAAGAATTATCTCAAGATGATAAAGAAATCACTGAGTTACAAGGACAAATCAAAGAATTAGAAGTTGTGATCACCAAACGTCAAGACCTACTAGCAGAACAAGCTCGTGCCGTACAAGTAACAGGTGGATCTGCTAATTACTTGAATTATGTTGCTTCTTCTAAAGATGTATCCGACTTTGTTGGTCGTGTTGATGTAGTTCGTAAGATGGTTGATGCAAACAAAGATTTATTAGATGTTCAAATTGCGGATAAAGAAGCTGTAGAGAATAAACAAACCCAAGTAGAGACAGCTAAAGAAGAAAAAGTAGTTAAGATGATTGACCTAGAATCATTGAAAGCTTCTCTAGAAGAAACAATGGCTAATCAAGAAGCTGTTTATAATCAATTAACCAATGACATCAGCTTAGCTCAAGCAAATCGTCAAGCTTTAGTTGAAGAAAAAGCTGCCTTCGAAGAAGCTCAAGCCATTGCAGCTCAACAAGCTGCTTTAGCAGCGGCCCAAGCTCAAGCCGAAGCAGAAGCTATAGCTGCGGCTCAAGCCCAAGCTGAAGCAGAAGCCCAAGCGCAAGCAGCGGCTCAAGCTGAAGCCGAAGCTCAAGCTCAACTTGAACAAGTAAGCAATGGCCAAGAATCCGTTGAAACTATTGAGACCGAAGTTGTCACTGAAAGCCAAGCTCCAGTTGAAAATACAGAAGTACAAGCTGAAGAAACAGAAGTAGTAACTGAAGTAAGTAGCGAAACTGCTCAAGTAGAAGAAAGTAGCCAAGCTGACAACGTTATTGCTGGCCCTGCTGGAGATATTACTATTGATCAAACCGCTCAAGAAGAAGCTGATCAAGTTGCTGCTGAACAAGCTGCTCAAGCTGAAGCCGACCGGGTGGCTGCTGAACAAGCTGCTGCTCAAGCCGAAGCAGAACGTGCGGCTGCTGAACAAGCTGCCCAAGCGGAAGCAGAACGTGTCGCCGCTGAACAGGCTGCCGCTCAAGCGGAAGCTGATCGGGTAGCAGCAGAACAAGCTGCGCAAGCCGCTCAAACAGCTTCAGGAGATTTATTATCCAATGCAGCTAAATATTTAGGAACACCATATGTTTGGGGTGGAAAATCACCTTCAGGATTTGACTGTTCAGGATTTGTACAATATGTTTACAAAGAAACCTATGGTAAAGATATTGGTGGTTGGACCGGAGCTCAAGAATATTCAGGAACACGAATTTCTGTTGCTGAAGCTCAACCAGGAGACTTATATTTCTGGGGTAATCCTGGATCAACTTACCACGTTGCCATCGCAACCGGAAATGGAAACTATATCCACGCTTCCCAACCTGGAACACCATTAGAATACAACTCAACACAATGGTTCACTCCACAATTTGCTATTCGAGTTAAATAATAGATAAATTTTTAAATTAAACCTTCAATGCATCAATCGATGCTTGAAGGTTTTTTAATATTTCTACAATATTGAGGGTTGATAGAAGAGAACTTTTCCTTCAACCTTATTTTTTAACCCAAAAGTATAGAAGTCTGAAATATTAAAAATAAGAAATAATCACAGAAAGGACGCTATGTTGTAACTATAGATGTAAAATAATGTTTCAATATAAAATTTTCTCATCGATGATTAAATGGCCTGTATATTGGATAGTTCTGATGACTCTTAAAAAAATTGAAGCCAACTTTTGAGTATTTATGCTAGGTGCAACTCGATAGTCATACCATTTCTAATTTTGGCACAGGTAATGTGCCAAAGTTGTTATTTCAATCTGTTGAAAGCGCTTTGACATTTGACTACTATTAAAGTAAGAAAAAGAATGGAGGCAGTAGCATGGAAAGACAAAATAATGTCGCCTGGAAGTCAGGCATTCAGAAATTAGGTTCTTATTTAAGTAGTATGGTTATGCCTAATATTGGTGGATTTATTGCCTGGGGTGTCTTAACCGCCTTGGTTATCCCTGACGGCTATTTACCTAATGAAGCATTAAGCTCCATGGTGGGTCCGATGCAACAATATTTACTTCCCTTATTAATCGGCTTCACTGGTGGTAGCATCGTTTATCAACAGCGCGGGGGGGTAGTCGGAGCAATTGCTACCATGGGTGTGATTGCCGGTGCGGGGGATACACCAATGTTTATCGGTGCTATGATGATGGGACCTTTAGGGGGTTGGTTCATTAAGAAATTTGACCAAGCCATGGATGGCAAAATCCCTTCTGGATTTGAAATGTTGATTAATAATTTTAGTTCTGGCCTTTTAGGTTTCTTCTTAGCCGTTTTAGGTTTTTATGCCATCGGACCCGTAGTTTCTGGGGTAACAAACTTTCTAGCAGCAGGGGTTCAAACGATTATCAATGCGGGCATCTTGCCTTTAGCTAATATTTTTATTGAACCTGCTAAGATACTTTTTCTAAATAATGCGATAAACCATGGTATTTTAACACCAATCGGTACTCAACAAGCGGAAAGCTTGGGCAAGTCAGTAATCTATCTCTTAGAAGCAAACCCTGGCCCTGGTCTAGGAGTCTTGTTGGCTTACTTTATTTTTAGTAAAGGATCAGCAAAATCATCATCGATCGGAGCAATGATTATTCATTTCTTAGGTGGGATCCATGAAATTTACTTCCCTTATGTCATGATGAAACCTATGTTGTTCTTAGCGGTAATTGCCGGCGGGGTAACAGGAACTTTTGTTTTCCAATTATTAGGCGCCGCCTTAACTTCTCCAGCCTCACCTGGTTCAATTATTGCAATTATGGGGATGTCTGCTAAAGGCGCCCACTTATCTGTTCTTATGGGGGTTCTAGCTGCCGCCTTGGTATCCTTTATGGTAGCTGCCATGGTGCTTAAACTCGATAGAAATACGGAAGATAATTTAGAAGCCGTGCAGGATCAAGTTGCCGCTGCCAAACGCCAATCTAAGGGACAAGTCAGCCTAGTAAGTGGAGATGCTGCTCCAGCTTTGGCCAAGATTGATCGCATTATCTTTGCCTGTGATGCTGGAATGGGATCGAGTGCAATGGGTGCTTCCTTATTACGAAAGAAAGCCAAGAGCATGCAGATTGACTTACCTATTACTAATGTGGCGATTAGTCAGTTACAAGATCAGCCAGGAACTTTAGTGATTACCCAGGAAGAATTAACCGATCGGGCTCGTCGGCAAGCACCTAAAGCTGAACACGTATCGGTTGGTAATTTCTTAGATGGAGAACGGTACGATCAATTACTAAGCGAAATGATCGGTAAAGATAAAAGTCAAGCACCGGCCTCAGAAGAAGAAACTGTTTCAAAAATGAATATTACCAACAAAAAAGTATACTTTGTTTATCAAGATATTGTGGGACAAACGACGATGGCCGCTTCTCAGTTTAGAAATAAACAGCGAGCGAACGGACACTTAGCTTCGGCTCAGGCTATTGCATTAGATCAATTAACGACTAGTAATGAGGATGTTTTGATAACCAACCCTGAATTAAAAGACAGCTTACAAGAGCGATTCCCACAAGCGACCCTACTTATTTGGGATGATTTATTAGATGAAGAAAATTATGATGCTATACTATAAATAAATAGCAAATCAGGGGTGGATGATCATGGAGCTGACAGTTAGAGAACAACTTATTTTAAAAAATCTGCGTCATCTTGATCATGGCTTAACAGTTGCGGATTTACAAAAGATTCTCAAGGTAAGTCGTCGAACTGTTTACCGTGAATTGGCCTCTTTGCAAGCAAGCTTGGCTAGAGAAGAGATTCAACTCATCAAACCTAAAGATCAAGGTTATCAGCTAATTTTTAAAAATCCAGCTCAAATGACTATGGTGGATCGGTGGATTGACCAATCACAAGGACTTTGGATTGATATTCAAGAACGTCAGCAAGCGATGGCTTTGACCGTCCTCTTGAGTCAAGGTGTGCAGACGATTGAAGCCTTGGCCGATGAATTCCAAGTGAGTTATGGGACTGCTAGCAAAGATTTGGAAACGATTAGTAATGCTTTAGCCTCTTACAACTTGGAAATATTTCGTCAACCAGCTGTTGGTTTGCTGGCTCCGGACAAGGAGAAAGTGCTTCGACAAGTTGCTGGCTCCCTAATTTATAATGGGGTTTCTGAGTCAGAGTTTTTTAATCACCTGGAGAATTTATCAGAAAACAAAGGAAGATCTATAAATCATTATGTTCTGCAAATGATTGAGCCAGCATCATGGTTGATTGCTAAAGAAACTTTGGCTCAAGAGGCTATCCAGCGTTTTGACTTAGTCAACGATAATCAGTTGCAATATATATTGGTGATGTTAGCTTTATCGATTGACCGAATTAAGAAAGATCATCAAATCAATGATCAGGTTTCTATCAGGGGGATTGATAAAGATTTAATTAAATTGTCTCATCAAATTTATGGATCAATTTCTTTACAAATAGGTCAATCCATTGCCTTGAACGAACGACATTTCTTTGCCCGTCTATTAGCCGGGGTTAATTATAGAAAAGATATCAATCTTTTTAATCAGAATTTTGATTCTCAATTGACTTTTCAGGTCAAAGAATTTATCCAACAGGTTGCTAAACAAAGCGAGATTGATTTCCCTGCTGATTCGCGTTTATTTCAAGATTTATTGGCCCATATTCAGGCTTCCTTAAACCGTCCCAGTGGGCTTCTGCAGAAGATTGATAATTCGGTGCTCTTGAAGGTTGTTGGACAGTATCCGGAAATTTTTTCAGTCATTGAAAACCATTTTGCTCAAATTTTCTTTCGTGAGCCAGGGAAGGATCGTCATTCTTTATCTAAGGAGGAGCTGGCTTATATCTTGCTTCATTTTGCTGCTTCTATCGATCGAATGGCAGAGCACAGACTAGAGCATACCATTCTGGTGGTTTGTTCAAGTGGCATCGGTTCTTCACAAATATTGGAGCGACGAATCGAGCGCATGATTCCCCAAGTTGGTCAGATCCAAATTGCTAAGATATCTCAGTTAAGCCAGTTTAATCTTGAGGCCTATGATTTAATTGTCTCGACCATTCAGTTGCCAGATTTTCCAAGGAAATATATGCTTGTTTCGCCATTACTATTGGATGGAGAGATTAAAAACATTAAAAGTACTTTAGCTGAAATCGAAAGTTCGTCTGCTAAACCGCATAAAGCAAAGATATTTAAACAAAATAGCTTGTTATTTGATCAAGTCTATACTTATTTAACCATGGCCCATGATTTAACCACCTCTTTTGAATTAAGAAAGATAGAGCAGAAAGCAAATCTTCAAGCCAGCCTTTTGTTCATCTTGCAATCATTGGATAATAATATTATTCAAGATCCGCAAATGGTCGCCCAATCTTTACTGGAACGCTATCAGTTAGCACCGATTGGCATTCCGGGCAGTGAACTGGCTTTGTTTCATTGTTTGAGTCATCAGGTCAATCAAGCATATTTTGGAATTTATGAATTAGATCAACCTTTTACCATCACAGGAATGGATGGCCAAGCTCTTACGTTAAAACGGATGTTGATTTTAATCGGGCCAGATTCAATCTCAGAGTTGGGGCAGAAACTTTTAGGACATATTAGTCAATCAATTATTGAAACGGATCAGTATTTACGCACTTACAATCAGGGAAGTGAAGCAGAAATCAAAGCAATGATGAAGCAAGTATTCTTAGAACGAATCAAAGAATTTGAATAAATCAATTAAGGAGGGAAGATAGCATGAACTTAAATGAACATAATATTGAATTGAATCAGACGTTCAACGATAAGAATAAAGCTATTCGGCGAGCGGGTGAACTCTTAGTAGAATCTGGATCTGTGAGCCCTGAATATATTGAGGCCATGCTGGAGCGTGAGCAGATTGTCAGCACCCACATGGGAAACTTTGTTGCCATTCCTCACGGAACCGATGAAGCTAAGAAGCATGTTCGATCTACTGGCATCTCCGTGATCCAAGTCCCTTTTGGGGTGGATTTCTCAGAGAATCCCAATGAGGAGAAAATGGCGATGATGATCTTTGGCATCGCCGGAGTTGGTGACGAGCATTTAGAATTACTTTCAAAGATTGCTGTTCTCTGTTCTGAATTAGATAATGTCGTCAAGTTGGTTAATGCTAAAGATAAGGCAGAAATTATTCAATTAATTGAAGGAGTGGACTTATAATGCAAGCAGTACACTTTGGGGCAGGTAATATTGGTCGAGGTTTTATTGGAGAAGTTCTATTTAAGAATGATTTTTCGATTGATTTTGTCGATATTGATTCAAGAATCATTGAAGCGCTACAAAGCAGACAGGAATATGAGGTAGACTACGCCCAAGACCATGCAATCCCCCTTCAAGTTAATCAGGTTTCTGGAATTAATAATGGTGAGCATCCCAAAGAAGTGGTTGAAGCTCTGAAAGAAGCTGATATTGTGACTACGGCTATCGGTCCGAACATTTTACCTCATATTGCCGAATTAATCGCGAAAGGGATAGAAGCACGGATGAAAGCAGGAAAGACGCAGGCTCTGGACATTATCGCCTGTGAGAATATGATTAACGGATCAGGATTCTTAAAAGACCAAGTTTTACCTTATCTTAGTTCAGAGGCCAAACAATATGTAAGTCAATATATTGGTTTCCCAAATGCGGCCGTAGATCGTATCGTACCTATACAACACCATGAAGATCCATTAAAGGTAAGCGTAGAGCCTTTTAAAGAATGGATTATTGACCAAACCCAAATGCATTCCAACATCCGTCTGGAAGGAGTCCTTTACGTAGAAGATTTATTACCATATATTGAACGGAAATTATTCTCAGTGAATACAGGACACGCTACCGTCGCCTATTTAGGTAAAAAGGCAGGTTATGAAACAATTAGTCAAGCCATGCAGAATCCAGCGATTCGTCAATATTTGCAGGAAGTTCTTCAAGAAACTGGAGCACTCCTGGTGGCTAAATGGGGCTTTGATTCAGACCAGCATCAAGCGTATATTCAAAAGATAATCCAGCGCTTCCAAAATCCACATATTTCTGATGAAATTAGTCGGGTAGGTCGGACACCGATGCGGAAGTTGGGCTATGATGAACGCTTCATTCGTCCGCTCCGTGAACTGAAAGAACGCGGACTCCCATATGACCAACTTTTAACTGTAATCGCCAGCATTCTTAGCTATGATGATCCGCAAGATACTCAAAGTGTTGAGATGTTGACCCAAATCCAGGAACAGGGTATTCAATCAGCTATTGAAAATATTACAGGTTTAAAGGATGTTGATTTAATAAATCAAATTCTTTCACGTTATCAAGAAATTCACTAATCGTATTAAACAGGACGACAAATAGATACTTACCTGTTAAATAGATTTACTGCCAATCATTATAAAGACCATGATTATTGACTTCTCTGCTCAACTTAGGAAGAGGTGCGAATTGGGTCTTTATAATGATTATTTATTTGCGACTGTTTTACTCGTTAGGTTAAGAGTGTTTGGAACCTACTGAGGTTAATTCTTGGCTAATCATCGTTGACTTTAATATAATGATAGAAATCATAAAGATAGGGGTCGGCTCATGTTTAGATGGATCATCAGTTTATATATTTCAATGTTACCTGTCATTATAGGTGCGAGTCTAAACATGGCTTTTTGTAAGTCTCCGCTGTTTAAGCAATTAAATCGACCGCTAGATGGGAGTCGGAATTTTTGGGATCAAGAACCGATTTTTGGTCGCAATAAGACTTACAAGGGCTTTATTGGCATGATGGTTATAACTGCGCTTTGTCAAGGGTTGTGGGGCGCTTTACTAGCCTATCTACCTTTGGCAGAGTCTTTAAATCTCTATTATCGCTATCAGTTTAATCGATTATCCTATAATTTACTGCTAGGTGGCTTGCTCGGCTTTGCCTATGTCCTCTTTGAACTTCCGAATAGTTTTCTAAAGCGCCGTCTGCAGATTCCCCCAGGAAAGCATGCCCGTTCTGATTGGTTCTGGCCTTTCTTTGTCTTGGATCAAATTGATTCGCTAATTGGCATCGTCTTCTTTTCTTGTCTTGTAACTCGGATTTCTTGGCCAGAGGCATTGGGCATCATTGGTCTCGGTTTCTTTACCCATATCTTTGTCAACCAATGCCTATATCGATTTCATTTAAGAGCGAATCCTTATTAGTTAGGAGGAGAACAAATGCTAGCAACTTTACATCAAGCAACAGCCCAGGCTAGATATGGCAACAAAATTAGTCAATTAATCCAATTGATTCAATTAGGCTATCAAGTTCCTCCTGCTTATATCTTTGATGCCGACCAAGTCAAGACAGTCTTGGCAAAGACCTTCCAAGTTGAAGAACAAGATTTGCTGACCTTTGAACAAATCATGGCCTATGGCCAAAAGGGGATCAATCACCAAGCTCTCCTGTCAGCGCTTCATATACAGCTAGAGACCAAATTAGGAGACGACATGTGGCAGCCAGGAAAAGTATATATTGTTCGTTCTAGTGGAAGTTTGGAGGACTCAAAAGAATATGCCCATGCTGGATTATTCGAATCGGTCGCTCATTGTCGAAATTTGACCGATTTGTTAATGGCTATGAAAGATGCTATCGTGTCAATTTTTACGCCGGCCGTTCAGAGCTATTACCAACGCCACCGCCTTCAACAAACGCGTTTTCAATTTGCCTTACTAATTCAAGAGCAAATTGAGGCGGATTGGAGTGGTGTCGCATTCTCTTTGAATCCTTCAACGGGAGCGGATCAAGAATTTGTCTTAGAAGTGGTAGAAGGGGAGGGTGCGGCCCTAGTCGCTGGACAGGCAGAACCCCAGCGATTCACCTATCAGGTTCAGCAAGATTTGACGCATTCGCCTAGCAGCTCTCTCTTATCTCAACGAGTTTTGAACAATATCTGGCAGATAGTGGATCAATTGCGCCAATTTTATGCTTATCCGATTGACATTGAGCTTTGTGGGAAAGGAGAGCAGATTTTTCTGTTACAAGTCAGATCGATTAGTCAGCCACCTTTGCAGATTGACGATCAACGTTGGACGACAACTAACTTTCGCGACGGTGGAGTCTCAGCTCAAGTGGCGACGCC
Organism: Ignavigranum ruoffiae; assembly: GCF_900110675.1. Lineage (GTDB taxonomy): Bacteria > Bacillota > Bacilli > Lactobacillales > Aerococcaceae > Ignavigranum > Ignavigranum ruoffiae. The sequence goes on along the minus strand of NZ_FOEN01000005.1, from coordinate 106,077 downwards.
CTTAATCTGGTCCTTATATCGGGATACTTGGTCACAATCCTTGGGCAATTTTGTCTTAGATCAAGGATTGTGGCAGAATCAACCCTTGCCAGCTCTAATTTGTTATCATTTTGGTCGAATTTACTGGAATTTAGGCTTAGTCAAGTCATGCATGGCCCAAGTGCCCGGCTATGTAGAAGCCGAATTCGATGATGAATTAGGAGTACCGAAACATTATAAAGGACTGGGCTTTCTACAACCCTTCGGTTGGACTAGGTCAACTGAATTAAGCCAGAGATTGTTTCGCTTTATATTAACTGATCGCAAGAAGCGAAAAGAGGCTCCCACTTTCTTAGCACAGCTAAGTACAAGTGCCCAAGCATTTGAAAACAAGTTCAAGCCAACCAATGCCCGACTAGAACGAGATGAGCTCAAACTACTCTGGCAACAATTGGTTGACCAAGCTTATCGGCAGTCAGAGGAAGCCTACTTCCAGCGGGTCTTTTTGAACACAGTTCAATTCCCCTATCTTAAAAAAATTCTCTATCGAAAATTAACGGAGTCTGAGTTTTTTGCCCTAATTTCAGATCTAGCAAATTTATCTCACCGACGTCTCGATCGAGCCCTTGACCACTTAACTCAAACCATCGCTCAAGATCCAAGCGAGCAGGCCAAATGGTTGAGTTCATCGGCTCAAGCGTTAAATCAAGACTATCGTCAGCAGCAGCTTGGCCCTAGTCAAAAATTATTAGATCAGTTCTTGAAGACTTACGGTTATCATTCTTTACGCGAACTGAATTTACAAATTCCTAGTTTCATGGAAGATCCTTTGCCAATTATTCAAGCCATCCAGAAAAATTTACAAAGAACATCAAAGCCAGAGCCAGAACCATATTCTCTCAAGCATAATTCGGCGATGATTCATTCACTAAATCCTTTGGAACGGAGACTGCTCAAGCATTTGCGAGATTTGTTATGGTTGCGCGAAGAATACAAAGATCTATCGACTCGTTACTATCATCTGATTCGCCAACTAGCTCTCAGGGTGGGTGAGTATGCCACTCGTCAAGATGATTTGGATCAAGTAGAGGATATTTTCTATTTAGATCATGTCTCGATTCGGCGCTATCTCCATAGGGAGACTCCTGACCTAAGAGATGAGGTGGATTCGGCCAAGGCCTATGTGCGATCTTTTGCCAGCTACTCAGCCCCCTTAGAACTCTATCCTTGGACAACACCGTTAGCAGGCTCATTTACTGAAAACGAAGGACTGAGCGGTGTGGGTGCGAATCAAGGTTATGTTCAAGGCCGAGTTAGAGTGATTGAGCAGCTAACTGATCTAGATCAGATTGAAGCCAATGAAATTCTAGTTACCCCTTTTTTGGATACGGGCTGGGTTCATATCTTTTCCCAATTAAGGGGAATTATTACCGAGACAGGGGGGATTTTGTCTCATGGGGCGATTATGGCCCGTGAATATCAATTGCCGGTGATTGTCAGTGCCAAAGGGATTACGAGTTTATTACAAACCGGAGATTGGATTGCTATGGACGGCTTAAGTGGAAGTATCCAATTGATGCAGAAAAGGGAGGGAGTTTAATGTTTATTGGTGAATATGGGCCTTTTGTTTGGTTAACTTACTTAGGCCAAATTTTCTCCTTACTTTGTATGTACCAGACTTTAAATGGAGACCTGGCTAGTGGCTTACAATGGTATATTCTGGCCACCCTCTGCGATCTATTCGATGGCCGACTGGCTCGGAGTTTTGAGCGAACTGCGCTGCAGGAAAAATATGGCCAGCAAATTGATACCTTGTCCGATATGGTCAATTTTGCCTTTGTGCCGGTAGTACTTTTATTAGCGAGTAAGCTATCTTTGCTTCTCCGTTTAGTTTTAAGTGGGCTGACTTTACTCTCAGTAACGACTCGCCTTGCCTATTTCCAGCAGATTGAAGACCAAGCTGATCAGCCGCTAGCCTATTTTATCGGTCTACCGGCTGCCTATGCCGGCTTAATCTATCCTTGTACCTATTTATTGACGGCAATGTTGGCCCCTTCAGTTTGGCCAATGGTTCTAGCAATGGGGGCTTTGTTACTAGCTATCTTGCACGTCAGCAGGTTTAAAGTGGCCAAACCTGGTAAAAAGGCCTATGTTTTTTATCTAATCTTGGCTGTTTTGGTCTATTTAGGTCTGGGGTGGGTGTCATGACCTATTATTTTGATCGTCGGCGGCGGGAGTTGGTAATGGAACACGCTTATCAAGCAGACTTATTGGCCAGACTCTATTCGCCTGGCATCGCGTCTTTCTTGTTGCCCATCATTAAATCTCGCCTATTTAGTAAGTTATGGACTTGGAAAGATTACTTACCCAGCTCGCGGAAGAAAATTCAACACTTTATCCAGAAATACCAATTGCAGCCAGAAGAATTTACCGAGCAGGACTTTGCTCATTTTGCTGCCTTTTTCGAGCGTTCTTACCTGCCTTCCAGCCGGCCGCGGTGTCTCGAACCAGAAATCATGGCTGTGACAGATGGGAAGTTGTTGGTCTATCCGCTTGAGTCCCAAATGACTATCGAAGTCAAGGGACGGACTTATGCTTTAGCTGAATTATTTCCACAGCAAACAGATTGGTCACTTTACCATGGGGGTTACTTGTTCTTATATCGCTTGGCTATGGAAGATAATCATCATTATCTTTTTGCCGAATCGGGTCCGATGAGTGATCAATCAGATATTCCGGGTTCTCTCCATACCATTCGAGATCTCGGTCATCGCCACAGCCCTGTATTTATCGAAAACCAACGGTCTGTTTGTAAGATTCATCAGTCCAAGTTAGGACCTATCTGGCAGATGGAGATTGGTGCTTTGACTGTCGGACGAATTATCAATCATCCACGAGACCTGGCCCAACGAGGACAAGAGAAAGGGTATTTTAAATTAGGTGGTTCATCTATTATCGTGCTCTATCCGGCGAGCTCGCTTAAGATTGATGCAGATATTCTTGAATGGTCACAACAAGGCATTGAAACCCAGGTGAGAATGGGGGAAAGGATCGGTATTATCGATGATTAAACGCTGGCAAATTTACTTGAAAGAAATGTATCCTTTAGGATCTCGTAGTTTAGTAGCGATTATTTATTTTTTTGAAATATATTTTGTCTTGCTTTTAAATCGGGGAATCACTCAATTTCAAATAAATGGTCAAGAATTTGTCGGGGCTTATACAATTTTTTCTTTTTTATTAATTTTGCGGATCGCTGATGATTTCAAGGATTACGAAACCGATTTGCGCCTGTTTCCTCAGCGTCCCTTACCGTCAGGTCGGGTAAAGAAAGTTGATTTGGCCGTCTTATTAAGCCTGGTGGTGAGCACTTCTTTTCTTTTGAACCTGTTGTATATGAATAATTTAGTTTTCTTCTTGGTCTTGTATGCCTATGGCTTAGCTATGTCGTTATGGTTCTTTCATAAGGCTCAGATTCAGAATTCACTACCGATGGCACTGGTGACCCACAATCCAGTGATGATGATTTTAAATATTTATGTGCTAAGTTTTGTTTGTATTAAATATCATTTATCTGCTTTCAATTGGACCACGATTCTATTGGCCTTTACCATGTATTTCCCTAGTCTTATTTGGGAGATTGCCCGGAAGATTCGGGCGCCCGAAGATGAGACAGCCTATGTGACTTATTCCAAACTATTTGGTTATCAACGGGTGACGCGTTTTGTCCGTACCTTAACGCTCATCGATATTTGTACGAATTTTATCTTGCTTTGGCAAATTTCAAAATGGGGCGTGCTTGCTTTGGCTATCAATGTAATTTGGATGGTCTGGCTTTTTGAGAAATATTTGCAGAATCCCTCTACTTTTAAATTGATTGACAAAGTCGAACGCTACACCATGATTACTGAAGCAATTATGGTGCTTTCCGTCTTCTTCTATCTGTTGAAGGGAGCGATTTGATGCGTTTACTTACTTCCGCAGAGCAATTGGCTTTGTCGGGTAAGGCGGGTAACTTGGCCCGACTTCAAGTCTTAGATTTACCTGTCCCACCATTTAGTACTTTAGCTTTTGAATTTACTAAAGACCCTGCCTATCAAGCAGCTGTCGAAGCTTGGCAAGCCAAGGTAATTCATTCGAAAGACCCAGCGGACTCAATTCCTGATTTCATTTGCCAGTTTCTTCAAAGAGAAGCGACCTCAATTTTGGATCAGTTTAAGCCAGACGGTCTTTATAGTGTTCGCTCTTCGGCGAGTATCGAAGATGGTCCTCAACATTCCTTTGCCGGCCAATTTACCAGTCTGTTGAATGTTGCTGGTCGGGATTTAGCCCAGGCGGTTAATCAGGTCGTTGCTTCCTTCTATCAACCAGAAGTTCTCGCTTATTTATCATATAATGAATTGAGTTTGGCCGATTTGGAACCCTATATCATAATTCAAGAGATGGTAGCAGCAGAGTATTCAGGAATATATTTTACCGCCAATCCCCGCGGCTTATTGAATGAACATCTGCTGGTAGTGGGAGCGGGCCTAGGAAACCAGGTTGTCGAAGATAAAGTAGCAGTGACCACCTATTCCATTCATCCCCAGGATGAAATCATCTTGACCAGCCAATCAGGATCTGCTGCCCATTTAAGCCGGCAAGTCTTACAGAAATTACAAGAGCTAGCCACCCGTATCCAAAGCCATTACCAACAGGCGATGGATATTGAGTTTGCCCTGGCAAATGATCAGATTTGGCTTCTTCAAGCTCGACCGATTACTCAGCTTAGCCCAGAACCTAGGTATATTTTGGATAATGCGAATATCGTAGAATCGTATCCAGGTCTTACCAGCCCCTTGACCTATAGTTTTATAAGGGATATTGCCTATTACAAAGTCTTTGAAGGATTGGGACGACGACTCGTTCAAGGGCGGGAAGATTTGTTAGCAGTCTACCAAGCTTGCTTTAGCAACATGGTCGTATCGGTCAACAGTCGCATTTATTACCGGCTGGATAACTTCTATCATCTATTAAGGTTATTGCCTGGGGCCAGTTGGCTAATTCCCATCTGGCAAGATATGTTGGGAATTCGTCAACGTCAGCTTCCTGACCAACCCATAAAAATATCTTTATGGCAGCGAATAAAGGTAGGTTGGCAATTGATCAAGGCCTTAAAACATAATGATCAACGTATGACCGAGCTTGATCAAGATTTTCAAAGTCTGGAACAATATTATCGAGAAAATTTCCGTTCAGATTTATCGATGGAAGAATTAAAGGACTTATTTCAAGAATTACAAGTTAGGGTACTGGAGCAGTGGGATTTGACCTTGATAAATGACCTATATGCCTTTATTTTTACCGGCTTAGTGAAGAAACGCATAGGTCAACTTGGTCAAATTGCCGGGATCGATCAGATTGACAGTATGAAACCCACTCGAGCTTTGAACCAACTTGTGACATCACTTAAGGAATATGGTGCTGAAGATCAAGTGGAGGCTTGGATTCGGTCTGATAATCTAGCAAGTGATCTTCTGGAAAAGACAGATCAACCTGCAGGTCGGTTAATTCAAGACTATATAGAAAGGTATGGCGACCGGGTCCCCGAGGAATTGAAACTAGAAACCCATACCTTTCGAAGTCATCCGATTAAATTATTGACGCTGTTACAAGCTTTACTCAAAGATTCACAGTTAACATCGACCGTTACTGGACCCAACAACAATTTATTTAGTGAAGTTAGAAATCCTTATGATCGTTTTCTAATTCGACAGGCCAAGTTAGGGATTCGGCATCGAGAAAGCTCGCGCTTAAATCGGACCCGACTGTATGGCATGACCCGGTCTATTTTCCGTAGTCTAGGTCAGCGATTGGTCGAGCAAGATTTATTAACTCAGGTAGATGATATTTTTTACTTAACGATGACAGAAATTATGGCGGATGAATTCCCACATAATCTGACAGATCTGACAAAAATTGTGGCCGTTCGGCGCGAGAAATTTGATTTAGATCGTAATCTACCTGCTTATTCGCGCTTAATCTTCTCAGAGCAAATTTTTGAGAAGAATCCTCATGAGTATCTGCCGGTTAGAGGAGACCAGCATCAAACAGATTGGCTCTATGGCATTGCGAGTTCACCCGGTCGGGTACGGGGTCAGATTATTCGGATTGAGGATGTCCAACAAATTCCGATTGAAGCGGTCAAAGATAAGATTATTGTCTGTAAAATGACCGACCCAGGTTGGGTCTTTCTCTTGATGCAAGCTAAAGGCATTATTGCTGAGCAGGGGTCGCTACTCTCTCATACCGCGATTATCTCGCGTGAATTGAAGATTCCAGCTGTGGTCAATGTCAACCAAGCGATGGATGTGTTAGTGAATAACCAGTGGGTCGAGTTAGATGGAAACCATGGTCAGATTCAAATCATGAAAGAAGGGGATCTTGATGGAGATTAAAGGAGTCAAGCTAGCGGATCAAACCGCCAGTGATTTTATTAATTTAGTCAACCCACTCTATCCGCCCAGTCAACGGCGTCCCCGAGCTGAACTGATTCGACAATTACTCCAGCAAAGTCATCCTTTAAGTTCACAATTTGACTTCAAGGCATACCTTCTTTATCAAGACCAACAAGCCATTATGCGCGCTGCCTTAACCTTGTACCCCCAAAGAAAGGAAGCATATTTAGGCTTTTTTGAAGGGGTGAATCAAAAAGAAGCGCTGCGATATTTAATGGATCACTTAGCAGCTGAAGCTCAAGCCTTGGGTTATCAAACCTTGGTTGGCCCGATTGATGCTAGTTTCTGGTTAGGCTATCGAATGAAAATCGATCGATTTGATCTACCAGCTTTTACCGGTGAACCCCATAATCTATCCTATTATCCCGAATTATGGCGGGCAGCCGGATTTGAACAGATCGAGACCTATCTATCAAATACTTATCCGGCTCCGGCCAAGAACTTTCAGGCCCGCAAATTAGAACAGCGTTATCAGCATTTTAAGGCTTTGGGGATTAACTTTCGCTCGGTCAACCGACACCATTGGTCGGTGGATCTTCAGCAGATGTATCGATTATTGACTGAATTATATCGAGACTTTCCTTATTTTGAAGAGATTGACCAAGAAACTTTCATCCAGCTATTTGATCCATTAAAGAAAGTATTGAATTTTAGTCGGGTCCAGCTGGCTTTTGATCAAGATCGTTTGGTCGGTTTTATGATTGCGATTCCCAATTATGGTCATTTATTAGATCAAGAATTGAATCTATTTCGCCTGTTACAAATCCTACAACGGAAATATTGGGCCAAGGAATATATTATGATGTATTTAGGAGTAGATCCCGCTTATTTGGGATTGGGTTCAGCTTTGGTCTATCCTTTGGTTAAGCAATTTCAAGACAAACACATTCGGTCCATCGGTGCACTGATCCATCAAGGGAAGGTTTCAGAAAACTATCTCGGTAAGATGATAGAGCATCAGACTCATTATGCACTTTTTCGCAAAGAATTAGCCAATAATTAATCTGAAAAGACTTAAAGCTCGAAGAGATGGACTTCCATTTCTTCGAGCTTTATTCACGGCATTTATTATTGCAAAATTTTATAGGGCGGTTTGATAAATTTGACGAGAAATTTCTAGCGTTTGGCTTCGATTTTCACCCAGTGCAGTCATTTGATGGCGTTCTAATTGTTGGACTAAATAATCAATGTCTTCAGCGTTAACACCAATTTCAGCCAATCTAACCGGCATATCGACCGATTTGAAGAAATCTTCGGTGGCTTGAATCGCTGCCTGATATTTAGCCTCATCATCACCAGCCTGAATCTGCCAAACATTCTCAGCGTATTGAACAATTTTGGCAAACTTTTCGTCTTTACGGACTTTCATTGTAGCTAGAATAATCGGAGTTAAGGTCTTGGCATGGTCGGTACCGTTAAAGGCAGTGATTTCATGACCGAGATTATGGGTTGACCAGTCTTCAGGGACTCCAGGACTCATAAAACCATTCAAGGCTTGGGTACAGGTCCACATAAAGTTGGCTCGGACCGCATAATCGTTATGGCCTTCTTTAATTTGTGGGCTGAGTTTAATTAAGGTCCGTAGGGCGGTCTCGCTCCAACCATCTTGAATCATAGCTTCAATGGGTTGGGTTAAATAGGCTTCCAGGACATGGACAAAGGCATCACAAATTCCATTATTAAGTTGACGTTGTGGAAGCGTATAAGTTAATTCCGGATCTAAGACCGAGAACTGCGGGAAAGTATAGGGACTGCCGAAAGATAATTTCGCTTGTTTCTCTTTAAAGGTAATGACACCGCCAGAGTTCATCTCAGATGCGGTAGCAGGTAGGGTTAAGACACTGGCAAATGGCAAGGCTTCTTGAATGGCTTGACCTTGTCCCACCCCTTTAGCAAAGATATTAATGGGATCTCCCGGGAATTTGGCTGCTGCGGCAATGAATTTAGTACCATCAATGACTGAGCCTCCGCCGACGGCTAAGATATAATCAAAGCCTTCTTTTTTAATTTTGTCGACCGCTTTCATTAAGGTTTCATAGACTGGATTAGGCTCAATACCGCCAAATTCTGCATATTGTCGATCGCCAAGCGCCGTCAAGACTTTGGCCAAAGTGCCAAAGCGTTTGACACTGCCACCACCATAAGTAATCAGAATTTTTGCTTGTTTGGGGATGTATTTATCAATTTTCTCAATTTGACCCTGACCAAATAGAATCCGTGTTGGATTATAGAAATTAAAGTTATGAATTGCCATTAAAAATCCTCCTTCTCTTATCATTAATTTTACCTGATTTAACTAGAAATATCAGTAATTGTGTTATACTATTAAAAGAATTATTGCGATAAGGGAGGCACTCATTTGTGACGAATCAATCAACTCAAGAAACATTCTATATTACGACCCCTATTTATTACCCCAGTGGCCGTTTACATATTGGAAATTCTTATTCAACCTTGGCCAGCGATGCCCTGGCCCGTTATCATCGCTTATTAGGCAAGGAAGTTTTTTTCCTAACGGGTACTGATGAGCACGGCTTAAAAATTCAACACAAGGCTGAAGAATTAGGGATTCATCCTCAAGCCTATGTGGATCAAATGGCCGAAAAAATCCAGAAACTCTGGCAGACCTTAGAAATCACCAATGACTATTTCATTCGGACGACCGATGATTATCATGAACAAGCTGTACAGGACATTTTTGAACGACTGTTAGCCCAAGGTGATATCTATTTGGGCGAATATGAAGGCTGGTACTCAGTTTCTGATGAAGAGTATTTTACCGAAACCCAGTTAGTAGAAGTTTTTAAGGATGAAAATGGTAAAGTTACCGGCGGAATCGCGCCATCGGGCCATCAAGTTGAATTAGTGAAAGAAGAATGCTATTTCTTTAAACTTTCGAATTATGCGGATCGCTTGTTAGCCTATTATGAATCACATCCCGACTTTATTAAGCCGGCCTTTCGTAAGAATGAGTTAGTAAATAATTTCATTAAGCCTGGTTTAGAAGATCTGGCCTTGACGCGGACTACTTTTTCTTGGGGTGTGCCGGTCAAATCCAACCCTAAACATGTCATCTATGTTTGGATTGATGCCTTAGCCAACTATATTACCGCCTTAGGCTATGGTTCAGCGGATACGGCCCTGTTTGATAAATTCTGGCCGGCGAATGTTCATGTGATTGGAAAGGATATTACACGATTCCACATGATTTATTGGCCAATTCTGCTGATGGCTTTAGATTTGCCACTCCCTAAACAAATTTATGGTCATGGCTGGATCGTGATGAAAGATGGTAAGATGTCTAAATCTAAGGGCAATGTCATCTATCCAGAAACCTTGATTGAACGTTATGGTTTAGATGCTACACGTTTTTATCTTTTACGAGAACTAAGCCAAGGGAATGATACGGTCTTTACACCGGAAGATTTTGTAAGTCGCTTAAATTATGAGCTGGCCAATGACTTGGGTAATTTATTGAATCGTACGATTTCAATGATTAATCGTTATTGCCAAGGTCAAGTACCTACGGATTTTTCTTCAATGGAAGCAACAGCTTTTGATCAAGCTTTGGAAGAACATTTCCAAACTTACTTGACTAAATTCCACCAAGCCATGGAAGATTTAGCTTTAAATCAGGCCTTAGATCACGTTATGACCATGGTTTCTCGAACCAATAAATATATTGATGAAACTGAACCATGGGTGTTGGCTAAGGATGAAGCCAATCAGCCTAAATTAAATGCAGTGATGTTCCACTTAGCTGAAGCTTTACGGATCGTGAGTCATCTATTACGTCCATTCATGATTCACACACCGGCCAAGATTTTCCATCAATTAGGTCTAACTCAGCAAGAAGATTTATTATTCACCCAGTTACATTGGGGTGAATTCCCAGCTAATAGCCAAGTGGTGGCTAAAGGTGAGCCTATCTTCCCTCGCTTGGAAGTGGATGAAGAAGTAGCCTTTATTAAAGAAGTGATGAGTCCATCTCAAGAGAAGACCGATTCGTCAACAACTAGCGTGACTGATCCAGATTGGCATCCTGAAGACATTGAATTTCTGGTTGAAGAAACGCCTGAAATTAACTTTGACCAGTTTATTCAAGTTGAAATGCGGGTGGCTGAAGTCATTGATGTGGCTCCTGTGGAAGGATCTAATAAACTCTTACGCTTCCGTCTGGATGCCGGTGATTCGATCCATCGACAAATCTTATCAGGTATTGCCAAGGAATATCCAGATTATCAAGCCCTGATTGGCAAGAAAGTTGTGATTGTAGCTAATTTGAAACCGCGGAAGATGATGGGTTATTTGAGTCAAGGAATGATACTATCTTCTGAGAAAGATGGCGTATTGCATTTGCTTTTTGCTAATCAGGAAGCCGCCAATGGCGCTTTGATTGGTTAATGCTAAAGACCTAATCTCTTCAATGTCAAGAGGTTGGGTCTTTTGCCCTTAGAAAGGAGTTAAGATGAAGTTATTCGATACACATACTCATTTGAATGCAGATCAGTTTGCTGGTCGAGAAGCTGAAATCGTTGCGGCCGCTCAAGAGGCCGGTGTCGCATATCTGGCTGTGGTTGGATTCGATCAACCGACTATTGAGAAGAGCTTAGAATTGAGTCAGGAATATGCCAATATTATCAGCGTATGCGGTTGGCATCCAACTGAAGCCGCTAGCTATAATCGGCAAGTCGAGACTTATTTGGAAGAAGTCTTAAGTCGGGATAAAGTACAGATGCTGGGAGAAATCGGCTTGGATTATTACTGGGATACGGCGACGAAATCTGAACAAGAACGGGCCTTTCGTCGTCAAATTGCTCTAGCCAAGAACCTCCATCTGCCTATTACCATCCATAATCGGGATGCGACCGAAGATTGTTACCGGATTTTGCGGGACGAAGGCTTGCCAGCAGCCGGAGGGATTATGCACAGTTTTGGCGAAGATGCCGAATGGGCTCAACGTTTCTTAGATTTAGGCATGCATATTTCCTTCAGTGGGGTCGTAACTTTCAAGAAAACGATAGAAGTTCGAGAAGCTGCCAAGATTGTGCCCGACAATCGTTTATTAATCGAAACCGATGCCCCATATTTGGCTCCAGTGCCTAAACGAGGCAAAGAGAATCAGCCGGCCTATGTACGTTACACCGCAGAACTTCTTAGCCAAGTCCGGGGCATAGAATTGGAAACTTTGGCTCAGTTAACGACTCAGAATGCTTTTGACTTATTTAAATGGTTCCCTGGAGGAAGATCATGATGAATGAGATTCCCCAGGAAGTTATTGTGGTTGAAGGTCGCGATGACAGTCAGCGGCTAATCCAGACCTATGGACCGCAAATTAAGACCATAGAAACCAATGGTTCTGCCCTCAGTCGACAGACCCTACAGCAAATTGTGCGGGCAGCAGAAGCAAGTGGCATTATCGTCTTTACTGATCCGGATTATCAAGGGGAGCGCATTCGACGTTTGATTCAAGAGGCGGTGCCCGAAGCGAGGCATGCTTATCTAAGCCAAGACCAAGCGCGCGCCCAAAGACCAGGCTGCAGTCTAGGGATCGAACATGCACAAGCAGCAGATATACGTTCAGCTTTAGCCAAGGTGATGACCCCCCAACTGGCTAACGATTTAGATCGCATACCTATGAGCGAGTTGATGCGGTTGAAATTAGTCGGCCATCCTCAGGCTCGTCGCTACCGCCAGCGGGTAGCACAACATTTTAATTTGGGCCATTTAAATGGCAAACAATTGCAAAAACGCTTGGCCCAATATAATATTCAACTATCAGAATTGGAAAGATTTATGAAGGAGGCTACCGATGACCAAGCAACTACCAATTGCTAATCCAGCCCGAACTGCTAGTTTGATGAAAGAATATGATATCCAGATGAAGAAAAGTCTGGGACAGAATTTCTTGATTGACAGCAATATATTAGACAAAATGCTAGCAGTGGGCCGAATTAATCAACACACTACGGTCATAGAAATTGGTCCTGGCATCGGCGCCTTGACTGAGTTCTTAGCTCAGACTGCTAAGCAAGTCTATGCCTTTGAAATTGACCAACGATTTGTTGACATATTAAGTGAGACCTTGGCTGACTATGATAATGTGAAAGTCATTCATCAAGATATTCTAAATGTTGATTTTCAAGCGGAAGCTTATGCGGAACTGGCTCAGGCGGAAGATTTAGTGGTCTGCGCCAATCTGCCTTATTATATTACCACCCCGATTATTATGCATTTAATTCAGGCGAATCTCCCTTTTGACCGGCTGATAATGATGATGCAGAAGGAAGTCGCTGAGCGGATGACGGCGGCAGTGGGGACCAAGGCCTATGGATCCTTATCTTTAGCGATTCAAAATCAAATGCAGGCTGAGCTGGCCTTTACCGTTCCTAAAACGGTCTTTATTCCACGCCCGAATGTCGATTCGGCTGTCTTGGTTCTTAAACGCAAAAGCGAGCCCAGTGTTCCTGGGGAACAACGTTTGGCCTTTGAGCATTTCGTGAAGGCGGCTTTTAGCCAACGTCGTAAGACTTTGTGGAATAATTTGAAGAACTATCCGGCTGACCAAGATTTGAGCATAGATCAGTGGCAGAAAATTTTCGACCAAAGTCAAATTGCTAGTAATCGTCGCGCCGAGTCACTTGATTTGGCAGAATTTATTCGACTTTTTATACAATATCAACAGGTCCAAGCTGAAGCGCTGACTTAACAGATATCCAGCCCTTTCATTGTTGAGGGCTGTTTTTTATCGAATTTTATGCTGTCATCCCTTATAATGAAGGTAGTAGGAAATGGTTGAAATGATAAAAGGAGGAAGACAATGAATAAACAATCGGCGAAGAGAAAATATTTGATTCTTGGGTTATTGTTGACTTTGTTGGCTGTACCACAAGTTTCTGCCGAAATTATCAAGCGTCCCGATATTCAAGTCGATCCCAAATCAGGTTTAGTGATTGATGCTCCTTACAGTCCAGCAGATTATGCGCCTTTTCTCTGGTATGACCATTATGACTATCAGGGGACCGGCAATGAATTTGCGACCTATCAAGTGCAACGGATCTTTGAACTCAATCAAGAAAATCGATACCAATATCGTCAAATTTCTGGCAGTCTCATTGATTTTGTAATGGAAATTGGTTCTGAAGGCGTGGTAGAGTTAGCAAATTTCAATGATGAAACAGCTACAAATACGGATTATCGGGATCATGCGGATACTCAAGATGACTTAATCAAGAGGATTATTCCGTCCAGTCTAGAACCAGGGACTGAGTTCTACCAAAGTTATGGTCAAGATTGGCCGATGGTGGTGGTAGGAATTCTGCAACAAGTAGAAGTGCTCGACCAGATGTACTATGATGTTTTACTGATTGAAAGTGCAGAAGAAAGTGAACCAGTAATGCGTTATTATTACGCGCCTAAGATTGGTTTGATTCAGGTCGAAATGGAAGATGGTGACCTATTGATTCAAAGTCAACTGGCTGCTTATCAATAAAAGAAGGTGAAGCGATGATCCCAGTCATTAATATTCAAGAACTTAGTAAAGTATATGGTCAAAAACAAGCCCTGACTGAGCTGAACTTGCAAGTCCAGTCAGGCGACTTTTTCGCTTTTATTGGACCCAACGGAGCCGGAAAGAGTACGACCATTAGAATTCTATTGGGTTTACTCAATAAGACGTCCGGTCTAGCCCAACTATTCGGTGAAGATGTAGGTCCTCAAAAGAGTCAGTTATTACAAAGAATTGCTTATATACCTGCAGAAGTGAATTATTATAGCAAATTCAAAGTGAATGAAATTTTTAAATTTGCAGCCAGCATTCGTTCTCAGCTGTCGCCGGAGTTGCTCAATAATTTGGCTCAAGACTTTGATCTTGATTTGAATAAACGGGTCAAAGATCTCTCATTAGGGAATCGTAAGAAAATAGCTATTGTATTAGCCTTAGCTCAGCAAGCTGACTTGTATATTCTAGATGAGCCGACTTCGGGATTAGATCCTTTGATGCAACAAATATTTTGGCAGAAGATTCAAGAACAACACCGCCAAGGTGCGACGATTTTTGTGTCTTCACATATTTTGAGCGAGGTGCAGAAATATTGTCAACAAGTAGCCATTATTCGTCAAGGCCGAATCATCGCTCAAGGTCCAATGCAAGATTTATTGATTAATCAGAGCAAACAACTGATGATTAAAGGAAGCTTTGATCCTCAAGATTTATTAGGGGTCAGTCACCTTAAAATAGAGCCCGGCATGTGTTCTTTCTTATACCAAGGATCAATGACTGACTTGTTAGCCTATCTTCATCAACATCAAGATCAGATTATAGATCTTACTATTCAGCAACCCGATTTAGAAAGGTTGTTTATTCATTATTATTCAGAGAAAGCAGGTGAGGCGAATGGTCTGGTTGAAAGAAGTTAGAGAGAATATCAGCTTAACTTTAATTTGGAGCCTACTTTTAGCAGCCATGCTAATCATGGTTATTTTGCTTTTTCCAGCCATGGCAGCCGATATGTCCAGTCTATTAGGGATGATGAGGAATTTAGGTCCCTTTGCTCAAGCCCTTAAGTTAGATAGCCTGCCAGTCAATCAATTAATTGGCTTTTATGCGATGGAATGTGAGAACATGTTGGGGATTGCGGGATCTTTTTTTGCGGCTTATTTGGGTGCCAAATTATTGGCCAAAGAAGAAGGTCAACATACAGCAGAATTTCTGTTATGTTTACCGATTCGCCGACGTAGCGTATATTGGCAAAAGTGGGCAGCTCTATTAACTTTACTCGTCTTTTTTAATTTGATCATCATGGTCTTGGCTGCATTAGTCATTTACCTGGGTCAGCAAAGCCTTCCCTGGATTGACTTTATTCAGCTACATCTGGCACTTTTTCTGGTTCAGGCATTTTTTGCCGGGCTTACCTATGCTTTGTCAACTTTTTTTAGAGCTGAGAATTTAGCTCTCAGTATGGGTTTGGTCTTTTTACTTTATTTTATTAATATTATCATTAATCTCTGGCCAGCCCTTAAATTTTTACGTTTTTTCACTCCCTTTCAATTTGCCTATGCGGCAGATATCTTGAAGCAAGGTTTGGATTGGTCACTGATTGCCGTATTTATTCTGATAACGGTCATGGTGTTATCTCTTGCGAGTCTGCATTATGAGAACAAAGATATTCAAATTTAAGTAAATTCAAGTTAAATTTGGATAAAATCCTTGAACCCTAGACCATCTTATGATAGACTTGATTTTTTCTGAAAATTATGATAAAATATGGCGGTGAGGTGAAGACATTGCCAAAAGAAATTTCAGAGATTAAAGAATTTTTGGATGATCGTTTGGGTGAAACCGTAACGGTTACAGTGCAAATGGGACGCAAGAAAAAGAAAGAACGTCGGGGCATCTTAAAAGAAACTTATCGGTCTGTGTTTGTAGTAAACCTTGATCAAGATGAGAACGATTTTGATTGTGTTTCTTACAGCTATCGTGATATTCTAACAAAATCGATTGAAGTAAATTTTGCTTAAAGAAGAAACAAGTTAAGCCTAAGGCTTGCTTGTTTTTTTATGCTATAATGGGGTGTGCATTGATGATAGGAGGAGAAAGATTATGAAATTTGTCGTTGGTTTAGGAAACCCCGGGTCGCGATATGCCGGCACCAAACATAATGTTGGTTTTGATGTGGTCGATCAGCTATTAAGTAAACATCAATTGACCTTTACCGATCAGAAATTTACGGCAGATTTCACTATTTGGCACCGCTCAGCTGAGCGGGTTCTCTTGGCGCAACCTTTCACTTATATGAATTTATCTGGCCAAGCCATCCTCCCGCTGATGTCTTATTTCGGGGTTCATCTCGATGATTTATTAGTCGTCTATGATGATCTTGATTTAAGTCCTGGCAAGATTCGACTCAAACAAAAAGGGTCGGCAGGTGGCCACAATGGCTTAAAGAATATTATTGAATTATTAGGGAGCCAGGAATTTAAACGATTGAAAATTGGAATAGGTCGACCTGAGCCGGGTTGGAAAGTAGCGGACCACGTGCTTGCCCCTTTTAAAACGGATCAACGTCAAGTAATTGATCAGGCGATTGACCAAGGTGTTGAGATTATTGAACACTGGTTAGATGGGACCGACTTTAAACAACTGATGAATGATTATAATTAGCAGGAGGATGTATGGGCTTTACTTATTTACAGCAACCATTTCGCAATATTGTTCAAGCCATTGAACAAAACAATAAAGCGTCCTTACCTTATTTAGTGACGGGGATTGATGACAGCGCACGAGCTCTACTCATTGCGCAAGTCTTTAAAGAAAATCCGCGTCCTTTTTTGATTATTGAGAGTAACTTGCAGAAATTACAGATGCTTCAGGATGACCTGCAACATATCTTAGTAGATTATCCAATTTTAACCTTTCCCGTAGAGGAAGCTTTGGCGGCTGAATTTTCTCAGTCTTCTTTAGATAGTGTGGCTGAACGGGTGGCTGCCTTGAATCTCTTGGTGAATCATCAGGCTGGTATTGTGATTAGTACTCCCTCTGGTTTACGCAAGCAGTTGTCACCGGCCAAGGACTGGCAAGGGGAATTACTTAATTTACAGGTCGGTCAGGATTATGAGATCGAGGCCTTAATTGAGCAACTTAATTTATTTGGTTACCAACGACAAAAAATGGTCCTAGCTCCGGGTGAATTTAGTGTTCGTGGCGGGATTATCGACTACTTCCCATTAAATGAGGATAATCCGATTCGTTTGGATTTCTTTGATACAGAATTGGATGGGATTCGCTATTTTGATGCGGAAAGTCAGGAATCTCTAGATAATATAGAAGAAACCATCTTGATGCCAGCGACTGATGTCTTATTGAGTCAAGACCAAGAAGCCAGCTTGCTGGATCGCTTCAAGCGAGAAGTTGATAAATATCTACGCAAGGTTAAAGATAAAGATTTGAAGGATCAACTTAGCAAGGCTTATCAACATGAAAGCCAGCTATTAGAACATGGGAATGGCTTGACTTATCCGCAAGCCTATTTGTCTTGGATTTATGCCAAGCCAGCTAGCCTCGTAGATTATTTACCGGCAGAGGGCCTATTGATTGTCGACGAATTTGCCAAATTAGCTGATTATGAAGCACGGATGGATCAAGAGAATGCATTCTGGTTGGAACAGGAAATTGTAAAGGGACGAATTTTACCCAATTTGGAGTTAAAGCATTCTTCCGTCGAATTAATCAGAAATTATCCGAGGTTCTCTTTACATTTAGCTTTGATGCAAAGAGGTTTTGGCGACATGCGCTTCTCAGGATTTCATCATGTCCATTACCGACCGATGAATCCTTTCTATAATCAAATGGCCTTATTGAAGACGGAAGTTGATCATTGGCTACACCAAGGTGTGACCATCCAAATTCTAGCCAAAGATTTAAGTGAAGCTCGTCATACCTTACAACGATTAGAAGAGAATGACATTGAACCTGTCTTAATTCAAGACAAAGGCGGTTTAAATCCTAAGGTCGTTAATATTACTCTAGGTGATTTAAGTAAAGGATTTGAGTTACCGCTAGATAAGTATGTACTAATTAGTAGTCAAGACCTATATAAGAAAAGTCGGCAAGCCAGGATTCGTAATAAGAATCTATCCAATGCCGAGCGGATTAAGTCTTACAATGAGTTAAAAGAGGGCGACTATGTCGTACATATTGCCCATGGTATCGGCCAATATAAGGGGCTAGAGACTATGGTCATTAATGGAATTCATAAGGATCTCTTAGTCATTGAGTATCAAGATCAAGCCCGAGTTATGATTCCGGTCGAACAAATTGACCTCTTACAAAAGTATGTGGGATCGGAACATAAGCAACCTAAAGTGCATAAATTAGGTGGGACAGAATGGGTAAGGACCAAGCAGAAAGTTCAAGCCTCTGTTGAAGATATTGCGGATGAATTGATCGAATTATATGCCAAACGTCAAGCAGAGAAAGGTTATGCCTTTTCCCCAGATACCCCAGAACAAGATGAATTTGAAGCCGCCTTTCCTTATGTTGAAACCGAAGATCAATTGACCTCCAGTCAAGAAATTAAAGCAGATATGGAAAAAGTCAGACCCATGGATCGCTTATTAGTTGGTGACGTAGGTTATGGCAAGACCGAGGTAGCCATGCGGGCTATTTTTAAAGCTGTGATGGATGGTAAGCAAGTCGCCTTCCTCGTACCCACGACCATTCTGGCCCAACAACATTACCACTCTTTGGTAGAACGTTTCCAACCCTGGCCTTTTGAAATCGGTCTCTTAAGTCGTTTTGTACCTGCCAGTCAACAAAAGGAAACCCTGAATAAAATTAAAGACGGGGCCATTTCTATTGTGATTGGAACCCATCGCTTGCTGTCGAAAGATGTTCAGTTCCATGACTTAGGACTTTTAATCGTCGATGAGGAACAACGTTTCGGCGTCAAACATAAGGAACGCTTGAAGCAGTTAAAAGCCCAGGTCGATGTGCTAACCTTGACGGCGACGCCAATTCCCCGGACCCTGCATATGTCAATGATTGGCATCCGAGACCTGTCTTTGATTGAGACACCGCCTAACAATCGTTTCCCTGTCCAAACCTATGTCATGGAACAGAATGAAGGTGCGATAAAGTCAGCCATTGAGCGAGAAATTGAACGGGGTGGTCAAGTCTTCTATCTTTATAATCGGGTAGCCTCGATCTATCACCGAGCTCAAGAATTAGCTGATTTGGTCCCTGGGGCACGGATAGCTGTGGCTCACGGTCAGATGAGTGAGACCGAGTTGGAATTAGTCTTATTAGATTTTATCGAAGGCCAGTATGATGTCCTAGTAACGACCACGATTATTGAAACGGGTGTCGATATTCCTAATGCCAATACTCTGTTTGTTGAGAATGCTGACAAGATGGGCTTATCTACCTTGTATCAGCTACGGGGACGGGTGGGTCGGACCCATCGAGTCGCTTATGCCTACCTGATGTATTCGCCACTGAAACAATTGACCGAAGTCAGCGAGAAGCGATTAAATGCGATTAAAGAATTTACTGAATTAGGCTCAGGCTTTAAGATAGCTATGCGTGATTTATCAATTCGAGGGGCAGGTAACTTGTTAGGCCAACAGCAATCCGGTTTTATCGACTCTGTCGGTTATGAAATGTACGCCCAAATGCTCCAAGAAGCAGTGAATCGACGCAAACAAGCTGACTCACAGCCAAGATTTAAGGAGCCCGTCTCATCGATTGAATGGAATATTGATATCGAAGCATATTTACCGGCGACTTATATTGAAGATGAGCAGCAAAAGATTGCAATTTATCAATCTATCCAAAAAATTAATGGCCCAGAGGCCTATCGTCACATGCAGGATCAGTTAATTGACCGATTCGGTGAATATCCTGATGAGGTAGCTAACTTATTAGATATTGCTTTAATCCGTAGCTATGGTCAGCGAATAGGTTTGGAGAAGATTGAAACTAATCGGCGCCAACTTACTATTTATTTAACAAAAGAAGCGAGTTCATTCTTTAAAGGGCCGATGATTTTCCAAGCCTTACAGGACATCCCTTTAAAGGCTCAAGTTCAAGTGGTCCATGACCAAATTAAGTTAACCTTAGATATTTATCAGCAGGCCGCTGACCAATGGCTCAACTATCTGATCAAACTCAGTCAAACAATGGATCAATTAATCAATAAAAAGGAGGAAATAGACCATGCGTCTCGATAAGTTTTTGAAAGTTTCTCGTCTGATTAAACGCCGAACAGTGGCAAAAGAAGTCGCCGACCAAGGCCGGATTGAAATCAATGGTCAGACAGCTAAATCTTCTAGCCAAGTTAAGCCGGGTGATGACTTACTGATTAAATTCGGCAATCGACACTTACAAGTTAGAGTATTGGAGTTGTTAGCATCCTCTAAGAAAGAGGATGCCGCTAAGATGTATGAAGTCATTCGCGAAAAATTTGTGAATCAAGCAGATTAACTGAGGCTAAAATAACAGTTTAATGAGGAATATAGTAGAAATTAAAGGCAATTATTGATATACTTTCAAAGAGTAGGAGGGGTAGGATGAAGCAAACCATGAACACTTATCAATATCCAAATAAGAACCGACGTCTAATAGACGACCAAGATAGAACAAATGGTTCAAAACCCGCTAAACGTTCCTTTTCAGGGCAAACCATGATGGTTACGGGTCTTTGTTTTGTGATGCTTCTAATTGTTGGCATCCCTCTTTATAATTCTTACAATCAAATGCAAGCGAATCAAGAGGTTTATCAACAAGCGCAGGCTGAGAATCGTCAAGCTGTTGAGAATAATCGCTTGATCCAAAGAGAATATCAGAAATTTAATGATCCAGAATATCTGGAAGAAATTGCCCGACGTGACTATTATTATTCCAAAGATGGGGAAATAATTTTTGTACTGCCGGAGGAAGAAAGTAGCGTAAATTATTAATTAAATAAATAAGGAATCAAGGAGGAGACATTTTTATATGTCAATTGAAGTTGGACAGAAGGTTGAAGGCACAGTAACAGGAATTACCAATTTTGGGGCTTTCGTGGCCTTACCTGATAATAAATCAGGCTTGGTACATATCAGTGAAGTCGCAGATGGTTTTGTCAAAGATATCAATGATTTGTTGAGTGTTGGGGATAATGTAACGGTCAAAGTCCTTAAAATGACCCCTGACGGTAAGATTAATTTATCCATCCGACAAGCCAATGAAAGCGAACAAAAGCCGAGAAACACTGGTCGCCATGACAATGCAAAGTTCCAAAACAAGAAGCCAGCCTTTAAGAATTCTTATAAGGCAGATTTCAAACATGATCATCAGTCAAGCCATAAAAATGATGACTTCGATGCGATGATGAGTCAATTCTTAAAGGAAAGTGAAGATCGTTTGACCTCCTTAAAGAAGAGTACCGAAGGTAAACGCGGTGGCCGTGGCGGGCGTCGTGGCTAAACCCATAAGTTCAAGATTATTCTGGAAACCTTGATCGGGTTTCCTTTTTTTTCAGGAAAAGTGAGTGAATCCAGTTAATAAGGAGGGGAATCCAGTGTCAGTAGTAGAAGAGACCTTGCGACAAAAGTTACGCCAATATCAATTAGATTATAAGCAGGCAACCTGGGTGTTGGCGGTTTCTGGCGGCGTGGATTCCATGGTTCTCTTAAGTGCCACAGCCAAGATTCTGGCCGAAGATGAATTCAATCAAAGTCAGTGTGTGGTGGCCCATTTCAATCATCGCTTACGCCCGACCAGTGATCGAGATATGAGGCTGGTCATGGATTACTGCGAGCATTTGAGTTTGCCCTATTTTGTTGAAGAGTGGCAACAACCACAAGCCAAGAATGTGGAAGCCTTGGCTCGGCAGGCTCGTTATACTTTCTTAGCCCGGGTCTGTCGCGCTAATCAAACCCGCATTTTATTGACCGCTCATCACCTAAACGATCAAACGGAAACTCTTTTAATGCGTTTAATTCGTGGCAGTAGCTATAAGGGCTGGCAGGGAATCCGTGAAATTCAGTCGCGTTGCCTTGATTTAGATTTGAAAAGCCCTTATTGGTTAAAGATCTACCGGCCTTTCTTAAGCATTGACAAGAAAGCTCTATATCAGTATGCTTTGGCTAATCGAATCCCCTTTGTCGAAGATGAAAGTAATCAGAGCGAGGCCTATTTTAGGAATCGACTTCGTCAGCAGATTCTTCCCCGCTTTCAAACAGAGAATCCTCAATACTTACAGCATTTTGACCAATTTGCGAAGGTCTATCAACAGGCCTATCAGGCTCATTATGAGAATTTCCTAGCCCTTGAACCACAATTAATCCTGCCTAATCAAGAAGGAGGCTGGACCTTAATGCTACCGGCTTGGATGGCCTTGAGTCAGGCCAGCTTGGGGATTTATTTGAGGATTGCCTTTGAAGAAAGAATAGTCCATAAGTTACCTGAGTATAGCCAACAAAATATTGATCAAGTGGAGCTCTTGATGCGGTCACTGACTAAACCTAATGGTCGAATTGATTTAGGTCAAGGCTGGCAGGCAATTCGTCAATATGACTTGCTCAAGGTCGTACCCGTTGCCAACCAGTCTTTATCGGAGACGCAAGTTTTTCATTTGAATGTAATGAACCAATGGCAAGCGATCAGTGAGAATGAAGTCATCGGTATCTTTGAGCAAGATCAAGTGACCGATGAAGTTGCTAAAGGCGAAACTTTAGTTTATCATTTAAAACTTGAACCAGGTGAAATTGCAGATTTCTATGTACGCCATCGACAAGCTGGTGATCAGATTCAAAAACAAGATAGCAGCGGTAGGGTGTTTACCAAGAAAATACGTCGCGTATTCATCGACCAGAAGGTGGTGCAAAGTGACCGAGACCAGGCTTGGTTAGTTTGTGACTCCTCGCAAAGGGTTGTATGGATTGTTGGCATCCTGAAAGGATATTATCGGACAATTCATTCTGATCAAGAAATTACCCATTCCATTCTATATCAAAAAAAGACGCCGAAATTCACGGACTTATGATAAGATAATGAACAAGATAGATTTAAAGGAGATAAAGTGATGTTGGAGAAAGATATTAAAGAAATTCTGGTAACACCCGAAGAAATTCAAACAGCCATCCAAGCCTTAGGCAAACAATTGACTGAAGATTATGCCGGAAAAGAAGTGGTAGTTATTGGGATATTACGCGGTGCTGCTATATTTATGGCAGACATTATTCGCGCCATGGATTTATATGTAGATATTGATTTTATGGATGTCTCATCATACGGTGATGCCTTTGAATCATCTGGGGAAGTGCGGATTGTTAAAGACTTGGATACCCAAATTAAAGGTAAACATCTCTTGATTGTTGAAGATATTATTGATACAGGTCGGACTTTGCAATATCTGACCGAGTTATTTGAATATCGCGGTGCAGCTTCAATCAAAATTTGTACTTTGTTGGATAAGCCTGAGCGACGAATTTTTAAAGATTTAGTCCCAGATTATGTGGGTATTCAAGTCCCTGATAAATTCTTGGTAGGTTATGGCCTTGACTATAAACAAAAATATCGTAATTTACCTTATATCGGCGTTTTAAAAGAAGAAGTATATAATTCTTAAACAGTAAGCAATTTTTTTACCCAGATGAAGCAAAATATGTTATTATGTTGTAATCATCAAAGATAGTCAAAAGGAGGTTCAAAGATGAACAAAAAACCAAAACGACCGGTTTTTAAGGGCACTTTATCATATATCTTATTATTTCTAGCCCTACTTGGTTTAGTCCAATTATTCTCAGGAAATATTGGTCAAAGTGGTCGTACTGAAGAAATTAATTCCAGTCAATTCTTTAAAAAACTTGAAGAAGGCTCCATTAAGAATTTCGAAATCCAAATTGGCTCTGGCGCTTATGTGGTGACTGGGGAATATAAGGATCGCAACTCATCTTCCAATAATAAAGACAATAAGAATGCAGATTTCCTTGATGTCTTCCAATCCTCAGATAGTCCTAAACAGAAATTTAAGGCCCAAATCTTAGGAAACGATGCCACGCTAGCCAAAGTCACTGAGTTGGCGAGCCAATCCAATACGGTGATGAAGACTCTACCAGAGTCTAGTGTTGGTATGTGGTTGAATATGTTGCCATTCCTAATTTTATTAGTGCCTACTTTCTTCTTAATGTATACCATGATGTCCCAAGGTGGCGGCGGTGGTAAAGGTGTCATGAACTTTGGTAAAGCCAAGACTAAAGTGCAAACTGAAGAGAATGTCAAAGTACGTTTTGATGACGTTGCTGGTGCCGAGGAAGAAAAACAAGAGTTGGTTGAGATTGTAGAATTCTTAAAAGCGCCTGCCCGCTTTACAAAATTAGGAGCTCGGATTCCGGCCGGTGTCTTGCTTGAAGGCCCTCCAGGAACTGGTAAGACATTGCTAGCGAAAGCTGTTGCCGGAGAAGCCGGTGTCCCATTCTTCTCAATTTCTGGGTCAGAATTCGTTGAGATGTTCGTCGGTGTCGGTGCATCTCGTGTTCGTGATCTCTTTGAGAATGCTAAAAAAGAAGCCCCGGCAATTATCTTTATCGATGAGATTGATGCGGTAGGTCGTTCACGGGGAATTGGAATGGGTGGAGGCCACGATGAACGCGAACAAACCTTAAACCAATTGCTTGTAGAGATGGATGGATTTGAAGGGAATGAAGGGGTCATTGTGATGGCGGCAACGAACCGTGCTGATGTCTTAGACCCAGCCCTCTTACGTCCAGGTCGTTTTGACCGACAAATTCTAGTGGGTAATCCTGACGTTAAAGGTCGTGAAGCTATCTTACGAGTTCATGCCCGCAATAAACAATTAGCGAAGAATGTTAACTTGAAGTTAATTGCCCAACAAACTCCAGGTTTCTCTGGGGCTGACTTAGAGAACCTGTTAAATGAAGCGGCTTTATTAGCGGCTCGTTTCAATCGAAATGAAATTACACCTGCCGATGTTGACGAAGCCCATGACCGGGTGATTGCCGGTCCTGCCAAGGCGGATAAGAAGATGTCTGAAGTTCAACGGAAGACCGTGGCTTATCATGAAGCAGGTCATACTGTGGTTGGCATGGTGTTAAGTGACGCCCGAGTCGTTCACAAGGTTACCATTGTTCCTCGGGGCCGGGCTGGTGGTTATGCCATTATGTTACCGAAAGAAGATCAATATATTGTCACTTACAAAGAACTCTTCGAACAAGTGGTTGGTCTCTTAGGTGGCCGTGTCTCTGAAGAAATCGTCTTTAACAGTCAGTCGACCGGAGCCAGCAATGACTTCCAACAAGCTACTCAAATCGTCCGTTCCATGGTTACTGAATATGGAATGTCGGAAAAATTGGGTACCATTCAATATGGTGGCTACAGTCAAGATCTAAATGGACGTCAATTTGGTAATCAATTAACTTATTCAGAACGTTCTGCTTATGAAATTGATGAAGAAGTTCGGCGAATTATGAATGAAGCTCACCAGGAAGCTCATCGAATCATCAATGAGCACCGTGAACAATTAAATACCATTGCAGAGAAACTTCTCGAAGTTGAAACCTTAGATGCGCCAGAAATTAAATCACTCTTTGAGACGGGAGAGATGCCTAAGGAACCGACCGATCAAGCAGAGGCAATTGAACAAGCTGATACGTTCGAACAAGCCAAAGAGAAAGCTGAAGATGAGCAAACTGATCCGCAAAGCGATACGGATGCTAATCAAGTCATCCAGTCGGATCCTGATTCCTCAGCAGCCGAAGATGAAGAAGTAGAATAATTTTTTTGAATTCGATAGAATGACACTGGGGTAAAGACCAAGACTTCAGTGTCATTTTTACTATTTATGAATGAAATGCAAATGACAAAGTCTTGTCAATAAGAAAGAGCAAGCACATTCTTAGAGGAGGGATCCAATGACTGATCGACTAAGTAAAATATTAGCTTATAACAAAGAAGTAAGAATTATTGTGGTGGAAGCGAGTGAAACCGTTCGCCAAGCTGCTCAAATTCATGGGACGTGGCATACGGCCACAGCTGCCTTCGGCCGAACCCTAGTTGCCACATTATTACTAGGTTCTAACCTTAAAGATAGAGGACAAGTCTCTGTCATGATTGAAGGTGAGGGGCCAGTTGGTCGGATTGTAGCTGAGACCGATGGCCAAGGTCATGTCAGAGGTTATTTGAACAATCCAGAAGTTGCTTTACCTTTAAATAAGGCGGGTAAATTAGATGTGACAGGTGCCATTGGTTTACCTGGCGTACTTAGTGTTAAGAAACAAATGGCTGGCGAGAAAGCCTTTGTCGGCCAAGTGAATTTAATCAGTGGCGAACAGGGCGAGGATTTCACTTACTATATGGCGGTGTCCGAACAAACCCCATCTTCGATTGGGCTCAGCGTCTTGGTCAATCCCGATGAATCGGTCCAAGTAGCCGGTGGTTTTATGGTCCAAGTCATGCCGGACGCTCAAGAAGAAACCATTCAAAGTCTGGAAACAGCCATTGAATCCTTAGGACAATTAGCTCCTATCTTTGAAAGTGAAGATCCTTTGACTGAATTGTTACAGATTCTTTCGCCTCAAGGAGATTATCAGATCTTGGACCAACAAGAAGTTGCTTTCTCGTGTCCTTGTAGTAAGGAGAAATTTGGCCAAGCCTTAAGTTTGTTAAGTGTTGAAGACTTGCAAGCTATGATTGATGAAGACCAAGGAGCTGAAACAGTCTGCCATTATTGTAAAACGGCTTATCAATTCTCTAAAGAAGAATTGGAAGCAATTCTAGCTCACAAGAAAGCAGGATCAGCCGATGTTTAAAATAGGAGACATTCAAATTGATAATCCAATTGTTGTGGCGCCGATGGCCGGTGTCTCTAACGCTGCTTTTCGGACGATTGTCAAACAATTTGGTGCGGGTCTCGTTGTCTGTGAGATGATTTCTGATAAGGGCATCCAATATCGGAATAAGAAAACCTTGTCCATGCTTCATATTGCCGAGAACGAGTATCCACTAAGTATTCAAATTATGGGTGGCAATAAAGATACCTTGGTCGAAGCGGCTAAATACGTGGCTGAGAATACTGAAGCTGCCATTATTGATATTAATATGGGTTGCCCGGTCAACAAGGTGATTAAGGCGGAAGCTGGTGCTCGCTGGTTACTTGACCCTAATAAGGTCTATGAAATGGTTCATGCGGTAGTTTCAGCGATTGATAAGCCCGTCACGGTCAAGATGCGGACTGGCTGGGATGATGACCATCTCTATGCAGTGGAGAATGCCCTGGCTGCACAAGAAGCGGGTGTATCAATGATTGCTATGCATGGTCGAACGCGAGTTCAAATGTATGAAGGTAAGGCGAATTGGGATATTCTGGCGGAAGTTGCTTCACACGTCAAGGGGATTCCTTTTGTCGGGAATGGCGATGTTCGAACGCCCCAACAAGCAAAGCAATTATTAGCGGAAACCGGTGTTGACGGAGTAATGGTCGGTCGGGCTGCTCTCGGTAATCCTTGGGTGGTTAAACAGATGGTTCATTATTTAGAGACGGGTGAAGAGCTACCAGCGATGAGTCCACGGGACAAGATTGATATAGCGATTGAACACTTGCATCGATTAGTAGCTCTGAAGGGGGACCGCGAAGCGACCAGGGAATTCAGAACTCAGGCCCATTATTATCTTAAAGGAATTCCTCGGTCTTCCAAAGTCAAAGTAGCTATCAATGAAACAGAATCTTCGCAAGTGGTGATTGATATGCTAAATGAATTTGCTGATCAGGCTGAGGCTGCGGACAAGAAACGCCGTCTTCATCGACAACGACGCCAGGACCAAGCGAGTTAACCGCAAATTCTAAGCTTTAATGTAGGCGGAAGGACAATATTCATAAAAATATAAATAAAAATCTGAAATAGGTATGACAAACGTCACAGAATAAGCTAGAATGAAAGGGATTAAGATATAGGAGTGACAAGATGACAGACAGACAACATGCTGACCAATTAGAACAACTTAATGACCAACTTATCGTAAGACGTGAGAAAATGCAGGCCATGTTCGACCATCAAGATGTGCAACCTTTTGATTCAGGTTTTGAACGGACCCACCTTTCTCAAGATATTTTTGATCAATATGAATCCTATGATCATGATGACTTCGAAAATCAAGAGAAAATCAATGTCAAAGTGGCTGGTCGTTTAGTATCTAAACGTGGTAAAGGTAAGGCTGGTTTTGCGCATTTGCAAGATATGCAAGGCAAGATTCAAATTTATGTACGTCAAGATACGGTAGGCGAAGACAATTACGAATGGTATAAGTTAGCCGACTTGGGAGATATTATTGGGGCTGAAGGTTATCTGTTTAGAACCAATACCGGTGAACTTTCTGTTCGAGTAAGCCATTTTGTTCCTTTAACGAAGGCTTTACGTCCCTTGCCAGATAAATACCATGGTCTAACCAATGTAGAACAACGTTACCGTCAACGCTATCTAGATTTAATTGCCAATGAAGAGTCATATCAACGATTCATTATGCGGTCTAAAATTGTTCGTGAAATTCGTCGGTATTTAGATGATCAAGGCTATCTTGAAGTGGAAACACCTGTCCTACATAATCTAGCAGGGGGAGCAGCTGCGCGCCCATTTGTGACCCATCACAATGCTTTGGATATGGAACTTTATATGCGAATAGCGACCGAATTGCATTTGAAACGTCTGGTCGTCGGAGGTATGGAGAAAGTCTATGAAATGGGACGTATCTTCCGGAATGAAGGGATTGACACGACCCATAATCCAGAATTTACTTCGATTGAAATCTATACGGCCTATTCAATCTATACCGACTGTATGGATTTGGTTGAGTCTTTAATTCGAACTGTTACTCAAGAAGTCCTTGGAACAGCTAGATTAACCTATGATGGTCAAGAAGTTAATTTAGAAGAACCTTGGGCTCGCCTTCACATGGTTGATTTGATTAAAGAATATACTGGTGTTGATTTCTGGCAAGAAATGACCTTTGAAGAGGCTAAAGCCTTGGCCCAAGAACATCATGTTGAAATAAGTGATCATGACAATAGTGTCGGTCATATTATTAACAACTTCTTCGAAGAATTCTGTGAAGACAAACTTATTCAACCGACCTTTGTCTATGGCCATCCGGTAGAAGTTTCACCATTGGCACGGAAGAATGAAGCAGATTCACGCTTTACCGATCGGTTCGAATTGTTTATTGTCGGCAATGAATACGCGAATGCCTTTACTGAGTTAACCGACCCCATCGATCAACGGGAACGTTTCGAATCTCAACTCGCTGAGAAAGATGCGGGGAATGATGAAGCTCATCCATTAGATGAAGACTTCTTAGAAGCCTTAGAATATGGCATGCCACCAACCGGCGGTATTGGAATTGGTATTGACCGCTTAGTCATGTTATTGACTGATGCTCAATCCATTCGTGACGTTCTCTTGTTCCCAACCCTAAGAAATAATTAAATATCTAGCAGAACTCCTCTGTGGCTTTATAAAGTCACGGAGGTTTTTTATTGAATATAGGCTTGTTTTGTTTAGAATAAATGTTAATATTAGATTAAATAAAGATTACAATAAAATTAAAAAAGTTCCATTTAATATAAAGTAAAGCCATGATAAGTAAAAATTGAAACATTAGGAGCGGAGAAGGTTGGCGATGAAAAAATTTTTGTGGAAAGAGGTCATACAGAATAAATTACCCTGGGTCTTTATCATATCTATTTTATTAATGCCACTAATCTTACATGTTTATAATTCGCAGCAAGAGGATCTTACCTATGAAAGAATGAGTCAGAATTTACAAGTTGAACAAGATACCTTGAACATGCATCAAGAGATGATCCGTTATCAAAAAGAAATCGATCCAGATTTTGATGCTAATGATCGCTATGATCAACTACTTTTAGATGCGAACCAAACGCTTATGCAATGGAAAAATAAACTGCATCAGAATAATTATTTTTTTGCGCGTGAGGCTCTTAATCTCTATCAGTCTTACCAATCCATTGAAAATCTACCCAAATTTTTTCCTATTTTAGGGGATCGTCAAGATGAATTATTGATTCAGCAAGAACGAGCTGAGATAATGCAAGCTTATAATTTTCCCTACTTAATGGAAGACTACCCGACCCTTTCAGTTAATTACCTCGTTCAACTTGCTGACTGGATGTTTGGAATTTACACGGCAGTGGCGATATTGTTATTATTTGCTTTCCGGATGTACCGGGTTCAGCATCCTCAGTTCGACTTTATACTGATATCTCCTATTAAGCGCCAACAAGTTATTCGCTTTGATCAACACCTGCTTATGCTCGCAATGGCTGTCGTAGTATTTATTTATGCAATCGTATCTAGTCTTGTATTGACCATGACAGGGTGGAAGTTCCTTTGGTATCCCATCATTTTGTCTGGGCGTTTTTCTTCATTACTTATGCCTGTTTGGCAGATAATTCTCGTCAAATTGGCAGTTTGGCTAGGGCTACTGACGGGTATGGCTTGGCTCGCCCAATTGTTCGCTGGCTTTATCAGAACTAAGGATTTAAACTTTATTGCCTTGTTTCTTCTGCTTTTCATCTTACAAATTTTTGCTAAAGGAGACGTTTGGAATCCTTTATCGTATTTTTTTGATTTAAACAATCAATTGCTTTCGGTCCAAGCTTGGGTAATTATTAGCCTGAGTTTGTCCGTATTCGTTGTTTGGTTGATTTACAGTCATTCTTCGCTTCTAACGATGACCTATCAATATTTGTATCGTAGCCGTCAGCGCAAAGAACAGTTGGCAAAGAAGATTCACTGCACTTTTCTACCCAGTTGGATTAACTTTGAATTGACCAAGCTTTTACGACATTCTTATGTAAAGAGGGTCTTGTGGATACTTTTAGTTGGCCTAGGAGTGGCCTACTTCTTTATCTACTTTAAGTCCACTCATGCTGAAGAAGAATTTCGTGATTATTTGGAGAATCAAGTTAGTTATTATCAGGATAAAGTTGTTGAAATGACGAATACAGTAGAACTTATTTATTTGCAGAGTCATACCATGTATAATGATGAATTTAAACAACGGAAAAATAAGGAGCAGCGTTTCAAAGAGTGGTATCAAGAGCAATATCCTGCCGATTTTGAAAGTATTGAGTCGATAAAGAGCACTTTTGAAAATTCCTTAAGTTATTACCAAATAGCATTAGATAAACTCAACCAAGGGAATTTTGATCAAACAACTTTAATCCAATTTCGCGAACGTTATTATCTCGACGAACAAGAGAATCTAAAACAAGGTCACGGGTCAGCAGAGAAACCCTTATTGGCGGGGCAAGCTCAGAATATATTGATTAAAGAGAACAATTTGAAACCTTTACTTTTGGGTAATCTTTTATTAGATCAGTACCATCCTTATTATGGAAATCGAGCTGAACAGAGTCAGTGGGATCATTCGATGGTTCATAGTCTTTATATATTCTTTGAGAATCATCTGCATTTAATCGGAATTGTTCTGCTCTTCATCGTCTTATTTGCATCAATCAGTGAAGAAGTCAGCCCTTTACCCCATCTTGATTTTCTTTTCCTTCAACCCAGAAAGCGACAAAATTTGTATTTGTCAAAATTATTCTACAATATTATTGCTATGTTCATGCTACTAGTTACGGGAATGTTAACCTTCATGGGTTTGGCTATGATTTTCGGAGGGCTAGGCCAGTTTAATTACCCCATAGCTGAATTTGTTCCAGATGTGCTGGGGCAAAGCCCCAATTCCCATGCTATTTATGCGAGTGGTAGCCACCTGTATTTCCAAATGGTAGAAATTTCGCAAGTTGTCTTTCGTGTTTTAATTTTACTTATTCCAATCGTTCTTTTTATGCTAAGTTTTGGCTTATTTCTTTCCATTTGGCTGAAGCATCGATTCATTGTTGTTTCTCTGATCATTGTCTTATGTTGTGTCGGATATTATTTAAGTCGGCAATTCATTGCTTTCGATTTGATAAGCTATTTCCCTTTCTTATATCTAAATGCCTTTAGTGTCGCCGATGGTTGGCTAGCCCAACAAGCCAATGTTCCCCAATTGAATGCACTGACTGGTGTGGGAGTATTAATTTCTTGGTCAATTTTGTTGAGTTTGGCTGGCTGGGGATCATTCAGAATACGGTGGGAAAGGACGCGAAATCATGGAAATTCAATTAAAAAATATTAGCAAAAAATTTGGCGAGCAGAGTATCTTTGAGAATCTTTCTGCGACGATTCCGAGCGGACATTCAATTGGTTTGATAGGACCCAATGGCATCGGGAAGACAACATTAATTCGGATGATGTTCAATCTGGATGATCAATATCAAGGTCAAATATATTTTGACAAATACTTAAATAAAGATATTCGCATCTATCAACGAGCCTATTATATGCAAGACTACCAAATTTTATATCCGCAACTGACCGCATATGATCATTTGAAGTTTTTAACGGATGTCCATCATATTAAATCCTCACGCATTGAGGAGGTCTGTCAAGAAGTCGGCATGAACACTTATTTGCATAAGAAAACTAGAACCTATTCTCTAGGAATGAAACAGCATTTATTAATTGCTATGGCTTTAATTAATCAAGCTGAGTGTATCGTGATGGATGAACCTTTTAATGGACTAGATCCGACGAGTATCCTTGATTTAAAGCGTATTTTAGAGAAATTACGAAACCAAGGTAAAACCATCTTAATTTCATCTCATAACTTAGCTTTGGTTCAAGAACTCGTAGACCAAGTCTTCTTAATCAAAGATAAAAAATTGGAGCGAGTTTTCTTGGATCAAGAACAAGCATTACAACTCATCTTTGTCTTCTCACAACAAGCCGATCAATCTCGTTTCATCCCGGCTAGTCAAAATGCGGGCTTAAATTATGAAGTGTTAGATCAAGGAGTGAAGCTAAGTGGGGATCCTAGTCCTTATATTAATCTATTAATCAATAATCAGATCATGGTGGATCATGTCATTCATCAACAGACCTCACTAGAAGAATTATATCAAGCATACTACCTACAAGATAAGTAAGAAAGGGATAGTCTATTTGTATGTTTTTTGATAATGTATCAAAATACAATAGCAGCTTTATCCCGATAATTTGTTAGATTAAGCTTATTATTATCATTCATCGATCAGTCGGAGTATAATGACATTAAGATAGAATAAGGAGGAAATTTCATGGAATTTTTACGTGAAGATCATGCGATTGTTGTTCGTAATGACAAGGGACAAATGATTGCTGAAATTACATACCGAGACACAGATGATCCTAAAGTTGTGGCTGCAGACCATACTTATACTTCAGACTCCTTAAGAGGTCAAGGGGTTGCCAGTCAACTTCTGGATGAATTGATTCAGGATATGAAAGCCCAAGGGAAGAAAATCTATCCAATTTGTCCTTATGTAGTTAAGAAATTTGATGATGAACCAGTTAAATATGCAGATATCGATGCTCGAAAAGCTTAATCATTTCTGTGAAGCCTCGCTTCGGCGAGGTTTTTTTATGGGTGATAGGAGGTGACAGTTATGGTCTACTGGCTGATATTTTTAGAAGGGATTTTGACCTTTATTTCTCCCTGTATGCTGCCAATGATTCCTTTATATTTGGCTTATTTTGGTGCTCAAGGTGAAACGAAATCTCAGCGACAATTTATGGGTCAAGTATTTTTATTTATTATCGGCTTTAGTTTAGTGTTCATCTTAATGAATGGTTTGCTATACTCACTAGCTTCCTGGTTGCTGCCTTATCAGTCTTGGCTTAACTTTTTTGCGGGTCTATGGATGATATTGATCGGCTTGTCGATATTATTTCCTACTCGATTGTTAAAATCGAAGGGCTTAGCTTCCCTAACCTCTTGGCTTGATACTTCAACGAATAGCTTTTTATTCGGTTTGGTGTTTGCTCTGAGTTGGACACCTTGCGTTGGCGCTTATTTAGCAGCTGCTTTAAGTCTGAGTTTAACAGCTGATCATTTGGGTCAATCGATGTTGATGATGGGGCTATTCTGTATGGGCTTAGCTTTACCTTTTGTACTCTCAGCTTATTTAGTGCAATCGATTAAGGATTTATTGGCTCCTTTTAAGGCAATTAGTCATCGAATTTATCAATTAGCCGGGCTTGTATTAATTGTAATGGGTCTTCTCTGGATGAGTGGGTATCTTTCGGCTTGGATCAGTCTTTAGAAAGGAATTAAAATGAAAAAAGTCATCGGAATTTTACTAAGTTTAGTTATATTATTTATTGCTGCAAATTTCATGATGAATCGTCAAGAGGATGCTGATATCTTGCAAAGGGCAAATCAGGCGGGAGAAGTCAAGCAAAGGCTAGAAAGCACAGAATCTCAATCAGAACGGGCTACTTCAGAGGAAAAAATGAACGGGTCAACCGAAGAGACGAAGACCTCATCGCATTCAGTGGAGAGCAGTCAGCCTGAATTACCGACTCCGAGCAATGCTCCGTTATTACCTGAAACTTATGTTGAAGATTCGCAAGGCCAACGTATTCAGTTGAAAGATTTAATTGACAAACCAACTATAATCAATTTCTGGGCTTCCTGGTGTCCCCCATGTCGCAAAGAAATGCCTTACTTGCAAGACTTGTACGATGAATATGGTCAAGATATTGGTTTTATCATGTTGAATGCCAGTCAATCTAAACCGACAGAAACTATCGACAAGGCGAAACAATTTATTCAAGACTCGGGTTACACTTTCCCAGTTTATTATGACCATGCCTTATCCAACCAAATTGGGCTCGGTGTAAGGACGCTGCCTTCCACCCTGATCGTCGATCAAGATGGCCAAATCCTTTATGGATTTCGTGGGTTAGTTCCTGAAGCCGGCATGAGAAAAATTATTAAAGAATTGCTGCCGTAAGCATGAAAAAAGTTAAAATACAACATAGTATTAGAACTTATTTAGGATTATGAGATATTAATTATACAATAACGCCTCTTGATGAGATATTTATCATGTAATCCTTTTCAAATTTTCCCTCCTCCTGACTAGAAGTTAGCTATAATTAGCATAAGTTGGATTAATTTAGTATAGGAGGAATCAAATGGAAGAGAAAAAAATTAAATGGCATATACTGGCCTTTATGTGTTTCTCAACACTTTGGGGCTTTGGAAATGTTGTAAATGGATTTATCTTCTTTAATGGAACTCAAGTCATTTTCTCATGGGTTCTTATGTTTTTGCTGTATTTTATTCCGTATGCCTTAATGGTTGGGGAAATGGGCTCTGCCTTTAAAACTTTAGAAGGTGGGGTAACTTCTTGGATTCAAGAGACTTCCAGTACCAAGTTGGCCTATTATACGGGTTGGACTTACTGGGCCTGCCACGTTACTTATATCGCTTCTAAGGGATCTGGTGGTCTAAAAGCCTTATCTTGGATTGTCTTTCAAGATTCTACTTTGTATGATAGTTTACCGACTGTCTGGGTCCAATTAGTCACTTTAATTATTTTCCTTTTCTTCTGTTGGATTGCTAGTATGGGAATTAATCCATTGAAGAATCTGGCGACCCTGGCCGGATCTAGTATGTTTGTAATGAGTATTTTATTTATCTTAATGATGTTTGCCGCCCCAGCCATTAATCCAAATGGGGGCTATCTGAATATTGATTGGAGTTTAAAGAATTTTATCCCTAACTTTGATTGGCATTATTTTACTAACTTATCAATTTTAGTCTTTGCAGTGGGTGGGATTGAAAAGATTTCTCCTTACGTTAACAAAATGGATGGTGACCCTGCTCATGAGTTTCCAAAATCAATGATTTTCGCCGCCGTGATGGTGGTTATCTCGGCGATCTTTGGGACTATTGCCATGGGTATGATTTTAGATCCAGCGGTGATTAATGAATCACCACAAGCCTTTGACTCTTACTTAGCCAATGGGGCTTATATCGCTTTTGGTAAATTGGGTGAATATTACGGAGTAGGCAAACTCTTTATGATTATCTACGCCCTATGTAATATGATCGGTCAATTTGCGACCCTCGTCATTTCAATTGATGCGCCACTTCGTATGCTCTTAGGAGACCCAAGAACGAGTCAATTTATTCCACGTTCGCTATTAAAACAAAATCGTCATGGGGCATATATCAACGGAATTTACATGGTGGTCGTGCTTTGTGGAGCGATTATCGTTGCTCAAATGGTTGTACCTGGAGCAGCTACTGTCTTGAAGCAATTAACTAAATTGAATTCGATTATTATGCCTTTCCGTTATCTCTGGGTATTTGCAGCCTATTTATTCTTACGTCGGCAATCTGATAAATTTCACCGCGAATACATGTTTGTCAAGAATAATACGGTGGCCCTATTCTTCGGCGGCTGGTGCTTCTTGGTAACCTTAGCATGCTGCTTATTAGGAGCCTATTCAGACGATCCATTCCAATTGGCCCTAAATATCATCACTCCAATTGTATTAATACTATTAGGAATTATCCTGCCAGTATTACGCCGTCGTGAAGATGAAAAGCTTCAAGCAGGAGAGATTTAAAGTAAGAATATCCGATAAAAAGGACTTTGAACTGCTAGCTCTCAAATAAACCGTAAATAAATTTTGGACCATGCGTCATTTAGTTGATGCATGGTTTTTATGCAGGTAAAATTGAAACAAGATGCAAAATTATAAGAAAAAGCCCGCGCAGGATTTATGAAAAACCATCGGATTCGCATACTTTACCCACCTCATTCCCTTGAAGCCTCTGGCTTTTAGGGAATGAGGTCCCAAAAAAACTCAATGATCTCTTTTTAGCTGTTGCTTGTAAATAAAAAGTGGATTACTGACAAAAAGAATATCCGAATCTGTTGACTCACAAGCACAAAGAAGATTCACGTAGCTTATCAGCTCTTATCGACTTGTCGATTAGAGATGATCTAGTGGATCTAGCCCGGAAAAGCTTGCTTTGAAGGACGGTCGCTTGTCAGCCAGACAAATTCGATGTTTAGTTTTACTATTTTTATCTGCTGCCAGAATTTATTGAAGGTAAAAATTGAAACAAGATGCAACATTATAAGAAAAAGCCCGTGCAGGATTCATGACAAACCATCGGATTCGCATACTTTACCCACATCATTCCCTTGATGCCTCTGGCTTTTAGGGAATGAGTCGTAAAGTAAGTCTGGAGCTTATGATTATAAGCGGAAGACGGTGCCCAATGGTTTGACATAATCCATGCAAAAGGCTTTTCTATAATTTAGTTCTAACGATAAAGCATTTAATTTTACCCAAAGAGAAAATTTACAAGCAGAAACCATTTCTTTTCCAATAATGATTGACGTGTTTGTTTATTCGTGTTATCCTTACACAGGTGTTTTAAGGACAGATTCCTGTATTTCAGTCGTGCTGACTGTTTTAAAGCACAACTAGCAATGTTTCCATTGCTAAATATTTTTTAACATAAGATGACACACTTGGATGTGTGGACTAAGAAAATGGGAGGAGGACAATTAATGCCTACAATCAATCAATTAATCAGAAAACCTCGTAAATCTCAAATTGAAAAATCTAAATCTCCTGCACTTAACGTGGGTTACAACAGTTTCAAACGTTCAACAACAACGACAATGTCACCTCAAAAACGTGGTGTTTGTACCCGTGTTGGAACCATGACACCTAAGAAACCTAACTCAGCCCTACGTAAATATGCCCGTGTACGTCTATCTAACTTGATGGAAGTTACTGCATATATCCCAGGGGAAGGACACAACCTACAAGAACACAGTGTGGTTCTTATTCGCGGGGGTCGTGTGAAAGACTTACCAGGGGTTCGTTACCATATCGTACGTGGTGCCTTAGATACAGCTGGCGTTTCTGACCGTCAACAAGGCCGTTCTAAATACGGTGCTAAGAAACCTAAGAAATAATTCAACCCATCATTTATTCTAATTACATACACCGAAAGGAGGAAAAAGAATGCCTCGTAAAGGAGCCATCGCAAAACGTGATGTTTTGCCAGATCCAATTTATAATTCAAAATTAGTTACTCGTACTATTAACCGTATGATGGTTGATGGTAAACGTGGAAAAGCGTCTAACATTCTATACTCAGCTTTTGATATTATCCGTGAACAAACTGGTCAAGATCCATTAGAAGTCTTTGAACAAGCTATGGAAAATATTATGCCATTATTAGAAGTAAAAGCTCGCCGTGTCGGAGGTTCAAACTATCAAGTACCGGTTGAGGTGCGTCCAGACCGCCGTACAACCCTAGCCATCCGTTGGTTAGTTCAATATGCAAGACTTCGTGGTGAAAAGAGTATGGAATTACGCCTTGCTCGTGAAATCATCGACGCTTCTAATAACACAGGTGCATCTGTGAAGAAACGCGAAGAGATGCATAAAGTTGCAGAAGCTAACAAAGCTTTTGCTCATTATCGTTGGTAAACTTAACGAAATTTTTTCGTTATTTATCAAAAAAGATTGTTTCTATAGACTTTTACTCAATACATGAAAGAGGGGTAACGTAGGATGGCAAAAAGAGAATTTTCTTTAGAAAATACTCGTAATATTGGGATTATGGCCCATATAGATGCTGGTAAAACGACAACCACTGAACGTATCTTGTACTATACTGGTAAAATCCATAAAATTGGCGAAACCCATGACGGGGGCGCACAAATGGACTGGATGGCCCAAGAACAAGAACGTGGGATCACAATCACTTCAGCAGCGACCACTGCTCAATGGAAAGGTTATCGAGTAAATATTATCGATACCCCAGGACACGTTGACTTTACTGTTGAGGTTGAGCGTTCTCTACGTGTTCTAGACGGTGCAGTAACAGTATTGGATGCCCAATCAGGGGTAGAACCTCAAACTGAAACAGTTTGGCGTCAAGCAACGACATATGGTGTTCCTCGGATTGTCTTTATCAATAAGATGGACAAGATGGGTGCAGATTTCTTATATTCTGTAGGTACCTTACGTGATCGTTTGATGGCAAACGCGCATGCGGTACAATTACCAATTGGTGCTGAAGATAATTTCACCGGAATTATCGACTTAGTAGAAATGAAAGCTTACAACTATGGTAATGACTTGGGAACTCAAATTGATGAAATTGAAATCCCAGCTGAGTTGAAAGACCAAGCTGAAGAGCTTCATGCAAGCTTGATTGAAGCCATTGCGGACTTCGATGAAGAAATCATGATGATGTACCTTGAAGGAGAAGAAATTCCAGTAGATCAATTAAAAGCAGCGATCCGTAAAGCAACCTTAGCAGTTGAGTTCTATCCTGTCTTTGTTGGATCTGCCTTCAAGAATAAAGGAGTTCAATTAATGCTGGATGGGGTTATTGATTACCTACCATCTCCATTAGAAGTTCCGCCAATTATTGGAACGGTTCCATCAACTGGTGAAGAACTAGAACATCATGCTGATGATTCTGAAGACTTTGCGGCTTTAGCTTTCAAAGTAATGACTGACCCATTTGTTGGACGTTTAACGTTCTTCCGTGTCTATTCAGGAACGCTTGAAGCAGGATCATATGTCTTAAACGCTACTAAGGACAAACGTGAACGTGTTGGTCGGATTCTACAAATGCACGCTAACCACCGTGAAGAAATTCCAGAAGTATTTGCTGGAGATATCGCCGCAGCTGTTGGTTTGAAAGATACCGGAACCGGTGATACCCTATGTGCCGAAGGTCAACCAGTTATTCTAGAATCCATGGAATTCCCAGAGCCAGTTATCAATGTTGCCATTGAACCAGATTCAAAAGCAGACCAAGATAAGATGTCAACTGCTTTAGCTAAATTAGCTGAAGAAGATCCAACCTTCCGTGCAACCACTGACCATGAAACTGGTCAAACCATTATCGCTGGTATGGGTGAATTGCACTTAGATATCATTGTTGACCGTTTGAAACGTGAATTTAAAGTATCCGCTACGGTAGGTGCACCTCAAGTTTCTTACCGTGAAACCTTCCGTAAATCTGTACAAGCTCAAGGTAAATTCGTTCGCCAATCAGGTGGTAAAGGACAATACGGGGATGTATGGATTGAATTTACACCAAATACTGAAGGTGGCGGCTATGAATTCGAAGACGCTATCGTTGGTGGGGTTGTACCTCGTGAATACATTCCATCTGTTGACGCAGGTTTACAAGATGCGATGGAAAATGGGGTCCTTGCAGGTTATCCATTAGTTGACGTTAAAGCGAAACTATATGATGGATCATACCACGATGTCGACTCTTCAGAAACAGCCTTTAAAGTGGCCGCTTCACTCGCTCTACGTGAAGCTGCTAAACATGCAGATCCAGCAATTCTAGAACCGATGATGTCAGTTGATATCACTGTTCCAGAAGAATATCTAGGAGATGTTATGGGCCATGTCAACTCACGTCGTGGTCGAATTGAAGGAACTGAAGCTCGTGGAAATGCTCAAATTGTTAAATCATTCGTTCCATTATCTGAAATGTTCGGTTACGCAACCACCTTACGTTCATCAACGCAAGGACGTGGAACCTTCACCATGCAATTTGACCATTATGAAGCTGTTCCAAAATCAATTCAAGAAGAAATTATTGCAAAACACGGTAAATAATACCGAAAAGTCAATGATTTCTTTACCGGCTTAGCGGTGATTTGTTGAAATTACCGCTAAATAACGGTATACTAATTTCGATAGATTAAACAATAGTCTATAATTATTAAAGCGATATATCTTAAGGAGGAATACTTAATGTCAAAAGAAAAATACGAACGTACAAAACCCCATGTTAATATTGGGACTTTAGGACACGTTGACCACGGTAAAACTACTACAACTGCAGCAATCGCTACTGTATTAGCAAAACATGGTTTCGGTGAAGCTAAAGACTATGCTTCTATCGATAACGCTCCAGAAGAAAAAGAACGTGGTATTACCATCAACACTTCTCACGTTGAGTACGAAACTGAAAACCGTCACTACGCTCACGTGGATGCTCCAGGACACGCGGACTACATCAAAAACATGATCACTGGTGCAGCGCAAATGGACGGTGCTATCATCGTTGTTTCTGCAGCGGATGGTCCAATGCCTCAAACTCGTGAACATATCTTGTTATCACGTCAAGTAGGGGTTCCTTACTTCGTAGTTTACTTAAACAAAGCTGACATGGTTGACGACGAAGAACTACTAGAATTAGTAGAATTAGAAGTTCGTGACCTCTTATCAGAATACGACTACCCAGGAGATGAAGTACCTGTTATCGTTGGTTCTTCATTGAAAGCCTTAGAAGGTGACGAAAAATGGGAACAACGTATTATGGACTTAATGGCTGCTGTTGACGAATACATTCCAGAACCAGAACGTGACACCGACAAACCATTCATGATGCCAGTCGAAGACGTATTCTCTATCACTGGTCGTGGTACCGTTGCAACTGGTCGTGTTGAACGTGGCCAAATTAAAGTTGGGGACGTTGTAGAAATCGTTGGTATTAAAGATACTAAATCTACTACTGTAACCGGTGTTGAAATGTTCCGTAAGATGTTAGACTTCGCTGAAGCTGGAGATAACATCGGTGCTTTACTTCGTGGGGTTACTCGTGAAGATATCGAACGTGGACAAGTTCTAGCTGCACCTGGAACCATCACTCCTCATACTAAATTTAAAGCTGAAGTGTATGTTCTATCTAAAGAAGAAGGTGGACGTCATACTCCATTCTTCTCTAACTACCGTCCACAATTCTACTTCCGTACAACTGACGTTACCGGTGTTGTTGAATTACCAGAAGGAACTGAAATGGTAATGCCTGGTGATAACGTAACGATGACTGTAGAATTGATTCACCCAATCGCTA
The DNA here is from genome assembly GCF_900110675.1 of Ignavigranum ruoffiae. GTDB lineage: Bacteria > Bacillota > Bacilli > Lactobacillales > Aerococcaceae > Ignavigranum > Ignavigranum ruoffiae. Next base: position 64,281 of record NZ_FOEN01000005.1, on the reverse strand, counting down.
TTGAAAACGGTACTCGTTTCTCAATCCGTGAAGGTGGACGTACTGTAGGTGCCGGAACTGTTACTGAAATTGATGAATAATTAATTTCATATAAGTATTAATAAAAAATCCACTTGGAGATGATCCAGGTGGATTTTTTTACATATTTTGCCATTTATAGTTATAGGAGGCCACTACTAATCTTACGAATCTAACATCTAGAAAGTGGCTGTTCCTCAAATCAGGAATTTAACTCGACAAGATTTAAGCGAGAAGTCGTTAAAATTTGGTAAGGTGTCTAGATTGCCTATTGTCTGAATTAGGCTCATGTTTGTTTTGAAGTTGAAAAGAAATGCAAAGTTTCCAATCATATAAAGACCGCTCGAAAAGCAAATAAAGCTTTCGAACGGTCTTTTAAATATGGAAACATGGTTTTATGAATGAGCTTATTCGTTCTCTTTAAGTTGATGATAGAGTTGTTTTACACTTTGTTTTAAAACTGGGTGGAGCCAATGAGGGGCGATTTCGTTCAATGGTTCCAAGACAAAGAGTCGTTCTTGAATGTATGGATGAGGAACAATCAGCCGGTTTGTATAAATCTGTTCTTGATCATAGAATAAGAGATCTAAATCTAAAGTACGAGGTCCCCAATGTTCAGTACGAATACGACCTGATTCGGTCTCGATCGATTGCAAAATAGTCAAAAGATAATCAGCTGTTTCAGTCGTTTCAACTTCGACGACCTGATTTAAAAAATCAGGCTGGTCGGTCTTACCCCAGGCTGGGGTTTTAATTTGACTGGATGCCTGGATGATTTTTAGACCATGATCAGCCATAGCTCTCAGAGCTTGGTCTAAATAGGCTTGACGATCACCTTGATTACTACCAAGGGCGATAAAAGCTCGGTGGCGCTGGCGTTTAACCCTAACCGCACAAGTATTCAACGGAAGGGGGACAGGTGCACTGGGTTTGGCGAGTTCTAACTCAACTGCAGAGACTAGTGGATACAAGTCTAATATCTTCTGACAAAGTCGATAGGCCACCGTTTCAATAAAGTCATAGCTAGTTTCCTGCATCCATTGGGTCAATTGTTGACAGAGTTTTCCATAATCAATCGATTGGTCTAAGTCTTCTTGAATGGCTGCTTGGCTCATGTCGTAGCTAAGGGCTAAGGTCAAGTAGAACTTTTGCCCCAGATCTTTTTCACTTTGAAAGAGACCATGATAAGCATAGACTTCCAGGTCTTTGATGATAAGTTGATCCATCACGTTCACCTTCCTTAATATTTGAGGACTTGATTCTTACGTTCTTCGGGCCAATAACATAGGTCATAGGCCGGACATTGGAAACATAAGCGGGCTTCTTTGTCTGCTAATTGAAAGGCACGGGCAAAAGGGTCTGTAGCAATTTCCTGGGTGTGACGGTGCTGACTAATTGCTTGTAAGATAAGCGCTTGTTGCTCAGGATTGAAATTCATTTCTTGCAGGAATGATTGAGCAATCTCCTGCGAGTGGAGATGGTGGTCTTTCCCATCCGTCCCAGAGAGACTGCGACCTAAATCATGGAGCAATGCTGTTACATAGACTAGATCTTTGTCAACAGGAATCTGGTCTTCAAGACAATGAATATAGCAAATCCGCGCCACATCGATGAAGTGTTGTAGGGAATGCTTGCAGAAAATTCGTTCACTTTCTTGGTCTGCTAAGTCTTTTACCAGTTTTTGGAAAGAATCATGAGTTAATAAATAATTGGTATTTTTCATTACAAGCCCATCATACGAAAAGCTTCAGCTTTTAATTCTTTGTCAGTTTCAAGGCACCCCTTAGCCACGCAAGTAACGGTCTTGGTTCCTGGTTTTTGAACCCCACGCATGTTCATACACATATGTTCAGCTTCAATAACAACCATTGCTCCTTGGGCTTTCAAATAAGTCATCAATGCTTCAGTAATTTCTAAGGTCAATCGTTCCTGGATTTGTGGTTTGCGGGCATAGATATCAACAGTCCGAGCTAATTTGGAAAGTCCAGCCACACGTCCTGAAGGGATATAGGCAATATGCGCCTTACCCCAGAATGGCAAGAAATGGTGTTCACACATGGAGTGGAAATTGATATCTTTCTCGACAACTAGATTATTATCAACGATTTCAAATGATTTTTGCAAATGGCTTTCGGCAGTTTGATTCAAGCCAGAGAAGACTTCTTGGTACATCTTGGCAATCCGCTGAGGCGTTTCAACTAAACCCTCTCTTTTTGGATCTTCGCCAATCGCTTCAATAATCATTTGGACAGCTTTTTCAATTTTTTCTTTATTCATTTTGTTTCCTCCTATTATAGGTCTAAATCTAATCGCTCGATCAAATATGGACGAATCTGACTTAAGAAATAGAGCGATCCAGTGATGACTAGCAGAGATTGTTGTGTGTCTTTTGCTTGGGCTTCTTGTAGATATTGATCAACAAATGCTTTCCAGTCGCTAATAAATTGATCTCCCTCTTGTAGATAGCCTTGAAGTTCTGTACTTGAAAAGGCATTATCATGTTCAAATTGAGTCAAATTAAAGCTAGCTAAGGGTAGTTGATGTAATTGATCCAACATCGTTTGGATATCTTTGGTATTAATGCAGGCAAATAGCATATCGATCTGTTTATCAGCAAAACGGCTTTGTAAATTGTCTACCAAGCGTTGGATAGCATGGGGATTATGAGCGCCATCAAGGATAATTCTTGGATTATCCGTTAATTTTTCCATGCGCCCGGCAATAAAGGTATGGTCTAAGGCTGCTTGTATCTGGCCGACCTCATAAGTCCAATGATAATTATCTGCCAGAACTTCAAACAAGGCCAAGGCCATGCCCGCATTTTCAATTTGTTGCTCTCCTAATAAAGGGGTGCGGAAGTTAGCTTGGTCAATGGGTGAGTCAGCAAATGGACTATGATAGCGGAAAGTTTCACCCTCACTGGCTGGGTTTTCGTCAGTCAATGGACTGACTTGATAATCCTGACCGAATTGATAAGTAGGAACAGCTACTTTATCCGCTTGCGCTTGAATCACTTGTAGAGCTTGACGATCAATCTTACCAGTAACAAGCGGGGCACCAGCTTTGATAATTCCCGCTTTTTGTTGGGCGATTTCGGCGAGTGTCTCACCTAAAATGGCCTGGTGGTCTAGACCAATCGTTGTGATCCCAGTTAATTCTGGCAGGCAGACATTGGTAGAATCCAGCAAACCGCCGAGTCCAGTCTCCATAATGACCCAATCCACGGCTTCTTGAGCGAAATAATCATAGGCAATCACGGTCACTAGCTCGAACTCAGTGATGCCTTTGATTTGACTAGTATTTCCATGCTCGCTAAAGATTTGTTGGTATCGTTCAATATATTTACTTAATTCTTCAGTGAGAATCGGCTCTTGGTTAATGGTCATTTGTTCTTCATAGGCCATCATATAAGGCGAAGAGAAAATACCGATGCTGAGACCCTGACTTCTAAGTAATTGATACAGGTGAGCGATGGTAGATCCCTTGCCATTGGTACCGGCAATGTGAATGACTTTGCTCTTGCGTTCAGGATGACCGACCAAGTCTAAGAGGGCTTGAACTCGTTCTAAACCGAGTCTCGGCTCTTTGCTGTGGTACTGATTGAGCCATTCGACAGCTTTATTGGCTCCGTGCATATTATCACTCTATTCTTTCATGTAATCATTTCCATGGCCTTCATTCTAATACAGATTGTACGCGGTTAAAAGGATTTCTTTCCAGCGAAGCTGAAGTTGAGAGATTTTGTCAGTCAGATAAGATTTTCTTATCCGTTTCCTAAGAAGCTCTAATTTGTAAGCGCAAACAATTACGACTATGATGAAGATACCAAATAAATGGAATATAAATTAGGGAGGGGTTATTCAATGGATTTTGATTGGATTAAGGGGAGATCAATTGCAAATCCAGATAAAGTTGCCGTCATTGATGCAGGTAAGAAGACTCAATGGACCTATCGTGAGCTAAATATTCGTGCCGAAAATTTAGCGAATCATTTACAAGAACAAGGGATCAAGAAGGGGGACCGCGTGGGAGCATTCGTTCCCAATGATATCGCGGTGATTGATCTGTTCTTAGCGTCGATAAAATTAGGGGCTGTCTTTGTACCCTTGAACTGGCGACTCAAAGCCGTTGAGATTGCTCGGATTGTTGAGGATGCAGGCATTGAATATATCTTATATGCGACCAACCATTATGATCGCTTAGCTGATGTACCACAGGAATATATCAAATATAACGTCGATGAAGCTGAATATAATGCCATCGTGGACCCTAGCTCACATCGGCCGTTTAAGAGTGTCGATTTACAACCAGATGATGTGGCCATGTTAATCTATACCAGTGGTTCAACGGGGACACCTAAAGGGGTGATTCATACCCACCATAGTTATCGAAATAATACTTTTAACGAAATTATGTCATGGGACTTCCATCAATCCTCTTCAACAATTATTTTTGCACCAATATTCCATGTGGTGGCCTTCAACGACTTAGCCGTTACGATTCTGATGGTCGGTGGAACGCTGATCTTGGAACGTTACTTTGAACCTAAGACGATTGTCGATCGAATAGCAACCTATAAACCAAGTATTCTGGTATTAATTCCAACCATGTATTATGCCTTGTTAGCCAATAAAGAATTTCATCCAAGTATTCTCGAACCCGTAGAATATTGTATCTCTGGAGGTTCACCACCATTACCTGAGATTACCCAGGCCTTTAATCAGTTTGGTGTTCAAATTCTGAACGTTTATGGGATGACTGAAGCACCTTTATGTACTTACAATCCACCTGAACTTGCTAAAAAACATCCAAATGGCATTGGTCGAGCTATTGCCAATGTGGAATTTAAAGTGGTCAATGAAGCGATGGAAGAAGTACTCTATGGCCAAATAGGAGAATTGCTGATCCGTGGTGAGAATGTAACCCCAGGTTATTGGAATTTACCAGAGCTTAATGAAACTGAATTTTATCAAGGATTTTATAAATCCGGTGACTTAGCGACCATGACTGAAGATGGTGTGATTACCATCATCAACCGTAAGAAAGAATTAATTATTACTGGTGGCGAGAATGTCTTGCCTTCTGAAGTCGAAGTCGTGCTGAATAAGCATCCGTTAATTAAGACAGCGATTGTGATTGGTTATGATAATCCAGTCTTTGGTGAATCGGTCTCAGCAGCGGTTATTCTGAATAAGGAAGCCTTGCATCATGATGATTATGAAAAAGTACTTGACGAATATTGTTTGAAGAATTTGGCCGGCTATAAGACGCCTAAATTATATCTTGTCTTAGATCAACTGCCAGTTAACTCAACCGGTAAGCCAGATCGTTTGGTCTTACGAGAAATGATGAATGCCTACGCTAAAGAGAAAGAAAAAGAAAAATCTGTGAGTGCTTAATCCATGTTAAGGGAGGAATAAACGATGACACAACGTGAAGAAATTTTGGCGCAATATTATCCAGAAGACGTCTTAAAAATTAGTCGCCATTTAACCGATGGAGAAGTTGAATTCTTAAAACAATTGAATGACCTGTTAGAACAAAAATATCGTAAAGACTTGAATCAACACTGGGTGGATGCCACTGTTCCAGAAGGCTTCTTTGAGGATTTAGGTCAATTAAATTATATGCAGAATCCGCTCTTGTTCCAGGATCGACCTGGTAAGAAATTGACCAGCCAATTGTTTCAATTCTTCTTTACTTATACCTTAGCTCGTTTCGATGTTTCTCTAAGTACCTTACTGGGCGTTCACTCTGGATTAGGATTCAACTCCTTCTTCTTCGGGGGTAGTCAGGAACAGTTAGTGAAATATATTCCGGCTTTGGCCAGCCATAAGTTACGGACCTGTTTCGCCTTAACTGAACCTGATCATGGTTCTGATGTGGCCTGGGGCTTGGAAACCCAAGCTAAGCGAGAAGGAGACAAATGGATTCTTAACGGTCAAAAACGTTGGATCGGTGGCGCCATCGTCGCTGATGTCATTCCAGTCTTTGCTCGTGACACTGAGACCAATAAACCAAAATGCTTTATCGTTAAAAGAGATCAAGCTGGTGTGAAAATTGATGTGATCGAGAACAAGATTGCTCTAAGAATTGTACCAAATTGCAACATTGAGCTGAAAGATGTTGAGGTTGCTGAAACAGATCGCTTGCAGAATATTAATTCATTTAAAGATATTGCCAAGGTTTTATATTCTACCCGGGCTTCAGTTGCTTTCATGGCTACCGGAGCGATGGCTGGTGCACTTCGAGCAACCCGCAAGTATGTGATGGAACGGAAACAGTTCGGTAAAGAAATTTCAAATTATCAATTAGTTCAAGAAAAATTAGCCATGATGCAAGCGAACCTTACCAGTGCCATGGCCTTATGTGCCCAAATTGCTGATCTGCAAGAAGAAGGCGATTATAACGAAGTAGTTACTTCGATTGGTAAGATGCATAATGCCTTACGTCTAAGAGAATCCGTGGCGATGGGTCGAGGCATCTGTGGAGGAAATGGTATCGTGGTAGATTATGATATTGCTCGCTTCTTTAATGATGCGGAAGCTATCTTTACTTATGAAGGAACCCATGAAGTCAATGCCTTAGTAATCGGCCGAGCTTTAACCGGACAAGCTGCCTTTAACTAAGCAGTATCGCTAAAATTTTAGATGGAGGGAAGACCATGACAATAAGAAATGCAACCGTCCTGGGGGCGGGAGTAATGGGGAGCCAGATTGCCGCACTCTTGGTCAATGCAGGTTTACGCGTTAAGTTACTAGATGTTGCCATCGATCCCCAAGATAAGAACAAATTAGCCAAAGTGGGGTACGATCGTATTGTCGACCCGAAGAAAGGCATGTTATATGATCCTAGCTTTGCAGCAAATCTAAGCTATGGAAATTTTGATGATGATTTAAGTCAACCGTCAGACGCCGATATATTTATTGAAGCAGTTAAAGAGGATATCAAGATTAAACATGAAGTTTGGTCTAAGGTGGCCGGCGTGGCGAAAGCATCGGCGATTCTAGCAACGAATACTTCAGGTATTCCCATTAACATGATTGCCAAGGTATTTGACGAAGCGACTCGTCAGCGTTTTATTGGACTCCATTTCTTTAACCCACCGCGCTTTATGAAATTAATTGAATTAATTCCGAATAAGTCTAGTTCTCCTGAACTCGTGGCTGAAGTTAAGGTTTTTGCTGAAGATGTCCTTGGTAAAGGCGTGGTTGTTGCCAATGATGTGCCAGCCTTTGTCGCTAATCGGACGGGGGTTCATGCCATGGGCGAGATTATGTCTCGGGCTGAACAAGCTGGCTTATCAGTGGCTGAAGTGGATGCACTCACCGGTAAGGCCATTGGTCGGCCGATGGGAACCTACACCTTGTCAGACCTTGTGGGTAATGATATTGCCCTCTTTGTCAGTCAAGGTTTACGTCAAGACCCAAGTGAAGCGAAATTCTTCCATCCAGTTAAATCATTGTCAGCGATGGTTGAAAAAGGTCTGTTAGGAAATAAAGCTAAAGCTGGTTTCTATAAGCGTGAGGGACGAAACAAATACGTATTAAATTTAGAAACCATGGAATACCAACCACTTGAAAAGGTTCAATTACCACTCTTAGCTAAATTTACTAAGAATGTTAAAGATAATCTTGATCTTATTTTTACCGAGCAAGATTCGGCTGCTAAATTCCTTTGGGAAAGCTTGCGTGAAACCTTTGCCTATGCTGCTCAGAATGTGCCCAAAGCCAGCGAGGATTATAAAGCGATTGATCAGGCGATGGTTTGGGGCTTCAATTGGCAATATGGACCTTTCCAACTATGGGACTTAATGGGATTCGACCGAGTGAAGGAACGGATGCAAGAAGAAGGCGTTGCCTTGCCGGATTGGGTAAAGGAACGCAACACACCATTCTATGCCGATACAAAAGCTGATACTAGCGTTTCATCTGATCAGATTGCCATTGAAGAAATTCTATGGGATCGTCCTGGTCAATCAAGCCTGAAGGTAACTCAAGACCAACAGCTCATCTTTATGATTCAAACAGCCAATAATACGATTAATGATGAGCTGTCACAAGCGATCGTCGAAGCAGTAGATTGTTTAGAAGAAGGACCTTATTCTTCGATGGTCATCAGTTCTAAGGGACCTCACTTCTCGCTTGGAGCCAATTTAAAGATGGTTCGGGAAACGATTGAAGCCAATCAAATTCAAGAAGTCATTGACACAACCGTTAAAGAACTTCATCAAGCAGTCAATCGCATCCGCTATGCAAGTAAACCAATCGTTACGGCGGCTCAAGGTCGAGCTTTAGGAGGCGGTTGTGAGTTACTCTTAGCGTCACCTTATGTGGTCGCTGCGGCTGAAAGTTATATTGGGCTGGTTGAAGTGGGTGTCGGTCTGATTCCAGCTGGTGGAGGCCTGGCTGAAATTACCGAACGTATCATGACTCAACCAGGGCTAGAAGCCAATAAGATTAAACTATTAGCTGATGCGGTAAGTAATATTGCCCAAGCAAAAGTTTACATGAATGCCTATGAAGCCAAGCGCAACTTTATATTGCGTGAATCAGATTTGATTATTAATAATGGTGATAAACGTGTGCCAGTTGCTTTGGCTTATGCTAAGTTGTTGGCAGAAAGCAATTATATTCCACGCAGTCGACAAAACTTTGTTGGCCTGGGTGAAGATTTTGAAGCGGTGGTTGAAGCCCAATTGGATGCCATGCGGGTAGGTGGATTTATTAGTGATTACGATATGGAAGTCTGCTTAGCCTTGGCTCATGTGGTAGCTGGGGGCGACATTCCACGAGGAGCACTGATTAATCAAGCTTGGCTACAAGATTTGGAGAGAGAAGCCTTTGTCAGACTCGTTCATAATCAAAAAACTTATGAACGAATTACCCATATGTTAGAAACTCGTAAACCACTAAGAAACTAGAAAAACGCTGGAGAAAGGAATGACATGAATGGAAGAAGCATACATTGTGGCTTATGGACGTTCGGCCATTGCTAAAGGAAAGAAGAATGGAGCCCTGGCATTTGAGCGTCCAGATGATGTCGCCGCCGAAATTCTTAAAGGTGTCATCGACCGGATTGAAGGCAACTTTGATCCGGCCCTAATAGAAGATGTCATCGTTGGTAATGCTTTCCCTGAGGGAGTCCAAGGTTTCAATATTGCCCGGAATGTTGCCTTGCGAGCTGGTTTACCCTATTCTGTCCCTGGACAAACGGTGAACCGTTATTGTTCATCGGGCTTACAGACCATTGCTAGCGCCGCTAATGCCATTATGGCTGGACAGGCTGATGTGATGGCAGCGGGTGGGGTTGAGTTTATGAGTGCCGTTCCAATGGGGGGCAATGAACCAACCAATAACCCTACTTTACAGAAAGAAGATGTCGGTCAAGCCTATCCAATGGGGCTAACCGCTGAGAAGGTAGCTGAAAAATATCAAGTCAGTCGTAAGGATCAAGATGCTTTTGCGGTCCGCAGTCATCAACGAGCTAAAGCTGCCCAAGATGCCGGACGCTTAGCCGATGAAATTATTCCACTGAAAGTTAAGAAAGTCACGTATCAAGATAATAAACCTGTTGTAGAGCAAGTTGAATTTAAAGATGATGAAGGGATTCGGCCAGAATCTAATCTAGAAAGCCTGGCTAAATTGCCTACGATCTTCAAAGCCAAAGGCACGGTTACTGCAGCCTCATCTTCTCAAGTCAGCGATGGTGCAGGGTTTGTGATTCTGATGTCTGGAAAGAAAGTCAAAGAATTAGGGATTAAACCAATTGCTAAGTTCTTAGGCTATAAAGCAGTGGGGGTGGACCCTAAATATATGGGAATCGGGCCAGCCTACGCGATTCCAGAAGTCTTAAAATTAACTGGACTAAGTATTGATGATATTGATCTGTTTGAAATCAATGAAGCTTTTGCTGCCCAGGCTTTGGCTTCAATGAACGAGTTACAGATTGATCCAGAAATTACGAACGTGAATGGGGGAGCCATTGCCTTAGGCCATCCTTTAGGAGCCACGGGAGCCATCTTGACTTCGCGCTTATTAGCTGAAATGGCTCGTCGTCCTGAAAGTAAATATGGGATTGTATCTATGTGTATCGGTGTTGGTATGGGAGCTGCTGGAGTTTTTGAATATCTACATTAATAAGGGGGAAGGACATGTATCAAACCTTAACCTATGAGTTGAAGGATCGGATAGCCTATGTCACGCTGAATCGGCCCCAACAGGGGAATGCCTTTGCGGAAGAAAGTTATGCTGAAATCAAGCAGGTATTTGATCAAATTAATCAGGATGATCAAGTCGACGTCGCGATTTTGACCGGCAAGGGTAAACATTTTAGTGCGGGTGGAGACATTCAACTCTTCCAACAAATGTTAGAACAGAAGCGCTATTTAACTGAAACAGATATCTTAGCTACCGGAGCCATGGTCAATAGCATTAAACAAAATAAGAAAGTCGTGATTGCGGCGATTAATGGCATTGCTGCCGGTGCTGGTTTAGGCTTAGCCTTAGCTTGCGATTTTATCTTAATGGAAGAACAGGGTAAATTGCTGACCGCTTTTATCGGTTTAGCTTTCCCGGGGGATACCGATTTAATCTATCATCTCTATCAAGCCATGCCGACTCAGCAACTGAACAGCCATCTTATGTTAAATGAGCCAATCTCAGCTGAACAGGGTCGCCGTTATGGCCTGGTCAATAAAGTGGTTCCGCCAGGACAAGTCGTCTCGGACGCTGAGGAATTGGCTCGGAAACTTCAATCCGGCCCGCTAAATACTTATGCTTATCAGAAAGAACTCTTAGCTAGTCTTAATTATCCTGAGATTGATCAATTCAATCAACAAGAAGCGAAATTTATGAGCTTGGCCTCCAGACAGGCTGCTCATGCTGAAGCGGTTACAAAATTCTTGCAGAAGTGATATTATGTAGACACCAAAGCTAAAAGAGGTGTCTTATGGATATAAATTCAATGCAGTATCTGATTGAAATTGTCGATGCAGGTTTTAATCTAACGGCCGCTGCCAGTAAATTGTATTTATCCCAATCGGCCCTAAGTCAATTTATCAAAACTTTCCAAACCGATCATGATGTAAGTTTATTTAAGCGAAAGAATGGCAGAATTGTTGGGTTTACCTCTGCCGGTCGCAAGATATATCAAGCCGCTTTAGAGGTTAATCATAAGTATGAAGAATTTATTTCCGTTGTTGAGAAAGAATCTTTGCGCCAGAAAGGAACCTTTCGTTTAGGTGCTCATCCAACCATTCTGCGTTTGTTCTTCCGTAAGTTTATCCCTCAGTTTATGCTTGAATATCCTGAAGCCTTTATTGAAACAGTCGAAGCAGGTTCACTGGTCTTGTCAGAAATGATGGAAGACGAAGTCCTCCATGCAGCGATTTTGTCGCAACCAACCCACTTAGATCCTGATAAATATGAACAGCATCTGCTCGGGCGAACAGAAGTGGCTGCCTTTATGAACCCTGATCATCCTCTGGCCAACAAGCATATTCTTTCTTGGAAAGATATTGATGGTTATTTCTACACCACCTATAACTCAACAGATGGTTTAGTGAGTGAGATTCAGGAGAAGCTCAGAGCCCATGATTCACATGCCAAGTTATTAATCAGTTCAGACTCTTGGGATTATTTAATCGAAGCAGCTGAGGTGAATGAATTGATTGCAATCTTACCGACTGCATCGTTCGATATGTTTAGACAGAACATTCAACAAGTCGGCGTAGTGGAGAAACGTTTTTCCGATCCGATTGCCTATATTCCGACACTTGTCCGTCAAAAGAAAAGCAAGTATTCTAAACTAGAATCATTTATCTTCGCTTCTATTTTAGAAAATTTTTATGATGATAAACATAATCTACGTTACGATTTCCTCAAAAAATAAGCCGTCAAATCATACTAAAAGAGGTGAATTATGAGAACTAAAGTAACTGAATTACTGGGTATTAAATACCCGATCGTTCAAGGCGCTATGCAATATATGTCGTTGGCAGATTTGGCCGCAGCGATTTCCAATGCTGGGGGGCTCGGGACGGTGCCTGCCATGGCCTTCGCCAATCCCGATGATTTACGTGCTGAAATTCGTAAGATGAAACAACTCACTGATAAACCTTTCGCCTTCAATATTTCCTTAGTACCTGAAGTTGTGATACCCGATATGATCTTTCAATATATTGATGTCATTATTGAAGAAGGGGTGGGCATTGTTGAGACCTCTGGGCAAAGGCCAGGAAATTTTATCACCCCTTTAAAAGATGCCGGTGTTAAAGTAATCCATAAGGTAACTAGCCTCAAACATGCTCGGGCAGCCATTAAAGATGGAGCCGATATCATCTCAATGATTGGTATGGAGGCGGGGGGACATCCTGGTATGGAACAAGTGGCCGGATCGATTCTTTGGGCCAAGGCAGCAGAAGAACTAGAAGTTCCGGTGTTGGCTGGTGGCGGGATTGTTGATGGTAAGAGCTTTTATGCCGCTATGGCTTTAGGAGTAGATGGAGTTCTAGTAAGTACTCGTTTTCTAGCAACCCCTGAAGTCAATGCTAGTGAGGCCTACCGTCAAGCTCTCCTCCAGGTCCCAGAGAATGGTACCGTCTTAACTATGAAATCCCTAAAGAACGCCATGCGGGTGGCCAACAATGCTTTCGCTCAGAAAATTTTAGCGGCTGAAGCAGAAGGTGCTACTTTAAAAGACTTGATGCCATTAATATCTGGGCGTCGATCTTACGAGGCCATGATTGAGGGCCGTCTCGATGAGGGACAGATGAGTATGGGCCAAGGCGTGGGACGGATTCATGACATCAAGCCAGCTGGTCAAATTATTGAAGAATTTATCAGCGAATTTCGCACTTGCCACCAAGCAATGGCTCAATTAATAAACGAATAGATTCATAAAAGTCGATAGATGTGCTTAGTTTAAGTGCATCTATCTTCTTTTAAAAGGGGAATGTTTATGAGAAATTTACAAGCGAGTAATTATATTGAGGTGATGGCCAAGATTCCCGATCAAGCAATCATTGCTACGACTTCTTTTGGTATTGGTGGGATGCCGGAACAGCTGTTTGCTGGTTTGGGGGAATATTATCGGCAACACCAATCACCGCGTGCGATTACCTTTATCTCGACAGCCGGTTTGGGTATGGGGGAAGGGCGAGGATTAGATCATCTGATAGTTCCTGGTTTATTGAAACGGGTCGTCAGTTCTTACTTATTTTTATGTCCTCTAGCCGAAGCGCTAGCTCGTCAGGATGCTTATGAATTATTCATGTTGCCCCAGGGGATCATTGGTCAACTGTATCAGAATGCTGCTCAACGGGGGCCAGGTGTCTTTAGCCAAGTAGGTTTAGATACTTTTATCGATCCGAGACTCCAAGCGGGTCAGATGAATCCTTCAGCCCAAGCCCAAACACCTTATGTTTCGACGTGTCAGATCGACGGTCAGCCTTATCTTCATTACCGTCCGCTAAATTTTAATGTGGCTTTTATTAAGGGGACTTTTGCCGATCGTCAGGGGAATATTTCCTTGAAACATGAAACGAATCGTCTGGAACAGTTCTCACTGGCTGCCGGAGCAAAGAATGCGGGGGGTCTAGTCATTGCTCAGGTTGAAGAAATCATTGACAAGAAGATTCCAGCCCATGAAGTGGTCGTACCTGGTCATCTTGTTGATGAAGTAGTGATTGGTCAAAGTCATTATCATCAGCAGACTCCTTTCATCCACTATAGTCCGTATTTATCGAATGAGCAGACCAAAGAGTTAAGCTTCGAAACGCAAACTTCTTTAACCATTGAGGACATTATATTAAGACGGGCAGCCAGCGAGCTTCCTGATTATTCATTGGTTAATATCGGCAATGGTTTGGCTTCGCGAATTAATCGGGTGATTGGCGAACAAGGACTATTAGATCGGATTAAATTTGCTATTGACTTTGGGGGCTATGGCGGCTACCCATGTTCGGGCTATGACTATGGTCCCAGTATCAATGCCGAAGCCATCCTAGCTAGCCAAGACATGTTTAGTCTCTTCCACGGAGGAGGCTTAGATGCGACCATCCTTGGCTTTGGTCAGCTGGATCCTTATGGGAATATGAACTCTACCCTATTAGGCGGGAAGATTTATGGCCCTGGTGGGATGATTGATATTACCCATGGCGCTCAGAAGATTATTTTTATCGGTGAATTTAGACAAGGAGAGCAAGTAGAGTTAGTTGATCAGCAAGTTCGTATACTTCACTCTGGCAATCACGATAAATTTGTTAAGAAACTAGTTAATATTTCTTTCGCCAGTGGTATTCAATTAAATGCCGGCAAAGAAATAATGGTCATCACTTCACGGGCAGTATTTGATTTGGATAGGCAAGGTAAGCTACGCCTGATTGAAATTGCCCCTGGTTTAGATTTAGAACAGGATATTCTTCAACAACTTTCATTTCAACCTGTGATTAGTCCGAGTCTCAAGAAGATGGACTCAAGTTTATTTGATTTAGCTTGGCAGCATCCCCTATGTCGATAAGAATTGATTGAGAAATTTGCTTGGTCCGAAGCCATTTTAGATGAAAAGTTTGAAGCCTAAATGGTACAATGACCCTTAGAAAGGGAGATGATAAGATGAACCTTGATAATTTTTTCCGCTCAATTGTCAATGCTCTGCCGGGTATCTTTGGTGCTTTATTATTATTAGTCGTAGCCTTAGTGGTGGCTTGGGCGATTAAACGCTTCACCATCACCGTTTTAAATAAGATTGATTTCGATCAACAGTTACAACATTGGGGTTTTGCCAAAAGCAAGGAAGAAGCCAATGTATTTATTGAAACGATTGCTTCTATTTTATACTTTATTGTTATTATTCTATTCTTACCAAGTATTCTCGCAGGCCTAAATATTGGTGGAGCTTTAAATCCAATTGTGGCCATGTTTGCTACTTTCTTAGCCTTTATTCCTAATCTATTGATGGCCTTGATTATTCTAGTTATTGGGGGCTATTTCTGTAACTTTATTAAGCGTTTAGTCAAGAACATTCTTACCGGTTTGAACATTGACAAATGGTACCGTAAGGTAACTAAACAATCGGTTCACGGATTGAATGTGAATGAAAATCAAATGGCGGATGTCTTATCTTCTGTGGTTTATGTTCTCTTGTATATTCCGATTCTTACGGTCGCTTTAGAGACTCTAGGGATTCAATCTATTTCCCAACCCATCATTGATGTCTTAAATCAAATTCTAGGAGCTATTCCGAATATCTTTGCAGCGGTAGTTATGTTAGTGATTGGTAGCTTCGTCGGCAAATTGCTGGGAGATGTGGTTGAAGGTTTATTATCTACCTCTGGAATTGATCAATATTCTAAATATTTAAATTTCAAAGGAGAAAGCCAACTCAAAATTTCAGGGGTCATTGGTGTATTAGTTCAAAGTCTCTTGACCCTATTCTTTATCGTTGAAGCGATTAACATCCTAAATCTGGATGTCCTAAATGCAATTGGTTCTTCAATTATTGCCTATATTCCAGCGGTAATTTCAGCGGTGATTATCTTGGCGCTTGGGCTCATCGGAGGAAATATCTTCGCCAACTTTATTAAACAAGTATCTGGATCAAGCTTATTTAGTGAATTGGTTCGCTTTACAATTATTGCTTTGGCTATCTTTATGACCTTAGACCAATTGAAAATCGCTCAAACTATCGTAAACTCTGCCTTTGTGATTATTCTTGGTGCTTTAGCCGGTGCCTTCGTCCTAGCCTTTGGTTTAGGTGGCAAAGATTATGCTCATCGCAAGCTAGAAGAAATCGACCATACTCTGGCCAAAGAAGGAGAACAATCCAATCAAATTATCACCGACCCTCAACAAACATTGAATGAAGATAATCATTTAGACCATCAAGTCTAAACTTAATTTGAACTCAGGCGAACTACCCAATAAGATTAAATAGATTAAGGCGAATAAATATTATAGCCATACACACTCAGAATGATTTTACAGCTACTAGCCCCTGCCATGGTGGTTCATAGTAGCTGTTTTTTGTATGAATCAGTGTCAATGGATGTTCCATCAGATTCATTTGACCGACCTCAAGCTTAATAACTTTTTGAGAGGATCAGTAAACCGATTCGGATTTCAAAAATTATAATTGACCAGAAATTAAGAAAATATTCTCCAAATAACTAACGGGTTTCTACTATAATATAGGAAGAATTATGCCTAGGATCCGTCAGATAAGAACGATGAGAGTAAAAGATATTATTACAAACTCGTATGAGTAAACACATCGTAAAGAATATTGATATTTCCTGCGCCCATTGGCAGCCAAAAGAATTTAACCCGAATGAGTAAAAAAATATTTGAACTTTCTTTAAATAGGCCTTGCAAGTCGGCAAAGCTTCCAGTATAATGTTCGTTGTGTCCTTCGGGATACTGTATTTACACCGGTACTTTTATGGTATCGGTGAGCTATGAAGCGGGAGGTTGCGACACGCTAGGATGAGTTGCCACTGCCTGGAGGTCGGTAATTCTCGCGGAGCTAGTCATTCGAAGATAATAGACGAAGGAGGAAAATAAATGGCAAACCAAAAAATTCGTATTCGTTTGAAAGCATATGAGCACCGTGCTCTTGATGTGTCAGCGAGTAAGATTGTAGAATCAGCGCAAAGAACAGGAGCTAAGACAGCTGGACCGATTCCATTACCAACCGAACGTTCAGTTTATACCGTGATCCGTTCTCCACATAAATACAAAGATTCTCGTGAACAATTCGAAATGCGTACCCACAAACGTTTAATTGACATCATCGATCCAACTGCTAAGACTGTGGATGCTTTGATGAAATTAGACTTACCAAGTGGTGTTGACGTAGAAATTAAATTATAAAATTAACAAAATGGAGGTGTACTCATGACCAAAGGAATCTTAGGAACAAAAGTAGGTATGACACAATACTTTACTGAAAACGGGGAACTAATCCCAGTCACTGTGATTCAAGCTCAACCAAACGTGGTATTGCAAGTTAAAAGCAATGAAACAGATGGCTATGAAGCAGTTCAGTTAGGTTTTCAAGACAAACGTGAAGTATTAGCAACCAAAGCACATAAAGGTCATGTAGCAAAAGCAAATGCTACTCCTAAGCGCTTCATTCGCGAATTTCGCAATGTCGAGCTAGGAGAATATGAAGTTGGACAAGAAATTACAGTTGAGACATTCGCAGCAGGAGACATCGTTGATGTAACAGGAACTTCCAAAGGGAAAGGTTTCCAAGGGGCTATTAAACGTCACGGTCAAGGTCGTGGACCTATGGCTCACGGTTCTCGTTACCATCGTCGTCCTGGTTCAATGGGTATGGCTTCTACGCCAAGCCGTGTATTGAAAGGTAAGAAATTACCAGGTCAAATGGGTGGCCAACGTATTACCATTCAAAACTTAGAAATCGTAGCAGTGAATCCAGAAGACAACATCATCCTTATTAAAGGAAATGTCCCAGGATCTAAGAAATCACTCGTTGAAATCAAATCAGCGATTAAATCAAATTAAATTCAGAGATAAGAAGGGAGGAACGAGAGAATGCCAAAAGTAACAATGTTCAAACAAGACGGAAGCCATGCTGGAGAAATCGAATTAAAAGATGCCATCTTTGGAATTGAACCAAATGAAGGAGTTATCTTTGACGCTGTTATTATGCAACGTGCTTCATTACGCCAAGGAACTCACGCGGTTAAGAATCGTAGCGCCGTTAGTGGCGGTGGACGTAAACCTTGGAGACAAAAAGGTACCGGACGTGCTCGTCAAGGATCTACCCGTTCACCACAATGGGTTGGTGGAGGAACCGTCTTTGGACCAACACCTCGTTCATATAGCTATAAATTACCTAAAAAAGTACGTCGTTTAGCCTTACAATCTGTTTTATCACAAAAAGTTGCTGAAGAAAGCTTCGTCGTGATTGAAGATTTAGCTTTCGATGGACCAAAGACCAAAGAATTCAAAGAAGTATTGAACAAACTAAACCTAGACCAAAAAGTATTGCTAGTTTTAGAAGCAGAGAACGACAACACTTATTTATCAGCTCGTAACTTACCAAATGTAAAAGTAATCGATGATAATAATTTGAATGTTCTAGACTTAGTCAATTATGATAAAGTCTTAATTACTAAACAAGCATTATCAACAGTAGAGGAGGCTTTAGCATAATGGAATTTTCTGAAGTAATCCTACGTCCGGTTATTACCGAACAATCGATGAATGCCATTGACGAAAAGAAATACACTTTCGAAGTTGATCGTCGGGCCAACAAGAACTTAATCAAACAAGCGGTTGAAGCTATGTTTGAAGGAGTTAAAGTAGCTAAAGTAAACACAATTAATGTTGATGGAAAAGCAAAACGTATGGGTCGCTACCAAGGCTTCACCCGTAAATATAAGAAAGCCATCGTAACATTAACTCCAGAATCAGCTGATATTCAATTGTTCGAGTCAGATGACGAAGAATAATCAAGACTAAATCAAATAATATAGGAGGGAAAACCAGTGGCGATTAAACATTATAAAGCGACAACAAATGGTCGTCGTAATATGACAGGGTATGACTTCTCTGTGTTAACGACAGATAAACCAGAAAAAACACTTTTATCATCGCAAAAACAAAAAGCCGGTCGTAACAGCCAAGGTAAGATCACTGTCCGCCATAAAGGTGGGGGTCATAAACGGGCATACCGGATTATCGACTTCAAACGAAATAAAGATGGAGTGGTTGGAACGATTAAGACGATTGAATATGATCCAAATCGTTCAGCTAACATTGCCCTAGTTCATTACGAAGATGGGGTAAAAACTTACATCATTGCACCAAAAGGAATTAAAGTAGGTCAAAAGATTGAATCAGGACCTCAAGCAGACATCCAAGTAGGAAATGCCCTACCATTAGCTAATATTCCAGTAGGTACCTTCGTTCATAATATTGAATTGAAACCTGGTAAAGGAGCTCAATTAGTGCGTTCAGCCGGAGCGAGTGCCCAAGTGCTTGGTCAAGAAGGTAAATATGTATTAGTTAAATTAGCTTCAGGTGAAGTTCGAATGATTCTAGCGACTTGCCGAGCAACTGTTGGTGTTGTTGGCAACGAGCAACATGAACTGATTAATAAAGGTAAAGCAGGACGATCTCGTTGGCTGTCTATACGTCCAACCGTTCGTGGTTCTGTAATGAACCCTAATGATCACCCACACGGTGGTGGGGAAGGTCGCGCACCAATCGGGCATCCAAGCCCAATGAGTCCTTGGGGTAAACCTACATTAGGTCTTAAAACTCGTAAAACTCGTAAAAAATCAAGTAATTTAATCATCCGTGAACGTAAAAGATAGTAAAAGTCACAGATAATATATGAAGGGAGGCTACACCGTGAGTCGTAGTTTGAAAAAAGGACCTTTTATTGATGAACACTTAATGAAAAAGGTAGAAGCACAAGCAGAAAACAGTAAAAAACAAGTTATTAAAACTTGGTCACGCCGTTCAACCATTTTCCCTAATTTTATCGGATTAACCATTGCCGTATATGATGGTCGTAAACATGTGCCTGTATATATCCAAGAAGATATGGTCGGTCATAAATTAGGTGAATTTGTACCAACAAGAACTTACCGTGGTCATAGTAAAGATGACAAACAAACTAAGAAACGTTAAAAGAGGAGGGAATTAGATGACAGAACAAGTTACATCTGCAAAAGCAACGGCTAAGACAGTTCGCATTGCCCCTCGTAAAGCACGTTTAGTAATTGACCTTATCCGAGGAAAACAAGTTGGGGAAGCTATTTCAATCTTGAAATTCACTCCAAACAGTGCCGCTGAAGTCGTTGAGAAAGTATTAATGTCAGCTATCGCTAACGCCGAACATAATTATGATTTGGATCTAGCTAGCTTATATGTTAGTGAAGCATTCGTTGACGAAGGACCAACTATGAAACGGTTCCGTCCACGTGCCCGTGGTTCAGCTTCACCAATTAACAAGAGAACCAGCCACATCACCATTGTGGTATCAGAGAAAGAGGAGGCATAATTAATGGGTCAAAAAGTACATCCAATAGGTATGCGTGTTGGCGTTATCCGTGACTGGGATGCTAAATGGTATGCAGACAAGAAGTACGCCGAATACCTACACGAAGATATTAAAATTCGTGAGTTTATTTACAAAAAACTTTCAGAAGCCTCTGTTTCTACAATTCAAATTGAACGGGCTTCAAACCGAGTGGTCGTTTCTATTTCAACTGCAAAGCCGGGAATGGTTATCGGTAAAGGTGGAACAGAAGTTGATACTCTAAAGAATGAATTAGCGAAGCTAACTGGTAAGAAAGTTCATATTAATATTGTAGAAGTTAAAGAAGCAAGTCTTGATGCTAAATTAGTCGCAGAAGACATTGCTCGTCAATTAGAAAACCGGGTTGCATTCCGTCGTGCTCAAAAACAAGCCATCCAACGTGTAATGCGGGCAGGAGCCAAAGGAATCAAGACCCAAGTGTCTGGACGTTTGAATGGTGCCGATATGGCCCGTACCGAACACTATAGTGAAGGTACCGTTCCATTGCATACCTTGCGTAACGATATCGACTACGCTTGGGAAGAAGCTGACACACAATACGGTAAATTAGGAGTTAAAGTTTGGATTAGCCGTGGCGAAATCTTGCCGGGCATGGTGCAAGAACCAGCTACGAAAGGAGGGAAATAAAGATGTTAGTACCTAAACGTGTAAAACACCGTCGTGAATTCCGCGGAAGTATGCGTGGTGAAGCTAAAGGTGGTAAAGAGGTTACTTTCGGATCTTACGGTCTTCGGGCAATTGAATCTCATTGGATTACCAACCGTCAAATCGAAGCTGCTCGTATTGCAATGACACGCTTTATGAAACGTGGTGGGAAAGTTTGGATTAACATTTTCCCTCATAAATCATATACCAGTAAAGCTATTGGGGTTCGTATGGGTAAAGGGAAAGGTACTCCAGAAGGATGGGTAGCACCAGTTAAACGGGGTAAGATTCTATTTGAAATCGATGGAGTCTCTGAAGAAGTTGCTCGCGAAGCTTTCCGTTTGGCCTCACACAAGTTACCAATCAAGACTAAATTTGTAAAACGTGAAGAATATGGTGGTGAATCGAATGAAAATTAAAGAAATTAGAGAATTATCCACTGCACAAATGGTTGAGAAAGAAAAAGAATTCAAAAAAGAACTTTTCAATCTTCGATTCCAATTGGCAACTGGACAATTAGAAGACACTGCCCGTTTACGTAAAGTACGTAAAACGATTGCTCGGATCAAGACAGTCTTGCGTGAGCAAGAATTGTCTGAACAATAGAGTGAAGGAGGCATAACATGACAGCAGAACGAAATGAACGTAAAGTATACCGTGGTCGGGTAATTTCTGCCAAGAACGATAAGACAATTACTGTAATTGTTGAAACGCGTAAAACACACCCTAAATACGGTAAACGTGTAAAATACTCTAAAAAATATGTAGCACATGATGAACAAAACCGTGCTAAAGAAGGCGACATCGTTACTATTATGGAAACTCGTCCATTGTCTAAAACGAAACGCTTCCGCTTATTAGATGTTGTTGAAGAAGCAGTAATTATCTAATAGACCATAAGTGTCGGAAGGAGGATATAAATGATTCAAGTAGAAACTCGATTGAAAGTAGCCGATAACTCCGGTGCACGTGAAGTCTTGACAGTCAAAGTTTTAGGCGGATCTGGACGTAAGGTTGCCAATATTGGTGACGTCATTGTAGCAACGGTTAAAAACGCAACACCAGGTGGGGTTGTTAAAAAAGGCGACGTTGTTAAAGCCGTTATCGTCCGTACTAAATCAGGAACCCGTCGTAAAGATGGAACCTACATTAAATTTGACGAAAATGCCTGTGTAATTATTCGTGACGATAAGAGCCCACGTGGTACCCGTATCTTTGGTCCCGTTGCACGTGAACTACGTGAAAACAACTTTATGAAGATAGTTTCTTTAGCTCCAGAAGTTTTATAATCTCATAACGAAGGAGGAAACTGGACATGCGTATTAAAACAGGCGATAAAGTCAGAATTATTGCTGGTAAAGATAAAGGCAAAGAAGGAACCGTTCTTAAAACGATGCCTAAGGCTGACAAAGTAGTCGTTGAAGGCCTTAATATCGCTAAGAAACACCAAAAAGCAAGCCAAATGTCAACCGGCGGAATGAACGAATTTCCAGCCCCAATTCACGTATCTAACGTACAACTTGTTGATCCATCAACTGGAGAAACTAGCCGTGTAGGTTATCGTGAAGAAGATGGCAAGAAAGTTCGCTTTGCCAAGAAATCAAACACTACACTTAACTAATTCTTTGAGGAAGGAGGATAAGTATTCATGGAAAACCGTTTAAAAATTAAATTTAGAGATGAAGTTACCCCAAAATTAATGGAACAATTCAGTTATACTTCTGTAATGCAAGTTCCTAAAGTTGAAAAGATTGTCATCAATATGGGTGTGGGCGACGCTGTATCTAACGCCAAAAACTTAGACAAAGCTGTTGACGAATTAACCCTATTAGCTGGACAAAAACCAGTAATTACTAAAGCAAAGAAATCTATTGCTGGTTTCCGTTTACGTGAAGGAATGCCTATTGGGGCTAAAGTTACCCTACGTGATCAAAAAATGTACGACTTTTTAGACAAATTAATTACTGTATCATTACCACGTGTTCGTGACTTCCAAGGGATTTCTAATAAGGCCTTTGACGGTCGTGGAAACTATACCTTAGGGATTAAAGAACAATTGATATTCCCTGAAATTTCTTATGATAATGTCGATAAGGTAAGAGGGATGGATATTGTTATCGTAACTTCTGCTCAAACTGACGAAGAATCCTATGCCTTACTTAAAGAGTTAGGTATGCCATTTAGAAAATAATAAAGGAGGCGAAAATATTGGCTAAATCATCAATGGTTAATAAACAACAACGTAAACATAAATATGCAGTTCAAGATTACACACGCTGTGAACGTTGCGGACGTCCGCATTCAGTATTTCGCAAATTTAAACTTTGCCGTATTTGCTTCCGTGAACTTGCTTATAAAGGACAAATTCCTGGAGTCAAGAAAGCAAGTTGGTAATATCCATTATTCTTAAAAACGAGGAGGTAAACTTTTATGGTTATGACAGATCCAATTGCAGATTTTTTAACACGAATTCGTAATGCCCTAGCACAAAATCATGCGACAGTATCTGCTCCATCTTCAAACATGAAAGTAGCCATGGCTGAAATTCTTAAAAATGAAGGATTCATCAAAGGTTACGAAGTTGAAGAAGATAACAAGCAAAACATGCTCACATTACAATTAAAATATGGTCGCAATAATGAAAAAGTCATTTCTGGCTTGAAACGTATATCTAAACCAGGTTTACGTGTTTATGCGAAATCAAATGAAGTTCCTAAAGTCTTGAACGGCTTAGGCATTGCCATCGTATCAACATCAAACGGTTTGATTACTGATAAACAAGCACGTCAACAAGGCGTGGGTGGCGAAATACTCGCTTACATTTGGTAATTTAAGCAAATAAGAGATATAATATAAGGAGGTGCGGTCCTGTGAGTCGTATTGGAAATAAAACCATCGAAATCCCTTCAGGAGTGACCGTGGAACTAGACGGGCAAACAGTTACTGTTAAAGGTCCTAAAGGTGAATTATCACGTGAACTTAATTCAAACATTACCGTGAAGATTGAAGATAATTCCATTAACTTTACCCGTCCTAACGATCAAAAAGAAATGCGCTCAATCCATGGCACAACTCGTTCATTAGTAGCGAACATGATTGAAGGCGTATCTACAGGATTCAAGAAAGAGTTAGAATTAGTCGGTGTTGGATACCGGGCCCAAAAACAAGGCAGCAAATTAGTCTTGAACGTAGGTCTTTCTCATCCGGTTGAGTTCGAACCTGGTGAAGGTATCAGTATTGAAGTTCCTTCAAATACTCAAATCGTCGTTGAAGGAACCAGCAAAGAAAAAGTTGGCGAACTAGCTGCCAATATCCGTGCTGTTCGTCCACCAGAACCTTATAAAGGTAAAGGAATTAAGTACGTTGGCGAATATGTTCGTCGTAAAGAAGGTAAGACTGGTAAATAATCGCCAGCCCATCATCATATATAAATTTAAAATAAAGAGGTGACAATTGTGATATCAAAACCAGATAAGAATAAATTACGTAAAAAACGCCATATGCGCGTTAGAAATAAACTCTCTGGTACTGCTGAGTGCCCACGCTTAAATGTATTCCGTTCGAATACAAACATCTACGCTCAATTAATTGATGACGTAGCGGGTGTGACGCTAGTTAGTGCCTCTAGTAATGATCAAACAATTGCAGAAGGCTCAAAAACAGAACAAGCCCAAGCAGTTGGTAAATTAGTTGCTGAACGTGCCATCGAGAAAGGTCACAAAAAAGTTGTCTTTGACCGTGGTGGTTACATTTATCACGGACGCGTGAAAGCTTTAGCTGAAGCTGCTCGTGAAGCCGGACTAGAATTTTAAGAGAAGGAGGACACCCAAGAATGGAATTTATTAATCCAGAAACACTTGGTGAAATTACTGACCGTGTGGTTGCAATTAACCGAGTGACTAAAGTTGTAAAAGGTGGACGCCGTCTACGTTTCTCAGCCCTTGTCGTTGTTGGTGACCAAAATGGTCATGTTGGTTTCGGTACTGGGAAAGCTGCGGAAGTTCCAGAAGCTATCCGTAAAGCCATTGAGAACGGTAAGAAGAACATGATCTCAGTTCCAATGACTGGAACAACGATTCCTCACGAAACCATCGGTGAATTCTGTGGTGGTCGTGTATTATTAAAACCAGCGATCGCCGGTTCTGGAATTGCTGCTGGTGGCCCTGTTCGTGCCGTTGTCGAATTAGCCGGTATTGGTGATGTAACTAGTAAATCACTAGGATCTAACACACCAATCAATATGATTCGTGCAACTGTTGAAGGCCTTAAACAATTAAAGGTAGCTGAAGAAGTTGCAGATTTACGTGGTAAATCTGTTGAAGAATTGCTAGGTTAGGAGGAAAGATATGGCGAACTTAGAAATTAAATTAATGAAAAGTTTAATCGGTCGTAAACAAAACCATATCAATACTGCTAAAGCTTTGGGGCTAACCAAGACTTATAAAGTAGTGACTAAGCCTGATAACGAAGCAATTCGTGGCATGATTAAATCTATTGAACATCTAGTTGAATTTAAAGAAGTATAATTTATTACTAAATAAGGAGGTGCCGAAGCTATGAAACTTCATACTTTACAAGCAAATGAAGGCTCTCGTCAAGACCGTAACCGCGTTGGACGTGGACAAGGTTCTGGAAATGGTAAGACTGCAGGACGTGGACAAAAAGGGTTAAAACAACGTTCTGGTGGGAAAGTTAAACTAGGTTTTGAAGGTGGACAAACCCCATTATCTCGTCGACTTCCTAAACGTGGTTTCACCAACATGAACCGTAAAGAATATGCAACCGTAAATCTAGAATCATTGAATCGATTTGAAGATGGTACAACAGTAACTCCAACTTTACTTAAAGAAGTAGGTCTTATCAAACAAGAATTAAGTGGAGTGAAGATTTTAGGTAATGGCAAGTTAGATCGTAAGTTAACGATTCAAGCTCACAAATTCTCTAAAACTGCTGAAGAAGCCATCGCTACAGCAGGTGGATCAATCGAGGTGATTTAATGTTTACCTTTATAAAAAATGCATTTACAACTCGTGATATTCGACGGCGTATCTTATTTACATTGTTTATTTTTGCCGTATTTCGTTTGGGTGTACATATTCCGGTTCCAGGCGTAAATGCTGAAGCATTGAAGACAATTGCCGATAGTGGTATTTTAGGGTTATTGAATACATTTGGTGGGGGAGCATTAAAACGCTTTTCATTATTTGCTATGGGGGTTTCTCCATACATTACTGCTTCAATTATTATGCAGCTCTTACAGATGGACTTGGTGCCGAAATTTACTGAATGGTCTAAACAAGGTGAGGTCGGCAGACGGAAGTTGAACCAAGCCTCAACTTATCTGGCCATTATTATGGGTTTCTTCCAATCACTTGGTTTGGCGTATGGTTTCAACCAATTATCTGGTTTAGGTTTAATCGCTAACCCTACAGCAACAACTTTCGTAACTATCGCCTTGGTATTAACGGCAGGAACCATGTTGTTAGTTTGGATGGGTGAACAGATTACTCGCAACGGTATAGGAAACGGTGTGTCAATGATTATCTTTGCCGGGATTGTTTCTGAAGTGCCGAAAGATATCTATCAATATGTTCAAACCAGCCTAGTAGGCGCCGGTGATAAATTCACCCAAAACTTACTTATTTTATTAGGTATCCTATTAATTTTAGTGTTAGCTATTATTATGGTAGTCTTGGTTGAGCGCGCCCAAAGACGGATTCCAATCCATCATTCTAAACGGGCATCAGGGGCTAAATATATGGCTCATTTACCGTTGAAAATTAATTCTGCTGGAGTTATTCCAGTCATCTTTGCTTCATCATTCATTACGACCCCTCAACAAATTTTCTCATTTATGGATATGTCTAATAAACACTGGATCATCCGTGAGATTGTTAAAGTCTTTGATTTAAGACATCCTTATGGGGCCATATTCTATACACTCTTGTTAATCGCATTTACTTACTTCTATGCTTTAATCCAAGTCAATCCAGAGAAAGTCGCCGAGAATTTACAGAAGCAATCTGGTTATATTCCAAGTGTGCGGCCGGGAAATGATACGGAAAGCTATTTAACCACCATCTTGAACCGCTTAAGTGGTGTCGGAGCGATCTATCTAGTTATTATTGCTGTGGCTCCGATTGTCGTTGGGTTCTTTATTGATGTGCCGATGACCTTGTCTTTATCAGGGACGAGTTTATTAATTGTCGTTGGGGTAGCTATTGAAACTGCTAAGCAAGTGGAAGGACGCATGGTCAAACGTCGTTACAAGGGATTCTTAAATTTACAGAATTAATAAACAGAGGGAGTAGACAAGATGAATATTATTTTAATGGGCTTACCAGGTGCTGGTAAAGGAACCCAAAGTGAGCATATTTCCAAGGATTATCCAATGGTTCATATTGCTACTGGAGATATTTTTCGTAGTGCAATTAAGAACGAAACTCCTCTAGGTTTAGAAGCAAAGAAATATACTGATAATGGTAATTTAGTGCCGGATGAAATTACCAATAAACTGGTGAAAGAACGTCTATCACAAGCCGATGTTCAAGAGCAAGGCTTTATGTTAGATGGTTATCCACGGACAATTGATCAAGCTCAAGCCTTGGATCAAAATCTACAAGACTTAGGCCAAAAGATTGACCATGTGATTTACATTGATGTCGATCCAGAAGTACTCAAAGAACGTTTAAGTGGACGTATCGTCTGTGCAAATTGTGGAGCGACTTATCACAAGATCTTCAACCCACCTAAGGTTGATGGGGTGTGTGATGTGTGCGGTTCAACTGAGTTTGTCCAAAGAGAAGACGATAAACCAGAAAAGGTCGGCCACCGTATTCAATTACAATATGATACGACCCGTCCAATTTTAGAGCATTATGATCAGCTCGGCTTATTAACGCGTATCAATGGGGAACAACCAATTGAGAATGTTTATCGCGAAGTACGGAATATCTTAGGAGAATAAGATGTTCTTGTACAAGAATAATCATAAATTATCTTGCTGGTAAAGGAGGAATATCAATGGCGAAAGATGATGTAATCGAAGTTGAAGGAATTGTTGTTGAAACATTACCCAATACAATGTTCAAAGTTGAATTAGAGAATGGTCATGAGATTTTAGCCCATGTATCAGGTAAAATCCGTATGAACTACATCCGCATTTTACCAGGAGATAAAGTCACAGTTGAAATGTCTCCTTATGATTTAACAAAGGGTCGAATTACGTACCGTTTTAAATAAGGTTATTATTTTAAGGAGGGAACACGATGAAAGTTAGAGCATCAGTTAAACCAATTTGTGAAAAGTGCAAAATTATCAAACGTAACGGAAAAGTGATGGTAATTTGTGACAATCCAAAACATAAACAACGTCAAGGTTAAAGGAGGGAAATAAATGGCTCGTATAGCTGGAGTAGATATCCCACGTGAAAAACGTATCGTTATTGCATTAACATACATTTACGGAATTGGAAAGAGTACAGCTGAAGACATCTTAGTTCAAGCCAATGTCTCTGAAGATACTCGAGTAAAAGACTTAACTAACGATGAATTAGACCGTATTCGTGAAATCGTCGATAGTATTAAAGTTGAAGGTGACCTACGTCGGGAAGTAAGCTTGAACATCAAACGTTTACAAGAAACCGGTTCATACCGTGGTATGCGCCACCGTCGTAACTTACCAGTACGTGGACAAAATACAAAGAACAATGCCCGCACTCGTAAGGGTCCTAAGAAAGCAATTACTAAATAGAATCTGAATAAAGGAGGTTAAATCAATGGCAAAACAACAATCTCGTCGTCGTCGTATCAAGAAAAATGTTGAAAAAGGGATTGCTCATATTCGTTCAACCTTTAACAACACTCTTGTGATGATTACCGATGAAAAAGGAAATGCAATTTCTTGGTCTTCAGCCGGATCATTAGGATTCCGCGGATCTAAGAAATCAACCCCATTCGCCGCACAGATGGCTTCAGAAGTAGCCGCTAAAGGCGCAATTGAACATGGAATGAAATCCGTTGAGGTCGCAGTCAAAGGTCCAGGTTCTGGTCGTGAATCTGCCATTCGTTCATTACAAGCGACTGGATTAGATGTAACTGCAATCCGTGATGTGACTCCAATTCCTCATAATGGAGCTCGTCCACCAAAACGCCGTCGTGTATAAGCAATGCTGAGTTTAAACTTCCTAATGCCAATAGGAAAACAGTAATTAAATTGAGCATTACGTTTTGAAAGGGGAAAAATAATCAATGATTGAAATTGAAAAGCCAGAGATTACTACAATTGAAGTCAGTGACGATGACAAATTTGGAAAAATCGTGATTGAACCACTAGAACGTGGTTATGGAACAACCCTTGGAAACTCATTACGACGTATTTTATTATCTTCATTACCTGGTTCAGCCATTACAAGTATCCAAATCGACAGTGTACTTCATGAATTTCAAACCATTGATGGAGTAACTGAAGATGTAGGTGCAATTATTCTGAACCTAAAACAACTTGCTCTAAAATTACATACTGAAGAAGATAAAGTGATTGAATTAAATGTTACTGGTCCTAAAGTGGTAACGGCAGCAGATATTATTCATGACAATGAAGTTCAAATTCTCAACCCGGATTTATATATTTGTACCTTGGCTGAGGATGCCGAGTTAAAGATGCAAATGAATGTATCCAATGGTCGAGGCTATGTTCGTAGCGAACATAATAAACGAGAAGATATGCCAATTGGTGTATTAGCCATTGACTCAATCTATACGCCCATTATGAAGGTTAATTATACGGTTGAGAACACGCGTATTGGTCAAAAGAACCTCTATGATAAATTAACGATGGATATTTGGACTGATGGATCGATTTCTCCTGAATCTTCTTTAAGTTTAGCCGCCAAAATTCTTATCGAGCACTTAAATGTCTTTATGAATCTAAATGAAGAAGCGCGCGATGTGGAAATTATGGTTGAAAAAGAAGAAACAGAAAAAGAAAAAGTCCTAGTCATGACCATCGAAGAACTTGATCTTTCTGTACGTTCTTATAACTGCTTGAAACGTGCAGGCATCAATACTATTCAAGAACTCACCAATAAATCCGAATCAGAAATGATGAAGGTTCGTAATTTAGGTCGCAAATCACTTGCCGAAGTTAAAGGGAAATTATCTGACTTAGGCTTAGGATTACGTGATGAAGACTAGAATACAATCGATAATAGGTAAAGGAGGAAGACGATAATGACATACCGTAAATTAGGGCGTACAAGCTCTCAACGTAAAGCAATGTTACGTGATTTAACCACTGATGTCATCATCAACGGGCGCATTGAAACTACCGTTTCACGGGCCAAAGAAGTACGTAAATTTGTTGAACGTATGATTACACTAGGTAAAAAAGGCGATTTAGCTTCACGTCGTCGGGCTGCATCATTCTTACGCAATGAAATTGCTGATGCCCATATTGACGAAGAAAACGATGAAGTCGTCATTGAAACAGTATTAAACCGTTTATTCGACGATTATGCTAACCGTTATGCTGACCGCAATGGTGGTTATACCCGGATCATTAAAAAAGGACCACGTCGCGGCGATGCAGCTGAAATGGTTATTATTGAGTTAGTTTAATCATTATTGACATATTCTTACTCACTTTATGATGGAGAGTGTTACGATTTGAAGTATTTCGAGTCTAGCTCTATGCACATGAATTAATCGCAAAGATTATGCTTGAAGCCTCTGGCTTCAAGCATGTGCAAACATCGATAAAGTGCTTTTTTGTATATAAGTTTATTAATGAATGTAGCTTATGGTATGATTACCATGATTAAAGTCAACAGATGATTGATAAACTTATGTATAAAAGATTTGCAAGTTAGGAGACAACAATGACAGAAAATGTGATCGAACTAAAGGATGTATCCTTTAGCTATCCCGAAGCGGAGGTAGATGCTTTAGACCATGTCAATCTGAGTGTCCGTCAAGGCGAATGGCTAGCGATGATTGGCCCAAACGGCTCAGGGAAGTCGACCTGTGCGAAAGTCATTAATGGCTTGTTGGTCCCTTATCAAGGATTGGTATCAGTCATGGGCTTAGTCCTCAGTGAAGAAACCATTTGGCAGGCACGTCGGCATGTCGGCATGGTCTTTCAAAATCCAGACAATCAATTTGTCGGTGCGACAGTCGAAGATGATGTCGCTTTTGGTCTAGAGAATATCGGAATCCCCCGGGAAGAAATGCTCCGACGAATTCCGGAAGCGCTAGCTAAGGTAAATATGTCGGCTTTTGCTAAGCATGAACCTGCTCGTTTGTCAGGAGGTCAAAAGCAACGGGTCGCTCTGGCTTCCGTGATGGCTACCCGACCAAGCATTGTGATTCTCGATGAAGCAACCGCGATGTTGGATCCTCAAGGTCGTCGAGAAATGATGGAAGCCATGGCTGAATTAAAGAAAGAGTTTGGCTTAACAGTTATTTCTATTACCCATGATATTAACGAGGCCAGCCGGGCTGATCGAATTATCGTTATGCATCAAGGAAAGCCAATTCAACAAGGTAACCCAGAAGAAATCTTTGCGCTTGGTGAGCAATTAATCTCTTTGGGTTTGGATATCCCTTTTGCTCAGAAATTAAGATCGGCGCTTGAAGCCCGTGGGGTAAGTTTACCCGCCCAATATATGAATGAGGAGGCACTGTTAGAATGGCTGACTACATCGTATTTGACCAAGTAGATTTCTATTACAATTATGGTACGCCCTTTGAAAAACAGGCCCTGAGTCAAATTAATTTGAAGATTCCCAAACATCAAGTAACTGCGATTATTGGTCATACCGGATCTGGGAAATCAACTTTGATTCAACATCTTAATGTTCTGGTCCGCCCTTCAAAAGGTACCGTAACCATTGATGGAGAACGGGTTACTCAAGATTCTAAGAATAAAAGTCTCAAACCCCTGCGTAAGAAAGTCGGTGTGGTCTTTCAATTTCCTGAAGCACAACTCTTCGAAGAAACCGTCCTAAAAGATGTCATGTTTGGTCCGTTGAATTTCGGAGCTAGTGAAGAAGAAGCGCGGGCTGTAGCCATTGAAAAACTAAAACTCGTAGGCGTGCCTGAAAGTCTTTATGAACGCTCGCCTTTTGATTTATCCGGTGGTCAGATGCGACGGGTTGCCATTGCTGGGGTCTTGGCGTTGAACCCTGAAGTATTGGTCTTAGATGAACCGACGGCAGGCCTGGATCCATTAGGTCATCAACAAACGATGGAAATTTTTATGAAGTTGCATCAAGAGATGGGAATTAGTCTAGTGATGGTGACCCATCAAATGGAGGATGTGGCCAATTATGCTGACTATGTTATTGCCATGGACCATGGTCAGGTCGCTAAAGTTGGTACGGCCAAAGAGATTTTCTCGGATTATCATTGGCTCATTGACCATCAGTTAACCTTGCCTTATGCGATGGATTTTTATTTACAGATTGAACAGAGATTAGGTCTAGATCGTGACCAGTTAACAGCCGTCCTGGCTGCCGATGATCTGGCTGATCAAATTATTGCCTTGAAAGAATCTTGCCAGAAGGGAGAGGGTTCTCATGTTTGAGAAGATGCTTTTGGGAAGATACATTCAGATTGATTCTTGGATTCACCGGCTGGATCCTCGAACTAAACTCATGTCAGCCTTATATTTTATTTTATTAATCTTTCTCGCCGACCATTGGCTGGCTTATGTCTTGCTATCGTTGGTCGTGGTCACGGCCGTCCTGTTGAGTAAGATTGATTTAAAATTCTTTCTCAATGGGATTAAACCGATGATTTGGCTGATTCTCTTTACCGTTGTCTTTCAATTATTCTTTACGACTGGTGGGGAGATCTTATTCCAATGGGGTATTCTGCGCGTAACTACTCTGGGATTGATTAACTCACTCTATATGTTTATTCGCTTGGTTCTTATTATTATGATGTCAACCTTGCTAACCTTAACGACAGCCCCCCTAGAGTTAACCGATGGTATTGAGCATTTATTAAGGCCCTTATCTAAATTAGGCTTTCCTTCTCATGAAATTGCACTGATGTTATCAATCGCCCTGAGATATGTTCCGACTTTAATGGACGAAGCGCAGAAAATTATGAATGCTCAACGAGCACGTGGGGTTGAATTTGATCAAGGATCATTCTTGGACCGGGTTAAGGCGATGATTCCAATCCTAGTCCCATTATTTGTTTCTGCCTTTAATCGGGCGGAAGAAATGGCCATTGCGATGGAAGCGCGTGGCTATCAAGGTGGTGAGGGACGTACCAAATATCGTCAATTATCCTATAGCTCAGCAGATCGGCTAGTGGTTGTCGTCTTCATTTTATTAACTTTAGCCATTATCTTGCTGAATTGGTGGGTGTAGCCCATGCCACGCTACGCTCTCTTGATTGAATATGATGGAACGCCTTATGTCGGCTATCAAGTTCAAAACAATGGGCCCAGTGTCCAGTCGGCTTTAGAAGCGGCTCTTCGAATTGTCGCTTATGGCAAACAAGGGCCGCGAATCGATACAGTAGCTGCCGGTCGAACAGATTCTGGAGTCCATGCCTTAGGTCAAGTCGTTCATTTAGAATTCCCTTTTGCGATTCCACCGGCTAATTTACGGAAAGCTCTCAACGCCTTGTTAGATCCTTCGATTCGCATTCGAAAAGTTGCCACAGTAGGTAATGATTTCCATGCTCGTTATTCTGCCCAGGCCAAGGAATATTTATACCGAGTCGACTTAAGCGATTATCCTGATCCCTTCAAACGTTTCTATACTTTGAATCATCCCTATACCTGTGATCTAACTCGCTTAGAACAGGCATTGCCGGCGATTATCGGTCCGCATGATTTTACCAGCTTCTGCTCGACCAAGACCGATAAGACCGACTTGGTACGCACCATTTACCAAGCTAGGGTAGATTATCAGCCTGAATTAAATGAATTACATTTTCATTTTTATGGCAATGGTTTTCTCTATAATATGGTTCGGATTCTAGTCGGCACTCTCTTACAAATTGGCGACGGTTTGAAAGCTATCAACGAACTGGACCGGCTTTTGGTGGTCAAGGATCGCCGACAAGCTGGACCTACAGCGGCACCCCAAGGTCTATATATGGTTCGGGTCGATTATCCGACGGATCCTTTCGCTTAAATTATATTTGGCTAAAACTTAGACAAGGTCTATTAGAGTTAGCGCCTGATATGATGTAGCCCCTCAGCGAAACGAAGAAACACCTCAACGCTTGACAAAGTGCTGAGGTGTTTCTTATTGTGTTCAGTTTATTGTCAGGAAACGGTGTCTAGATTAACGACGCTTGTTCCCTTTTAACTGATTAGAAGCTAGCCATTCTTCAATTTGTTCAATCTCTTGATTGATAAATTGGAGCATGGCTTTTTTGAGTTGGTCATAGCCATCAATATCGGCAATCATCTTATCTTCCTTCATGACCCCTTTGAGGAAATTCTTCAGGAATTCGGCAGAAAGACCGAGTTTATATTGAATCACATTATGCAAATCATCGATAAAATAGTAGCGTGAGCCGATGAGAGCGGAGAAATCATCTGACTTATCCCGTTCTTTAATCAAGCATACTCGCCCTAGATAATAATCGTAGTAGGCTAAATTGCATTTGCCGTTGAAATAATAATTGAGTAGCGTCGCGCAATTTTCTTCTTCAAAGCTTCCCTTCAATTTGAAGTTCACTGTATCTTCCACAATTTGGTTGACTTCATTGTAGAGGGCAGTGGCAATATCTTCAACGGGTTGGTCACTTGAAATCAGGTTCTCTAATTTTAAAGTCCGCGTATTCCAAACGGATTCGCGCCGGCTAAAGCGGAAATAATACTGATAAGGATTATGTAAGATATAGCTACGACGTCGAATGTTATAAACAACATATTTCATTTCCGGGTCATTCTTATATTGTTCGGCTAGCATTCTGGCCCGATCGCGGCTAATTTTGTTCATATTATTGGCCATATAGTGTTCTCCTTCTTATTTTCTTATACTTAGATTATAATAAGTTTAAGTGCTTTGCAATGGTCAATCTTGATTCAAGGATGAATTTGCTTGCTTGCAGAGCTTACTTAAGGTCAAGCGAATAATGATTTAGGAGGGATAAAGATGCAGGTGCGTTCTACCCAAAAGTCAGACCAAAATCAGGTCCTGGCGGTTTATGATCGGGCTCGACAATTTCAACGAGAGTCCTTAGGACTCTATCAATGGCAAGATGGTTATCCAGATATTAAACAATTACAGGCTGATATGTCTGCCGGTGGATCCCGTGTTGTGGTAGCTGAAGAAAATGAATTTCCAGGTATCGAAGCCGGTGAAATTTTGGCCAGTTTCTTTATCCAACAAGGACCCGATCAAGTCTATTTACCTTTAAAGTCACATTGGGAAGATCCTGCTGAGATTGTGACGATTCATCGGATTGCTTCGGCGGGTCGGGTGCCTGGATTAGGGAAATTTATCTTTTCCTGGCTCAAGCAACATTACCAGAATATTATGATTGATACCCACGACCAAAATTTGGTCATGAAGAAACTCTTGGCTCAATATCATTATAAGTATTTAGGTCAGGTAAGTATTCATGATGGTACTTTCCGGAATACTTATCAATATATCCAGGATAGCAAGAAAGAAGGGAAATCATGTTAAAGGACTATGATTTTACTCAATTGCCTGATACCTATGACGAACAATCGATTAAGGAATTGGGTCAGACGTTTGATCAATTACAGCGAGAATTACAAGCGGCCGAGATTCCAGTCCTCATTCTGCTAGATGGTTGGGAATCATCTGGGAAGGGTTATGTTCTCAAGGCCCTCACTCGAGAAATGGATCCGCGTTACGTTCGTGTTGAAGTCTATGAGAAAGAAACTAAACAAGAGAAGAAGCATCCTTCAGCTTGGCGCTATTGGCAGAAAATTCCAAGTAAACAAGAGATTGCCATCTATGATCGTAGTTTCTATTATCAAGTCTTTAATCATGAAGAGCCGGGTCCAGAATCGCTCCAACAAAAAACGCAGGAACTCTTAGCCTTTGAACAAGCATTAATTGACAATGGTACCATCGTGCTGAAATTCTTCTTAAACATCAGCCATCACACTCAATTAGAACGGATTAAAACCTTAGAAGCTTCCAGTCAAGCAGACTTTCTCCTATCTAAAGAAGATTATAAGCAAGCTAAACACCATGATAAATTTCTTAAATGGTTCGATCAAGTCTTGCAAGCCACCGATTTAGACCATAGTCCTTGGCGCATTATTAATGCTGAAGATAAGAAATTAGCGGCCAAAGAAATCTTAGGACAGACCATCACCACCATTCGGCAGGAGATGAAACGGGTCCTCGAGGATCGGGAAGTAAGTCAAGCGCCAAACCGAAATTATCAAAGTCACTCCCTAGAAGTTCCTCAAGAAGACTTAGAGCGAAAATTATCCGAAGAAGAATACCAAAGGCATAAAGAAGACTTACAAAAACAAGCGGCCGAATTAGTTTACCAATGTTATTGCCACGATATTCCGATTGTTTTGGTCTTTGAAGGGGTGGATGCAGCTGGTAAGGGAGGCGCTATTAAACGGCTCACCCGTGAAATTGACCCTCGTTCATATAAGATTTATGGTATCAAAGCGCCCACGGAAGAAGAACTGGCCCATCATTACCTCTGGCGCTTTAAGACTAAGTTTCCTCAAGACGGCCTAATGAGTATCTTTGATCGATCATGGTATGGACGGGTTCTGGTAGAAAGAATCGAAGGATTTGCCAGTGAGAAGGAATGGGATCGGGCCTATCAAGAGATTAATCAGATGGAACAGATTTTAGTCGACCACGGAACCATTGTTTTGAAGTATTTTCTATATATTGATAAGGAAGAGGAGGGGAGACGATTTAAGGCTCGGCAAGACGAAGCCGCCAAGAATTATAAAATTACCGAAGAAGATTGGCGTAATCGCGAGAAGTGGGATGCGTACATGGTAGCGATGGAAGAGATGTTGACACGAACCAATCAAGACCAAGCTCCTTGGCATTTTATTGCGAGTAATGATAAATACTTTGCGCGAATTCAAGTCTTAACACAATTTGTCGATACGCTAGAACAACACTTGAAAGAAAAATAGGAGGCAGAAGATGGAAATGAATAAAACCCTAATCAACCAAGTTGAAATGCCGGTTCCTGGCTTTGGAACTTGGAAACTCGCTGATGGACCGGTGGCATTTCAGGCAGTCACTGCTGCCCTGGAAGTAGGCTATCGTCATATCGATACGGCTCAAATCTATGGCAATGAAGAGAGTGTAGGACGGGCTATAAAAGAAAGTGGTCTCGACCGTCAAGAGATTTTCTTGACCACCAAGGTATGGAATAATCAACAAAGCTATGAGGATACGCTTGCCTCAGTCGAAGAATCATTAAATAAATTACAAACTTCCTATCTAGATTTGCTGTTAATTCACTGGCCTAATCCGATTGAATTACGGGAGAATGAAGCTTGGAAATTACGTAATACCGAAGTTTGGCGCGCCCTTGAAAGTTTGTATCAAGCCAAGAAAGTTCGGACGATTGGCGTATCGAATTTCCAAATTAAACACTTAGAAGCCTTATTTGCTAGTGTCAGTATCAAACCGATGGTCAACCAAATTATCTTAACACCCGGTTTAAGTCAAGATTCTTTGGTGCAATTCTGCCGGGAACACGAGATGCTTCTAGAAGCCTATAGTCCCCTTGGCCAGGGTGAAATCTTTAAGCATGCTGCCATGATTGATTTAGCCAATAAGTATGATCGGACTGTCGGTCAAGTAGCCTTAAGATGGTCCATCCAAAAAGGCTTTGTCCCCTTACCTCGTTCACAGAACCCTGACCATATTAGAGAAAACTTAAATATTTTTGATTTTGAACTTGATCCAGAAGATATGGAATTTTTAGACCAATTAACCGGGATTGCTCAAATGCAAGATCCAGATACCGCCAAATTTTAAGTACAATAAATGAGAAAGTATTAAATTAATATGAAAATATCTTGACACTTAGTAAGAAATAGATTAAGATAACCCTAATGAAAAGGAGATTGAAGAAATTATGGCACATCGACAACAAACACTAAACTTATTAGTCATTATTAGCATTGTGATTAGATAGTGTTTGTATCCTCACAGATACAAACACGGTAAAACGAAAGTTTGTATCTATGAGGTGCTAATAATTTTGGTGTCCGCATAGATGAAATAATCTAGCGGCATCACAAAGCTTTTCGTGGCGGTTTTTATCGACCTCCGTTAGATGAATTCATCTAGCGGGGGTCTTTTTTTCATAGAATATCCGAGGAGGAATAGAAAATGATGTGTAGAAAGATGTTTGCTGCTTTATTACCGACCTTGTTGCTATTGAACCCTTTAAGTTCGTCAGTCGCTGCAGCTGAAGACACGGTGAAGATCGGTGGGAATTTCGAATTAACCGGCGGAGCGGCTTCTTATGGTACGCCAATGGATGAAGCCACTCAATTAGCTATTGAATTAAAGAATGCTGATGGCGGAATTAAAGGCAAGCAGATTGAATATATCAATTATGACAACAAATCAGATTTAACCGAAGCGACTTCTGTCGCCACTCGTTTGATTGATCAGGGGGTCCATGCCATTTTGGGACCGGCTCCCACCGGTGATGCCAAAGCTACTATTCCGGTAGTCAGTCAAGCTGGCTTACCATCCATCTTTCCTGCGGTGACGGGGAATGGTGTTACTTTAGACTCCTCGGGCAAAGTCTTGGACTGGATTTTTCGAGTGTGTTTTGAAGACCAATATCAAGGGAAAGCCGCGGGTGCCTATGTTGTCGACCAATTAGGCGCCAAGAAAGTAGCAATTCTGGTAGATCAAAGTTTGGATTATTCCCAAGGATTGGCTAAGGCTTTTCAAGCTGAATTGGAAGCCAAGGGGGGGCAAGTGGTTGCTCAAGAGGCCTATGCGAGTGGAGACACTGATTTCTCAGCGGTCTTGACTAGTTTATTAGTTCAAGATTTCGATGTGTTATATGTACCCGGTTATTATACTGAAGTCGGCTTATTGATTAAACAAGCGCGAGAAATGGGTCTCAATCAGATAATCGTCGGTGGTGATGGTCTCGCTTCGCCTACTCTGGTTGAATTAGCAGGAGCAGAGAATGTGAACGATCTGTATTATACTTCTCACTTCTCCAGCAATTCTGACTCGGCAGAAGTACAAGCTTTCTTAAAGGCTTATCAGGATAAATATGGTAAGGAACCAGATACCTTTGCAGCCTTAGCTTTTGATGCAGCCAATTTAATGATGGACGCCATGGAACGAGCAGATTCTTTGGACGCTAAAGATATTAAGCAGGCACTCGAAGAGACCAAAGCGTTTACTGGCGTGACGGGGACTTTTGATATGGATCGTGATCATAACCCGATTAAACCTGCATTGATGTTGAAATTGACTAATGGCAAGGTCGAGGCAGTTGAAGAAGTTTTGGTGCAGTAGGAGAAACATTTATCGTTAACTGATAAGCATGGACATTAGAAAGGAAATCATCTATGCAGTTATTTATCCAACAAATCATTAATGGTATCGCGGTGGGAAGTATCTACGCTCTGATTGCCCTAGGCTATACCATGGTATATGGCACGATTCGTCTAATAAATTTCGCCCATGGGGAAGTTTTTATGTTAGGAGCCTTTCTGGGAGCCTATTTCATGATTCAATTAGGCTTGAATTTGTGGGTCAGCTTGCTCGCAGTCATGTTCGTCTGTGCCTGCATTGGGATGAGCATAGAACGAATTGCCTATAAACCTTTGCGTCATTCTTCAAGAATTGCTGCCTTGATTACAGCGATTGGTGTATCCTACTTGCTGCAAAATCTGATGATTTATTTCTTTAGTCCGGAAGTTAAGGCCTTTCCAGCACCGATTAAGGTGACTGTCTATAAGATTTTTGGTCTCATCCTAACTTCTAAGCAAGTGTTAGTCTTCATCTTAACCATTGCTTTGATGCTAGCCCTCTATCTAATCGTTCATAAGACAAAAATGGGTCTAGCCATGCGAGCCTTGGCAGTGGACGAAGAGGCGGCGAGACTGATGGGAATTGATGTTGACCGGGTGATTTCCTTCACCTTCGCCCTAGGGTCAGCTTTAGCTGGGGCTGCGGGAGTCTTATTCGCCCTTTATTATAATTCTTTGTCGCCGCTTATGGGGACGGCTCCTGGCTTGAAAGCTTTTATCGCGTCAGTGGTTGGCGGTATCGGCAGTGTGAATGGAGCCATGGTGGGCGGTTATGTGATTGGTATTCTTGAAACAATTATGGTCTACTTTGGCATGTCGGCCTATAAAGATGCCCTAGTTTATCTCTTATTGATTTTAATTCTTTTGTTACTTCCAGCGGGGTTATTCGGCAAACAACTGAAAGAGAAAGTTTAGGTGGTAGAAATGCAAGATAGATATTATAGAAATATGATCTGGCTGGGAATATCTCTGCTGGCGTTCGTGATCCTAGCCAGTTTGATTCATTTAGGGTGGCTGAACGCTTACCATCGAATTAGTCTAATTACTATTATGTTGAACATTATCTATGCCAGTGGTTTGAATCTAGTATTAGGTGTGGCGGGACAATTTTCCTTAGGTCATGCTGGCTTTATTGCTATCGGTGCTTATGCTTCGGCTATTGCTAGTACAAGGTTGAATTTAGACCCTGTCCCTGCTTGGTTAGTCGGGCTGGCGATCGGAATATGTTTAGCGGTCTTCTTAGCTTTACTGGTGGGGATTCCTACCTTACGTTTAAAGGGAGACTATCTGGCGATTGCGACTTTGGGGATTAGTGAAGTGATTCGTATCGTCATCAATAATCAACAAGGCTTAACCAATGGTCCTGCTGGAATTAGTGGCATCCCTCGAGTAGTCGATTGGTGGCTAGTATATATAGTGATGGTCTTGTGCCTCACCTTAATTCTAAATTATACCTTCAGTCCAGCTGGTCGAGTCACCCGAGCATTGAACCAAGATGAAGTGGCTGCAGAAGCCATGGGTGTGAACATTACCAAGTATAAGGTGCTAGCTTTCGTCATTGCCGCAGCTACAGCTGCCATGGGTGGAGCTTTGCAAGCCAATTATTTGGGCATTGTCACCCCCAGTGATTATTCATTCAATCGGTCGATTGATATATTAATTATTGTTGTTTTTGGTGGCATGGGAAGTTTCTCTGGCACCATCCTAGCTGCTATTGTACTGGGTTTACTCAACTTAGCCTTACAAGATTTTGGTCAGTTAAGAATGATTATCTATGCATTGGCTATGATTTTAATTATGATTTTTCGACCTAGCGGATTATTAGGAACTAAGGAAATTAACCTAGCACATTATCTGCTGAATCATTTAAAGAACCCCATTAGAAAAGAGGTCGGCTAAATGTTATTAGAAGTCAAATCATTAAGCAAAAATTTTGGGGGCTTGACGGCAGTGTCGAATATATCTCTAGCCATTGATCACCATGAATTAATCGGTTTGATCGGTCCGAATGGGGCGGGTAAGACGACTTTTTTCAATCTTTTGACGGGTGTCTACCGGCCGACATCGGGTCAAATCACTTTCTATCCCGAAGGAAAGCCAATTGATATTCAAGGCAAAAAGCCCAATATAATCAATCAAAAGGGCATGGCTCGAACCTTCCAGAACATTCGTTTGTTTAAAGACCAAACCGTCCTCGATAATATTAAAGTAGCGATGAACCATAAGCAGGGCGCCAGTGTCTGGGATAGTTTGTGGCGGACTCAACGATATTATCAGCAAGAGGACTTGGTTGAAGAACAAGCATTGAAGTTGTTAGCAATCTTTGATCTCGATCAGCACGCCATGCTACCAGCACGCAATCTAGCCTATGGTCAACAAAGAAAATTAGAAATTGCTCGGGCCTTAGCGACTCAGCCTAAGTTACTCTTTTTAGATGAACCGGCGGCCGGTATGAATCCCAAAGAAACGGAAGAATTAATGAGCTTGATCGACACCATTCGTCAGCGTTTCGCTTTAACGATTGTCTTAATTGAACATGATATGTCTTTGGTCATGAAACTCTGTGAACGCATTTATGTCTTAGAATATGGCCAACTAATTGCTCAAGGAAGTCCGCAAGAAATTAAAGAGAATCCTAGGGTAATTCAAGCTTATCTGGGAGGTGATGCCTGATGCTAGAAGTCAGTCAATTATCGGTCAATTATGGCATGATTAAGGCAGTCAAAGACGTCAGTTTCCAAGTCCATCCAGGTGAAATTATTAGTTTAATTGGAGCGAATGGGGCGGGCAAAACAACCATCTTAAATACTTTATCGGGTCTGATTAAAGCCAGTCAGGGTCACATCCGCTTTGAAGGACAAGATCTGAGTCGCTTATCGGCTAAGCAGATTGTCCAAGCAGGTTTGGTTCAAGTTCCAGAAGGACGGCGTGTCTTTCGGGAATTGACCGTCAAGGAAAATCTGCTAATGGGGGCTTATTTAAGAAAAGACAAGAGCGCCTTGGCTCAGGATTTAAAAGTAGTCTATCAGCGTTTTCCCATCTTAGAGGAGCGTCTGAATCAAGATGCCTCAACCTTATCAGGGGGTGAGCAGCAGATGTTGGCCATGGGACGTGCTCTGATGAGTCGACCCAAATTATTACTATTAGATGAGCCATCGATGGGACTAGCTCCGTTATTTATTCAAGAAGTATTTCAGATTATTCAAGATATTCAAAGTCAGGGGACGACGGTCCTATTAATTGAGCAGAATGCCCGCCAAGCTTTAAAAATTTCCAATCGAGCCTATGTGTTAGAAACGGGTAAAGTGGTTCTATCAGGTAGTGGCCAAGAATTGCTAGCTGATCCCAAAGTTCAAGCAGCCTATTTAGGAGGTTAGAGATGTTTGTAAAAGATTATATGAGTCGAGATCTAATCACGGTCGAACCAAGGACTAGCATTAGCCAAGCTCAAGATTTAATGTAAAAGTATCAGATTAATCGTTTGCCCGTCATGGCTGAAGGTAAATTGATTGGCTTAGTGACCAAAGAGAGTCTAGCCAAATTAATGCCTTCCGAGGCAACCAGCTTATCAGTCTATGAACTAAATTATTTATTAAGTAAATTAACCTGTAAAGATGCTATGGAACGTCAGGTCAAATGTGTAAGCGAGCAATGCCTACTTACCGAAGCGGCGGCTTTGATGCGTGACTTAAATATTGGCGTTCTCTTAGTCGTAGACCAAGAAGAATTATTGGGATTAATTACCGATAAAGATATCTTCAAGTCTTTCATTGATATTAGTGGTTATGATCAGCCCGGTGTGACTCTCGTTCTAGAATTAAATCAAGATCGTCAGGGTGTGATTGAAGAATTGGGAGATGCATTGGTCGAAGTGGATGAGAACCTCAGTCACCTAGTGGTCTATCCG
This sequence comes from Ignavigranum ruoffiae, assembly GCF_900110675.1. Taxonomy (GTDB): domain Bacteria; phylum Bacillota; class Bacilli; order Lactobacillales; family Aerococcaceae; genus Ignavigranum; species Ignavigranum ruoffiae. The sequence continues at coordinate 21,119 of NZ_FOEN01000005.1, read as the reverse complement.
GCAGCTTGCGTCTAGTCTTACAGCTTGATCGAGGCCATAGTGAGGCCTTTGTTCAAGCAGTCAAGGCAAAAGGCTATCAAATCCACGGTATTTATGAATCATAGACTTGGGTAATCAATCGTTTGCCCACAAAAATAGGCAACCCTTCTTCCCGAATAAGGATTGCCTATTTACTAGTTTAATAATTTATTAGAGTAAGTCCTCGATGTCTTTAGCAATTTGTTGAGGAGAGAAGGTAGGTGGGTAACGTTTCACCACTTGACCTTGCCGATTGAGCAGAAATTTAGTGAAATTCCATTTGATACTGCCGTTCAAGAAGCCAGACCGTTCTTGTTTTAACCATTGATAGATTGGAGCAGTATCTTGACCGTTAATCTGAACCCGTTCGTTGATTGGAAAGCTCACGCCAAAGTCGCGTTGACATTGACTTTGCATCTCTTGATTAGCTAAGGGTTCTTGATGAAATTGATCGCTAGGAAAGGCCAAAACGACAAAGTCATCTTGTCGGTAAGTTTGATAAAGCGTTTCTAATTCACGTAGCTGGCCATTTAAGCCACATTGACTGGCAGTATTCACTATTAAGATGACATAATTATTATAATCATTGAGTGAATAGGGGCGACCGTCACTATATTTAAGCTCGAAATTAGGCAAAGGCATGGTTATCTATTATTCCTCCGTTAGATTGACATTATGGAAGACATTTTGAACATCTTCATCATCTTCGAGAGCATCGATTAATTTCTCAAATTGGGCTTGATTTTCTGAACTTAAGTTAACTTCGTTTTGGGCGATCATTTCTAATTCAGCCACCGCAAATTTTTCAATGCCCATCGATTCAAGACTTTCACGAATAGCATTAAAGGCAGCTGGTTCGCCATAAATGACTACGGATTGGTCTTCTTGAGTCACATCTCGCACATCGACGTTGGCTTCAAGTAAGCCCATCATAATGCTTTCGGCATCTTGATCTTCAACCACAAAGACAGCGGTATTATCAAACATATAAGAAGCTGAACCGGCCACACCCATATTGCCGCCATTTTTGTTAAAAATAGAACGAAGGTTACCAGCAGTTCGATTAACATTATTGGTCAAGGCATCGACAATAATCATTGAACCATTCGGACCGAACCCTTCATAACGGAGCTCATCGTAGTGTTCATCGTCGCCACCTTTGGCTTTCTCAATTGCCCGTTCAATAATATGACGGGGGACATCGTATGTTTTAGCGCGTTCAATGGCAAATTTTAATTTTTGGTTACTTTCGGGGTCTGGTTCACCAGAACGTGCAGCAGCATAGATTTCGATACCAAATTTAGCATTTTTGGCTGAAGTATCGCGATCTTTGTTGGCTTTTTTCTCTTTAATATTCATCCATTTACGACCCATTATTTTCACTTCACTTTCCTAAATATATAGGCTTATTATACATAAAAATATCGAATAAGTGAAATAGGCCTGGTAATTTTTTCGACAGCGAAAGCAAAAAAACGATCATTCTGGCTAAGAAATTGGGTGAAATGGAAAAACATTTTTGACAAGTGAGTTACAAGTCTGTATAATATTGTCAGTTATGAGCTATCTTTAAACGTGTTCGAGAAACATGAAAGTTACCATAAATGATATTTTTCCTGGGCAAAGGCACAGGAACCATAATTATTTGAGGCACTTCAAGGGATCCGCACGTTTAGGCGGATCTTTTTTTGTATAAATTTATAAAGGAGATGAAGCATGGACGCAAAGAAACCAATAATTGCCCTGGATTTTCAAGAGTTAGATCAACTTGAGCATTTCTTAGATCAATTCTCAGAAGCTTTAAATGTAAAGATTGGCATGGAGTTATATTATACCACAGGTTTAACCATGATTGAGAAGTTACAAGAGCGAGGCCATGATATTTTCTTAGACTTGAAGCTCCATGATATCCCTAATACTGTCAAATGGGCGATGAAGACCCTGGCGAAACAAGGGGTGGCCATGGTCAATGTCCACGCTCTAGGCGGCAAAGCGATGATGGAAGCGGCCCATAAAGGCTTAGGCAAAGGCACCCCTGCAGGCAAAAAGCGTCCCGTACTCTTAGCGGTGACCCAACTGACTTCGACCAGTGCCGATCAATTAGCCAACGAACAACAAGTTTCAGTTAGTATGGAAGAATCTGTGCGTCATCTTGCCGAGCTTACCCAAGCTGCAGGTTTAGATGGGGTCGTTTGTTCGCCACTAGAAGCCAAGGCGATTAAGGAACAACTGGGTCAAGACTTTCTTACAGTGACTCCAGGGATTCGTCTGGAAAAAGGAGCCGACGATGATCAACAGCGGGTGGCGACGCCTTATGAAGCAGCCCTAAACGGTTGTGATTATATTGTCGTTGGTCGGCCAATCACTCAAGCTGACGATCCCGTCGCAGCTTATCGTAAAATCTGTCAAAGTTGGCAAGAAGGATTAAAGGAGAAAGGAAGATTGCATGAATAATAGCGCCCAGCGAGCTGCTGAAATTTTAATGACGATCGAAGCTGTTTGTTTGAAACCACAAGAGCCTTATACCTGGGCGTCTGGCTTACGTTCGCCGATTTATACCGATAATCGTCTCATTATGTCTTATCCTAAGGAACGTCAAGAAATTGAACATCTCTTAGCCCAAGCGATTCAAACCCATTACCCAGAAGTCGAAGTGATTGCTGGGACTGCTACGGCGGGCATTCCTCATGCCGCTTTTGTTGCTGCAGAAATGGATTTACCGATGATTTATGTCAGATCTTCGGCCAAAGACCATGGCAAGGGCCAAGCCATCGAAGGTCGATTGGATCCTGGCGCCAAGGTTGTCTTAATTGAAGATTTGGTTTCTACCGGGCGTTCGGTCTTAAATGCGGCTCAACAGATTCGTCAAGCAGGTGGTCAAGTGCTTGGCGTGATGTCAATTTTTAATTATCAATTGAAACGAGGCTATCAGGCTTTTGCTGAAGCAGACTTAAGTTTACATTCCTTAACCGATTATTCAACCTTGTTACAAGTAGCGAGTCAAGATGCTGAAATTAAAGCCTATTATGATTCGCTCAACGAATGGTATCAAGACCCTCAAGCTTGGTCAGACAAACACGCTTAAAAATTAATATTAATAAAGAATGCCGAGAGCATTCATTAAGGAGAATAAAAATGGAAAAAATAAACAAAAATGACCGACGAGCCCTGATTACTGCGATTGTTGGATCAGGACTAGATGATTTAAATGTCATGTTTTTAGCTTTCTCAATGTCATCGATTGTTGCTCAATTAGGGATTAGCCAAACGCAAGGGGGCTGGATTGCCACCTTTACCAACTTTGGTATGTTGGCCGGCGGATTAATTTTTGGTGTATTGGCCGACCGTTATAATAAATATCGGGTTTTCAAATGGACCATTGCTATTTTCTCAATCGCTACAGCCTTAATTTTCTTCACGCCTAATATTTCTTATCTCTATCTGATGCGCTTCTTAGCCGGGGTAGGCGTCGGTGGTGAATACGGTGTGGCCATTGCCATCATGGCTGGCATTGTACCACCCGAAAGAATGGGCCGGATTTCAGCCTTTAATGGCATTGCGGGCCAAGTCGGTTCGATTGCTTCAGCGATCTTAGCTGCATTTGTGGCTCCGGTCTTTGGCTGGCGCGGTCTATTCTTAATGGGACTACTGCCGCTTGTCTTAGTGGCTTACATGCACTTCGCCATTGATGCTGATAAGGTATCTAATCACCGAGTGGCCAAAGACGTCACCGTGAAACCAAGTATTGCTGAACTCTTTGCCAGTCCAACCTTAGCTTACCAGACACTCGCCCTGATGTTGATGACGACTGTACAAATTGCCGGTTATTTCGGTATGATGAACTGGCTGCCAACGATTATGCAAGAGTCCTTAAATATCTCGATTAAGAATTCATCAACATGGATGATTGCCACTATTATTGGAATGTGTTTGGGCATGTTAGTCTTCGGTCAAATTCTTGATAAACTTGGACCAAGACTAGCTTATGGGATCTTCTTATTAATGTCTGCCGGATCGGTCTTTCTTTTCCAATTTGCTAATTCAGCCACGACCATGTTACTGGGCGGTATGATTGTTGGTTTCTTCGTCAATGGTATGTTCTCTGGTTATGGCGCGATGACCAGTCGTTTGTATGCTGGGCGAATTCACTCAATTGCTAACAATGTGATCTTGAATGTTGGCCGAGCCGTAGGTGGTTTCTCCTCAGTAATTATCGGTATGATCTTGGATCACTATTCAACGGGGATGGTCATGGTCTTCTTAGCGAGTTTATATCTTGTTTCCTTTGTGGTCATGCTAACTATTCCTAACTTACAAAAGGATCGCTACCAAGCCTTGATACATTATGATGGGGTAGAGGGATCTGCTTTAGCGGAGATTTAAGTTTGAAAGACAAGTGAATCAAATGTTCTGTAGGGAGTCGAGCTTTCGACTCTCTAATTTTTTTCTTATAAAAGGATTGACAGGGGGGAATTCTATGACCCATAATGAATGCATTAATTGTTTGAGGAAGGTAAGCGATGAATCAAGATAATAAAATGGGTTTTTGGAGCCTTATGGGTTTGATTATCACCACCATTATTGGCTCAGGAATCTTTAACCTAAGTAAAGAGATGGCCTCAGTGGCCTCACAAGCCGGAGTGATGATTGGCTGGTTGATTACTGGCGTTGGCATGGGCTGTTTAGCTTTAGCTATGCAGGAAGTCAGCCGTCGTCGACCCGATTTAGAATCAGGAATCTTTAATTATGCTCGAGCTGGTTTCGGTGAATATATTGGCTTTAATTCAGCTTGGGGCTATTGGATTTCTTCTTTGATTAAGAATGCAGCCTACGGTACACTAATTTTCTCGGCCTTATCGTATTTCTTTCCTTATTTTGAGGATGGTCAGAATCTATATTCTTTTCTCGGCGCTTCCTTGCTGTTATGGTTGATTCATGGCTTGATTTCTCGAGGTGTGCGTCAGGCAGAATTAGTCAATGCCATTATTTTGTTGGCCAAACTGGCTCCGATCATCGTCTTTTTAATTTTGGCTTTGACTGCTTTTCGTTTCGATTTATTTCAAGTTGATTTTTGGGGTCAGCTGGATCAGAATATCCAGTTGGGTTCGCTCAGTCAACAGGTTAAGGAAACCATGTTAGTGTCAGTCTTTTCTTTTATCGGTTTAGAGAGTGCCGTCGCTTTTTCAGGGAAAGCGCAAGACCAAAGACAGGTCGGAACAGCGACGGTGTTAGCTTTTTGTTCGGTAACCTTGATTTATGCCGCGGTTACTATTTTGTCTTTTGGTATTTTGAGTCGGGAAGAAATTGTTCAATTGCCTAATCCCTCATTGGCCTATTTGATGGAAGCCTTGATTGGACGTCCAGGGGCTATCTTTGTAAATATTGGTGTAATTTTTTCAATTTTTGGTGCTTGGTTCTCTTCTACTTTGTTGAATGAAGAAGTGGTTTATCAGGCAGCCCATTTGGGACTCTTCCCAGCTTATTTTGATCAACGCAATCAGCGCTTGATATCGATGCGGTCATTGACGGTATCTAATGGCTTAATTCAACTACTTTTCCTCAGCTTCTTGTTGATTCCCAATGCTTATTCAAATTTAACCAAGTTATCTTCAGCCTCAATTTTATTTTCTTATACGTGTATGGCTTTGTATTTGGTCAAATTGAATGCAAAACAGACTGAAGCTAGCAGTCAAACCAAGACGAGCTCCTTGATTGCCTGGGTAGCCAGCATTTATATGATTTGGTTGATCTATGCTTCTGGGCGGACCTATTTGATCTTAAGCGTATTATTACTATTTCCTGGTAGTCTGCTTTATATGGGGTTGCAATGGCAGAAGGGTCGCAAAGTGTTTAAAAATTACGAATGGATCATTTTTATCATTCTGCTTTTAGGTTTTTGCTATAGTTTGGCCCAATTGATATAGCGTTGAAGCTCGTAAATAGGTCTAGGTTTGCTAATTTAATGTTAAGAAAGGAGCATGTTGGTTTGCGTCAAGTGTGGATGAAGTTCGTCTCATTCTGTCGAGACTACTGGCCCTCTACTTCATTGTATCTCTGGTTCAATGCCTATTTAATCTTCCAACTATTGGCTCTGATAATTCAGCCAGCTTCAGTGAGTTTTCTGGCTTTAAATCCTCAAGGAAATGTTAGTATGTTCCTTTTATTTTATCTGTTGATCACCGTTGGTTTGCTAATCCTCCATAAAATAAAAGCCTATTCTCAGGAGTCGGTCTTTAAAATTTTAATCATAATATACGTCTTGAGCCTTTCATTTTTGACGCAGGCTATCCTGATTCAGTTGGGTTTAATATTGATATTATCGATAGTCTTAGCCCACCAGCCAAATCTTCGTCAAGCTTCTAATCAAGCCCTCTCTCTTGGTATAGGTGGAGTAGGTTTTCGCCTGATTTACCTAGCATTTCAAGTTGATCAGGGTCAGTTAGATAAATTTTCCTTAGAGGCTAGTGAGCCAAGGCTGGCCTTTATTTTCAAGCTGGCCGTAATCCTAATGATCTTTGCTGGGCTTTCATATCTGTTACTGCGCAATAAGAAGGGCCTGGAGCATCAGCTAAACCAACCCGCTAGACTAAAGCTAATTCGTCTGGTCACTTTTCTGATAATAAGCCTAGTGGTAGTTACGGTGAGCATTTGGCTAGTCAGTAAAGAGGGTTCGCTGAGTTTTGGCAGCTTCGATAAGGGAATATTTAGTCAGATGTATGCCAATATGGCTAAGGGTCTAGGTCCAGTTACGACTTTAGAACGGGATCGTTGGCTCAGTCATTTTTCCGTGCATATTTCACCGATTTACTATCTTTTACTGCCAATTTATAAGTTATGGCCAAGTCCCGCGACCTTAGAGTGGTTACAAGTCTTAGTGACTTTCTCAGCCCTGATACCCTTTAAACGGATTGTAAATAAATTAAGTTTGCCCCCGCTAGCCCAAGTATTATTGCCTTTATTACTCTTATTTGCGCCTTTCTTAACCAGTGGGCATAGCTATGGCTTTCATGAGAACTGCTTTCTACCGCCGGTTTTGTTTTGGTTAATGGCTTTATTATTAGAAGGTAGACCGGGCTGGGCCTTTGTGGCCACGATCGTCTGCTTACTCATTAAAGAAGATGCCATGCTCTATGTGCTGGCAATAGGTTTGTATTTTGCTTGGGAGGAAGGCCAAAAAGGGCGCTGGACCAAAGTCAAATGGCTCTTCTTAGGACAAATTCTATTTCCGCTAATTTACTTTACAGCCTGCCTGTATTATCTAGCCCATTATGGCGATGGGCCGATGGTCAGTCGTTTCTCTAATTATATGCTGGCTGGCGAGAATGGATTGTTCGCAGTCATCAAGAATATCTTGCTGAACCCTGCTTATACTTTGGCTTCTTTGTTTAGCCAGGAAAAATTGACCTATCTCTTACTAATTTTATTGAGTCAGGCATTCCTACCAATCATTCAACGCGATTGGCATAGTTATTTCCTCTGGCTTCCTTTGATTGGGATTAATTTATTGAGTGATTATCCTTATCAAGTAGATCCTGGTTTCCAATATCATTACGGGTCGACTAGCTTACTATTATTCTTAAGCGTGCGATCCTTAGCCCAGATGTATCAACGTTCTAAATCAGCGAAAGCCTGGACCTTGACCTTGGTTGCGCTGTTTGCTTCTTTGGCTCTTTGGTTTCAAGGCAGTCAGGGTCTGCGTGACCATTATGCGGCTTATCAAGATAACCGAGCCAACCATCAAGTGGTGATTGAGGATTTGAAACGGGTGGATACGGACAAGAAAATACTGGCCTATAGTCATTACACAACGCATTTAAGTCAGGCTTCTTATTTATATGATATTTTTTACCATCAGCAAGGAGAAGTGGATGAGGAGATCGATTTGTTAGTCTTTCCGCGGCAGCTTTTACAGACTGATAAGAAAGAATCAGAGGTTATTCGTAAATATTTAGCGGCTGGATATACACTGAGCCCTTTATCCAGTGAGCGGGTGTTGATTTATCAGAAGCCATCTTAAATAGAAAACTCTGAGTTTAAACAAAATATTCCGAATCTAGAATACGGGCAAGAGACCGTCCTTCAAAGCAAAGGCTTTTCCGGACTAGATCCACTAGACAATGACTAAGCGACCAGTCGCAAAGTCATTGTAAGCTACGAGGATCTTCTTCAATCTTGCTAGTATTCTAGATTCGGAATATTTTTTTGTTGTTTCATACTAAAAGTCATTGGTAACGATGACCAGGCCATACCAGCCATTAAGTTTTTGTATTTTCTTAACTATATTTTAACCGATTGGGTATCGTCTTCCGCTTATTCAGATAAGCTCCAGACTTACTTTAGGCCTCACTTCCCCCAAAGCCAGAGGCTTCAAGGGACTGATGTGAGTAAAGTATGCTGATCTGCTGGGTTGAATAGCCCTGACAGAGCTAAGGATGATAGAATATTTTTGTGAAGAAAAGTTAAGTGCAAATTAAACCAATCCGAACCTAGTCTTGATGAAGAGTTAGGTTCGGATTTTTAAATACATTTGTTTACTTCATTCTAGAGATCAGGTGTTAAACAAGCTACTATATTTATGAAGTTCTTATAAAATATTGAGTGATTTCTATTTGGAGTCGTGAAGTCAATCATTGATTCAATCATTGATTGATGATTATCTCGCTCGGGCTGCAATTTTTCGCTGTCCTTGCCAAAGGAGGTAGAAGAGCAAAGCTGAGAGCAGGGCCGCTATCGGCATTAAGTAGATTGAACGTTGGAAGCCCCAGTGGTCAGTGGTCCAACCTACCGCTTGATTGTAAATCATCGAACCTAAAGAATTAAAGGTCAGTATCTGCCCGGTAATCTTAGCAATATCATGGTGGAAAATTTCTGATATGAGGACGACAGCGGTCGGAAAGACAATAGAATAGCATAGGCCTGCCAAGCTAATCAGATAATAAGCCGGGCCACCAATCATTAAGCCAAGAATCACGCAACTAGCTCCACTCACGCAAGCGATAATTAAACTAGGAAAAGCGCCTAGCCGGTCCACCAATGGTCCGCCAAAGAAACGGCCTAAGGCTAAAGCCAGAAAGAAAAGGGAAATATATTGTCCAGCTTGACTTTCGGCCATATTCTGAGTCACATGCAGATAATCGACCAACCAATTGCCTAAACCTATTTCAGCGAAAATATACAAGCCCATGGCCAGGGTCAGTAAATAAAAGCGTGGATCACGATAAGGATGAGAACTTAGCTGAGGGTCATCCAATTCGGGTAAGGCCACTTGAGGATATTGAGCCTTGCGACTGGCCAGCGATAAGATGATTAGAGGGAGAGCTAGACTGATGAAAATCTGTGGGTAGTGAAATCCCTGGCCTAAGGCCAAGGCAGCAAAACTTTGGCCCAAGGTTGCTCCTAATCCATACATGAAGTGCAGACGGTTGACCGTTTTACTTTTGGATTCTATAGCTAAGAGGGGGATGGCACTATTTAGAATCACACCATTTAATGCCAGGCCGATATTAAGTAAGACCATGCCAATAATAAAGAACAGAAAGTCTGGTGCCCAGGCCATTTCCAGGCAAGAAATGAGCATAAGCCATAGGGCGAGTATTTCAATCCGGCGCTGACCCCAGCGATTGACAAGATTACCGGCGAAGAAAGTAGCCATAATATAGGCAACACTGGCACTCGTAAGCATGTAAGAAATATCAGTCGCACTGAGCCAGAATCTAGCCCGCAGTTGGGGAATAATAATCCCCTTGATATTCTCGGTGACCGAGGCCAAGAACATAACACAAAATAGTGTCATCATTGTTTTTCGTCGTTGACTGATTGGCATGGCTGATTCTCCTTCAATTTGCTTAATCTGTCCTATTGTAGCACGTTCTCAGTGAAGTGACGAGTCCACTTTCAACTTAGCAAATTATTAATCTGTTTTTATTTATCCGTCAAAGCCTCATATTGGTCATCGTATCCATAATCATTTTTGTTCAACCCTCCACATTGATTTATTATGTTGACATTTCTTGGCAGAAAAGTTAGGCTTGTTTCTTGTCAAGATTGCCTCTTGATTGAGGATATTATAGAAGAACTTGACCAGACTTATTGAGACATTTTACTGTATTCTTATTGATTTTATGCTATGATATCTGTTGGTGTAAAAAAGAAACTAAAGGGAGGACCTCCATGATAAATGTATCCAACATCAGCTTACAATTTTCAGATCGCAAGCTTTTTGATGATGTAAATATCACCTTCTCGCCTGGAAATTGTTACGGTGTCATTGGCGCTAATGGGGCAGGGAAATCAACTTTTCTAAAAATTTTATCCGGTGATGTGACACCGACAACGGGAACCGTCACGATGGATCCAAATGAACGCCTCGCTGTATTGAGCCAGGATCACTATGGTTTTGAAGATTCAAAAGTCTTAGAGACAGTCATGATGGGACATAAAGAATTATATAATGTCATGAAAGAGAAGGATGCCATTTATCTTAAAGAGGATTTCTCCGAAGAAGATGGGCTACGTGCCGGTGAATTAGAAGCTAAATTCGCTGAAATGGGGGGCTGGGAAGCTGAAGCTGAGGCCTCAGATATGCTACAAGGTTTAGGAATTCCGACTTCCATGCATGATCAATATATGCGTGAATTAGGTGAAGCAGACAAGATCAAGGTCCTATTAGCTCAGGCTCTATTCGGTAAGCCCGATAATCTTCTGCTAGATGAGCCGACCAATGGGTTGGATGCACGGGCGGTATCTTGGTTGAGTGACTTTATCTTGAACTTCCCCAATACCGTGATTGTAGTTTCTCACGACCGCCATTTCCTAAATACAGTATGTACCCATATGGCTGACGTTGATTTTGGTAAAATCAAACTCTTTGTCGGTAACTATGATTTTTGGTTACAATCCAGTCAACTGGCTGCGAAGATGGCTGCCGATCAAAATGCGAAGAAAGAAGAAAAGATTAAAGAATTACAAGCCTTTATTGCTCGATTCTCGGCCAATGCTTCGAAATCTAAACAAGCAACTTCGAGAAAGAAATTATTAGACAAGATTACTTTAGACGATATTCAACCTTCTTCCCGACGTTACCCATATGTTGGCTTTGAACCCGAGCGCGAGATAGGTAATGACCTTTTGCGTGTTGAAGGTCTGTCCAAGACCATCGACGGGGTTAAACTATTCGATAATTTAACCTTTACCTTACAGAGAACAGATAAGGTAGCCTTTCTAAGTCGCAATGATTTAGCCATGTCTGCGTTGTTTGATATCTTAATGGGGCGGATGGAAGCGGATCAGGGTAGTTTCGAGTGGGGGGTTACGACCAAACAAACCTACTTACCTCGTAATGCTAGCGATGAATTTGGCGACAGTTCTTTATCGATTGTCGATTGGTTAGCCCAATTCGCTAGTAAAGAGGAACAGGATCAAACTTTCTTGCGGTCCTTCTTGGGACGCATGCTCTTCTCAGGGGATGATGTCAAGAAGTCCGTTCAGGTTCTCTCTGGGGGCGAGAAGGTCCGGACCATTCTTTCCAAGATGATGTTATCTAAGGCTAATGTTTTAATTTTAGATCAACCAACCAATCACTTAGATTTGGAGTCGATTACTTCATTGAACGAAGGGCTGATTAAATTCAAAGGTGCCATCCTCATGGCTTCACACGACTATGAAGTTCTGAATACGACCTGTAATCGGGTCATTGAATTAACCCCTAAAGGAGCCTTCGATCACATTAATACTAAGTACGAAGATTATGTTAATAATCCAGAAATTCAAGACAGACTTAACCAATTATATGAAGGTTAAGGATGATTTAAAGGAGTTTTATAAATAATGGAACTATTCGATTATGAGAACGTCCAACTGATTCCCAACAAATGTATTGTTCATTCGCGGTCTGAATGTGATACCCGCGTTAAATTTGGTCCACGGACATTCAAAATTCCGGTGGTGCCAGCCAACATGCAAACAGTGATTAATGAAGAATTAGCGGTCTGGTTTGCTGAGAATGACTATTTCTACATTATGCATCGCTTTGATGAAGCAGCGCGCAAACCATTTATCCAAAAGATGCACGACAAGGGTCTATTTGCCTCCATCTCAATTGGGATTAAACCCCATGAATTTGATTTCGTTCGTGAACTGGCCGATGAGAAGATTATCCCCGAATATATCACCATCGATGTGGCCCACGGTCATTCTGAAGATGTGATGGATATGATTCGCTTCATTAAAGAATATCTGCCAGAAAGTTTCCTGATTGCAGGAAATGTGGCTACGCCAGAAGCCGTGCGCGACTTAGAATATGCCGGAGCCGATGCCACTAAGGTGGGGGTTGGCCCAGGTCGCGTATGTATTACCAAGTTAAAGACCGGCTTTGGTACAGCGGGTTGGCAATTGGCTGCCATTAGAAATTGTGCTAAATCAGCAAGTAAGCCAATTATCTGTGATGGGGGGATCCGTCAACATGGGGACATTGCTAAGTCCATTCGTTTTGGCGCTACGATGGTCATGATTGGTTCTCTGCTGGCTGCCCATATTGAAAGTCCAGGGAGCTCTCGTGAAGTGGACGGACAACTCTTTAAAGAATACTTTGGTTCAGCTTCCGAATATCAAAAAGGAACCCGCAAGAACGTTGAAGGTAAGATTGAGTTAATTCCAACACGAGGTCATCTAGCTGATACCTTGATTGAGATGCAACAAGACTTACAATCATCAATTTCCTATGCTGGTGGGAATAAATTGGCTGATTTACGCAAAGTAGATTATGTCATCGTCCGTAATTCAATCTTCAATGGGGATTATTAAGCATTAAAACTAATATTTCGAGTGGAGTTTGGTCGTTAGACTAAGCTCTGCTCGTTTTTTTGTCGAAATCATAATGATTTAGGTTTTTCCCTATCTAGCTAAAGTAAATAAGACCTAAGTTCAAGCAATGATTGCTCGATCCTAGGTCTTATTTATTTGGGATGAATCTCAATTAGCGGAAACGACGAAGAATCCGATCAAACCAAGATTTCTTTTCTTGTTTTTTCTCTTGGGTTTTATTAAGTTCGGCTTGCATTTGGTTAGCGTATTCCATCATCTTATCGTGACTATTTAGCTGAACTTTAGTCCGATCTGGACGGATGTATTCGCCTGTCATCTGTAATTCGCGAGCCTTCATAGTATCATTCAATTGAGCATCAAGAATTTCAATGATTTGTCGTTTAATCTTCTCGTCGAGAATTGGGAATTCGATTTCGACCCGGTTCACCATGTTTCGAGTCATCATATCCGCTGAGGACAAGAACAAGTGACCTTCATTATTCCGGTTAAAGTAATAGATCCGCGGATGTTCAAGGAAGCGGCCGACAATACTGCGGACTTGAATATTTTCGGAGATGCCTGGAATCCCTGGCTTCAAGCAACAAATTCCCCGTACAATCAGTTCGACTTTCACCCCGGCTTGACTGGCTTGATAGAGTTTCTTAATTAATGGTTTATCGGTTAGTGAGTTCATCTTAGCAACAATGCGACCGTTCTGATAAGCTTTATGGAAGTCAATTTCTTCTTCGATAAAGTCCATCAATGAATCACGAATGGCGAAAGGACTCACATGTAAATGGGTATAATGAGGTCTGTCGGTATAACCACTCAGATAATTAAAGAATTTAGTAGCATCGTCACCAATTTGCGGATTGGCGGTGAAGACGCCCATATCGGTATAGATTTTGGCCGTCTTGTCATTATAATTCCCAGTTCCTAAGTGGACATAACGACGAATTTGGTTGCCTTCCTTGCGGATTACCATGGTAATTTTGCTGTGGGTCTTTAATTCAGAGACGCCATAGAGAACGTGACAGCCTGCTTCTTCCAATTCCCGTGCCCAATAGACGTTATTAGATTCATCAAAACGAGCCTTTAATTCGACCAAGACGGTAACTTCTTTACCATTGTCAGCTGCTTTCTTTAAGGCAGCAATAATTGGCGAATTTTTGGATACGCGATACAAGGTTTGTTTAATAGATACCGTTTGAGGATCTTCGGCAGCATGTTGGACGAAAGAAACCACCGGATCGAATGACATATAAGGTGGATGAATAAAGACATCATGCTTGGCAATTTCTTGATAAAGTTTCTCACCAAGATGATTCGGATTCAGATAAGGGGTAAACGGCGGATAAAGTTCTTCTGGATGGTCTTCGCCAATCAGATCATGCAGACCAAAGAGGAAGGTTAAATCGAGCGGCCCATTAATCAGATACATGGCCCGATCTTCGACTTCCAGTGTTTCTTTCAGATAATTACCAGCGACTTTGCGTTCTTCTGGTAGATAACTAGTATCAATCTCAATGCGGATAGCTCGACCATTCTTCCGTTGTTTAATATAATCTTCAATCAGAATTAATAAGTCGGCTGCATCGTCTTCAATAATATCGAAATCAGCATTTCGGGTAATACGGAAAGGATAGGCATAATTAATAGTCATGCCATCGAAGAGCACATCAAGGAAATGAATAATCAAATCTTCAATCAATACGACGGTCTTGGTTGATCCAATCTGGAAGACTTTATAATGACCTAATAAAGCTGGAATGGGCACAATTGCATAACGATCCGTTGTCTTAATATTGCCTTTCTTACTCGTCCGTGATTCGGTCAAGTTCACCAGAATATTAATCACCTTGTTATTTAAATGAGGGAATGGCCGGTAAGCATCGACTCCTAAAGGTGAAAGGGTGGGTTGGACGAAGTTCTTAAAGTAAAGGGTTGCTTCAGCCATCTCATCTGCTGTCAGTTGTTTCATAGATTTGATTTCATAACCTAAGGGAATGATTTTCTCCTTGAGTTCATGATATCGTTCGTATTGAATGCGGACGTTCTCGTGATTTTTCTCAGAGATGGCGCTGAGTAGTTGGTCAGGGGACATCATGGTCTTAGTTTCTGCTAATTCTATGCCGGCGGCTAATTGGTCATAAACTCCAGCGACACGCACCATGAAGAATTCGTCCAAGTTGGAGCTAGCGATCGCTAAGAAATTCAATTGTTCCAGAATCGGATTTTCTGGATCTAAGGCCTCTTCAATCACACGATAATTAAAGTCTAACCAGGAAAGTTCACGATTAAAATAAAGACTAGGATCTTCAAAAGCTTCTTCCAAAGACTGATTAAGGTTAGGTTCTTCGATTTGTTCGGTTAAATTATCCGCGTTCATGCTGATACTCCTTTATTTTTATTATGGTTGTTGTTGAATAAAATTAAGAGCGACCTGGGCATTGAGACTACGTTCAATATGCTTCTTGTGACGTTGGGTTCGGTACTGTTCTGCTAAGACTGGACGATCATGATAGATCTTAAGTTCAAGTTGGTCATCCTTAATCCGTTCAAGTTTCAGTTGATTAATTGGGTTGGTCTTCGAATCATTTAAGGCAGCAGCGAATTTAATTAAGCCCCCCATGGCAATCATTAGATCAACTTCTTCTAGACTTAACCAATCAGCGAAATCTTCTAAGAATTGCATGAGTAAAGAACGGTTCTTATAACTAGCTAAGAGAGCAAGACGTAAGCGACGTTTATGGGTAAATCCGAGCAGATTCATATTGGAAATTAAGTAGAAAGTGTGGTGAGAATCGGCTTCACTACTAATGAAAGCTCCGACTCGATAGAGATAAGCTGCGAATTCTAATTCGACATGTTGTTCATAATCGTATTCAAAGATACCTAGACGACAAGCTTGTAGATAGAGATTAATGGTAAAATCAACCCTTAAGTAGGCGCCGAAATCATTCATCGGCAGATTGCGCATCAGTTGTTGGACCGTGCGTACGCGAATCTGTTGATTATCGAGTGGCATATTGTAGGTGGTATTAATATGGTAAAGGATAATCCCCTCTCGGATCCCTTGACTTGAAATTAACATTTCAGGGGCTTTGATGACATTCATTGACTCGAGGAAAGCCAGATTAGCTGGAACGATGATATCGACCCGGTCATTAGAGAGTCCATCGATATCAGAAAGATTCTCTGCTTCGGTCTCCAGGAATAAATTCAAAGTGGTTAATAAGTTGTCGTTGGTCATTGGATAGCCATGAAGACCGGCCATCGGGTAAGCCGTCATCCGCTGGTGGACATTGGCCACGTTCCGGGCTGAACCTCCGATAGCAATCAGAGGTAACTTACTTTTCTTTAACCAAGGAAGACTCTTGAAAGCATCTTTTAAGAAGGCGCTGGTCTTATCAATGGCTTTACGGTCATTGTGACTTTTGCCGTTAAAGAAGCGATCTTTCAGGCTAACGGTCCCGAAGGGGAAACTATGGTAAGCAACCATCTCTTTATCTTTAAAGAGCGTCACTTCGGTACTCGCCCCGCCCATATCAATGGTAATCGCATCGTGGACATTCATAGTATAGTTTACTGCGTATTGACCATATTCAGCTTCTTGTTGTTCACTTAACAGTTCAACCTGGATGCCGGTGGCTTGATCAATCGCTGCAAGAATTTCTTTTTGGTTGCTGGATTGACGAATGGCTGCGGTAGCCATGGCTTTGACCGTATCCACTTGGAAACGGCGCATCACTTGTTTAAAGCTATTCAAGGTCATAATAACCCGGTCAATGCCAGCTTGGTCGAGAATCGTCTGGCCTTTTTTCTCATGGAGGAATTCGGCCAAACGGGCTGGTGTTTTTACATTGTGGAGTTCTTCAATATCAAAGTAACGGTTGATTCCGTAAATTACCAGACGGATGGTATTGGAACCTATATCAATAATAGCGAGTCTTTCTGTGTGCATGGCATCCCTTTCTAAGACTGGTTAATATAATCAGCTAAGACATCAATGAGTGCTTGGCTGGAACCAACAATTTGCCCTTTTTGTTTGATGAGTCCTACCGTATAAAGATTAATATAGGAGAATTGGGACTCGGCAAGTTCTTTCAGGGCAGCAATCTTCTGCGGATGTTCAGCACCTTGTTGACGAGAGTCTGTATACAATCCAATAATTGGAATACCTGCTTGGAAGGCAATTCCAATCTCTGAGGCCACGCCAGGATCGATCACTAAGCCATCTAAGACAGCAATCACTAAGTCACTATCTAAGACCGCTTGGGTATCAGCTTGGGCAATCATGACAGAATCAGCATAGGCTTGTTTATCGTTAATCGATTCAACTTCTTGCGGTAGGTGAACCTGAAGTTGAGGATAATGTTGTAAAATTAAATCTTTAACATATCGGTTATAAGCCAATTCACCTTCACTAAATAAGGGACTGGCAAAATAGATTTTAGTCATAGGGCACTCCTTCATCACTAATCTACTTGTATTATAACCATTGGCTCCTAGGGACTCAACACCTAAGCGAGCAATTGCCAAAGGATTCAGCCGAATATCCGCCTTCTTGCTCAGCAGACATTATCCTCATACATATAAAAAAGAATCCCCATTCTAAGCTAAATCACACCGTTATCGAGTGCGACTTGTAGATTGCTTTATTGAAAAAATTATCAATTGAGCAATCTTTGCCACTAGAACAAGGATTCATTTTATTAAAATTATGATCTTTTGTTGAAAGGCCGTCTTTGGCCCTTCAATACCATTAGAGAAAATATTAATTGGACTCAGGCTTTGAGCGACCTAGTAGATTCACTTAGGCCCGGCGTAATCTTAGCGCATTGAGGACAACCGATACTGAGGATAGACTCATGGCTGCGGCGGCGACCATTGGATTTAACAGATGACCCCCAAAAGCATAGAAGAAGCCCATCGCCAATGGAATACCGATAATATTATAGATAAACGCCCAAAAGAGGTTTTGTTTGACATTGCGAATAGTAGCTTGACTCAAGTTAAAAGTTTCAACAATATCGGCGAGATCACTATGAACCAGAATCACATCAGCGGCTTCCACCGCAATATCGGCGCCAGAACCAATAGCGAGACCAATGTCGGCTTGAACCAGGGCTGGAGAGTCGTTGATTCCATCACCAACCATTAGCACTTTTTTGCCTTGAGCTTGTAAGTCTTTCACAACGTTTGCCTTATCGGCAGGGAGAACATTTGCAATGACTCGATCGAGGTGAAGTTGTTGACCAATCGCTTCGGCCGTTTGTTGATTATCCCCCGTTAACATCACTAATTCTAAATGGCGATCTTGCAAATCTTGAATGGCAGCCAGTGAAGTTTCTTTGATTTGATCACCCAAATTAAGGCTGGCTACAAATTTTTCTGCTAAAGCCACATAAATTGTGGTTAATCCTTGCTGGCTCGCTTCATTGGCTTGGTCTAAGTAGCTTTGCGGAATGGTGGCATGTTGAGCAATATAATCCTGCTTACCAATGTAGATTACATTGTGTTTAACTTCAGCTTGAATACCTTGACCTGTTTCGGCTTGGAAATGATCGATCTCACTTAAGTCAAGTTCTTGATCATGGGCGAATTGGACAATAGCTTGGGCCAATGGATGTTCTGACTGATTCTCCGCGGAAGCAATCCAGGTTAAGATTTCTGTTTCCTGGTCTTGATATTCTGGGACAATGTGGAAAGCTTGTACTTTTGGTTTACCTTGGGTGATGGTTCCCGTCTTATCAAGCAGGATGACATCAGCTTGCTGAATCTGTTCGAGGGCCTGTCCGCTCTTAATAAGGATGCCTTTATTGGCTGCATTGCCAATACCTACCATCATGGCGGTCGGTGTCGCTAGGCCTAGGGCACAGGGACAGGCGATAATGAGGACACTAATCAGAATATTGAGTGCGAAATTCAGCGATTGGCCCCCTAGGAAATACCAGTAACCCGCCGCTAAGACAGCCAGAGTCATGACAATGGGAACGAAATAAGCCGAAATTGTATCAGCGAGACGAGCGATAGGGGCCTTAGTGGATTGGGCATCTTGAACTAAGCGAATAATCTGCGCCAGGGTGGTATCTTGACCGACACGCGTCACTTCAAATTGGAAAGAACCAGATTGGTTGAAAGAGCCACCAGTAACTTTGTCATCTGTTTGTTTTTCAACGGGTAAACTTTCGCCTGTTAACATCGATTCGTCGACGCTACTTTGCCCTTGGACAATGCGACCATCGAGCGGGATTCTTTCGCCAGGTTTCACTAAGACTCGGTCCCCTACCTTAAGTTTTTCAGTGGGGACATCAACGATGTCTTGGGGACCTTTTACTAGATGGGCAGTCTGTGGACTCAAGTCCATCAGCGATTCAATCGCTTGACTGGTCTTATGCTTGGCCCGATTTTCTAGATAGTTACCTAAGCCGATTAAGACCAGAATCATGCCAGCAGATTCAAAATATAAGACGGGATGTTCTGACTGAGCTGAGTCATTCAGCCACAGGCCAACCGTGGTAAATAAGCCTTGTAAGTAGGCAGCCAATGTACCTAAGGCCACTAGCGAATCCATATTAGGGTGGCCTTTAAATAAAGCTTTGAGTCCCATCGTGAACGTTTGCCGGGCCATAAACATAATGCCAGTCGTCAATATGGCTTGAACGAGGGCATAGGTTTTTGGCGAGTGCATCGGATCAATAAAAGCTGGCAAGCTCAAACCAAGCATGGGACCCATGGCAATCAGGACAAGCGGGATGAGTAAAAGGGTCATCCAGATGAGTTTGTGTTTTTCTTGATCTTGTTGGACTAATTTACGTTGGCGTTTTTTTTGATAGGATTGAACATTATCTTCTTGTAATTGAGCCTGATAACCGGCATCGGCGACGGTGTCGACCACTCGTTGAGATTGGGCTTGATTTTTCCAATGAACGCTTAAAGTTTCATTGGCCAGATTGACTTGAGCTTGATCGACTTCATCCAGCTGGTTGACAGCTTTTTCGATGGTTTGGGCGCAGGAAGCGCAATGCATTCCTTCTATATTATAGTGTTGGATTTGAGTAGCTGTTTGATCCTGATCTTGTTGAGCTTGAGGGAGAATTAGTTGATAACCTAGATTATCAACAACGTCTTGTAAATCCTTGGCTTGAATACGATGGGGATCAAAGCTGACCCAGGCTTCCTCACTTAATAGATTTACGGAAGCCTCTTCAACACCTGCTTGTTTCTTTAGACCTCTTTCAATCGTTTGGGCACAGGAAGCGCAGTGCATTCCTTCAACATCAAAACGAATTTTTTCCATCAGAGTCACTTCCTTTCTATGTAACATCGAGCTAGTGGGCGTGAGCATGATGACAACGACATTGGCCAGGTGGGCACTGACATCGAATGCTTTCAGGTGCCTTGGTGGCTTTAGCTTCTAAAAAACGAATCAATTCTTGGCAATGGACTTTACTCAGTTCTGTTTGTTTAAGTAAATGAAGGAGTAAACCTTGCCGATCACAGGCGCAGACTTGCTCATACTCTTCGTCAATTCGGGACCAAGTCGCTTCTTCGGCAGAAATCTTAGCAGAGATCAAGTAAGGCCGTTGACTGGTATCTTGTTCGATAAATTCTTTCTGCAATAAACGATGAATCAAAGATTTAATCGTGCCTTCTTTCCAATCTTTTACTTGACTGGCGATATCAATAATTTCTCGACTGGAAACCGGACTTTGAGCCCAGATAATGCGCATAATTTCTAGCTCGGCCATCGAAATTTCGGTTGCTGGATGCATTTTCATCACCTCCAAAATAAATTATTTATTAGATTTAAAATTTAAATTTACAAGTGTAAACTCTATGGTTAGTTTACAACTGTAATCGAACAAAGTCAATAAGCATGATTTAGGATAAATTTTCCTATATACAATACTAAATTCTTTTTTGTAATGTCAGTAATATATTATTAAATGAATCAGTCAAGTTGGGATAAAGTCCATATAATTGTGTAAAAGACAAAAGGCCATGTAGCAGCCCTTTTTACGGTACAATGTTTTTAACCACAAAAACATACCCATGAGGACTTTACATGACCCAAGTACATTTTACACTGAACAGCGAAGAGGTTCAAAACATTATTGAACGATCAGTTAATGATGATGTTTCTAAAAAGATTTTAACTACTGTTTTCAACCAATTGATGGAAAATCAACGAACAGAATATATTCAAGCCGATGCGTATGAACGTTCAAAAAGTCGGCAAAGTCAAAGAAACGGCTATTATGAGCGAGAATTTACTACTCGGGTAGGAACACTGG
>NZ_FOEN01000029.1 GCF_900110675.1 Ignavigranum ruoffiae | reverse complement strand
AAAGATTTAGTAATTTCATACCCAAAAAATATTAAAGAACAAAAGAAAATTGGAGAAGTATCTTTTTCTTTAAATGAAACTATCACTCTTCATCAGCAAAAACTTGAAAATCTTGAAAAATTGAAGATATCTTTGCTTCAAAAAATGTTTGTGTAGGGAGGTTTCTTATGGTTTTAGACAACTTATTAGGAATTACAGATGCTATTGAACTAGCTCACATGGAAGAAAAAATTTCCAAGAAGGCTGCTCTAAGCTTGTTTGATGGGGCTTTAGATCAATTTGAACCAGGAACCTTTAAATGCTTGTCATTTATTCATAAGACGCTTTTTCAAGAAATATACGCTTTTGCTGGAATTGTGCGAGAGGTTAATATTGCTAAAGGTAATTTTCGCTTTGCATCGGTTATGTATTTAGACCAAGCGATTAAAGCGGTCGAAGCCATGTCTCAAAATACCTTTGACGAAATAATTGAAAAATATGTGGAAATGAATGTGGTCCATCCTTTCAGAGAGGGGAATGGCCGTAGCATGCGCATATGGTTAGATCATATTTTGAAGCATCAAATTGCTAGGGTCATTAATTGGAGCAAAGTTAATCCGTCAGATTATTTACTAGCCATGGAGAGAAGTCCGATAAAAGATTTGGAAATTAAGTCTCTATTAAGATCCGCTTTAACCGCTGATATTGATAACCGTTTAGTTTATATGAAAGGGTTAGATGCGTCTTATCGGTACGAAGGTTATACAGCCTACAAAACAGCAGACCTGGACTAGCTTAGTAAGCTTCTTCTTCTCATAATGAAGGTAATAACTTATGAGGAGGATTTTGAATGGGATCAAATCAGAATGTCTTGTTCCATGAATATTATGCTGAATGGATTGAGTTGTATAAAGTGGGAGCGGTTCGGCCAATTACTTTATCAAAGTATTATTTAAGTTTGCGATGGTTGAAGAAATTAGCGCCTAATCTTAAGTTGCCCCAATTAAATAGGAGATCCTATCAAGCGCTGTTGAATCGATATGCACTTCATCATGAGAAGCAGACGACTATGGATTTTCATCATCAACTTAAAGGAGCCATTTCGGATGCTATTGAAGATCGATTAATAGAGCAAGACCCAACGAGAAAAGTTGTCATTAAAGGAAAACTTCCACGTAAGAAGAAAACGAAGTTTCTCAGTCAGTTTGACTTACAAAAACTCCTTCAACAGCTTAAACTCACCAATGAAGTCACGATTGATTGGTTAATCTTATTGATAGCCAAAACCGGACTAAGATTTTCCGAAGCTTTAGCCTTAACGCCTGGAGACTTTGATTTTAATTATCAACTCATTAATATTAATAAAACATGGAACTATAAAGAAGCCGAAGGTGGATTTCAAGAAACTAAGAATAAGTCATCTAAGCGGAAAGTTCAAATTGATTGGAAAACCAATATGCAATTCGCTCAATTGATTTCAGAACTACCTGAAGATGATCGGATTTTTGTAAAGAAGCGCGTATTTAATTCAACAGTCAATAATCGACTACAAAAATACTGTAAACAAGCTCAAGTCCCTGTTATCTCAGTTCATGGGCTAAGACATACTCATGCTTCTTTACTTCTGTTCGCTGGAGTGTCAGTAGCAAGTGTAGCTAGAAGATTAGGACATTCCAATATGTCAACGACTCAACAAGTATATCTTCACATTATTCAAGAATTAGAAAACCAAGATAATGATAAAATTATGCGTTATCTATCAAGTCTATAAGTTAGGGGACGGGCACCTTCAAGGGTGTCCTTTTTTGCTGTCGTTGATGAAGAGTGATAGTTTCATTTAAAGAAAAAGATACTTCTCCAATTTTCTTTTGTTCTTTAATATTTTTTGGGTATGAAATTACTAAATCTTT
>NZ_FOEN01000010.1 GCF_900110675.1 Ignavigranum ruoffiae | reverse complement strand
GGTTCTGTTGCGAAGTTTGAAAATCAAACGCGCCCTCTCTGAACTCCAAATATCTTAGGCTGTTATTCCCATTAATACCTTGATTTCAGTAGACACCGAAAAGCCGAAGAGCGTTCCATTTCTTCGGTTCTTTTTATATATTCCTCGAATGGTCTCCATGCCCTTAATCGTGGAAGAGGCTGTACGGAGACTTTGATAAAATTTATTTCGTCGTTTAATAGGTCGATGGTCTTGTTCTATTAAATTGTTAAGATACTTCACAGTTCGGTGCTCTGTCTTAGTATATAAACCCACACTCTGTAACTTTCTAAAGGCGGAGCCAAGAGAAGGTGCTTTATCGGTCACAATTGCTTTCGGCTCACCAAACTGTTTATGGAGTCGTTTTAAGAAAGCATAGGCTGCTTGCGTATCCCGTTTCTTTCGTAACCAGATATCTAAGGTTAAGCCGTCCGCATCAATTGCACGATAAAGATAATGCCAACGTCCCTTAATTTTGATATAGGTTTCGTCCATTTTCCATGAATAGAAGGATTGTCTATTTTTCTTCTTCCAAAGATAATAGAGGACTTTGCTGTACTCTTGCACCCAACGATAAATCGTAGTATGACAAACATTTATTCCACGATCATATAACAATTCCTGAACTTCACGATAGCTTAGATTGTAACGCAGGTAGTAACCAACAGCGACAATAATGACGTCTTTTTTGAATTGTTTGCCTTTAAAATGATTCATTACTCTGTCCTCTCTGTCTTTTTTCTCAATTTTACACTAAAATAGATTTTTTGGAAAACTTTGCAACAGAACCGAAATTGAAATCACTTATTTAGAGAATGTCAATTTACAATCTCGTACTGAAATTTTTAATACACTCAAATTAGAATTTCCTAAATCAACAAATATTGTACCCTTGTACAAGTATCTGCTTAACTTAGCCTATAATAATCGCTTAGCCATCAATAAATTAAAATAAAAGTTCTTATAAATCTAGGAAAAACATCAAAGTGAATGTTTCTTTAATATATAATACGATAATATAAATACGCCTTTCTACGATTTATAGAAAGGCGTATTTATATGCGTTTTACGCAACAGACTCATATTCTTAAGCTATTGAGTTTATTTCTTCAAGTTATAGAATGATTTGATGCCTTGGTATTTGGCTAATTCGCCCAACTCATCTTCAATGCGTAGTAATTGGTTATATTTCGCAATTCGGTCAGTCCGAGATAGGGAACCAGTCTTGATTTGGCCAGCGTTAGTAGCTACGGCAATATCAGCAATGGTTGAATCTTCAGTTTCACCTGAACGGTGAGAGACAACTGCAGTATAACCTGCGCGTTTGGCCATTTCAATGGCATCAAAGGTTTCAGTTAGGGTACCAATTTGGTTCACTTTAATCAAGATAGAGTTAGAAATACCTTTCTCAATGGCTTGAGATAATTTCTCAGTATTCGTTACCAATAAATCGTCACCAACCAATTGAACTTTATCGCCTAAGCGATCGGTTAATAATTTCCAACCTTCCCAGTCATTTTCATCCATACCATCTTCAATGGTAATGATTGGGTATTTATCGACAAGTTCTTCAAGATAGGCCACTTGTTCTTCTGCATTCCGTTTAGCGCCTGCTTCACCTTCGAATTTGGTGTAATCATAAACGCCATCTTCATAGAACTCGGAAGCTGCACAGTCGAAACCTAAGAAGACATCTTTTCCTGGTTCTAAGCCAACTTTCTTAATCGCTTCAAGAATGGTCTCAACGCCGTCTTCAGTACCTTCGAAGCGAGGAGCGAACCCACCTTCATCACCAACAGATGTTTCTAAGCCACGATCTTTAAGAATGCCTTTTAAGGCGTGGAAGATTTCGGCTCCCCAACGTAAGGCTTCTTTAAAGCTTGGTGCTCCCACTGGCAGAATCATAAACTCTTGGAAAGCAATCGGCGCATCAGAGTGAGAGCCACCGTTAACAATGTTCATCATTGGGGTTGGCAAGACTTTGCTATTGAACCCACCTAAGTAATTGTATAAAGGAAGACCAGAGAAATCAGCCGCCGCCCGAGCTACTGCAATAGATACACCAAGAATTGCGTTGGCACCTAATTTACCTTTGTTCGGGGTGCCATCTAAATCAATCATAATTTGGTCGATGGCTTGTTGTTGGCGAACATCATAACCAATTAAAGCTTCAGCAATAACCGTATTTACATTCTCTACCGCTTGACTAACTCCTTTACCTGAATAACGACTTTGATCGCCATCACGTAATTCAACGGCTTCATGTTCTCCAGTTGAAGCTCCTGAAGGGACGATTCCCCGACCAAAAGCACCACTATCAGTCTGAACTTCTACTTCCACAGTTGGGTTACCACGAGAATCTAGAACCTCACGAGCATAAACATCAATAATATATGGCATTCTTGTCTCTCCTTTATTTTAAGTCTCTGGGACTATTGTATTGTTTTTGTTATCGAAATTCAAAATTTATCCTTTAAATAGGTTCAATTAAGGATTGTCCGGTCATTTCACTCGGTTGGGCTAAGCCCATTAAAGCTAACATAGTTGGAGCTAAATCCGCTAGAATTCCGCCATCACGCACTTTAATACCTTGCTTAGTGATAATAATCGGTACAGGATTAGTCGTATGGGCCGTCATCGGATGGCCTTGTAAATCAATGACTTCATCCGCATTACCATGATCGGCAGTAATAATTGCGGCTCCGCCTTTAGCTAAGATTAAATCGACAATCTCTCCAAGACACTCATCCACTGCTTCAATCGCCTTGACTGTCGGTTCTAACATTCCTGAATGACCGACCATATCTGGATTGGCAAAGTTGAGAATGATTCCATCAATCACATCTTCATTAATTTTGACCACTAAGGCATCTTTGACCTCATAGGCTGACATTTCTGGCTTGAGATCATAGGTAGCTACTTTAGGTGAATTAATTAAAATGCGCTCTTCTCCAGCAAAGGTTTCATGACGTCCTCCAGACATAAAGAAAGTGACATGGGGATATTTCTCAGTCTCAGCAATCCGTAGCTGTGTCTTACCAGCCTTAGAAATAACCTCTCCAATCGTATTCTTTAAATCAAGTTTCTTAAAGGCGACTCGTCCCTTCACACTCTCACTGTATTCAGTGAAGGTAATAAAGTTAAGTTGACGTGGATAAACCCCGCGGTCGAATCCTTGAAATTTTGGATTGGATAAGGCGGTCGACAATTGAATGGCACGGTCTGGTCTGAAGTTAAAGAAGATCACTGAATCACCTTCTTGAATCTTGGCTCGGTCTTCATCAGTATCTATCACGAATGGAACGACAAACTCATCAAATACTTCCTGTTGATAGGAAGCTTGAATGCCTTCCTCAGCACTGGCATAGACGGGGCCAACCCCATGGACGATTGCATTATAGGCCAGTTGCACCCGGTCCCAACGCTTATCACGGTCCATAGCGTAATAGCGACCAGAAACGGTGGCGATTTGACCGACACCCATCTTACTTAATTCGCCTTCCAAATCTTTGATGAAGCCTAGTCCGGTAGAGGGTCCGACATCTCGTCCATCCAGGAAGGCATGGATATAAACTTGGTCTAAACCTTGCATTTTGGCTAATTTTATCAAAGCTAACAAGTGATTTTGGTGTGAGTGGACACCCCCATCAGAGACTAAACCCATAATATGAAGCGACTTTCCTTGACGTTTAGCTGAATCGATGGCGTCAAGAAATTCAGGAATGTTAAAGAAGCCGCCCTCTTCAATCGATTTATTAATCCGGGTTAATGATTGATAGACTATTCTACCGGCACCAATATTCATATGGCCGACTTCTGAATTCCCCATTTGTCCCTCAGGCAAGCCAACATTTAGACCATCTGCTCGCAATTGATTATGAGGGAACTGTGCCCAATAACGGTCGAAATTTGGTTTATGGGCAGCCTTCACCGCATTCCCTTTCACTTCGTCACGGCAGCCAAATCCATCAAGGATAATTAAAGCGACTGGTGCTTTAGCCATTATTGAATCGCCCCCAATAATGCTAAGAAGGAATCTACCTCTAAACTAGCTCCCCCGACAAGGGCGCCATCAATATGTTCTTGAACCATATAATCGGCGATATTATTAGGTTTCACTGAACCCCCATACTGAATCCGGACTTCCTCTGCCACAGCAGGGTTGGTCATTTCAGCAATGACTTGACGAATATGGCCACAAGTTTCATTGGCTAATTCAGCCGAAGAAGACTTCCCTGTGCCAATCGCCCAAATAGGTTCATAGGCAATCACCAATGATTGGATTTGATCATGGGTCAAACCAGCTAAGGCTGCTTTGATTTGCCCTTCAATGAATTGCTTTGTTTCACCGGCTTCACGTTGTTCTAGACTTTCGCCACAACAGATAATTGGCAACATCTTGTGTTTGAATATCGCATGGGCTTTTTGATTAATGTCTTGATCTGTCTCATGGAAATAATCTCTGCGTTCAGAATGACCAATAATCACATATTGAATACCTAAATCAGCTAAGGCCTTAGGTGAAGTTTCTCCAGTAAAAGCCCCTTCATCTTCAAAATAACAATTCTGAGCAGCTAATTTCAAGCTGCTATCCCCCACTGCACTGACCATCCGATCCAATAGTAGACTTGGCGCTGCAATTACCGCTTCTACTTTCTTTTCATCTGGTAAGTCTTTGCGAACTTGTTCCACAAAGGCTTGAGCTTCTTCAACATTCTTATTCATCTTCCAATTTCCAGCAATGATTGGTTTGCGTGTCATTGAATTCATCCTTTCATCTTAGCAAAGAAAACTTATTTATCGTTAATCGATTCTACTCCAGGTAAAGCTTGACCTTCTAAATATTGCAACGAAGCTCCCCCACCTGTCGAAATGTGACTGAATTTATCTTCATAGCCTAATTGAGTCACAGCAGCGGCTGAGTCGCCACCGCCGACAATGGTAATGGCTTTATCTTGTAACTGAGCAAGTGCTTCAGCAATACCGTTGGTACCTTTGGCAAAATTCTCCATTTCGAAGACGCCCATAGGTCCATTCCAAACAACCGTCTTGGCATCTGCTAATATGTCGGCAAATAATTTAACCGTCTCTGGGCCAATATCTAATCCTTCCCAATCGGCTGGGATTTCTGAAGATTTGACCACTTGGGTCTTCGCGTCATTAGCAAATTGATCAGCTACGACGGTGTCTATCGGCAAGACTAACTTATCGCCTGCTTTGGCCATAACATCACGGGCTAAATCTAAACGATCATCTTCAACGATCGATTTACCAATTTCATAGCCTTTCGCCTTGAAGAAGGTATAAGCCATGCCCCCACCAATCAGAACTTTGTCTGCTTTATCTAATAGTTTTTCAATAACTTTAATCTTATCTGAGACTTTGGCTCCGCCTAGAATAGCCACAAATGGTCGCTCAGGTTGGTCAACGGCATTGCCAAGGAATTTAACTTCTTTCTCAACTAAGAAACCTAGACCTGACTCAAGATATGAAGCGATACCGACATTAGATGCATGAGACCGGTGAGTTGTACCGAAAGCATCATTGACAAAGACATCACCGAGTGAGGCCCAATATTTTCCTAATTCAGCATCGTTGCCAGATTCTTTCTTACCATCTAAGTCTTCATAACGCGTATTTTGAACCAATAAGATTTGTCCAGCTTTTAAATCTTTGACTTTTGCTTCCAAAGCTGGACCATGAGTATCTGGGGAGAAAATCACTTCTTGGTTTAAGAGTTGACTCAAGTGTTCAGCAACGGGTTTTAAATCGTTGGCTGCCTTATCTTCTTCCTTCTTAACTTTACCCATGTGGGAAAAAAGAACAATCTTGGCTTGATGTTCAATTAAGTACTCGAGCGTTGGTAGAGAAGCTTGAATGCGTTTATCATCGGTAATCTTGCCATCTTGCATCGGAACATTGTAATCTACCCGAACTAGGACTGTTTTTCCATCTACATTTAAATCTCGAATCGTTTTCTTAGCCATATCTTTTGCTCCTTTATTAGTATCTTAAAAAAGCGAGAAGCGCGAAGGCTTCCCGCTATGAATAGCTTACTATAAACTTACGAAATATTCTAATGTCTTCACCATATTTGAAGTGAATCCATATTCATTATCATACCAAGATACAGTCTTAACTAATTGTCCATCTTCAGCATCCATAATATTCGTTTGAGTAGCATCAAAGACTGATCCTTGAGGGTGGCCAATAATGTCTCCGGAAACAATTTCATCCTCGGTATAACCAAAGGCTGAGTTCACTTCAGAGAATGCTTTCATCGCGGCATTAATTTCTTCTACGGTGACTTTCTTGTCAAGAACAGAGTAAAGTTCAGTCATTGATCCGGTAATGGTTGGGATACGAACCGCTGTCCCATCAATCTTACCATTTAATTCAGGAATGACACGACCTACGGCTTTGGCAGCACCGGTTGAAGCTGGAATCGCATTGAAAGCACCCGCACGGTTCTTACGTCCACCAGGAGAGTCTTGTAATTTTTGAGTAGCAGTATAAGCATGGATGGTTGACATTAAACCACGTTTCAAACCAAATTTATCGTTCAAAACTTTAGCCATTGGTGCTAAACAGTTGGTCGTACATGAAGCAGCAGACACAATCTTATCTTCTGGCGTTAAAATATCATGGTTCACTCCATAAACAATGGTCTTTAAATCTCCTTTAGCGGGTGCTGAGATTAAGACTTTCTTCGCTCCAGCTTCCAAGTGAGCAGAGGCAGCATCTTTAGAGGCATAGAACCCAGTACATTCAAGGACGAAATCAATGCCAAGTTCAGCCCATGGTAATTTGCTTGCGTCTTTCTCAGCGAAGGACTTGATGGCTTTACCATCAATGACTAGATCGTCATCTTTAACTTCCACTGAATAAGGGAAACGCCCTTGCGCAGAGTCATATTTTAATAAATAAGCTAAATCATCATTATCGGTCAAATCATTGATTGCTACGACTTCTAATTCTGAACCACTTTCTAAGATACGACGTAAAGCTAAGCGGCCAATCCGTCCAAAACCATTGATTGCTAATTTTGTCATTATTTTTCCTCCTATAATATCTGGAATATCTGGGAATCTACCCATTAATAATCTGATTTGCGATACCTTCGTCACATACTAACCAACCGTGCTTAGGGGCCAACTTGTAGAAAGCTTTGACGGCCTCGGCTTTTTTCTTACCTGCCACTACGGTAATTAGTAAAGGAACAGCCTCAATATCTTCTAATTGCATGCCCATGCGTGGATATTTGAAGACCTCCCGCCCGTCTCGATCAAAGAATACACCGAATGCTTCACCCACTGAAGAGCGATCGTGAATTTCAATCTTTTGATCATCGGTTAAATCACGTCGTTCAGCAATTATCTCCGCCGATCCTACACTTAAGATTAAACTATCCGCTCGTTTGGAAAGTTCAACGGCGCGATGAATCGTTGGATCTTTTAACAATACTTGGGAACTTTCTTGTGAGATATTCTCCGGAACAAAAAAAGGAACATACTTGGAGTTGGTTTGTTGAGCCATAATACCGCCAATGGTATTAGACTGAATATCATAGGCTCCACCGAACCCACCCCGTGTCGGCACAAACGTTATATCGTGATCTTGACTTAACTCGGCAGTAAATTCTTTACCAATACGGGCTAAGGTCGAACCACCGGTAACAGCAACAACACATTCTTGACGAGGCAAAAATCTCATTAATATCTCTTGGACCGCCTTACCAAGTTGTTTATAAACATATAAATCTAAATCGCCATCTCCCGGAACGACTCGGCAGTGGTCGATACCCAATAACTTCACCAGTTTCATTTCCATTTCTAGGAATTGCTCCGTCCTAGAATTCATGAGAACCTGTTGTAAGTCCAAACGAGCATCATGACCAAATTTTGTAAGGGTTATGCCTTGTTGGTTGACATCGACTAGACCTTGTTCACGCATGTGATCGATCACTGTTCGTAAAGTACGCTCAGTCATCCCCACACGTTGCGCCACAACTTTGCGCCCGATACGTGTTTCAACCTTATCCAATAACGTTAGAATATTAAAACGCAACAGTAAGGCTTCATTCACCTCAGGAACCAAGGATTGAATTAATGAAAAGACATCCTTCATGATGAACCTCCTCAATAGGACGATACCCGACCAGCGAAAATCGCAACTAGAATGAATTTTCACTCAACCTGTATCATACTATGGTTCAATCATAGCACAAATTGGACAACATTCAACCAATACGCCCGTTTTCAATCATATTGATGGTCGTTTTATGTCCATCTAAACTGATGTATTTTTCTCTGATTGGACTTCACTTGTCCTTAGCTTTCGAGAGGTCTTTATTTCTTGTTTGTCGGTTTTCTAGCTTGCAAACTAGCCAATCTTTATCTTTGTTCAAGTAATTTAGTAGACGTGATCATATCTAAAGATATCCAGAGGAAAAAAGACCGAATATTTACCCAGCAGGGAATCATTCCTGGTTAAGTAAATATTCGGCAATTTTAAGAAACATTTACCAGTAGAGGTCGCTACTATATGAATCTTCCAGTAGTTACTTCTAGCAAAATTCTATCAACATTCAAAAAATGTGAAGACAAGTATAATCAATGATTATTTAATTAAATCAGCATAGTATTCAACCAAACGAATCATATTACAGGTGTAGCCATACTCATTATCATACCAAGCGACTGTCTTAACTAATTGATCACCATCATTATCTACAATCTTGGTTAAAGTAGCATCAAATACAGATCCCGCAGTTGAACCAATAATATCCGAAGATACAATTTGATATTCATTGTATTCGAAAGCTGGATTGCTCGCAGCCTTCATGGCAGCGTTAATTTCTTCGACAGTCACTTCTTTTTCTAGATTAGAATAGAACTCAATAACGGAACCAGTTGCTACTGGAACTCGCATCGCTGTCCCATCAACAATTCCTTCTAATTCAGGAATAACTTTGCCGACTGCCTTGGCTGCACCGGTCTTATAAGGAATAATGTTCATGGCTGCAGCACGACCGCCACGATAAGTTTTGGTTCGTTTATCGAGAACAAATTGAGAAGCGGTGTAAGCATGAATTGTTGACATCACCCCAGAGATTAATCCAAATTGTTCATGAAGTACCTTAGCCATTGGTGCCAGACAGTTGGTTGAACATGAAGCAGAAGAGATGATTCGATCTTCAGGATCAATAATATCTTCATTAATACCGAAAACAATTAATTTAGTGGTTTCATCTTTTGCTGGTGCAGAAATAACGACATGTTTAGCACCGGCATCTATATGAGCTTGGCATTGTTCCGCTTTTAAGAAAATACCCGTACATTCTAAAACGATATCAACATCTAATTCACCCCAAGGGATTTTGGCAGCATCACGTTCGGTATAGACTTTGATGGTTTTGCCATCAATAATCAATTCGCCAGGACGCGCTTCAACTGAATAAGGAACCCGTCCATAGACAGTATCAAACATAAATAGATAAGCTAACTGCTCACTATCCGTAGTTGAATTAATACCCACGATTTCTAAATCCGTATCAATTTCTAAAATACGACGTAAAGCTAACCGTCCGATTCTACCAAAACCATTAATTGCTACTCTTGTTGTCACACTACATCCTCCTATTATTCAATTGAACATACTATATCATAATTTAATGCGTATTAATAGCGTGAAGTATGACGAATTTATATCTTTAACTCATTTTATTAAATATTAATGCCCCTTTAATGAAATAGGACTAATTTTCATAAAATCTCTCGGGATTCCTTATAGAACTTTTCTTAAAAAAAATCCACTTGATCTAACGCTCATACTGAATGATCAGCAGAGGCAGTCAAGTGGATCATTAATGGAAGGAGCTTTGTCATTCAAGCGACCTTCCTAGTTAATAATTAATGATGGTTTACATTTAAACGTCTGAATTTAAAGTCAGGCACTCAAACAGCATATCTAAGAAATTTTATTTATTTTTTTCTTTTAGTTTTTTACTGTTTTCCATGATGCCGTCAATCAAACCATATTCCAGAGCTCGTTCAGCTGACATAAAGTTATCCCGATCAGTATCGCGTTCGATCACTTCAATCGGTTGACCGGTCTTATCAGCCAAGATGCGATTTAATTTCTCCCGGGTTTGTAGAATATGACGTGCCGCAATTTCAATTTCGGTAGCTTGACCTTGTGCACCACCTAAAGGTTGGTGAATCATGACTTCAGAGTTTGGCAAAGCCCATCGTTTACCTTTAGTACCGGCCGCGAGGATGACCGAAGCCATGGAAGCAGCCATACCTATCACTATGGTTTGGACATCTGCATTAATAAAATTCATGGTATCATAAATTGCCATCCCAGAGGTCACACTACCACCAGGGGAGTTAATATAAAGATAAATATCCTTTTCAGGATCTTGCGCATCTAAGAATAATAATTGACTAATAATACTATTAGACATGTTATCATCAAAGGGACCACTCAGCATAATAATTCTGTCTTTTAATAAACGTGAATAAATATCGTAGGCTCTTTCGCCCCGAGAAGTTTGTTCAATGACTGTTGGAACTAAGTTCATTCTATTTCCTCCTTTATAGTACTTGTTAAGTATAATCTATAGGTCAAAATAGGTCAAGCAAGACAAACTATCTTAAGTGCCAAATAAATTCAATCAAACAAAGGCTCTCCTTCAATAAGAATCTCGGAATTAAATATTAAAAAACGCCTTTAAAATTGAAGTCAGCATCAGTATAACTTTGCTTAACTTGTTTTAAAGACGTTTGGATATTTTTTCGAACCTTCGCTTTATAAATTAATTAGCTGAAGTCTCGCTCTCTTCCGAACTTTCTTGGCTATCTTCACTCTCTTGACTAGACTCTTCACTACTTTCTTCGTCACTTTCAGAGTCGGCTTCGCTACTATCTTCAGCGGCCTCAGTCGATTCTTCTTGATCTTTATTATCTTTATTCTCTTCACCGGCTTCTTGATCCTTACGAATACCAAAGCTGTGAACTAATTCCACTTTACGCTCTTCATCTTTTGTCAAGTCGCCAGAAACTTGATAAATTTGAATTAATATTTCATCTTTTTTGACAGTATAGACGGCAAAGTTTTGAATCGAAGAATCACGGTTATTCGAATGAGATTCAGCAAAGGCTTCTGATTCACCAGGTTGGTTGGCAAATGCGAATAAGCTAGCCCAGTAATCAAATTGTTCTTGGGTTAACCAGTTTAATTTTGGTCGAACTTTAACTAAATGGTCTAAACCTTCAGAATAGATATCATCATAAAGTTTAGTTCCACCAGTATTTGGCAAGATAAAGATAGTTCCTTGCGGATTATTATAGTATTCAACCCCATCTTCTTCAGTCACATTGGCTACTGCTTCTTCATCAATCACACCGTTTGAGAAATTTTCTTCAGAAGGGACATAATTCAGTGGATAGGTTCTTGAGTTGACATGGTCATGCCCTTGTAAAGCAATATCGACGTCTAATTCGTCAATTTGTTTCATAAATTCGTCACGAACATTTTGAACATCGGTATCTTGAAGTGAATGGTATGAACGCGAGAAGATCGGTTTATGGTAAACCAAGATAATCCATGATGCCCCATTGTCACGCGCTGCCTGAATATCTTCTTTCATCCAAGCCATTTGTTCTTCGCCAATCGCTTTCTCTGCTTCGTTCTTATTATCATTGGTATTCATCACCACAAAGTGAGCTCCATTATAATCGTAAGAATAATAAGATCCACCATCGATGGCATCATTCTCGGCTGGCACATTCATATGTTCATTAAATTTGGTAATCAGTGGATCCCCACCATAAAGTAAGGAATATTCGTCATGGTTCCCCGCTGTAGGAGCTACTGGAACAGAAAGGAATGATTCTTGAGATTGACCCATAATATCAATCCACTCATCCTCGACCTCTGCCGTTTCAATAAAATCACCCGTGTGGAGAACAAAGTCTGCTTCAGCGGTTTCTAAAGCATTCTTCAAGGTGTCGGCCCCGAATTGAGCTTCGTTACGTACATGTTCGTTCCAATAAGCATTCTGAGTATCCGTATATTGAACGAAAGTAAAGTCCTCACCCGCTTCACCTGAAGTGGTAAATGTGCCGACATCAGACTTCTCACCTGATTCAGAACCTACTTGATAATAATAAGTCGTATTGGCTTCTAATTCGCTGGCAAGGGCCTTATAAGAGTATTCTTTAACCTCACTCAAGCCTAATAAACCAACCGCGTCGCCACCCATCCATTCTTGGCTAGGTTCAATATTTTCATCGGTAAAGTAACCAGTGACTTTCACTTCACCATTCTCTTCGATTGGATTGCCTTCCTCATCATATTCCAATTCAGAGAAGATGAAATAGCCATTCTCATCACGTTCACCATATTTATTATTGACTTCAGTAGCTTCAGCTTCAAAAGTCTTGGCATCTTTCATATCTTCCGAAGTTGAAAGCCAAACTTTGGCATCTTCGAATTTTTCTGAGGTATACCAGTTAAAAGCCATTTGAGACTGAGTATCTCCATTAAAAGAAACGATAATCCGGTTAGGGGTATTGTTCACAGCAACTTCTGCGACAGCGGGTTTCTCATCTAACAACTCATATTCAGCAGCTAAAGTAGAAACAGGGGACAATAATTGCGAAGCCAATAAAGCTCCAACCATCAATCGTTTAAAAGACATCCATCTTCCTCCTAATAATTATTATAAGCCAAAACACTTATAATTTTATTATAAAAGCTGAATGTAAATCCTTAATTAAAATAATGTAAAGAGCAAAGATAAGATTGTAAAATTTATGTAAAGATTACTGCTTATCAGGAAGAATTCTGCCGTTGAAACAGATGTGAACTTGGCTAAAAAACAAAAATCCACTGACTAAGAAGCTGTGCTGCACTTAATCAGTGGATGATGATAATTAATCAACTTGTTCGCCATTATAATGACCACAGTTTGAACATACCCGGTGGCTTAATTTGAATTCACCACAATTTGGACAAGCGTTCATTCCTGGAACCATTAATTTTTTATGCGTACGACGTTTTCTTTTAGCTGCTTTAGATGTTTTACCCTTTGGTACTGCCATGTTTACACCTCCTAATATTCGTGGATCATTGATCTTCGTCTAACATTGTCTTCAAGGCGGCAAAGCGAGGATCGATATGATTCTCCTTGCTTTCCTTAAGCCGAGCCTCATATTGATCTTGAGTTAGGACCTCCCAATCTTTCCCAGATGGAAGTTGATCTGTCTCTTCACCAGGTGCCAGAATGCGATGGGGGATGTTCAGAATAATCGTATCAACGACACTATTATCTAAATCGATATAGTCGTGATCCAAAACTAGCACAGTTTCTTCTGAACTATCTTCAATCATATCATAATCGGCTTCCACATAGCGTTCTCGAATTGGGATGGTTAATGACAGCTCTACGGGTGTCAAGCTTCGGCTAGATGGTAATGTCAAGGTTGCTTCTATCGTTCCATGTAAGATATAGGCATCATCAATTACGGACAAGTAGCCATCTACTTTCACTTCTTGAACAGAAATAATCGAATCTTCCTTAGCCATTAACGACTGCTCAATCTCCAAAGATTCAGAGAAAGGCAGAATAGCC
The DNA here is from genome assembly GCF_900110675.1 of Ignavigranum ruoffiae. Lineage (GTDB taxonomy): Bacteria > Bacillota > Bacilli > Lactobacillales > Aerococcaceae > Ignavigranum > Ignavigranum ruoffiae. The sequence continues at coordinate 66,322 of NZ_FOEN01000010.1, read as the reverse complement.
TCAGGATACTCGCGTATCTCTCTTAGTGTCCATTTCATCTTTCTCACCTCTAAAACGACAAAACCTATTATATTGAATCCCAAAGGTCTTGTCAATATTCTAATGCTAAAGTTCTTTGTATTTATAGGGATATCGGCCAATATTTTGTTCTAAGATTGCAGCACTGGCTAATTGATACATGCGGTCTGCTCGATGAACGAGTTGATAACTAGGATATAACTCCTGACTGAGATTACTAAATAAATGTACTGGACTGGTTCGTTTGAAATCCTTCAAGGCGGCCTGACCTTGATGATTATAAGCTAAGATACGTACGACAGGTCGATGTTGATAGAGATCTTGATAATCTGCCCATTCTTCTTGCTGAATATTTAGTAGAATATTCAATAGGATTCGTTGGATACTTGCTTGAGTCCAGCGCCGCGAAGTCAATCTTTGAATATAGTCTGTCAACTGATTAGCTGAATCTAACTGTTCTATTAAAAGATATTCAATGCCTTCGCGAACTGACTGAATCTTGCTTAGGGCTTGAGGCGTTTTAGTCAACAATTGAACTTTTAAATATTTAAAAAAATCTGAACTATACACCAAGGGCCGATGTTTGAGTTCCTGAATTGTTCGCTCCGGTAATTCATCAGAAGCTAAGCAGCCACCCGCTAAAGATTGACGAATCTGTGAGCCCGACAAAAAATCAGGTTGACGAGGAATGGCCCAGATATCCATAGGAAAATCAAAAGTCTGAATCCATTGATAATACTTCAAAGCGAGGACATGGTTTCCTAAACTTGGATTGAAATTAACGGTGTGTTGATCGTCGAGTTGATCAATCGCAGCCTGCATACTAAAAGCATAGGAATGACCTTGCTGCATGGACCGGCGCACCCATTGATCCAAAGAAGTTTGGTGACTGTTGAGCCAGTCACCCGCCCTTTGAATCTCTTGACTTGAAGCCGATTCAGTGCCAAAAACAAGCTCATCGATAGCCAATTTACCCAACAAGTCGACGCCCCAACGAGCGAAATAGTCGGCGGATTGCATGGAGGCCAATATGGGGAGCTCCAGCACTAAATCTGCACCCGCCTGCACTGCTAACTGACTCCGCGTCCATTTATCGATAATCGCAAACTCGCCTCGTTGGACCACATTGCCACTCATAGCGATGACGATCAAGGCATCCGGATATTTCCGTCGCACCTGGTTAATTTGGAATTGATGACCATAGTGAAAGGGATTATATTCAGCAATAATGCCAATTTTCTTCATAGGTCACCTACTTCACTGCTTTGATGAACCAACGGTCATGACCGACTTCCAGTTCATCCTCTCCTTGATAAGAGGTTCCTTGTAAATCAATGAAGATTTCAATATTATCTCGAGAAAAGCCAGCCTCAACCAATAAATCCAGATAGGTTTCTAATGGAAAAGTCTGCTCCACAAGATTAACTGAGATTCGCCGATAGTCCTCTTGATGAACCTGATCAAAAACGGTTACCTGATGCACCACTGTTTGTGGATTTAACAGGTTCGATTGCCAGATTAAAGCCGCCTGGTCATCTAAATCGGCATATTCAAAGTCAGCAAATTTACTTAAGCCCGCTAGAGTCCAGACATCAAAGAGCAAGATTCCTTGAGACGTTAAAGACTGATAAATTTGACTAAAACTGACTTCAAGATCATCTTGGCCCGGCAAAAAACAAAATGCATCTAAGAAACAAGTAATGAGAGAAAATTGTCGCTTAAGTTGAGTTAACTGACGCATATCTAGACAATAATAGGAAATCGCCGCTTCCGCCGAAGTTAACGAGCGAGCCATCTTGATCATGACTGGATCATAATCGACAGCTGAGATTTCTTGACAATAGGGCGCTAATCTGCGGGTAAATTCACCATTACCACATGCCAAGTCCAGCACCTTCTTCAACTGATTTTGACTTTGATCCAAGGTAAATTTCAACCATTCAGGATAAATGTCATTATTATTAAAGCGATGATAAACGTGAGCAATCGCCTGAAAAGAATTCTCTATTGAAGCCATTGGGAAATATCCACGCTCGGGGCATCCAGCCAAATTTTTTCTAAATTATAGTGGGCTCGTTCACTATAGTAGAAAACATGCACCACGATTTCATGAATATCGATCAGCACCCAACGACCGCCGCTTTTACCTTCAATATTTTTAATCTCGATTTGATTTTTTTGACATTTTTCAACAATGGCATCCACAATGGCTCCTAGTTGACGTTCATTTGAAGCATCCATTATCACAAAATAATCGGCAATTGGGGTGAGCTGATGGACATCTAACACCAGAATATCCTGAGCTAAACGGTCATCCGCCGCCTTCACAACGATTTCTAATTTCTCCTGAATTTCGATAGTAATTCCTCCATCTAATATTATTTTTTAGTTAACCAATAATTATAAATCCGCACGCTTTCTTCAAAAAGGGGTTGGCGGTCTTTCAATAATCTTCTTAGGGATTCTGCCAATTTCAAAATAAACGTTGCCGTAAGATCTTCTTTAGCAAGTTGACGTGCTTCTTCTACTTGTGGGAAGTCTCGTTGAGGCTCAATATAATCAGCAACCGCAATCAACAAGGCTAAAGTATCCATATAATAAGCGCCAATCGTGTGCGCAGCGATGGCATTCAGAATACTTTGATCCTTGACTCCATATTCCTCGCGGGCAATTTCAGCAGCTGCAAAACCGTGCCAGATATTGCCATTCTCACCACTTAAGTCAACTTCGGGCCAATAGCTTTGGGCATACTTTAACATCGCTTGGTCATCCATATCTTTGGCAAAATCATGAAATAAAGCAGCGATAGAGACTTTCTCCAGGTCCAAATTCAGACCAAGTTGGTCGACCATCTCCAAGGCCTGTTGTTCAACGCGAAGAATATGCTGATATCGTTTGGCAGACACCATGGTTTGTAATTTCTCCATTAATTCAGAGCGTTTAATAGTTACATAGTTATCTGAATAAGTGATTTCGATCATCCTACACCTCCATTGCATAAAGTTGATGTTGAATAATATAAGCTTCGACCGCTGGTGGTACTTGATAGCGAATAGATTGTTCCAGATACACTCGCAGACGAATTTCGGTAGAACTCAAATCGATTAAAGGCGAATCGACCCAAATTACCGGAAAAATAGAATTGAAATTCTCGGTTCCAGGCCGTCTAATACCGACGAACTGAACGAGTTGACTCAATTCCTCCACCCGATGCCAAGTCGGCAAATCCCTCACACTGTCCTCCCCGACAATAAAATAGAAATCTGCTTCTGGGAAAGCTTGGACAAAGTGTTGCATCGTATCTACGGAATAATTAGTGCCTCCTTTATAAACTTCATAGGCCTGCAATTTAAATAAAGGATTATCTTGGATAGCTAATTTAACCATCTCTAAGCGATGGTTTGCTGCGATGGTTTGTTTACCTGGAGCATGAGGGGGTTTCGCTGTCGGCATAAACCAAACTTCATCCAACTCTAATTGCTTGCCCACTTGCTCAGCCATCAATAAATGGCCTAGATGAGGCGGATTAAAGGTACCGCCAAGAATACCAATTCGTTGTCGATGGTGGCTTTGGGGAGCTTGGACCAATTCTTCTAAGACTAAATCAATTTCTTCTTCAACTTTCAGATATAGTGTTTCTCGCGTCCTCACAATCCATCCACCCTTCTCTTACTTAATTTGTTTAACTTCTCGCGATAAATCCTGATACTTTTCTTGAGAAGAGGGACGAAATAAGATGACAGTGCTTCCGATCATTTGGACAATGAAAGCCCCCGTCTTTTCTGCGATTAGGGCACTTGCTTCATCAATATCTTCTGAACTATTTTGTAGAATATGAAATTTAATCAATTCACGTTTCTCTAAAGCCGCATCAACTTGTTCAATAAAGGTATCAGTAATTCCCAATTTGCCTAATTGAAAAAGCGCCTTATGTTGATGAGAAGCTTTTCTTAAATATTTTTGTTGCGCTTTACTATATTCCATGATGCTATCTACCTCCTTATATCTTAAATTTGCCTAAATAATGGATGGCCTGCGGGCAAACTCGACGCCCTTAGGTAAATGAAGTATTAACTGAACGGTTTGATGACTGGTGAACCAACCTAAACCAGAAATAGCAATATCCTCTCCCGCTGATAATTTAAGTGGATGTGCTATTATTTTTGGAAATTCTTTGGCTTGATCGAACCGCGGTGGACTTAGCAAATGGCCCAGTTGGTCTTGGTATAATCGATCGGCCTGACTTAGTTTGGTTCGATGGAGATACAGGTCACGACTCGTGTAAATCGTCAGCGCCATACGCTTACCTGCTGGATAGTCGATTCTAGCTAAGCCCCCTAGGAAAATTGTTTGACCCGAGTTCAATTGAAAAGTGGTCGGTTTCAACATCTTCTTTGGCATAATCACTTGCCGATCTTGAGGGTCTAAATAATGAACCATCTGTGACCGACGAATAATCCCAGGCGTATCGACGATAGCGGTAGAGTCTGTCACTGGAATTCGAATTAAGTCCAAGGTGGTTCCAGGATAATTTGAAGTGGTGATAATTTCCTTGTCGCCCCCAAAATGTTCAATCAAGCGGTTAATTAAGGTTGACTTACCTACATTACTGATGCCGACAATATAGACATTCTGCCGGCGAAGCTTCTCCTTAATCAGTTGGTACAAGGCATCTAAGTTCTGTTGTTTCTGGCTAGAAATCAGCAAAACTTGATCAGACTTTAATCCTTGTTCTTTGGCTATATTTTTCAACCAACGGATGACTCGATCTTGATTAATCGAAGCAGGCAGTAGATCCATCTTGTTAGCGACCAAGGCAAATTTATTTCGACCGATATATCGAGGTAAGGCCGTCAATAAACTCGCCTCAATATCAAAAATATCAATCAAGTGAATAATATACGCCTGGTCTTCACCAATCTCTGCTAAACGCTCCATAAAGACATCGTCATCAACGACAATGTCTGGAATTTCATTATAGTGACGTAAGCGAAAACAGCGTTGACAATAAAAACTGCCCTTCTCAATTCCTTTAGCTAATGCTGAGGCTGGCAAATATCCAGCTTGATCCGGGTCTTCAGTTTGAATCACAGCGCCACAACCCATACATTGATAATTAGAATCGTTCAAGCGAATCCCCCCAATCTTCACTACGGACTAAACCAATCTTTCGTAAAAGCAATTTTTCCACACTTCGATTAAACCAAGTGTAGACATTATCATGGTCTACCAAAGGCTTGACCAGGATTACCTTGAGTTGATTCCTTTTGGCGCCAATGACATCAGTAATAATCTGATCACCAATGACCACAATCTGATCGATTGGCAGATCTAAGAAGCGAATCGCTTCTTGAAAACTACCCCTCAAAGGTTTCAAAGCACGAGCCTTATGGGGAATATCTAAAGCCTCAATGACTTTGCCCACCCGTTTAGGATTATTGTTAGAAAGTAGATAAATCTTGACTTGGGCATCGATCATTTGACTGACCCAATCCGCCATTCGCTGCGATAACTCATATTCATTCCATGCCAAAAGTGTATTGTCTAAGTCTACAATCATTCCTTTGAAACCTTGCTGCAAGATGTCAGCAGGAGTAATCTGATAAATTGAATTAATCGTCCAATCTGGTGATATGAGTTGCTTCATAGTCTCTCCTTATTTCAAAATTCTAAAAACATTATACCATATCTATAATAAGCGAGGTATGTCTATGCAGTATAGTAAACAAAGTCCACTGGCTATTGCAACTTTCATAACTTACATAGCATTCTTCACCGTAAAAATGATCAAACCGAAAGAAAGTTACTTCATCATAAGAAGCTGATTTAAGCAGATAGTTGCCTACGGCAATCGGAAAATCTATTAACTTCAAAAAATCCTTGCCATCTCCGCCAGAAGATCGCAAGGATACACAAAAGTTAATAATATTCAAACAAATTAAGCTAATAAATCAAAAATCTCCATTGCTACTAAATCAATATCGTCAAAGCGATAGGTCGTATTATTGTCACTATCTTTTAATTCGAAAGAATCTTCATCTTTAAAATAACTTACTTGGCACTTTTCAACACCATCTAATTCAAATCGGCGTACTTCAGTTTCAGACTCTGAATTAACCATTGCTTCGAGACGGTGGATAATTCCTACTAATACAGATGATTTCATACGTAACCTTCTTCCTAATTGACTAAGATCAATTAGTCAATAACAAAAATATCTACGCCCTACATACTAACAGAAAGCTCCCTAAATGCCAATAAATGTACTGATATTTTTTAATTTTTATCGCTGCCAACCATCACTTCACGGACAAAAGCGATCAAGCTATCTTGGAAACGTTCGAAAGTTTTCTTCGGTCGCTTCTGGGCATAATTATCTGCCAGTAATTGTTGATAGACTTGTTCTATTTGACAGCCAAATCGTTCCGCTGAAATAGAGTACAAATCTTTTTGATTGATATCGCGAATTAATTTTAATTGTTTCTTCTTACTAAATTGGCTCGCAATTGGTGCGAGTTCATCGGCTGTCTGATATAAATCACCGTATGCTTGACCTTGCATTAAATTCTCAAGGAAATCATTCCGTTTAGCAATAATAGGTAAATAATTAACAATCGATTCTAAATACGTCAAGCCCTGAGACTCAGATTCACTGGCATTCAAATATACATCCGCCATTTGATAATAATTGCCGACTTCTTCATAAGGAATTTCACCGACAAAACGAATTCGCTCAATGCCTAAGGATTGGGCTTGATTTTCCAAACATTCCCTTGCCGGACCATCGCCAACAATTAACAGAAAGGCTTCCGGAATCTGTTGTTGAATCTTCGGAAAGGCTTGAATCACTTGATCAATTTGTTTCTCCTGAGATAAGCGTGACAAAGATAAGAAGACCCAATCCGATTCAGCTAAGCCTAGAGCTTGTCGTTGAATTTTTCGATTTTCTAGGGCTTCTTCTTTACTAATCTTAGGAATATTTACTCCCGTCGGCACCACATGAATCGGCACGGTCACCCCATAAGAAAGTAAGGTATCGGCGGTCAACTGGCTCGGAGCTATCAACCGATCTGAATCATTACAAAACATCCGCGAAATTGTTCGCACATGTTTGGGCTGAATTAAGTGGCCATTCATAATGTAATGGGTATAATTCTCATACATCGTGTGGTAAGTATGCACCGTAGGAATTTTCATCCGACTGGCTACATAACGACCAGTCATGCCCAGAGAGAATTCAGTATGGGTATGAACCAGATCAATATTTTCTCTTTTTGCAATCTTTAAACAGCGGTCGAACCCAGCGTAAGCAATTCGTCGATCCTCAAAACTAATAAAAGGGATACTTGGCAAACGAACCACATTAGCTTCTGGGAAACCGTTGGGATCGGTCGTCGTGAAAATAACTACCTCATGACCCCGTTCAATCAGCTGTTCTTTCAATAACTTGACCGATGTTGAAACCCCACTTACCTGTGGGAAGTATGTATCTGTAAATAATCCAACTTTCATGCTTTCACCATCATTCTTGTCTTATTATGCTTATTATAAAGAACTCATCGCTAGTTGAAAAGGTATTATAAACACCATATTTAAAATAAATCCGAATGTTCAGCATGAAAAAGTTGATCAAAAATCAGAAAATTTATTTGCTTCGGTCATTTTTGGTAATATCAAACGATCAGCCAGCATCTTGCGCTGATGACCATCGACAACCTTTTTTGAAAATTTGCTGGCTAACTTATTGATTTCCAACTAGTAGAAAAAATATAGCCATCCTTCTCAGCAAAGTCATTTCAGATTAAAGATACTTGATAATTTCTAACCAAAAAGTTGATGAGATCTAGATAAGTTCTAAATTAAGTAGGTGGTGATTAAAAAAAGTTAAAATGGTTTGTGATTACCTAAAAGGTTCACCGATAGCAAGTGTACTCTGGGACTTGCACTCTAGATACACGACATGCCCTTCATTCTAAAAATCCATCCTAAACGCGTATGTCTCACGTCAGGATGGATTTTTTCAGTAGACCGATATTGTAGTCTTTCTAAATCACAATTTAAAATAATTGGCGGATTTTATAATCAACTTAGCCACCGCTAAAAAATAATAAAAGCCATGTAAATTCATGTTATATTTTAGTTACCACACAAAAATAATTCTCAAGAAATAAACTTTTCTAGGGTCACAAGCGAAGCTGAAAATCATCGGAGTATCATACTTCAGACACATCAGTCTCTTAAATCCTCTTGTTTTTAAAGAATAAGTCCTAAAGCAAGTCTGTAGATTAAGTTAATAAACGAAGGACTATACCTGATAGTTTGACATTTCCTATAAAATAATTACTGTATTATAAAACCACTTTTTGCAGGTGCCCTTAATTCATAAACTCATTGTTTTGATAATAAATAAAAAACTAAAAAGACCCAAGCACCTTAAGGGTACCTGGATCTGCAAATTGATATGTAAATTATTTATTTTGGGTTAAAGCTTGAACCATTTCAACCACTTCATCGACTGTTCCGGCTTCATTCAAAGCACGATCAGCAAGTTTTTGTAAATCACTGAGTGTTAGTGATTGCATCAGGCTCCGTGTCTTCAATACTGAAGAAGCACTCATTGAGAATTCATCTAAGCCCATTCCCAGAAGAATTGGTACAGCGGTTTGATCACCAGCCATTTCTCCACACATGCCGGTCCATTTACCTTCACGGTGGGAAGCATCAATCACATTCTTAATCAAACGTAAGATTGAAGGATTATAAGGTTGGTAGAGATATGAAACTTGTTCATTCATCCGGTCAGCCGCCATCGTATATTGGATTAAATCATTGGTTCCAATACTAAAGAAATCGACTTCCTTAGCAAATTGATCGGCCAAGACCGCTGCTGCTGGAATTTCAACCATAATACCCACTTGAATAGTATCCGCCACTGTCTGCCCTTCCGCTAATAAATCTGCCTTAACGGCTTCTAGGACTGCTTTAGCTTGACGAAACTCTTTCAAAGTGGCAATCATCGGAAACATAATTCTTAAATTTCCGTAATTGGATGCTCTTAACAAAGCTCTTAATTGAGTCTTGAAGATTTCAGTACGGTCTAAGGAAATCCGAATGGCGCGATAGCCTAAGAAGGGATTCATTTCCTTGGGGAGATCTAGATAAGGTAATTCCTTATCGCCACCAATATCCATGGTTCGAACAATGACTGGTTTACCTTCCATCGCTTCTAAGACCGTCTTATAAGCTTCAAACTGTTCATCTTCAGTTGGGAAATTAGCTGAGTCCATATAGAGGAATTCTGTCCGGTATAAACCAATGCCTTCCGCCCCATTAGCTAAGACAGCTTCGACATCTTTTGGCGTACCAATATTGGCAGCTAATTCGACTTGATGCCCATCTTGAGTGACTGAAGGGGCATCCACGAGCTTAGCCCATTCTTCTTTTTGTTTTTGGAAATCTTGTGCTTTTTGTTGGTAATTAGCAATATCCTCTTGACTTGGATTCAAAATGACTTGTCCGGCGAGAGCATCCACAATAATGGTTTGGCCATCTTTCACCGATTGAGTAATAGACTGACTACCCACGATGGCTGGAATTTCTAAACTTCGAGCCATAATCGCTGAGTGAGAGGTCCGTCCTCCAATATCTGTCACAAAAGCTTTAACATATTTCTTATTTAATTGAGCCGTGTCACTTGGCGTTAAATCATGTGCAACCACGATCACTTCATGATCGATAGTAGCTGGACTGGGTACTTTCAGTCCCAGTAGAATCGCCATCATCCGTTCAGACACGTCCTTGATATCGGCAGCCCGTTCTTGCATGTAAGGATTATCTTCCATTGCAGAGAACATAGTAATAAACATTTGAGCAATTTGGTCTAAAGCGGCTTCCGCATTAATCAGTTGATCGGTAATCACTTGTTTGATTTGACCAATGAATTCAGGATCATCCAAGAACATTAAGTGAGCTTCAAAGACTTGAGCTTCTTCACTTCCTAGACTTTCTTCAGCACGCTTCTTAATCAGGCTAATTTCTTGATGAGCCTGCTTAACTGCCTCTTCAAAACGAAGAATTTCAGCACCAGAATCTGAAATTGTCTTCTTTTCAAAAGACAAATCAGGTTCGGTCAATAAATATGCAGGTGCGATTGCAATGCCATCACTTGCCGCAATACCTGCAAGAAATTCCGCAGTCATTAGTTAGAAAGTCCTTCTTTAACCATAGTTTCAGAAATAGCTTCGATGGCTTCTTTTTCGTCTTCTCCTTCTGCCGTAATGGTTACATCAGACCCTTGGCCAACGCCTAGAGACATAACACCCATGATTGATTTTAGGTTCACAGATTTACCTTTGTATTCTAAATTAATATCTGAAGCAAATTTGCTAGCAGCTTGAACTAATAAAGTAGCTGGACGTGCATGAATTCCAGTTTCAGCAATCACATTAAATTCTTTCTTTTCCATCGTATCGTTCTCCTTTGCGCGTGTAATAATATTGCAAACCCTTACCCCTTAAGGATAACATGTTTTATATATTTCCACAATAAAAAAACTAGGGACACAAACAAACTTTAGGGCTTATATTAAAATTAAATAAGAAAATCAAAACTCGTCTTCCGTCGCCATTTTATAAGATACTGACCCATCTTTGCTTAGACAGAAATAGTGATAACCTACTAATAATCGACGTAAGATGGCATAATCATCGTCGAACTGGCTGAGCCAATGATTAATCTCTTTTTACTGTATTGTCCAACAACTAACTGTTAATCAATATAGTCTAAAATTAATTTCTTCGTCTTCAATTTCCGCGGTAATATATGAATACGTTCTTCCGAAAAGAAGCGTTCAATATTTTCGGGAATCATCAGTAAGCTCCTTGATTTTTATAACAAGCTTTCTAATTGAATCTCTGGATATTTATCTTTAAACCAATGCTCAGCGAAAGTATTCTCAAATAAGAAGACTGGCTGGTCGAATCGATCTTTGACTAATAAGTTCCGACTTGAAGACATCTTAGGATCTAAGTCAGCTGGATCAATCCAACGGGCAATCCGATGACCCATCGGAATCATATCCACTTCAGAATGGTATTCATGAAGCAAACGATGTTGAAATACTTCGAATTGCAGTTGACCGACCGCACCCACAATAAATTCATTGGTATGATAAGTCTTATAGAGCTGAATCGCTCCCTCCTGCACTAATTGCTCAATTCCTTTATAGAAAGACTTCTGTTTAAGGACATTTTTAGGACTGACCCGCATAAAGAGTTCCGGTGTAAATTGTGGCAAATCAGCAAATTTAATTGCTTGCTTACCTTCATAAATACTGTCACCAATCTGCAATTGACCCGTATCGTACAGCCCAATGATATCGCCCGCAAAGGCTTCAGCAACTTCCTCGCGAGTATCGGCCATAAATTGAGTGGTGTGAGCTAGACGGAGCGTTTTGCCAGTTCTTTCTAAAGTCACATTCATGCCTTTCTCAAATTTACCTGAAGCCAACCGAATAAAAGCAATCCGATCTCGGTGAGCAGGATTCATATTGGCCTGAATCTTAAAGATGAAACCTGACAATTCAGGATCGTCGGGTTGGATAATCTGATCATCCGCTAATCGGGTTGGACCCGGAGCTGGAGCAAGATCAATAAAGGCATCAAAGAAAGTTTGGACACCAAATCCTGTTAGAGCAGAACCAAAGAAGACTGGAGTTAGTTTTCCTTGATTGATTAGCTCGCGGTCAAAAGGGTTCCCGGCCTCATGAAGAAGCTGAGCATCTTCTAAGGCTTGGCTATAAATCGTTGATTGGGTAAACTGATGATCGCCACTCACTTGACCTGACTCGTCCAAGTCGATGTAAACATCAGCTTCATCGGTCTCTGAATTTCTCAATTCAACCCGTTGATTATATAGATCATATAAGCCTAGTAAATTTTTGCCCATACCCATCGGCCAGTTCATCAGATAGGCATCGATTCCTAAAACTTCTTCAAGTTCTGAAACTAAATCCAAGGGTTCACGACCGTCTCGGTCTAATTTATTCATAAAGGTAAAGATAGGAATCCCCCGGTGACTGACAACTTCGAAGAGACGTTTGGTCTGTGGTTCAATCCCTTTCCCAGTATCAACCACCATGACGGCAGCATCGACGGCCATCAAAGTACGGTAAGTATCTTCCGAGAAATCCTCATGCCCCGGTGTATCCAAAATATTCACCTGGCAACCATCATAATCAACCTGCATGACTGAACTGGTGACCGAAATCCCCCGTTGCTTTTCAATATCCATCCAGTCAGACTTCGCAAATTTATTAGACTTCTTCCCCTTAGCTTTGACCGTCCCTTTCTCGCGAATCGCCCCACTAAATAAGAGCAATTGTTCAGTAATGGTCGTCTTCCCAGCATCCGGGTGGGAAATAATCGCAAAGGTCCGTCGTTTATTGACTTCTGTTTTAATATCGTTCGCCATATAAGCCTCCTTGATTCTGAATAAAAAAACAACCTAACGCCTCAGCGATAGATTGTTGCCGCTTTAACCTTCTTGTGAATTTTTTATTTTTGAAAAGTCGATAAATTTATTCGGATCAGTCTCCTCTTCGACCCTTTCGTTAGTAATGACTTCATTAATGAGCTGTTCTAACTTTAATTTCTCTTCGTCAGACATCGGTTGATTACGGATCGGTTCATCGATTTGATCATCATAATCCATCGTCTCATCATCCTCATAGGCTGAAACTTGAATTAAAAGACGCTCAATATATTTTTGTGGATAAATCCGATCAAAATCAGTTGAATCTAACATATCTTGGTAAGAATCCAGAATCTTTTGAAATTCTTTCTTCATGTTCTGTAAATTCTCTTTAAGATCATGGCCAGATTCAGCCAGTTCCCTACTATGGAAAGCAAAATCTTCTTTATACTGGTTAACTTGTTCTTGGGTTTGCTGCATTAACTTATCAGCTGTCATTGAAGAATCATCAATAATCTTCTTACCAGTCACGCGCGCATCCAGAATCCCTTGTTGCAAAGCGTCCTCCATCTGCCGATAGTTCTCAACCTCTTCAGTTAACTCCTGCTGGCTGGATTGCAATTGTTCCAATTGTCGTTGTAAATCTTGAATTTGTTTTTCTTGCTTATTTATCACTTCATTGACTTGTTGTCGATTAAAGCCCAAAAAACTTAAGGAAAAATGTTCCATACTCCCACCTTCTTCTATTACTCTTACACTACTGATTCAAATTGTATGAAACTCAAAGAGCGCCTTAATCTTCCATCGGGCTCCGTAAATATTCAAATAATAATTGATAGGTCGCATCCACTGATTTGGCATGGGTCCGCTCGTAAGCATGACTTGCTTCAATCCCCGCGCCGAGCAGCCCATGTCTTAAATCGTGCCCGGCCCGCATGGCAGCCGAAGCATCACTCGTATAATATGGATAGATATCCACCTGATAAGGAATTTGATACTCTTGGCATAAGCTAACTAAATGTTGACGTAAGCCTACATGATATGGCCCTGAACCATCTTTGGCACAAATGGACACGGTGTATTCATCCGAAGCTTGATCATCACCTAGGGCTCCCATATCCACCGCCAAGTATTCAACTACTTCACTCGGAATATTAGAGTTGCCACCGTAGCCAATCTCTTCATTATTAGAAATATAAAAATGAGTGCTATGTGCCAAATTGAGTCGTCCCGCTTGCACATCCTCAATCAATTCGAGTAACAAGGCGACACTGACCTTGTCATCCAAATGACGTGACTTAATAAAGCCTGACTCGGTGATGACCACTCTTGGATCAAAAGAAATAAAGTCCCCAACTTCAATGCCTAACTGACGAACGTCTTCAGCTTGTTGTACTTGCTCGTCGAGGCGGATTTCAATATTATCCTGATTTCGTTCCGCGGTCTTAGCATCCTTATAAACATGAACACTGGTTTGATGCATCAGAATCGTGCCTGAGTAACTTTGTCCTGTATTTAAGGAATGAATCAGGCAATTCTCGCCTTCAATCGCATTAAAGATAAAACCACCAATTAAATCGATTTTTAAACGGCCATTATCTTTTATTTTGCGAACCATAGCGCCTAAGGTATCTATGTGAGCAGTTAGATAGCGATGAGATAGAGCATCTTTGCCGGGTAGACTGACCAACAAGCCCCCTTTTGCAGATTTTTGATAAGGAACTGCAAGGTCTTGTAATTTACTTTCAATACGGTCTAAGATGTCTTGAGTAAAGCCAGTAGGTGAAGGAATCGCTGTTAAGCACGCAATCCGTTCCAACCGTTCTTTACTTTTATCACTGATACCTTTCATTCTGTCGACTCCCTTTATCCATGATTAAATCTTCTTTGCTTGTCCAATTTAGTTAACATGTACTATAATCATACCTATATTTAACTCATCTTTCAATCTATTTTTAGAAAGGATTTTATCATGAATGTAAGCGTTTCTTTCGGTGATCAGTCGCCCATTTATCAAGATGCTCGCTCCATTCGTCAGACCGTCTTTGTCAAGGAACAAGGGATTGACCCCGACATTGAATGGGATCAACTCGATGGTGAATCTTATCATTTTGTAGCCTATCTGGATCAAACTCCTGTCGCAACTTGTCGCCTTCATCTCGACGCAAATTCTTCCCGTGCCCACCTACAACGCTTCGCTGTCAAGCTCGAAGCTCGTCAACAATCGGTCGGCAGGGCTTTATTAACCCAGATGGAAGCCTGGGCCAAGGACCAGGGTATTGATTATATTTATCTTTCTGCCCAGCAGAGCGCCTTGCCCTTTTACCTAAAATCTAATTATCGGCAAAGTAAAGAACCCACCTTTATCGAGGCAGGTATCCTACATCAAAATCTCTATAAAAGCTTGACCTAAAGTTTATAGAAGATATGCTAAAAATAACCCAGCAATCGTAAAGTAAATAAAGACCGATGTCAAGTCACTGAGTGTAGAAATAAAGGGCCCACTCGCGACAGCAGGATCAAAGCCTAATTTATCCATTAAATAAGGAATAAATAATCCGGCTAGATTGGCAACGACAATGGCCATAAACATCGCTGCCGCAATAATCAATCCAAAGAAAGGATTGCCTTTCCAAATAAAGACAATTAAGAAGACACAGAGGGCAACGACCAGACCAGTAATGGCGCCAGTTAGGAGTTCAAAACTAAAGGTCTTGCCCACCTGTTTGTCATGGTCCTTGCTATTCAACTGACGTACAGTTACAGCTAAGGATTGCGTTCCCGCATTCCCAGCCGTCCCAGTAATTAGCGTAATAAATGCTGATAATATCGAAACTTCTTCGACCAGACCACTGTAACGACTGATCACCGTTGAGGTACCCATCCCCAAGAATAACAAAGTAATTAACCAGGGCAGACGGCTCTTCGCTGCCGACCACGGGGAAATATGCTTCTCTGAAACGTCTACAGCGGCCAATCCAGAATAATCGCTCTCGGCTTCTTCCTGCATGACATCCAAAACATCGTCCACGGTGACAATGCCAAGCAGTTCTTGATCGAAACCAACTACCGGTAAGGCCAATAGGTCATAGTCTTTGACCATCTTGGCAACTTCGAGTTGATCGTCATTCACTTGGACCGAGATCACGCGATTATTCATTACATCTGCCACTAATTTGTCCTCGTCATTTATGATTAAATCCCGCAAAGAAATCACACCAGTCAGTCGGTGATGCTGATCAATCACGTATACATAGTAGATCGTCTCTGCTTCAATGGCCTGTTGACGTAATTGATAATAGGCTTCCGCTAAAGTCAACCCTTCTTCAATCGCGATATACTCCGTCGTCATGATCGCCCCAGCCGTATCTTCCAAATAATTAATCAGCTGACTAATCTCACGTGCGGATTCGGCTGGCATCAAATGCATGTAAATATTCACACGGTCACGGTCTTTCAATTCGTTCAAGACATCAACCGCATTATCAGCATACATTTCGGCCAGAACATTGGCGGCATATGGATACAGCATCTCTTCAAAATAGCCATCAATCTTCTCATCCTGAGCTTCTAAAGCATCGAAAATATTAGCCAGTTCAGAAGGAGACAGATATTGGTAAACTTTCTCCCGATCCTCACTCTTTAATTGATTAAAAATCTGTGCTTGGTCATAGTTATGAAGGGCCAGAAATTCAGTTCTAAAGCGTGTCATTCGGTTATTGGCCAATAAGCCTTGTAAGATTCTCACCTGTTCTTCAATGCTTCGTTCAAAAACTTCCACCTAAACCCTCCTTATTTTCTTTCTCTGAACCCATTCTAACATATCTGCTGGCAAATCTTGCTTGAGAACCATAGCTTGGCCACTGAAAGGTTGGACAAATTCTAATTGACCACAATGCAAAGCTTGACGATTCAAGGGCGATTCCAATCGTCCCCCATATAAATCATCACCAATTAGCGGACCACCCTGCCAACTCAGATGAACCCTAATTTGATGGGTTCTGCCTGTATGCAAGCGTAATTTAAGCAAGCTTGAATCGTTTAAAGTCTCTTGAAGCCAGTATTCCGTCAGTGAGGCTTGCCCTTGAGGATCCACTCGTCGAGTAATAATGGATTGAGGATCGCGGGCAATCGGTCCATCGATATAACCATGGTCAGGCCAATCTTGCCGTTGACTAATGGCATAATAATATTTCTTTAATTGCTGATGGCGAATCTGTTGATCCATCCAAGCATGAGCAAGCCGATGTTTCGCAATCAACATCAAGCCCGAAGTATCGCGGTCCAACCGGGTCACAATATGAATCACTTGATCCTGGTATTGGTGGTCTTGGTAATATCCCTTAATCCGATTAGCCATTGCTGAATCTGGATCTCGTCGGGAAGGAATTGAGACAATACCTACAGGTTTATTAACCACCAATAAGTCACGATCTTCATAAACCACTTCGATTGGAGCTGAAGAAGCCGGCACCGTCTCATGGCCCTGTTCAATGGGAGCATAGAGCTGAATGAGGTCTCCCACATGAAGTTCTTCTCTTACCGTTACACTGCGATCATTGACTTTGATATCGCCACCTTGATACTTTAAGCGACTAATGAAACGGCGGGGAATCGCCTGCAATCTTAAATATTGAAGGACCGTCATCGGTTCCTCTTGATCAAAGCGCCATTCGAACTTCATCGATTCAACTCCCGCGAATCACTTGGATGATTACCAATGAAGGAAGAAGCCACCCGGTCCCAAAAATGAGTGTGTTTCAAACTGGCAAAACGGATTCGTTGGGGCGCAATTTGGGTGCGAATAGACTCAATATTCTCCAGTGACAAGCTCTGATTATCCAAACTCAAGATAAAATTACCACTCTGTGAATCAGGTTTCAAAGTAATACTCTCTTCCTGAGGGACAATGACCGGTGAAGATAGTGTTCGATAAATTAAATTATTGATTGAAGCAATTTCAGTCATCTGCATGGCATCTAGCTTGGGATGAATGACTGCCCCCCCTAAAGATTTATTCAATCCGGTTGAACCCGTAGGCGTTGAGATACAGATGCCATCGCCTCGAAAAGTTTCAAAACAAAAGTCATCCAAGTAAACATCGCAGACCACCGTTCCGGCAGTTGATCTTAGGACAAATTCGTTCAAAGCCAGGCGGCGGATACTTCGTTTGTCGGTAGTTTTGATATCTACTGTCAATAAAGGGTATGAAACCGATTCGCGGTTGCCAGAAACTAAGCCTCTGATTAATTGATCAATTCCATTAGCCAACCAATCCGCATAAAAACCTAAATGCCCCGTATGAATTCCTATAAATTGACTATATTCAAGATACTGAGGGAAGCGGTGAAAAGCAGAAAGTAAAGTGCCATCACCGCCAATGGTGATAATATAATCCGCTTGCTCCTTCTCTTCTACTAAGCGAATCGGTTGGTCCTTAATCTTCTGGATAAATTCCTTCTTCAAAGCCTGTGATAATTGTTTGTCATTCGCATATAATAATACAGTTAACATAATCGACTCCTAATCATTACGTTTCTCAAAATAATGGGTGGCTTCACGAATTTCTTCGCGAATCTCAGACATCTCTTCATCTAAGCGAAAGGCAGCTTCCGAAGCACGTTCCAAACGCATTAATATATGGTCGGGATACTTGCCGCGATATTTATAATTTAAAGAATGCTCAATGGTTGCCCAGAAATTCATCGCTAACGTGCGAATTTGGATTTCCACAATCACATGTTGGACTCCATGAGCTCTTTGAACCGGGTAATCGATTACCATATGATAAGAACGGTAACCAGATTCCTTAGGACTTTGGATATAATCACGAATCAAGATGACCTTGAAGTCTTTGCGATCCTTTAATAATTCAGCGACTTCATAAATATCTTCGACAAATTGACACATAATCCGTATTCCAGCGATGTCTTGAACGCCAATCAGGAAGTCTTGGGGATCAATTTTACGCATCTCCATCTTTTCCAAAATACTTTCTTTGGATTTGACGCGTCCAGTTACAAATTCAATCGGTGTATGCTTGCCCGCCAATTGAAACTCATTTCGAATCGTCTTAAGTTTTAACTTTAATTCGGCCACTGCCTGATGATAAGGAGCCAAGAAAGCATCCCAATCTTTAATTTGTTGGTCCATCGTCTCACGCATTGAACCACTCTCCTTCTAATTCGACTAGTAGGATTGATTTTCCTTTGTTATTCTAACATACTTTCGCTATTATTGAATCAGCAAGTCTGATTAAGGAGGACCCTATGACTAAAAATATCGAGCAAGAATATAAAACAATGTTGCGGAAAGATGAATTTGAACGCTTAATCGATCAGTTAGGATTTAAACCCCGTTCCGCCCTGATTCAATCCAACTATTATTATGATACACCCGACCATCAATTAGCCAAAATTAATGCGGCCTTGCGGCTACGTGTCTTTAAAGATCGGTCTGAATGGACGATCAAACAACTCATTTCAGAGTTTCGTTCCATTGAAATCACTCAAGAGCAAGGACCAGTTGATAGCATCAGTTCTGCTATTAATCCCACTTGGTTCACAGATGCAGACTTGATCAAATTCATCCATAATCACCAGATTCCAATCGAACAATTGCAATTACACTATCAGATGTCGACCCATCGTTATCTTTATCCTGTGCCGGGAGCAACTTTCTGTCTAGATCACAGCTTCTTCCCTCAAACTGAAGACTATGAGTTAGAATGCGAACTAGAAGACTTGGATCAAGCAAACGTGTGGTTTGACTTTCTCGACCAATATCAGCTAGAATACAAGCCGGCTGCCAAAAAATTATCGCGAGCGGCTCATTATCAAGACCTAGACCGGAACAAATAATTTAGGCAGATTATTGGTAATTATCAACTGACCGTGCTAGGATAAGTTTTAGAAAGAGCCGAAACTTTCATTTAGGAAGGAGGCATTGAATGGTCCCTAACTATCAAGTCGAATATCAACTGAATGGGGTGCCTTCCTCGTTCGAGTTCTATCTCTTTGTGAATCCCCTAGGCATGCGATGTTATCATTCAGAACAAGAATTGATACGCTCAATTAATATGATTAATTCCAAAGTAGATGTTAATATTCTAACTTACCATAACCACCAAGCTATTTATCACTTTTTAGAACAAATAAATATTAACCATGCCAATCTGGCCCAGCGCAATCTATACTATAATATTGTCTACAAGGCGGCCGTAGCCTACAAAGCGGCTTCCCTACAAGGTAAGAAATTAGGCCGTCAATTCCTAATTCGCTTGCAGGAATTGTTCAACCATAATATGGAGGATTTCTCTGAAGAAATGTTTAGTGACATTGCCAAAGAAATCGGCTTAGATTTGCAAATCTTTCTAGAAGATTTGAATTCTGATTTCGTTCGCCAACTATTCTTAAAGGATCAAAAGATTGCCCGCGAAATGCAAGTCCAACAGACTCCTGCCCTTGTCATTTTTCAAAATCAATCGGAACATGACGGTATTTTAATTCGGGAAGATATCACCCGCGAAGTGATTCTGGAAGAATTAGATAATATCGTGCAGAGATACTACCTCTCCCGTAAAGAAAAACCAAGAGCAAAGGCCAAATTATCCATTATTCATAAGAGCGAGGATACTCGTGACACTTCCCAAGAAACATTCTATTAGCTAAGCAGAAAGAGACACCCAAAAGGTAGCTTGTGAGCTATCTTTTGGATGTCCCTTTTTGTTCCTTGACAATTAATGTTCATCAGAATCAATTATTTATTTGGGCGGAATGACATTGGCTTCCCCTTTGATTACTGGATCGCCATCTTGATTGGTGACGGTCGTATCTAGCGTTAACCAACCTTTATCATTGATTGAAGTCACTTTCACGGTTGCGGTTAAGGTATCGTTAATCGCTACTGGCTTAACGAATTTCAAATTTTGCCCTAAATAGATGGTACCAGGTCCGGGGAAATGCATACCCAATACCGCAGAGATTAATGAAGCTCCCAACATCCCATGGGCAATCCGCTTCTTAAACATTCCTTGAGAAGCAGCAACTTCGTTGACGTGGGCTGGGTTTAAGTCCCCTGATACGCCTGCGAATAGTACCACATCTGCTTCGGTGATGGTCTTGGTAAAAGACCCTGATTGTCCAATTTCATATGTTGCCATATCTATCACTCCTATATTTTATTTTTTTACCTGTGGAGGTTATTATGAAACTACATCCTTTAAATTTTGTGGATTTACCTAATCAAGAAAGAATAGCCTATCGTAAAGCCGGTCATAAAGGACCCTCAATGCTACTCATTCATGGGAATATGAGTTCTTCGGTCCATTTCCATTCAACCATGGAAGCTCTCAAGGAAGATTATCAAGTATACGCTGTCGATTTACGCGGTTTCGGCAAAAGTAGTTATCGCCGCCCGACGCGTTCACTTAAGGATCTCAGTGATGACCTGGTTCAATGGATGGATCAACTTGACATCCAAACTGCCACGGTGCTGGGTTGGTCAATGGGCGGAGGGGTGGCCATGGAACTCGCTGCTTCGATCCCTCACCGAATTGATCAACTCTTCCTCGTTGCCTCCGTCGGTATCCAAGGTTTCAAAACTTGCTCGAACAAATTATTATCCTCGGTTAAGATTCCTGCCCGATCAGCCCTCAGCTTTAACCAAAGACGATTTCAGAAATGGAATCCACTATTACAAAAGATGGAGTCAGCGATTAAACACCATGATCAAAAATTATTAACTAAATTGCTTGAGACGCTTTACCATACTTATCAACTAAGTTCCAGTGAAATGCAACTCTATCTGGAGGCGATTTATGAACAGAGAAATTACTCTGATATCTATTATGACCTACTAGAATTTAATATGACTGACCAATCGAATGGCTATCATCCTGGTAGTAATCGTTATCAATTAATTCAGGCTCCGACGGTTATCCTTCACGGCCGTTATGATAAGATTGTTGATTTAGCGGATGGTCAACAGACCAAAGCATATTTAGGCGACAAGGCCAAATTATTTCTTCTCGAAACCGGTCATGCCATTATCGCGGATGATTTTATCTCTTTTCTGACTATTTTGAGAAATGAACACCCTATTCCGCAAAAATAGATAAGAAAAAGGAATTTGACCAAGCTCAAATTCCTTTTTCTGTTTACGAATCTTATTCGTCGCGTTCCTTGTAGAATTCCATGACTTTAGGAATCATTTCTTTACGTGAACGTCTTGAAACAAATAGACCAATATGACCAGATTCGTAGCGAACAGTTTCAGTGTCTTTTGAGCTCACGGCTTTGTTTAATGGTTCAGAAGCCTTTTGTGGGACTTGATCGTCACGGGTAGCAATCACATTCAACAATGGTTGTTCGATATTCTTCAAATCAACCACCTGATCACCAATCTTCAACTCGCCTTTAATCAGTTTGTTGTCATGGTATAAATCATTGGTGAATTGTTTAATGGTTGCCCCAGCTTGATCTGGTGAGTCAAAGATC
The DNA here is from genome assembly GCF_900110675.1 of Ignavigranum ruoffiae. GTDB lineage: Bacteria > Bacillota > Bacilli > Lactobacillales > Aerococcaceae > Ignavigranum > Ignavigranum ruoffiae. The sequence goes on along the minus strand of NZ_FOEN01000010.1, from coordinate 44,336 downwards.
CAAGTTTCAAGCGCTAAGAAGTTAGTCATTGCCTTAGGATCATCAAGACGGTCAATAATATCTAAATATTTATTAGTGGTTAATTTTACTGGTGATAGCAATAAGAAACCATTATTCATCACATCACCTGGAATATTACCGTAAGCTTCAACCATAGAATCCGCATCCATCTCTTTACCCCAATGGAATAACAAGCGATCTGATGGAGAGAAGTCAATTGGCGCAACGACCGTTACTAAGTTCTTAACATATTGTGGATTTAAGGCCGTAAAAATGGTAGCAAAAGTAGCTCCTTGACAAATTCCGAAGAAGTTCAACTTGTCTGCTTGCGCATGTTCAAGGACCGCTTCGACACAGTTGCGCATATAGCCTTGGATATAATCTTCCATGGTGTTATACATGTCGTCTTTGGTAGGATAACCCCAATCGATCACATATAAATCCGCACCGGCATTTAATAAGTCTTCGATGAAGCTGTTTCCTTCTTGTAAATCAAGCATGTAATATTTATTAACTAAGGCATAAGAGATTAAGGTTGGTGTTTTTAAGTGGTTTTTAACTTTTGGAATAAAGTGATACAGGGTGAGTTTGTCTTCTGTGTAGATAACTTCTTTCTCAGAAACCCCACCTTTAGGCATTTCTAGATTTGACAAAGTATGGATACCTTGAATGAGTTTTTCTTGGGCAGATAATTGATCCTGGAAATTTTGCTTAGAAATTCTAAATAAATCTTCAACCATGTTAATATACTCCTTTCAAAACTTAGCCTACGAATGAATCCGTTTTAAGGTCGACTTATTCTTCTGTCTTGCGAGCACGAGGGGTGCTGGTCCGACGGCGAGTTGTGGTCGTTTTAGCAGTTTCTTTAGTGTCTTCAGCGCCTTTTTCTTCTTTTAAAGCTTTGAGTTCACGTTTCAAGTTGTTTACATCACGTTTTAAATCATGAACTTTCTTATAAAGGCTACGAGCATCACTTTCGACCACGATTGGGGTATTACGTAAAGCAATTTCCATCACTTTGTTACGAGCAATAATGAATTGTGCATTAGATTGACCAAATTCAGACAACATTACAGCGAATTCATCCGAGAAGAAGTAATCTTTCAAGGTCTTTTCAATTTCACCGGTCCAGTAATCATAGAATTCTTTATAAGTCTTAGGTTGTTCGTCTTTCTTAATTAATTCTTCGTATTCTTGAATTAACTCTTTCACTCGATTTTGTGAAACTTGTGAAAGTTTTTGTTGGAATTCTACACCCGTTAAGATTAATTGCATCGTTTGATCGATAAAGGCATTTTGAGATTCAATCTTTTCAGTATTGTTCCCCATACCAGGCATCTTGAATAACGGAGCGATTGTTTTTTGGTAGTTAGCTTTCCATAGAGCGAAGAAGTCTGCTAATTTATCGGTGTCACCGTTAGCCCCTTCAACATATAAACGAGAAAGTTCGGCAAAAGAACCAGCCCATGGACCTAAGATGTTAGTGAATGAACCTTGCATGGTTTCAGCCAAGTTCTTAGGTGCTTGAAGCAAGTCACGCACTTGAGCTGGAATGAATGGTTCAACAAAGTCACCATAGAATTTCTCACTATCGGCTACCCATTTCTCCATTAATTTCTTACCATCTTCTTCAAATGGTTTGCCATAAGTATCTTTTAAGCTATCGAAATAGCGATAGAAGGATACAAAGTTACGATTCGCATCCATGGCTTTAGCAATGGTCTTGAATGAATCAGAATCCATCATCTTGATTAATTGCGTTGGATCATACATTGAACGGAAGTTTTCCATGTAGGTGTTTAAGTCAGGAAATTGACTAATATACGCGCCTACAGGGCTGTCTTGATAAGCTTTTTGCATGCCTTCGAACATCTCTTTTTGAGATTCCATGAAGCTATTCATCGGATTGTTAGGCATTGCAAATGGTGTAAACATTGCAAAAGGATTAGAAGCGGTACTTGACGAAGGGTTGAAGGCTTGTGCCCAATCATTGAACATTTTTTGTTGGGCTTCCATCATTTTTTGGAATCCTGCATTTTGTTCATTACCCATAGATGGCAACATGGATTGCCATTGTTCGGCTAATTTCTTTTGTGCATCAAACCATTGATTCATAAACTCTTGATTATTCATAGTATCCTCCTTAATTTTATGAAAACGTCTACATCACCTGTTAAATAAAAAATATTATGGCAAAATGATGTGAGAGCCCAAAGCCTATGTGAAAATCTCCTTCACACCTTTTATTGTATATGTTTATAAGGGAATATGCTACATCATTTCTTGAAATTAGCTATTAGTATTTCAAATCAAATTCTTATTTTTCATAAGTTAAACTAATATAAGCAAAAAAACCTCATCGGAGAAGATGAAGTTTCGCTGAAAATACTCGAAAAGTATTCTCAGATATCATCTAATCCAATAAGGCTTTTTAATAGTTTTTTAATGTAAGCGTCCTACATATTAAGGGCTTGTTTGGCTTGATCAACAATCGCGCTGAATGAATTTGCATCATTTACGGCAATTTCAGCTAACATCTTACGGTTAACTTCAATGCCTGCCTTATTTAATCCATTCATTAATTGGCTGTAGCTAATACCATTTTGGCGAGCCGCTGCGTTAATCCGAGTAATCCATAAACGACGGAAATTACGTTTGGTTTGACGGCGGTCACGGTATGCATACATATAAGACTTCATAACTTGTTGTTTAGCCATCTTATATTTAAGTGATTTAGCGCCGTAATATCCTTTAGCAAGTTTAATCATCCGTTTGCGGCGTTGACGAGTTACATATCCACCTTTAACACGTGCCATATTTGTTTCCTCCTTTTAGCTTTCTGAATTATAATGATGAAATCATATCTTTGATACGTTTATAATCGGTTGGATGAACCATTCCGTTATGACGTAATTGACGACGTTGTTTCTTAGTTTTACCGTGGAAACGGTGTTGGGTAAAAGCCCGAGCACGTTTTAATTTACCTGAACCAGTTCTTTTAACACGTTTTGCTAATCCGCGGTGAGTTTTTTGTTTTGGCATAATCTTTCCTCCTAGTATTCCTCTTAATCTTCTTTCTTCGGTGCAAGGATCATAAACATAGAGCGTCCTTCCATCTTCGGTACTGATTCAACCGTCGCATAATCTTTAGTATCTTCGATGAAGTCATCTAAGACATCCCGACCTAATTCTTTATGAGTAATCGCCCGACCTCTGAAACGTATGGACGCTTTAACCTTGTCCCCTTTTTCAAGGAACTTAAGCGTTTGTTTTAATTTGGTATTGTAATCATGATCTTCAATTGAAGGGCTTAAGCGCACTTCTTTAACCGTAATCACTTTTTGATTCTTGCGTTGTTCTTTTTCTTTCTTTTGTAACTCATAGCGATACTTTCCATAGTCCATAATTCGAGCTACTGGTGGTTTAGCATTGGGAGAAACTAAGACCAAATCTAAATCGAACGATCTTGCTAGGGTCAAGGCATCCTGAAGAGACTTCACTCCAATTTGTTCCCCATTGTCACCAATAATGCGTAGCTCCTTCGAACGAATACTTTCGTTGATCGGTAATTCTTTAGCGATAGGTTCCACCTCCATAATATTTTGATACTGAGTAAATTCACGCCATAAAAAAAGCAAGTCCATCATAGATAAACTCGCCGAAAAATGTCTTCCCCACAGGAAAACTTGAATATTTGCCAAGTCACTCAGGTGATTGGCGAGAAACGGCGTGTTTCTACTTGTTATATCAACTTCAACATATTAACACACCCCCTGTTAAAAAACAAGGGGTGAATTACGATTTATAGTAAATCTTTAAAATGCTCAATACGAATCTCTGCCAATTGGCTTACAACATCTTGAGGCAGTGTTAAAATCATCAGAGCCAGATAGCCTGTTTGCAACCAAAGAATAGCCACATCCATAACGCCATGGACCAGAATAATAACAATCATAGTCACTAAAAAAGCAATTTCTAAACGAAGGCGTGAATCCCGCAATAAGGGGAGATAAGTCTTAAAGCTATGCCACAATGCCAGTAATAATAATACGGTCCCAATAAGACCATAATTTGCCAGAATATCAATCATCAAATTATGGGCATGCATATTGCCAGAATCCGTAATTAAATAATAATAAGACATAAACGTCATGGGACCAGTACCGAACCAGGGATGCCATTGAAATAATTTGATTCCGGTAGTCCATAGACCGATTCGATCACGAAATGCATAAGCAATCGATTCAGCCCGGGGCAATAGTTGAGGCCGAATTACAATGGCCAAAAGGCCAATCAAACCTCCACCCAGTACATAAATCAACCATTTCAAATTTAAAATCAAGATAAAAGTTGCCAAACTAAACAGCAAGGTCGGCCATAGCCAACGAGATGCTGTTAAAATCATAGCAATCAGGTTTAAGCCAGCAATCGCCAGATAAAGCCAACGAAGTTTAGGTAATTTAATCTTGGTCCAAAGATAATAAATGATCCCTAAAATAAATAAGCAGTATAAGCCATAATAGTTTGCATTGAAGAACGTCGCTTCAGCTCTGGTCTGTAAATTATTATATTGAACGATGTAAAGCAAAGAATAACCATGTTGATAAATGTAATTGAGGTAGACGGCAATCGCATATAAACTTAAACCGGCGCTCAAGAAAACATGGTAATTTAATAATTTTAAATACTGCCTGCCATTAATCCAGCGACCATACTGATAGAAATAATATAGAAAAGCCAGGAACGCCAGACTAACCCCCAGGCCAATAAGATTGCCTCGCCATAAGGAGACAAGCATACAATAGCCAATAAAGATTAAATAATAGGCACTTTTTTGGACAAAGTCACCTAGATGATGACGATCTCTCCACACTAAGCGTAGCAGGTTAATTAATAGAATCGGCCCGCTCAAGTAGAATGGCAAGACAATGGCCAAAGAGGTGAATATAAAGAGCTGATCGAGTTCAGGCGTTTTATTTAATTTTGCTGTCATGCCCCACCTCCATACATAGATACTCAGTGGTATTATATAGCATCTAAGCCCGAATTGCGACACAAAGCCTTAAGTCCTCGACTCACAAAATTATGTTTTTTCTTTGAATTTTTTGAATTTATGTGTAATTATCGCTAAGTTTGGCTATAATATGATAGATTACTTTTAAGGAGGAATTTTGTGAACTTTAAACAACCATTAGCAAAAAAAGTGATCCTATCTAGCTTAATCTGTTCACTATTTATGATGAATTATTCTGGATTCACCGCTTTTGCTCAAGTATCAAAAACACCTTACATCGGCTCCAATGCTCAAATTATGCAACCCATCGAGCCATTCAAGATGCCTGATGATTATCCCAAAGACCTAAGTCAATGGTATAAAGATAATATGGACGCGCGTTCTTACGTGGTAATGGACCAAGAAACCAATAAAATCTTAGCTGAGAAAGAGGGAACCACCCCCTACCCGATTGCCTCTATGTCTAAAGTGATTGCCATTTATTTAGTTTATAAAGCGATTGATGAAGGCAAGCTTAGCATGGATAGCGAGATTACCATTCCACAAGAAATTGCTGACAACATCTCAGCTAACCCTGATCTATCGAATGCAGGTTTAGTTGCTGGCGAAAAATATACCGTTAAAGATTTAATCTACGGAGTCATGCTACTCTCAGGGAATGATGCTACTTCTGCCTTAATGTGGGAAATCTACGGCAATGAAGAGTTAGCCGTCAATGCAATTAAAGAACAATTAGCCGAATGGGGCATTACCAACATCCAATTCTACCAAACGTCTGGTGCACCCAATGAAGAACTACCAGAATCAATGTGGGTGCCTGGTTCGAGTGCCACTAGCGAGAACTATATGTCTGCAGCTGATGTTGCTTTAATGGCCAAACATGTGATTGAGGATTACCCTCAAATTCTAGAAGTTACCTCTGCTGAACAATATGTATTCAAAGAAGGTACCGAACTTGAAACCGTCATTACCAACCCGAACCAATTACTTGCAGGTGGGGAATATGGCCGCGAAGGAATCACTGGATTGAAGTCAGGTTACACTGATGCAGCCGGCCGCAATTTCGTCGCCACCAGTACCGAAAATGGCCGTAAAGTTATTGCGGTAGCTATGGGAACCTTTGGCGAAGGCATGTCATCCTATTGGGAAATTGAAATCCTATTAGATGCCTTACTCGACTATCCTGATCTTTACAAATCAGACAAATTACCGGTCTATGACACCAATATCTTGAAGGAATTACTTGCTCAGAAAGAAAAAGAACAAGCAGCTAAAACTGAGGAAAAACAAGAAAAAGCCTTCAAAGACTATGAAAATAAACGGGAGAATCCATTAACCAATTTTATCAAAAATATCTTTGGTGTCTTTAACTAAGCATAAGATATCGTGCTAGGTAACATAAATAATCAAAAAATCCGAATCTCGATGTTATAAACCCTAGAGAGTCGGATTTTCTTATTTTAATGACACACTGATCCGCGCGATAATATCATTAATAAAGCAGTGCAAAAATATTCAAACAACCAAAAAGGACCGAATATTTACCCAGCAAGTTTTAAGAAGTTCCACGCAGCTTAGCAGCTCTTAGCGAAGGATCGCTTAGAAATGCTCTAGTGGAGCTAGTCCGTAAAAGCCCAAGGCTTTGAAGGACGATCTCTTGCCCGGTAAATATTCGGTTATACTTTGTTTGTCAAAAATCTACAGCTATTTCTTAACAATGATAAATTGGACTGATTAATTAATATTCAATTGCTTTATTGACAACTTTGTCTTTTAACAAAGCTTCAAAGTCAGTAGCAGCCATCGTTTCGGATTTTTGCGAACCGTAACGGCGCACATTCACACTTTGCTCCGCAATCTCTTGATCGCCAATCACGATTTGATAAGGAATCTTAGAAGTTTGCGCATCACGAATCTTATAAGACAATTTCTCATTACGCAGATCCATTTCAACGCGGAAACCTTGGTCCTTCAATTGTTTATAGAGTTCTTCGACGTATTCACCGTGAGCTTCATTGTTTACCGGAATTAGGACAGCTTGCACCGGCGCCAACCAGGTTGGGAAAGCCCCCTTATATTCTTCAATGAGATAAGCTACAAAGCGTTCCATTGTAGATACCACACCACGGTGGATTACGACAGGTCGGTGAGTATTTTGTCCATCTTCGCCGACATAAGTTAAGTCGAAGCGCTCAGGTAATAAGAAGTCTAATTGGACTGTCGACATCGTTTCTTCTAAACCAATCGCTGTCTTAAATTGGACATCCAATTTAGGCCCATAGAAGGCAGCTTCCCCTTCTGCTTCGAAATATTCGAGACCTAATTCATCCATGGCTTCTTTTAACATGGATTGAGCTTTCTCCCACATTTCATCATCGTCGAAATACTTCTTAGTATCGTTAGGATCACGGTAAGATAGACGGAAGCGATAATCGGTAATATGGAAGTCTTCATAGACTTGACGAATCAACTCCAATACACGCTTAAATTCGTCTTTGATTTGATCAGGACGGACAAAGATATGAGCATCGTTCAAGGTCATTTCTCGAACCCGTTGTAAACCGGATAGAGCTCCAGATTTCTCGTAACGGTGCATCATCCCCAATTCAGCGATACGAATTGGAAGTTCCCGGTAAGAATGAATATCATTCTTATAAATCAGCATATGGTGAGGACAGTTCATTGGTCGCAAGACTAACATTTCACCATCACCCATATCCATTGGTGGGAACATATCTTCTTGATAGTGATCCCAGTGGCCTGAAGTTTTGTACAAGTCAGTCTTGGCCATAATCGGTGTATAAACATGGTTATAGCCGATTGAAATTTCTTTATCCATGATATAACGTTCAATAATCCGCCGGATGGTCGCCCCTTTTGGTAACCAGAAAGGCAAACCAGAACCAGCTTCTTGACTAATCATAAATAAGTCCATTTCCTTACCTAGTTTACGATGGTCACGTTCTTTCGCTTCTTCACGTTGTTTGAGATAAGCATCTAAATCTGCCTGTTTGAAGAAGGCAGTCCCATAAACCCGTTGCATCATCTTATTGTCAGAATTTCCCCGCCAATAAGCTCCCGCTAGCGATAAGAGTTTGAATATTTTGATTTTGCCAGTACTAGGAACATGGCCACCCCGGCATAAGTCGACAAATTCACCCTGACGATAGACCGTAATTTCCTCATCTGCAGGTAGATCATTGATCAGTTCCACCTTATAAGGATCTTCTTTGAAAATTTCCAAAGCTTCTTCTCGAGACACGACTTCGCCTACAATTGGATGATTTTCTCCGACAATCTTCTTCATTTCGGCTTCAATCTTAGGAATATCATCTTCAGAAATAGGCTGAGGACTATCCGTATCATAATAGAAACCATTTTCAATATAAGGCCCAACCCCAAAATGGACACCAGGATACAAACGAGTCAAAGCATGAGCCAATAAATGGGCACTTGAATGGCGTAATAAATTCAATGCTTCAGGACTTTTATCGGTAATAATTTCGATGGATCCTGATTCGTTAATCGCTTGATGATAATCCATCAGTTGGTCATTTAATTTTCCAGCGAGTGCAGCTTTCTGTAATGATTTGGAAATTGATTCCGCCACTTCAGCAATAGTAGTTCCCTTGGCAAAAGCTTTCTCTTTACCATCAGGAAACGTTAAAATAATTTCTTCCATGAATATTCCTCCTTAAACAATTAAAAAAGTCCCACTAGCCAACAGACTAATGGGACGTGGTCAACGTGGTTCCACCCAAATTCAAGAAGATAACCTCTTCTACTCTACGAGATAATAACGATCTCAGCCGTCCGCCCATACTAGAGCTAAGCTCATTCAAAGCGAATCACACAAAGGGGTCGGCCAAGTAAGCTAGGGAACGTTGCACCAGGTCATTCCTCTCTTAGGCTAGCTACACTTTTTCGCTGTCTTTGTGGTTTACTTATCTATTTTTATACCATTATCTAGCTGATAAAACAAGCCTCAAATCACTTCCCTAGGGAAATTGTATTAATCAAGGTATAGACGTTAATCATTAACCCCAAAATCAAGGGTGGGGTAAGGATGGTTTGCTTTTCTTTAAAATAATAGGCCCAAAGCGTGACCAATTGGATAATTAATAAAATCACTTGAGCCACAATAATCAAGCGTTTCTTTCTTTGAAACTGTTCAGGTTCAAATCCGTTCATTCAAGTCTCCTTCCTATCTTTGCCGTCCTCTTAGACTTTCGCCTTCAAGGAAGATTTCTTTGGCCAAATATCTAATCCGCTCCATAATGCGTTGAGCCTTGATCGACTCTTGACCCCCGTCACGGCTATAAGTGAGATGGTGTTCGAGTTCACTCATACTGAAGTTCGAAGTAAAGAAAGTTGCTAGCGACTCCTTCATGCGATATTCAAGTATCGCATTGAGCACCTCATCGCGAATCCAAGGCGTATTGGGTTCCGCACCAATGTCATCAATCATCAGAACATCAGCTTCTTTTAATTGATCCATTAAGTGTTTGGTCTGGTCGCTACCAATGGATTGCTTAATTTCAATGGCAAAGGTCGGCCAATGAACCATATTCACACTGATATTGTCTTCAATTAATCGATTTGCTAAGGCCCCGAGGATAAAGGTCTTCCCTACTCCGAAAGGTCCATAAACATATAAGCCTGGTGTTTGATACGGGTCTTGACGGTAGTCTTCGATAAAATTAGTAATCGCCAATAACAATTGCTGGCGACTTGGTGTCTGCGTATAACACTGATCTAGGCGGGCTTGGCGAACATCTCGACTCATCGTCCGATTGGATAACAAGGCTGCTTGTTGGCGCTGAGCTTGGCGGTCCTGGTAAGCCTGAGTCGGCCGATAACGTACATCGATATAAGAGCCATTAATAAATAGTTCCGGCGCAAAACCTGGATTAGCCATCCCTTGACCCTTTTGAAAAGCTAACCATTCGCGCTTAAATTCATTGAACTTGGTCATACTCTGTTCAATCATCGCTTGATTAAGGTCTGCTTGATGTTGATTCACAAAGTCCTGGATGGGTTCGAAGGCTAATAAATCTTGAATGGTTGTCTGATAATCTTCCTGGTTTTGAAATGCTCTGGGTTGATCTTTCATTAAATCTTTAATCGATTTCATGATGGATGCCCCTCCTTGCCCATAATTTTCTGAATACGTTCTTGCAATGTCTTCTCATCCAAAGTCCCTGCGGGTTCTTGAAGTGGACTCGCTTGTTTAGATTCTTGTCCTTTTTGCTTCATCCAGGCAGGAATCACCTCTTGATGTTGTGACCGCCGTCTGAAATTCTTGCTAGGTGCAGACTGTTTGATTTGCTGCTTTTCTTTGATCTGTTTTACTTTTTCTTCGCGTTGAATTAAAGTCAGGGCCATACCAGGATCCTTAATTTGCATCTGAGACCAATGATTAGCCACATTCTCCAATTCACCTTTTAATATGTTGTCTCGATTCAAAACCACCAACAGATAATAAATCAAACTATTCAAAACGGCTGGCGTCAAATCAGATTTCTCCACTAGCTGCTTAATATAATAATATTCGCGGTCGGTAGCAAAGCCTTTCTTTTGTTTCTTAACATTATACAAAAAGGCATCGTTCGAAACCTGGTCGAATAACATGACCAATTCAATCTCTTCCGCACTCAACTGAGGATATTTCTGCTGATAATCTTTAGCCACTTGGTCGGTGTCTTTAGGGGGATGACTCGTTGATTCCGATGTGTTGGTCGAATTCGAAGATTTAATGGTTTGAGGAAGTCGTTGTTTGGCAATCTGCTTAATCCGATCAATCTGGATATGATGCTGAATAGGGTGGCGACTTAATAAAACTACCTCGGCCATGGTTGCCTCATTGAGACCATAAAGTTGATAACAGGTCAGTACGTGATCTTTTAATACTTGATTGAATTCTTGATGGTCCACTTGATTGGCCATCAGTAATTCTAAGAATTTGCCGTAATCAAAATCTAAAGCATCATATTTGAAATGCTGATCAGAGTCTTGATGACGTAAGAATTGATCTTCTTGCTTCCATTCCTGACCGGTATTCTCACCGACGGTCAGATAATTATAGACGCGAGTAAAGGAACTCGTAATCTCCTTGAAACGACTTGAATCCATCTTATCGACTTGCCAACTCTTCACTTTTAAACGATATTCTTGATCGCCAATCGCTTGAAATAGCGCATTAGATAACTGAGGATGATCAAAAAAATGAGCCGCATCCACTGGCATTTGCAAATCATAAATAATCTGTTGTAACTGGCTTTGACTATGGGATTGCGTGTCTTGATAAGTCCTTAGCAAACCAATGCCCTCCAAACGAATTCGACTCGCATCAACCGCATTAATGCCAGTATTGAGCGTTTCAAGGATTTGCGCATGGAGCATAGAATGGGTCCAAAGACCATCGTTAATCGGTAATGAATGCAGAGTGAGATAAAGACTCAAAGCTGGTCCGCCGATGATGGGCTGGTATAATTGAGTTAACGATTGCATTTGCAAATAAGAGAGTTGGGATTGTCGGCGCACCTTAAAAGATTGATTAGGATTAATCATCGGAATGATCCTGTTCTTGATCAGCCTCATGTTTCTTCTTGGCCATCGCTTCTAATTCTCTTAAGAACATCTCTTTAGATTGGAATTCACGGTAAACACTGGCGAAACGAATATAGGCCACTTCATCCAAATCCATTAACAAGGGCATCACGAGCTCACCTATCTTCTTGCTCTCTACTTCAGTTTCAAGTTGTTCTCGCAGTTGATTCTCCACTTTCTGAACCAATCGATCCATCTGATCGCGTGAGATAGGTCGCTTCTCAGCTGAACGAACAATTCCTCGAAGTAGCTTTTCACGATTAAATTCTTCCCGGGTTCCGTCACGCTTAATCACTAAGAGTGGACTATACTCGACCCGTTCATACGTATTGAACCGCGCCCCGCAACGTGTACATTCTCGACGTCGACGAATCGACTTACCATCTTCAGTCGGTCGCGAATCAATGACTTTAGTATTATTATATTGACACTTCGGACATTCCATCTTGTTCATCCCCTCTCTATCGATTATAACTATCTTAAAGCCTTTCTAGCAATTTATCAACTGTAGCATACAAGGCGGCTGGACTGCTTGAATTGTCTAACACCTGGTCAGCTCTTTTGGCTTTTTCAGCTAAGGACATCTGACTATTGATCCGATCCATTGCCTGTTGACGAGTTAATTGATTGCGTGCCATTAACCGTTCAATTTGAACCTCTGGTTCGACATAAACCACCCAGACCTGGTTATAATCGAAGGCTGACGACGACTCAAAGAACAAAGGAATATCGAGGAAAACCAGCTGGCTACCCGCCAAACGTTCGGCTTCAATCTCCTCATCCATTTGACTGAAGATTAAAGGATGAAGTAACTGATTGACTTTCTCCTTGACCTTAGGATTGGTAAAAAGCATTTGCCCCATCATGGCTCGATTTAATTCGCCATCTTCGCTTAAGATATTCTGACCAAAGTGTTGGACTAACAAAGCTAAGCCTGGACTTCCCGCCTGAACCACTTGATGGGCAATCACATCCAAATCGATGACTGGATAGCCTTTGGAACGCAGATAACGCGTGACTGTCGATTTGCCCGATGCAATCCCTCCGGTTAAAACAATGGCATTCATAATATCCCCCTATAAATGTTGACAAGATGGACAATAATGGGTTCCTCGTTGTTGAACTCGGATTTTCACTAATTCTGTTCCACAGCGCGGGCAAGGCCGACCTGCCTGGCCATAAACTTTAAGATCCTGCTGAAATTTACCAGCTTCACCCAATGAATTCCGATAAGTTCGGATGGTTGAGCCCCCTGCTTCAACTGCTTGCGCCAAAATCCGACCAATCGCCTCAAAAAGTGCTTTCGATTCACTTTCCGTTAATTGATTGGCTGGCTTCAAAGGATGGATCTGAGCTAGAAATAAGACTTCATCGACATAAATATTCCCTAAACCGACCACCAAACTTTGGTCTAACAGCAAGGGTTTAATCGATCGCGATGAGCCGGCCAATCCCCATCTAAAGTCTGCGAGTTGAAATTCATTACTTAGAGGCTCGGGCCCCAGTCCCTTCGCCTGGAAATAAGGCGAGACATCGTGACCATCCAGCAACTGAATCCGGCCAAACTTGCGCACATCGTGATAATGTAGCTCATTGCCATCCGTAAAAATAAAACGGACATGGGTATGTTTTTCTTTGTTAATCGGTAGCTGATTAGCTGGATAGAATAAATACTTGCCTTCCATCCGCAAGTGAGAAACTAATGTGTCTTGGCTTAAAATAAATAAAATGTATTTTCCCCGGCGGTCCATGGCCTCAATTCGTTGACCCTGCAGAAGCGCTACCCACTGATCTAGCGCTAAATCTGTCGTAATAATCCGTGGCCAATAGATTTGAATATCCTTGATAGTTTTGCCCAGGACTAACTGATTTAAGCCTCGCTTAACCGCCTCGACTTCAGGTAATTCCGGCACCGACTCACCTCCTTCCAAAGTGCTAGAAATGATATTCTTCTTAAAATATGTCCAATCGTCATTAAAATAGACAGCTATTCCTCTTGTTCAGAACCAAATACTTCATCCAACTTTTGTTCCAAGGTTCCATTCTCTGCGTAAGGATAAGCATCAAGGCATTTAAAATTCTTCTGACTAATCGAATCACCATAATTACCAAAGATAAAACGGACTGCAATCCGATAAATAATTTCGGTAGGTGCTAACCCATAAACTTGATTTTCAAGAATATGTTTTAAGCGATCTTGATCATTAGGGAATTCCTCTTTAATCACATGACTGTTATAAAGTCGTTTGACAATTTCAGTAATGTAGAGCCCAGATTTCATATAAAGATCGATAAAAGTCTTCGAACTATCATCATAGATTCCAGGATTTTCTTCTTCCAACTGCTTAACCATCATTTGAACGACCCATTTAGGAGTAAATATCTGATTAGTCTGTTGATTAGGAATATATTCAAAAATATCTTCCTGGTTATCTTCGAAATAGTCTGCTAATTCTTCACGTTTATTTAAAAATTCTTGAACGGATTGGTTAAACACAATTTCATCAAATAATTGTCCTTTGAAATACTTGGATTGACCGTCTTCTTCGTCGATGTAGTCCCCACCATCACGTAAAAAGCGAAATTCTTCTAATGTGATTCCGGTTACATCTTTAAAGACCCCAGCTGGTGTATATGTATCAAAGTTAGTAAGCGTTAAATTGCGGTCTCCATAAGCCATAATAAAACTTGGAATAGTGCGGGCAAAACCTCGTAAATGAGAACGAATATCCTCTTCAATACTTAGTTTTTCTTTCTCTTTCATTTCTCTTTCAGATTGCTCTACAACATCATGCTGATATTTTGCAACTGTCTTATTAATTGTCTTCATCAAGTTATCTTTATATTCGGCAGTAAAAGTTTCCTGATGTTGCTGGTAGTCGTTTTCAAATTGTTTTCTCTCTTGATCATCCTTAGCTTCTGCCATCTGTTTATTAAATTTATCTTCTTCTCGTGCTTTCTGAATACTAATTTCCGTATCAAAGCGATTAACAGCTTGAACGACTTTATCTTCCATTTCTTTTTCACGCTGATTCAACTTTCTGGCAGTCAAATTGAACTCTTCCTTTAACTTATCCATATAACCATTTTCTTTAAAAGATTGGATGACATTTTTTCCAAGTTCTTTAGCAAAACTCTTAGTTTTGTCTTCAGGAAGTTTACTAGCTTGTTCAACTACTTCAGGTTTAGCGATGGTTTCGAAATCATATTGTTTCTTGCCAAAAATCTTCTCAGCTTTATTGATTACGATGCCTTCATCAATCATCAAGTCCCCTTGCTCATCGACATCGATATTCTCTAATTCTTGAGGATCTGGCACAGAGGATTGATTTTTCTTCTTACCTTCTTCAGTCTTATCGAACCCTTGAATAACATTCATAACTGCACGAGGGGCTTGAAAGATTCGAGAGATATTGGCAAAAAGAAGATTACTCATAAAGCCACGTTTAACCACTTCATTGGCTTTAATGAATTTCGGAATGGTCATAACCTGACGGGCATCTAGTTCGACCATTCTACCTTGAGAGTCTTCACCAATCACAAGGAAGAAATTCAACAAAGTACGAATGTTCTCTTCACGTTCTTCTGTAGTGCCATATCCTCTAGAAGTAGATGGATTCAATTCATTAGCAAATTCGTCTACAAGTTGCAACGTACGTTCAGGAGCAAAGTCAAAGATATAAGCATTCTTCTTTTGATACATGACTTCTTGACCACGTGCATCTTTAGCGGTCCATGAATGAGGATTCTGAGCTCGAAATGCTGCTTGCATATAAAGCGATGCTGATTTGACATTATTAAGCATTAATACAGCGGTCCATTCTGGAACAGTGACTCCCGTAGTTAATTGGCCCACAGACAGTGTAATCGTGCGCTTGCCAGAGTGCTTAATCGTATGATGAACTCGGTCCAGGGCTTTCTTATTCACTTCTCCATCAAACATTTCATGATTATCTTGTCCCGCTGCCATAATCACTTCATAATTTTCAAATACAGGATGTCGATTTAAAATCTTTTTTAATGCTTTAGCGCTATCAACCCGATCTAAGAACCAAAAAGTATGTGCTAACTCTTTCCTCAATTGAGGTGTAGAAAAAGGATACTTCTCATTCTGAGTGAGACTGTCCAACCATCTAATCACATCTGCTTCATAAATAAAGTTGCCTGATTCATTGGTTGCAAAGAATTCATTCAAATCAAAGGCATAATCAATATTATCCTCTTCTTCAAGTTGAGCCCCTGTAATTTGATCTCGAATCATATTAGACATCTGGTAAGTAAACATATTTAATTTCGGTAAATTACTATAAGGATTAAATGAATCTTTGTCCCATGCCTCTTTTGCTTCCTGTTCATCCACATAAGACCAATTATAAACCTGATCTTCGCCAAACTTTCCTTGAGCAAGTTGTTTAAAAGGCGTACCAGATAGATGAAGGGTGTTCTGCCGTTTAATACTATCAAAGGCGACATCCGTCCTCAGTGTATCGATACCCTCATGGGCCTCATCAATAATTAATAAGTCCCAATTAATTTGACCGACCCATTCCAATTTTCTGAAAGTTCCTCCATGATAAATAGAACCTTTCAAATCTTGAAGGCTCAAAAAAACAATTTGTCCAATGTTATCATCATAGTTTTGTCGTTCTAATTCTTCATTAAATTCTTCTCTAGAGAAAGTTGGCCGATCACTTAATGATTCAGATTCACTGACAAATAAGTAACCTGTTTGCCATTCAATAAATTTAGCAAAATCATCGTACCAAGAATTGGCGATGGCAGGACGATTGGTCACAATTAAGACACTGTCTGCTTTCATTCGCCGTACTAAATCATAGGCTGATAAAGTCTTACCGAAACGTGGCTTGGCATTCCAAAGAAATTCCCCATCCTTATGGCTTTGGAAATATTCATAAGCTTTATTGACGGCTTCTTCTTGTTCTTTACGTAACTGATATTGGGTCCCTTGAGATTGTCTGCCTTGATATTTCTTACGATAGGTGAATGCCATAAACATCTTTTCAGATTCCATGGCATCTTCTGCAAATTTAAACCACTCAGTAGAAGGACGACGCTCAATATTATGATGAGTTAAGTAAGAATGAAAATCTGTATCTTTGAAATAGACTGGCTCTTTACTCTCATCATTATCAGCAAAACGAGCAGTATGATTCCAAAGCTCGACCGCCTTTACCCCCGCAGTATGGGTTTGTTCTTTGATACGTTTCTCTGATTCGCGCTCTGTGTAACCTATCTTTACCCAGCCGTCGTTCGTTTTATTTTCTGGAGTGATGTAAGCATAAATTAAAGGATTAATAACTTCGGTCGTTTTAATTTGTTGTACCTTTTCAGACAACTACACCATCTCCTTTACATTGGTCTCGATAAAATTAATCTCTTCCTCATTCAAACCATATTTAGCATAAAGTTGCTGATCAATCTCCGCCACGGACTTGGACCAATCAATGTCAGAATTCGGAGTGAAGTCTTGGAGGGGAATATTCGACCAAACTTCTTTTGTTTGATTGTGTTGAGTTACTTTTAATGACCCAAGTAAAGCTCGTAAAAATTTTGTTTTCAAATAATTCAATAAACTTTGGGCTTCAAAATATGTATTAAAACTTCCAAAAGAAATGAAAGTTTGAGAATGTAATATTCCGGGGCCAAAAACCTCAGGATTCGATAGAGTTTCTCCAAATTTTCCACTCCCATTAGTTGCAGGTAAAATAACTTTGTATTTATATAAATTATCGTGACATCCAATAAATACTGAATTTACCCATTTTAGTTTTCTAATATTTCTTTCTCTAAGTAAAACTCTGATATCACTTTCAGATAATTTATCATCTGAAAATATCATGGGTGCTTTATCAATGATATTTGAACTAATTGATTTTCTTTCATTCTTAGAAATTTTCTGATTCAATATCGGAAACGATTCATATAATTTTTCATTAAACTTATAACTACTTTTACTATATAACAATTCATTTAATGATTTATTGTCTTTTTTTATATATTTTGCTTAAAATCTGATTTAATTCCTCAAATTCGGAGAATGTCAATATAGGACCCAAAAGCTTGGATTTATCATGTAAAGTAATTGCTACGCCACCTTTTATATCAGTTTCATTAAAAATTTTTGCACTATCTCTTTCATAATATAGTACTTTAATATGAGGATCCTTGAGCATCTTATTATTCCATGCTTTAGGAGTCTGTCCCGCATTAAATAAAAATCGAGCAGGTGTTATTAAAGTAACTTTTTCTCCTATTTCGAATGATGCATCCATAAATTTATTATACATCGGCTCATCCCTTGCCATTGTTCCACTACCTTCTTTTTGATACGGTGGATTCCCGACTACTACATCAAATTTCATTTCCGACGAACCTCCTACTAAATCAATAAAATTCACTACTTGTTCTTGTTTCCAAAGAAAGATTGTTGCCATCATAGGTTCTTTGGTTCCTTCTTCGATCTCTTCGAAAAGAGATAGTTGAACTGATTCTCTGCCATCATCTGAATATGGTATTTGATAAGTTAATCCATCCATTTGAAATACATTCATAGAAATAATCTCAGTAATTTGATAAAGAATTTCTTCTGAGGGTACGGATCCAAACATATAGAAGAAATTATCCATAAAGGTTAAAAGTAAATTCTCTCGAGCTAATAAAAGAGAGTCTCCTTGATATTCATAACCATAACTCGATTGATAAATAATAATCGCTAACTTCAACCATTGTTCTTGATCCGCAATTTCAGTATTTAAACGCCTGAATTTTACATCAATAAATCCAGCTCGCTCCTTTAAAGGAATTATTTGTCCGGAAATCATATCATATCGATTAACCATATAAGGTGCTTCGCCACAGGTAATTTCTAACCAACGAGTAGATAGGAATTTCTCAAGGGGTAGATTCCACAATTCATCCATGACAGCATTGACTTGTTTCTCAACGATCCATGAAGGTGTGAATACTTCCGCTCGATTCCGAGTCCGTGCTAATTGAACATCATTTGCTTTATCAGCTCGTGGCTGTATTAAACCATCATGCCATCCAGTAATTAAATCGACCTTAATTTCTCTATCTTCACTATAATCTGAACCTAAATAAGAATAATTATCTGTTCCCCAGCGTATATTTTTATTCGTCGTTCGATCGCTTAATAAATTATCTAAAATTCGTCGATTTGATCGCAACAAAGTTGTTTCACTCAAATCAGAACTTATATACGAATGATCAATCGTCCTCACACCCTTCTAATTAATCATTATATCTTAGCCCGTATATTTAACCAAATACTATTTTTTGAGCGTGTTTGTTCGAATTTAAAGTGTCCTACATCAAGCTCAAATTTTTATAAAATATCTTCCATTATAACACATGAACAGGTCTTGAAATAAAATACGCTTAACAAGAGGGTCTTTGTTTGAAGCGCTTTCCCGATTTTGTTACATTATAGCTAGAAAGTGAGGTGCCTTATGGTTCACTTAATTGGTTTAGTCGGAAACAATGCTAAAAAGTCAACCAACCGTTCATTAATCCAATTCATGAAGAAACACTTTGAAGATCAAGCAGATATTGAAATTCTCGAAGTAGCTGGTCTCCCCTTGTTTAACAAACCTCGCAGTGGTCAAATTCCTCAACAAGCACAAGAGATGGCAGACAAAATTGAACAAGCAGATGGGGTGATTATTGCCACACCTGAGTATGATTTATCGGTGCCGTCAGCCCTTTCTAATGCGCTCGCTTGGCTTTCTTACAATGTGTATCCTTTTGTCGATAAGCCAGTAATGATTGTGGGGGCGTCCTATGGAACTTTAGGATCTGCTCGTGCCCAGCAGCATCTTCGTTCCATTTTGAATGCGCCGGTACTAAGAGCCGTGGTTATGCCAGGCAATGAGTTCTTATTAGGCCATTCCCTTCAAGCCTTTAATGATGAAGGTGAGTTAATCATGCCTGATAAACTTAAACAATTAGAAGGATATTTTGCCGATTTTATTCGCTTTATTGGAATTTCTGAGGTCCTTCGGGAAAGTCATGCTGCTAACGTTCAAATTGCTGCGGATTTCTATTCTGAACAACTTCGTTATATAGAAGGAGAATAAGCTATGAAACTAGTCGGACTTGTAGGTTCTAACGCTGATTTATCGTATAATCGCAAATTACTCCAATTCATTGCTAAACACTATACACACTTATTCGACCTTGAACTTTTAGAAATTAAAGAGGTCCCTCTTTTTGATGCTAGTAACGATCAAACAGATACTCCTATCATTCAATCACTTAATCAAAAGATTAGCCAAGCCGATGGTATTATTATCGCCACCCCTGAACATATCCGCACCACGACTCCAGCCCTAAAGGCTACCCTGGAATGGCTATCCTATCAGGTCCATCCTTTCACCAATAAACCGGTCTATGTGATTGGCGCTTCCTACCATGACCAAGGGACTTCAAGAGCTCAGCTCCATGTCAAACAAATTCTACAAGCCCCAGGTATGAACGCCTATGCCTTCCCCGGCAATGAATTTCTGCTCGGTGAAGCTCACAAAAAGTTTGACGAACAAGGTAACCTAACTGACCAAGGAACCATCGATTTCTTATCCCTTTGTCTGGAGAAGTTCTGCCGTTTCGTTAGACTGATTAAAGATATCGAGGAAACACCACGCTTGCCTGAAGAAGATTTAGAAGCCAAAGGACAAATTGAGACAACGATTGCAGATGTTAACATGAATACAGATGATTGGTTGGAACAAGCCAGCGAACAAGTTAAAGCGGTAAAAGGATCGACCTATATTGAATTGGACCGGGGCTTACTTACTGTCGACCAATTAGATGCCCTGCTAAAGTCGATGCCTTTTGAAATCACCTATGCCGATGCTAACAATCAATTCCTATACTACAACCACAATAAAGAGACTGAAGAAATGCTGGCCAAACGTCGGATCGAACAAGTCGGAAATCCCCTCGCCTCTTGCCATCCACCTCATACCCATAAAAATGTCAAATGGGTCATCCAACAACTTAGAAGTGGCCAAAGAGATATGGTGCGCGTGCATATTCCGACCCACGGTCCACAGAAATTTGTCGTGCACACCTATGCCGCCATTAAAGACCCAGACGGCAAATATTTAGGCATCAATGAATATGTCCAGGATATCCAACCATTAATCGATTGGTATCTGACTGAAACCCAACAAAAATTAGTCAGCCAACAAAATGGCCCACAAAAAGATTTCCAAGTAGACGCAGTCACTGGAGCCTCCCAACAACAAGAGCATAGCTCCTCAAACCAAAAGAATAATAGTGACCTGGGCCAAGCCGATGCAATCTCCGGAGCCACAAGAAAATTCTAAAATCTAGATTCTACAATTAAAAACGAACTTTTTTCTAAACCTAGCTGTCAAAAATGAAAAACCAAACAGACTAAGAATAAAAAATCAGACAAAATACGAATCAAGGTCACTCGCAAGATTTCAGAAGATCCACGTAGCTTACAAGATCTTACCGACTTGTCGGTTAGAACTTGTCTAGTGGATCTAGCCCGGAAAAGCCATTGCTTTGAAGGACGGTCTCTTGCAAGTACTTTGATTTTTAATGTTTTTACATTAAAGATGGAAATTTTATAAGTATTCAGCTCAGGTCTAGCATGGATGTATTTGAACCATCGGAACAGTATACTTTACCCACATCATTCCCTTGAAGCTTTCAGCTTTTAGGGAATGAGTCGTAAAGTAAGTCTGGAGCTTACGACAATAAGCGGAAGAAGATGCCCGACAGTTTGAAATCTCCAAGCGAATGACCGAAGCAAGTATCAATATTGAGAGCGGTCTCTTGCAAGTAACTTGATTCGTATTAATTTTGTTTTGGATAGCAATGAAAAAAAGACCTAAGCACCCATCCAGTACTTAGATCTTTTTGATACATTTACTGATAATCAATGATTATTTCAAATCATACCAAGTGTTTCCTTGATCATAATCCACCTTTAATGGTACCGATAAATCTACCGCATGTTCCATAATCTCCGGCACTAAATCGGATAGAATTTCCATCTCCTCAGCCGGGCCTTCTAGAATAAGCTCATCATGGATCTGCAATAAGAGACGGGACGCTAAGCCTTTTTCTTCTAGGGCTTTCTGTAAGCGTACCATGGCAATCTTAATAATATCTGCCGCCGTTCCTTGAATCGGTGAATTCATCGCCGTTCGCTCAGCAAACGAACGAACATTAAAATTGCTAGCCTTAATATCAGGCAGATAACGTCGACGATTAAAGAGGGTCGCTACATAACCTTCTTCCCGCGCCTGGACTACAATATCTTCCATATATTGGTGAACCCCAGGGAATTTAGCAAAATAAGTATCAATAAATTCCTTGGCCTGTTTCCGACTAATATTCAAATTCTGCGACAAGCCGTAATCACTAATCCCATAGACAATACCGAAGTTCACTGCCTTAGCATTGCGACGCATATTACTGTCTACCTGAGCTTGGTCATCCAAACCAAAGACTCGCCGAGCCGTTGTATCATGGATATCCTCCCCAGCAATAAAGGCTTGCTGCATATGCTCGTCCTGACTGATATGAGCTAGAACCCGCAATTCAATCTGCGAATAATCGGCACCAAAGAATTGCCAGCCAGGCTGACTCGGAATAAAGGCCTGACGAATTCGTCGTCCTTCCTCAATTCGAATCGGAATATTCTGCAGATTAGGATCCGTTGAAGACAAACGACCCGTCTGGGTTAAAGTCTGGACAAAACGAGTATGAATTCGACCATCTTCTTGAATATATTCGGCCAATCCGGCTAAATAAGTAGACTGCAGTTTCGCAATCTGACGGTAGTCGAG
Organism: Ignavigranum ruoffiae; assembly: GCF_900110675.1. Taxonomy (GTDB): domain Bacteria; phylum Bacillota; class Bacilli; order Lactobacillales; family Aerococcaceae; genus Ignavigranum; species Ignavigranum ruoffiae. The sequence continues at coordinate 21,848 of NZ_FOEN01000010.1, read as the reverse complement.
AATTTTGGCCACAATGGGATGAACATCTACCAATTTCTCTAAGACATCCGCTGCTGTGGAATATCCGGTCTTTGTCTTTTTGATTACAGGAAGTTTCAACGTTTCGAATAAGACTTCACCCAATTGTTTTGGCGAATTGACATTAAATTCTGTGCCTGCCAATTGGTAAATCTCTGCTTCCATTTCCGCTAATCTTTCCAGTAAGTCCTGATTCCGTTCTTTAAGAATCTGGCCATCAACCCGAATACCTTGAATCTCCATCTTGGCCAACACACGAGCCAAGGGCAGTTCAATATCTTGATACAAGGACCACATGTCAACATCTTTAAGTTGTTGGACTAAATGAGGTTGAGTTTCAGCCATGGCTAATAATTTACTGGCCAAATGCTTGGCGAGGATTTCCCGCTCAGGAATCGATTGCTTAGCGCCTTTGCCATAAACGGCTTCATCATATTGAACCGTTTGAGCTAGATTTAAACTTTGTAAGATATCTGGGATTTGTTGGGCATTATGCGTATCTAATAGATAAGAAGCGATTAAAATATCAAAATCGATTCCCTGTAAATCCGATTGATAGTGACTGGCAAGAACGGCATCTTTCTTGGCATCAAATGAGGTCTTCTGGACCTTAGGATCAGCCAACCATGATTTAAAGAGGTCTTGACCAAATAGATTCTCCGCCTGACCTAGGTAAACCTTTTTCTTGATTGGATCGAGCCAAGCGACAGCAACGATTTCTGCCTGATGATAATTCTCCACTAAGGTTTCAAAGAAGATAAAGGTCTGATCGACTAAATAATCAGACTCAACCTTGTCGACAAAGACCAGGTCATATTGATCAAGATCGGTGGCCAACTGTTCATGGTCAGTCCCCTGGTCAATAGCCTCCGGGTCTAAGTCCGCTAAGAAAGAATTAAAATCCATCTGCCGATAGAAGTGACTTAGGGCTTCGAGATTCTTATCTTTCAGCACAATGTCGTCCAAAGCAATTTCAATCGGAGCATCAAGTAAAATTTGTGCCAAATCTTTAGACATAAAGGCTTGATCGCGGTCGTTGACTAAATTTTCTTTCATCTTGGAAGCTTTCAATTGATCGAGATGATCATAAAGATTCTCTAAACTACCAAATTCTTTCAAGAGTTTCAGACCCGTCTTCTCTCCGATGCGAGTGACTCCAGGATAATTATCAGAACTATCCCCCATCAGACCTTTCAAATCGACAATCCGCTCGGGTTCAATTCCATACTCTTGACGGATGGTCTCTTCGCTATAAGCCTTGAGATCACTGACTCCTTTACGCGTAATATAGACCGTACGATGAGGACCGGCCAATTGAAGCAAGTCTTTATCCCCAGAAAGAATGATGACTTCATCATCCGGCCCAGCCTGATTCGCCAAGGTACCAATAATATCATCGGCCTCGTAACCTTGAACACGATAATGTTCAATACCATAAGCATCTAATAAAACTGAAAAATAAGGCATTTGTTCTTTAAATTCGCTAGGTGTTTTTTGCCGGCCACCTTTATATTCGGCATATTTTTCCGTTCGGAAAGTCACATCACTCTTGTCAAAAGCTACCAATACATGGGTCGGTTCAAATTGCTGCAAAACTTGGTCGAGCATCCGATTAAATGAAAAGAGAGCATTCGTATGGAGACCTGACCGATTGCGAAAACGGGTTAAATCCAAGATCGAATAGAAGGCGCGAAAAGCCAAACTCGATCCATCGATTAAGAGAATCTTCCGCATATTCTCAGACTCCTTTCCTTATATTCTACTTTAAAACTTGTTCGCCACTTGTTGACTGTAGACTTGTTCAAATTGCCGAGATAACTTATCAATATCGCCTGCCCCCATAAAGAGGATGACAGCATCTTGATAATCCATCAAAGGAGTTAAATAGTCCTTAGAGATTATTTCTGCCCCGCCTACGACTAAATTAGCCAAATCTTCAATCGAGATATCGCCCTCTTTTTCACGGGCAGAGGTAAAGATATCCACCAAATAAACTTGATCTGCCACACTCAAAGCATTGGCAAATTCATTTAACAAGGCCACCGTCCGGCTAAATGTATGAGGTTGGAAGACCGCAATAATCTCACGGTCAGGATATTTCTGATGGGCCGCATCAATCGTGGCCTTAATTTCAGAGGGATGGTGGGCATAGTCATCAATTAAAGTTAACTGGTTTAATTCGCGGGTTGAGAAACGTCGCTTCACCCCACCATAGCTAGCTAATTCTTCGGCAATCTTATCGGCCGAGAAGCCTTCCAGATAAGCTACGGTAATTACTGCTAGAACGTTTAGAATATTATGCTTACCATAGACTGGTGAATCAAAACGTCCAAATTTCTCTCCATGAATATAAACGTCAAAGCTAGAACCTTCGGTGGTTCGTTCAATATTGGCTGCATAGACTTCATTGTCAGTAGCAAAGCCATAGTAGTGAACGGGGACCTCTGCTTCGAGTTGGCGTAGATAATCGTCCTCTCCACAGGCAATAATCGCTTTCTTAGCCTGATGGGCAAAGGTTTGAATCGCTTCAAAAACATCTTGAATCGATTGATAATAATCCGGATGGTCAAAATCCACATTGGTAATAATCGCATAATCGGGAACATAAGCTAAGAAATGACGCCGATACTCACATGCTTCCAAAGCGAAATAAGTCGCCGCTTCATCCCCGGATCCCGTTCCATCGCCAATTAAATATGAAGTTGGCGCTAGTTTACTCAGAATATGAGCCATTAAACCAGTGGTTGAGGTTTTCCCATGCGAACCGGTGATCGCAATCGAGGTATAATTCTCAATTAATTTACCTAGAAAATCATGGTAGCGCATTAAAGGAAGACCCAGCTCCCGGGCCCGTTGAATTTCAGGATGATCATCCGGGAAAGCATTGCCGGCAATGACAAACATCCCTTCTTTCAAATTATCAGCTGAAAATTCATAAATTGGAATCTGACGACGATCTAATTCTTGTTGGGTGAAGAAATATGTTGCCACGTCACTTCCTTGAACTTGGTAGCCTTCACCATCTAGAACGAGGGCTAAGGCAGACATACCGGTCCCCTTAATCCCTACAAAATAATAAATTAATGATTTATCAAATGTTTCCATGTTAATCCTCCTCATTCTCAAACAATAAGAATGAATTCTTTGATTTAATCATCCGCTTAGAAAGAGAGCGGATATCTAAGCAATAGGCCGCTTGCTCGCCATAGCTTCTAGTCACGAGATTTTCTTTAATATTCATCTGATCATCAAAGAAACTTTCTTGCACAAGATTTTTTGTCTCTTTAATAGCTGGTTGATAAACGAAAGGCGCAGTGGCTGGTTTATCAGGCTTGTTTGAAATGGGAGTTTCTTTCCTATTTTCTTGGCCAACCATTGAGGCATCAAATAAAGCTTCCTGAACGGAGCCATTATAATCTTGATTGATTCTTCGTCCATCCTTAAATTTACCTTGCGGACTCTTTAAGAAAGGGATGGCATAATCTGGTGTGGACATCTGGCTAGGCCCTGAAGAATGTTCCCAATGCTCGGCTTGTTCTTTCTTCACCGGTGCCACTGGAGTTTCTTCAGCATTGGAGTCATTCTCCACCGATTCTTTAAAAGTTTGCGTCGCCATAAAAGGCACCCGATAATTTGGGCTAACCGTTACCGTTTGGGTCTTATTCGCATCTAAAACACGTTGACTATGTAAAATGGGTTTCAATGAAGTCTGATTCTTGCCAATGGCTGGTTGAAAACTCGAGCGGCTCCCCGTATTAAATTGAGGCGCACTGACAAAGGCAGGCTCCTTATCTTTATGCTGGTAGACGGCTGGTTTTTGGTAATCCTTCATTGAATTTTACCACCCTTCTTAGTCACGATAATAAGCAACAAAATCCTCTAAAGGCGTTCCCGGTTCAAAGTGGTCGCTCAATTCCCAGATTCCGGGGAAATCTTCAATATCGGTTAAATTGAGTTCACGGGTTGAACACACCATCCCGTTACTATCAACCCCTCTTAACTGACCGGGCCAGATAATGGATCCACTCGGCATCACCGCGCCAATTTTAGCGACCAGTACCTTTAGACCTTGGCGAATGTTATCGGCACCGCAGACAATCTGTACTGAACTTTCTTGGCCTAGGTCAATCTCTGTAATGGAAAGATGATCACTGTCCTCATGAGGACGACAAGTCTCCACATAACCCACCACGAATTTAGAAGAGGAATCCACTTCAATGGTTAGATCCACTTGAGCCTCCTTTAATCGTTGATTTACCTCAGCTACTTGAGCTGGTGTCAACTGAACAGGACCATTTTGCTCAATCTTTAAATCTTCAACCGAGAAAAGATTGACGGCAACAATTTCCCCATTGGTTTTATCTTTAATAAGGGTCAGTTGATCGAGATGTTCTACTTGCCGATCTTCTGCCGGTATTTCATTCTGAACTAACATTAATACGTCACCGACTGACGCATTATAAAAAGCTAACCACATAGTCTTCTCCTTTAATTCAAATTGCAAATTTACTTAAATTATTTGTTAATAATGGTTTCAAAAGTAGTCCGGTCGAAACGACGAATAACTTGAGTTAACATTTCACTCGCTGCTTCATAATCAGAAATTCTAAAGAGGGCTTGATGTCCATGAATATAACGTGCTGGTAAACCAATCACCGCTGAAGGAATGCCTTCATTCATTAAATGAGCTGCACCTGCATCGGTACCACCTTTAGAGAAATAATATTGATATGGAATCTTGCAATCTTCGGCGGTATCACGAAGGAATTCAATCATACCGCGATGCGTTAACATACCAGGGTCTTGCATCCGTAATAAGAAACCTTGGCCTAGTTGACCTTCTGCCTTCTTATCTCCTTCAGCATCCCCTGCTGGTGAACAGTCAACGGCGAAGAATAAGTCCGGTTGATAACGATGCACTGCTCCCCGAGCTCCCCGTAGACCGACCTCTTCTTGAACATTGGCCCCAATCACTAAGTGATGATTCAATGCTTCATCGACCGTATTCTCAAGAGCATCTAAGATTACAGCACAACCATAACGATTGTCAATGGCTTTACTCATAATAGATTGTTTATTCGCTGTTAGGATGGTTTCTGTTAGTGGAACAATTGAATCCCCTAGGCGTACACCATATTCTGCAGCTTCTTCCGCAGATTCAAAGCCGGCATCGAAGCGCACGTCTTCCGGTTTAATGCTGGCCGCTTTGCTACCCCGTAATAAGTGAGGACTGACCGCACCTGAAATAATAGGGTAATCCCCTTTTTCAGTTTGTAAGGTATAACGTTGAGCAGAAACCGCATAAGGATTCCAACCACCAATTGGAACAACACTAATGGTTCCATTCTCATGAATCTTAGCAACCATGAAGCCGACTTCGTCCATGTGAGCAGCAACCATGAGGGTTGGCGCATCTTGATTGGCACTCTTACGAATACCATAAATATTCCCTAAACCAAAGGTCTCAATTGAATCTACCAGACCTTCCATTTTATCGGCCAGGTACTCGCGAACATTGTTCTCGTGATTTGAAATTGCTTGCAATTCGGTCAACTCTTTGATACGATTCCATAATTTTTCTTCCATAATAAGCGGCTAAGCCTACCTCCTTAGAATGTGCATTTCATAATACTTATTCTTACACAAGACCATGGTAAAATCAATGTTTAGCCTGAGAGAAAAGCAAGGAATCCCGTGAATTCACTCGCAAAATGTTATAATATAGAATGCAGAAAGGATGATCACCATGTCAAAGAATAAAAACAATATTTTGGCGACTTTAATTCTACTCAGTGGAACGATTATTGGCGTAGCTACCGCCCTTTTTATTAAAGAAAACCGACCTCAACCCGCTGGAAAAGTCTTAGAGAAAGTTAAAGAACAAGTAAAAGATCAAGGAAAAATTGAAGGATCTTGGATTGATTATGATGTGATTGAATATCATGGTTTCGACAGTCGTCCGCTAGTTTACTTTGGTGGCTTAACTATTCAAGATCAAGACCAAGTGAAGATTTATCAATTTGCTGCTGATGTCTATACGGGCGAGATTATTGATCTGGTTGAAACTGGCAAGTAAGTCTTGAAGTTCATTAAATACATGTTAAAATAATGGTTACGAAACTTTACGGGGAAAGGAGGGGCGACATGTATGTTCCAGAAGACGGCTGGCAGCTGCATCCCATTGCCGGTGGCAGTGGTGAAACTTATATGGGAATCAAAGAAAATGAAAAAGTCTTCCTTAAAAGAAACTCCTCCCCTTTTATAACCACCTTATCCGCTGAAGGCATCACGCCCAAGTTAATGTGGACTCAAAAAACATATTCCGGTGATACACTGGTCGCCCAAGAATGGAAGAACGGTCATGTTCTCTCTCGTGAAGATATGAGTCAAGATTCGGTCAAGAATATTATTATGACCATCCATCATTCAGAACATCTCTTGCAAATGCTCAAACGGGTTGGTGGCCAGACATTCCGACCGGTCGACTTCATCCAAGCCTATTTCGACGGTTTACCCGAGCATCTTCAAACTCATCTGTTCTTTAATGAAGTCATTCATTATTTAGAAGATGCGGTCCACGATTATTTCTATGATGTCGATTTATGTGTCTGCCATGGTGATTTGCATCATAATAATTTCCTCTTTGACGAAGAAAGCAAGAATCTCTATGTCGTCGATTGGGAGAATGTTCGTATCGCTGACCCTTTAAGTGACTTAACTTACCTCTTGCTCCAATACTTTCCGCCCCGCGAATGGACGACTTGGCTAGCCGATTATCAATTCGACATGGACCAAGCCTTCTATCAACGGGTAAAATGGTATAGTTTAATTAATTGCTTATATCTGATCAAACAATTTTACAAAGAAGGCCGTTATCATAAAGTAAATGAAACTGTCTTACGGCTTAAATCAATCTATCAATCACATTAACACGAACAAATTTAAGCGAAGGTCTCCTTGGCCTAACTCGAATTTGTTCGTTTCTTTCTGAATACTACTATATAAAGGATGATACTATGCGCTTAAGAAATATTCCCTGGGCTCAAGATATGCTCGATGACTATCCTCAATACGTACCGGTTAACTTAGATCAATTAAAAGGTCATTGGCAGGATGAATTCCACAATAATCACCCCATCTATTTAGAAGTGGGCTCTGGCAAAGGTCGGTTCATCTATTCTATGGCCCAAGCTCATCCCGACATCAATTTCATTGCTATGGAATTACAAACTAGTGTGGCCGTGCGGATTTTGGAGCGGATTGTTGCAGAACCTTTGCCAAATCTAAGAATTATAAACCAAGATGGTGGCGAAATTTCAGACTTCTTCGCTTCGGGCGAAATCTCTCGAATCTATCTGAATTTCTCAGACCCTTGGCCTAAAAAACGCCATACAAAACGACGACTCACTTCACCTCACTTCTTGAATCAGTATGAACAAGTACTATCGACTGATGGCGAACTCCATTTCAAAACAGACAATCAAGGTTTATTCGAGTATTCTCTAGCTTCCATGTCCCAATACGGCATGGCCTTTAAACAAGTCTGGTTGGATTTACATCAGAGTGACTTCCAAGGAAATATTATGACCGAGTATGAAGAGAAATTCTCAGCCAAGGGCCACCCCATCTATCGTTTAGAAGCTATTTTTCCGCAAAAAAAGCACACACCTATTAACTGATATCTTACGGGAAAACTCGGAAATAATTTAGCAAATAATTAACAGTGAGCATCAGCTGAAAAATCAAAAAAATAATTAAAATGGACGAAGACCCGCAAACAGGTTTCCGTCCATTTTTGTTTAATGATTGAATTCTAGGTCCTATAAGACAAGTATCTTTTCTAGTGATTATAACTTAGCCAGGAAGGATTCCACATTGATAATGGCTCGTTTATGTTGAGCCTGACCAATCTTTTCCTCCCCTTCCCAAGCTTGAATGTCATAGGTCAAAATCCGTTTATTTTGTTCCACTAATTGAGCTTGGATATGCACCTCTTGACCTATCTTAGTTGCTTTTAAATGATTTAACTGAACTTCGATTCCCACAGTCGACTCCCCTGGCTGACAGTGAGTCTGTCCTTCCTCCTGGGCTACCTGCTCCATAAAAGCTAACAGAGTTGGTGTGGATAAAACAGCTAACATACCCGAACCAATTTGATCGGCTCCATGTTCTTTTTTAACGATAAAAGTTTTCTCCATGCTATCCCTCCTAAACTTGCATTCGTTTCAACAGGTCACGATTTAACAAGGACTTACTGACAACTTTACTATCGGCTTTGTGAAATTCTTTATTGAAATAATCATAGTAACTGCCTGGTGTCATAATACCCGCAAAGGCCAAGATATCGATACCTGTTTGTTGTAACAAGTAGTCGACGAACATTACACAATTGCTTCCTAAGACAAAATAAGTCTTAAAGAGTCCTTGTTTAAATTTATAAAGAGCGATTGAACTGCGCTGACTAAAGATGCCGACGAAAGTTGCTAATTGCTTCGCAGAGGTCAACTCAAATTCCTCCAATTGACCAAGCAAACGTTCAATCTGCTGACTTAATTGAGTTTCTTCTTGAGCATTTAACTGAATCCCGAAGGAAATCATCGTAATTCGACGACTGGTCATAAAATCTATATAGGCCTGGCGATCTGCAACTAGAACGACCCCATCGCCGATCATTTCAAAGAGTTTCCGCGAATCGGCATCGTGGTTACCGTAAGAATAAACCTTCCCTTGAAAGGCAATATCTGCATGACCAAAGCGATCGAAACCGTAAGGACTGGTATGGATAAAGACCTCAACTTGTCCCGTCTCGCCAAACTTACTTTGACTCTGGAAAGCCTGCAAGATTTCTGGTTGCATGCTTTGATCCTTGGCCAAAAAATTCTGAATCTTATACTGTAATTGATAAGGCATCAAAACGGTCAACAACAAAGGTAATGGGGTCCGCACGAAACGGTTCTGATAAGTTAGTCCCCAACGTTTAGAGAAATATTGACTATCATAGAAGAAATTTAAGGCTAAGAGCAAGAGATAGAGCATAAACCGCCATAAAGTATGGTCAATCCGATTCGAAAGAAATAGGCTGGCTACGGCAAAAGCCAAATGCAAAAGTGTATTTACCAGTTGACTCCATTGATTCCGTGCCCGATCACGCCAATTCAAAAAATAATCAAGACTACCAATCAGCCCCATCAATAATTGATAGAGGCCTAACAAGATGGCGAAAGATAGAGGCAGCAACTTTAATTGAGTGATTAAAGCTATGCCTAAAGCAAATTCGATGAGACCGACAACCAAAGGGTGACGCCATAAAGGATTGACCTGCCCTTGCTTTACTTGCCTGCGAGTGTGAGCATAGTTGTATAATTGCCAAAGCCCCAAGCCAAGTAAAGCTAAAGCCAAGACCAGGGCGCCGCCGACAATGACCTTGATCCGCCAGATATATAAAGCAATCACCAGGCCAATCAATAGACAACCTGTGAATAAATTCATCGATTGAAACCGTCGATGGCTAAAATCGGTCATCGTTCTCATCCTCTACTCAGTGTAATTATTGTTGGGACTTTAATAAAGATTCAAATTCATTCAATCTTTCTTCAAAGACATCCAAAGTCGCATCAATATAATCCGGCTGGGTCATATCCAAGCCCGCTTCAATCATCGTTTCGATTGGATAGTCTTTATTTCCTGATTTCAAGAAGTTTAAATAACGGTCGCGAGCTTCTTGATCTCCTGATAGAATACGTTGGGCAAAGGCAGTTGCTGCCGAGAATCCGGTCGAATATTGGAAAACATAGTAATTATAGTAGAAGTGTGGAATTCTAGCCCATTCTAGGGCAATTTCTGAATCAGAATTCACCGCATCACCATAATATTTCTCATTAATTGCTTGATATTCTTTTGATAAGAATTCAGCGGTTAATGGCGTACCCGCTGCATCTTCTTGATACATCAGATGTTCGAACTCAGCAAACTGGGTTTGACGATAAACTGTCGACTTTACGCCGTCTAAGAAATGATTCAAGATATACAATTGAATATTCACGTCTTGATATTTTTCTAAAAGATAGGCAGTCAATAAGTTCTCGTTAGTTGTTGAAGCGATTTCGGCTAAGAAAATTGAATAATGACTATAAACATAATCTTGGTGTTGATTGGTCAAGTAAGAATGTAGACTATGACCCATTTCATGGATTAAGGTATAAAGAGAATCGTTTCCTTCTTGGAAATTCATTAAGATATAAGGTTTGCTATCGTAAGATCCGCTTGAATAGGCTCCAGAACGTTTCCCTTTATTCTCATAAACATCAATCCATTTTTCATCGAAGGCTGCTTGGACAATTTCAAGATAATCTTCGCCCATTGGTTTCAGCGCTTCCAGCACAATCGCTTGGGCTTCTTCATAATTAAATTTAATTGGTGGTTCTCCTAACAAGGGCGTAAACATATCATACATTTCGAGGTCTTCGAGTTTCAATAAATTACGGCGCAGTTTGACATAACGATGCAATAAATCCAACCGTTGATTTACACTATTCACTAAAGTGTCATACACAGATTCCGGCACATTATTAGCAAACAGCGAAGCTTGACGCGCAGAATCAAATTTACGAATCTTCGCTTCAAAATTATTCTTCTTAATCTCCGTTCCTAAAATTGAAGCAAAGGTATTTCTAAATTGATGGTACACTTTATAGAAGGATTGGAAAGTTTGCCGACGTAGGTCGCGGTCGGAAGACTCTAGTAATTTAATAAAGTTACCATGAGTAATTTGAATCTCTTGGCCATCTTTGTCGGTTACCTTCGGAAACTCAAGGTCTGCGTTATTTAAATAAGAGAACGTTTGGGCATTTCCAGCAAAGAATTGTCCACCCTGAGCCAGAATTTGTTCGATTTCAGCCGACAAGGTATGAGCCTTGAAGCGACGTAAGTCATCAAGATATTGTTGATACGGTGCAAGACCTGGTTCTTCAGCCATAAATTGATCTAAGGTTGCTTGGTCCATAGCTAATAATTCAGGACGCAGATAGGCACTCGCTGCCATCGCATCGCTGTAAAGAGCAGAAACCCGAGCAAACAAATCTTGATATTTAGCATCAGCTTGATCTTGGTCATTCTTTAAATGCCCATATACATAAAGATTAGACAAAGTACGCTCCATCTTCAAATAGGCTTCGATCGCTGCTAATAATTTCTGAGCACTCTGATTGAGTTGACCTTCAAATGATTTAACCTGATCAATCTCAGTTTGACTCGCTTTGAGTTCAGCTTCGAAAGCTTCGTCATTAGCAAACATGGACGTTAAATCCCAATGAAATTCAGGATTGGATGCTTGTCTAGTCTGTAATTCAGTCATAATAATTCCTCCAATATATTATTCTTGCCTCTATATTCTACCATATTATTGTAATGATGCTATTATCATGATTTTATCTTCATTCATCTATTTTCTTATCCCTTAAATAATGAATAGTAGTTTGAAGCAATGCCTCCTTGATTGAATGTCGAATCAAGGGTAGATCAGCGTATTTTAGTGAACCTTTCTTTTCTAGAAAATCGAGGTAATCGGCTAAGCAGTGAATCAATGTGTCAGAATCCATGGCTTGAAGAGCGCGCGCAATCCAAGTCCAATATAGCCAAGCAGGCGAATCAATAAAAATAGGCAACGGCGCCGTAAAAATCCACTCCGGAAGTTGTGCTACACTGATGCCTAACTGGTAGAGGTCATGAAGATAAGGTCGATAAGCCTGACTTGTTAATATTGCCTGCACTTTGCGTTGATGATAAATGCGCGTGGGCATCTTTATAACTTCAGGTCTTTGAATTTTATTATGACGGGCAAAGCTCGAAAGATGACATAGGTGGATGGCTGGCAAATTATATAGATTTGGCTTAATCTGATAAAAAATAAAACCAGTCTGACCTAAGCACTGAATATGGAGTTGCTGAAACCTTTCATCCCAGCACAGACGAAAATATCCTAGTGAAGAATCGAAATGAATCATGTTTTTGCTAAACTGGGAGTGAGTTGAAACCGCCTTTTTCTTTTCCATAATCCAATAAATCGTATTGCTTTGACTTAAATAGGCCTGGTGTCTTTGTGCTAATCTGGAAGAGGGGATGGGACTTTTTTGATATTCGATAATCCAAGTCTGACCGTTCAAAGAGAGCCAAACATCAGCAAATTGTTGAATACTCGCCTCATAATGTTCACTATCAGCTTGAAAACCTCTTTGTCTAAAATAATTTACAAAATACTTCTTAAAGGCTCGATGAGCTTCTGTTTCACTATCTTTGCTGATGTCTAATTTTTGTTCGATTCTTGCTTGGCATGGCCAACGATGGGCAAAAAAATGCCGGCCCAATTTACTTTCTTTAATGATTAAACTTTGTTGGCAGCGCGGACAAAAAAATTTTGACCCAAATTGCTGATAAGCTCGTTCAGCACTGATATATTGACTATTTCTGTCCAAGGCAAAATGCATAAAAAAGCCCTCCTCATCTACTAAATAGTAGATAAGGAAGGCAAATCCGACGATTTAATTAGAAATCTTCTGCAAAGAATTCAATCGCATCATCTTGACGAATCAATTGACCATGTTCTTGGAGGACTTGAGGCGTTGTTTTGTCAAGTTCGCCATATTCTAACAAGGTCCAAAGTGGATGGTCATAGTCTAAGTCAGACAAACTCAATCCTGGTTCAAGACCTAGCGATAGATAATAGGCACCTTGCATGGCGTAGAGGGTCGAACTAAGTTCTGAATCTTTAATGCTTCGAGCTGCTCTTAGAAAAGCCTCTAAAGAATTAAAACGAATCCGTTGATAAGAAGCGACCTTGCTCCAATCTTCTTTGATGACCTTCTTTCTGGTCGAAGAATCCTTCAGGCTGTGGTCTTCTTGGACCGCCCGTTTCTTACGCTCTAACAAACGTTGACTAATTTCATCTTCCCAGATTGATTCCATCTCTTCAAAGTTATTGCGGCTTATATATAATTCAAGGCCATCCTTATTGGGCATGACTTGGAACGTTACAGCTTCCGATTCTTGGAAATGCTGATCCACATCTACTTCTTCCAAGATAGAATAAAAGAATTTCTCGATACTTGACTGATCACCAATCAAATCTAAGAAGTTAATCCCTCTCTCAGCGAGATCGTTGGTGTCAATGAGAACCTTGATAAGATTTTCGTTAATATGTTCCATTTCCATATCGGTCACCTCCTTATGACTACTCTTATTATAGGCTACTTTACTTGAAAAACCAATTATTTCATACAATAATATGGATTCTAGCAAATGCCTCTGACTTTAGCAAGATAGAATTAAAAATTAAAAAAACCAGTCATTCGACTGGCCTAGTATACTACAATATTACTCATTCACAAGCATCCGCGCACGTTGAAGTTCACGAGCCCGAACTTCACGAGGAAGGAAGCGACGAATTTCATCTTCGTTATAACCAATTTGTAGACGTTTATCATCTAAAAGAATTGGTCGACGTAAGATACCGGGTTGGTCTTTCACCAATCCAAAGAAATCATTTAACGGTAATTCACTTAATTCAACATCTAATTCTGAATAAGCTTTCGAACGCGTTGATACAATGTCTTCTGTACCATTTTCAGTCATTTGCAGAATAGATTTAATTTCAGTTTCTGTTAATGGCTCAGTAAAAATATTTCGTTCTTCGTATGGAATCTCATGCTCTTCTAACCAGGCACGAGCTTTGCGACATGACGTACAGCTTGGTGTAATAAATAATGTTACCATAAAGGATCATTCCTTTCGTTAAAATCACCGTAACCTGAAAAGCTATAATCAAGATGAGGTGATAATACATTCGACACTTTAGCTTTAGATTTCGCGTTCTCTACCGCTAATATATTCCATTGTTGTAAAGAAGAGATATCTCTACGACTAATATTATAACATGGGCTGAAGACTGTGGCAATTTAATTTTTGAATTTTGTCACATTAAGACTGGCGCTTCGATTCGTTCAATGTTTCACGAATACCCTTTGTATTAAAACTGAATATATCTTTGTCCTATTATTAAAATAGGTTATAATGGGCTTATTAGTACGTGCAAAGAAAGAGGCAAAAGAATGTCAAAAGCAAAAATTTTCTCTGGTGTTCAACCTTCAGGTATCCCTACCCTGGGCAATTATATTGGGGCCATGAAAGGCTTCGTAGAATTACAAAGTCAATATGACGCCACTTATTGTGTGGTTAACCAACATGCGATTACAGTCGCTCAAGAACCGGAAAAATTAAAAACCATGACCCGGCAATTGGCCGCTCTATATATAGCTCTAGGAATCGACCCTAATCAAACCACCATCTTCGTTCAATCTGATGTCGCCGCCCATGCTCAAATCGCCTGGATTATTCAATGTTTGACCCCGCTTGGTGAATTAGAACGCATGACCCAGTACAAAGACAAAGCCGCCAAACAAGTTGCGGTAAATGCTGGCCTGCTTGCTTATCCAACCTTAATGGTCGGCGATATTGTACTTTATGACGCTGAATATGTTCCCGTCGGCGATGACCAACGTCAGCATATTGAACTAACCCGAAATTTCGTCGATCGCTTCAATAATAAGTTTGGCGATAATTTATTGGTCAAACCTGAACCGATCTATCCGCAACACGGAGCTCGAGTCATGAGCTTACAAGATCCAACCAGCAAGATGAGTAAGTCGGATACCAATCCTAAAGCTTATATCAGTCTGCTAGATACACCCAAACAAATCCTTAAGAAAATCAAAGGTGCAGTCACCGATTCGATTGGTGAAGTTCACTATGATCCAGAAAATCAAGCTGCCGTGTCTAACTTATTACAAATTTATTCTAGCTTAAGCCAACAACCTGTCGAACAACTGGTTGACCAGTATCAAGGCCAAGGTTATGGTCAATTTAAAACTGACCTAGCCGACCTAGTGATTAGCCATATTGAACCGGTACAAGAACGTTACCAACAATTGATTGAAAGCCCAGATCTAAATAATATTCTCCATGAAGGAGCTCAAAAAGCTCGCCAACAAGCAGAACAAACCCTCGCTCGAGTAGAAAAAGCAATTGGTCTTTATTATTAATTTGTGACCAATATCAATTAAAAACCATAGCCAATTCATCGATATCATTTTTGGAAAAACATAAATGAACGAACTCAAAAAATCTACTAGCCGTCCTTGATGAAATTCAAGGAATGACTAGTAGATTGAACGAGATCGAGTTCAACTTATGGCGGATGGTCAGACAGTCAAGGTGTGTATTGTGGAAGATATAATAGAACTTATTTCACAAAATAGCCTGGACTGCACTCGCTTTCCAAAAATTTTAATGAAAAATTATTTTTCTGCAGCTTCTTTTTGTAACTTTGCCTGACAGTCTGGACATAAACCATGCAATTCAATGTTCGAGTGAAAGACTTGGTAGCCCGTTTGTTGCTCAGCTGCTTCGGCTATCGGCGCCACATCGGCATAGTTCACATCGGCAATCTTGCCACACTCGACACAGATAATATGATAATGTTGGTGATGGTTATAATCATAGCGGCTAGTTACCCCATTGAATTTCATTTCATCAACCAAGCCCGCTTTAACCAACACATTCAAATTATTATAAATGGTCGCTAAACTCATATTCCCATAACATTGTTTTATCGCTTGATATATCTCATCAACGGTAGGGTGATCTTGAGTATCTATTAAATATTCAATAATCGCTTGTCGCTGAGGAGTTATACGGATTTTTCTTTCTTTTAAGTATTTGACCGCATCATGCAATGAATGTTGATGCATATTCATCCTCCCCTTTTCACTTGTATTATAGCATTAGATAGGTAAAAAGTATAAAAATAATAAGCAAAATAAATGTAATTCCCGGCCAACTTTGCTAGTATATTAAAGATAAATATATGCGATAAGGAGTCGATGCCATGAGAATCGGCGCACGTGTTCTAAAAACAGGACTAGCCATTACTCTTTCGATCTTTCTTTCTATTTTTTTAATTCCTGAGAATTCAGCAGTGATGGCTGCTATTGCTGCCGTAACGACTACTGCACCTACCGTTAAGAAATCCTTTGAAATGTTCAATCGGCGTATCCTAGCCAATATTATTGGTGGGGTGGTAGCCGTGCTAGTGCTGATGATTCTGGGTAACCATCCAATTATGGTCGGTGTGGCCGCTGTTTTCTTAATTAGTATCTTAAACATCTTAAATCTGGGTGATGTATTGACCTTGGCTGTTATTACCTTAGTTGCGATTATGTCCTCAGATGCCAATGATTTATACTTATCAGCTTTTTATCGAGTGATTGAAACGATTATCGGCGTCACCGTATCCTTCTTAGTGAATTCGTTGATTTATCCACCGCGCTATGATGAGAAATTCTATGACATGGTGATTGAATTAAATAATGAACTCATCGTGTTAATGCGAGCAGCCTTGCGTAAGAATATTCCTTTTACCATCATGGAGAAGGATTTATCTTGGGCTCATCGGGCGAGTGCGGAGCTCAATGACTTGTTTGATATGATTCACGAGGAAGTCATCTTCCCTAGATCCAAACGGATTCAGATTGGTCGTAAATTGGTTATCTATCGGCATTTCTTGGCAACCACTCAAGCCTGTGTCCATTTGTTAGAAATGTTCCATAAACATGATCATGTCTATAAGACCTTCCCCAAGGATCTGCAGATTTTAGTGCGTGAACGACTTGAATTATTACTTAATGGACATGAACAAATTCTATTGAAATTTCATGGTCGAATTCCAGCCGAACAAGTTAATTTTATGGCCGTCGATAAAAATTATCGGCATAATTATATCCAGCAATTCTATCATCAAATGTTAACTGAGCTGGAAAGAGATGATGCGGTCTATGATGCTGAGATTAATGGGATTGCCCATATGATGTCAGCAATCTACCTCTACGAAGAAAAAATCTATGCCTTAAATCATATTATGACGATCTATCGACAAAGGTATGATCAAGAAGTCACGCATAATAAAGTTTGATAATTCTAATATCTAATAAATAAAAATTTCCGAATTTGTGTGAATTGCAAGAGATCGTCCTTCAAAGCTTTAGCTTTCCGGACTAGATCTACTAGACAAGGTTTAACCATCTAGTCGGTAAGGCCTTATAAGCTACGTAGGTCGTCTTATTCTTGCGAATTTATATGTTAAAACAACCGCGTTGACTTTTTTTGGTCTTCGCGGTTTCTTTATAGATGTCTTTAGAATACAATGACTGGCCAGCCATAGTCGACAATCTCATAAACTTGACTCATGACATCGAGTGGCGTATTGACACAGCCTAAGGATCCGGATTGTTGATAAGCACTACCGCCAAAGGTGCTTTGCCAGATAGCATCGTGGATTCCTTGGGCTTGGTTATCAAAGGCAATCCAATATTTGACCGGCTGGACATAATCCCGTTGAGTATGAGGATTATAGCCTTTGAGATTCGTATCTTGTTCCATATTCCAAACTTGGTAGGCTCCGGGAATGGTTTCGGTCCCAATTTTCCCCGAAACAATCGGAGTTTGTAAGACCAACTTCCCTTCTTGATAAATCAGCATCATCTGATGAGTTAAATCAACTTCAACGTAGGAATTCCCAATCGCTTCTGTTGGATCCATCTGGTAGCCCTTGCCGACAATGACCGGTTCTCGTTCAATATTCTTGCCTTCTTTTAGAATCTGGATGATAGCTTCAGATTCTTGGTCTGCATCGATATACCAGCCAAAGGTTCCCGGTTGAATCGTCACTTCTCCTTGATAAGTGGAATGAAATTGTCGCGGTTGGAAACGTGCTGTATATTCTTCATTCAGATTAAAAATATAATCTTTAATAGCTTCTTGATCGTAAATCATATCCCCTTGGTCATCTAAACTGACCCAAGATTGGATCGTCTCCTGAGGAATGGTCAAGGAATTTCCGTCAAATACATGAGTTATTTTAAGTTGAATGACATTTTGATAGGCATCTAATTGAGCTTGCATGGCCTGGGAATCTTTCTTAACCTTAGGTTGAATATATGCTTGTTTCAAATCGACTTGCAAAGACCCTGTATTCAAGGTTTGGTTGATGGCCGTTTGCAGACTAGCAGGTGATATTTGTTGACCATGCTTCTCAGCTTTGACACTGACTTTTTGTTGATCGTCCATTACCATGATGGCATCTTGGGCAGCTGGTCGTTGCTCATTGTTGATCGCCAATTTAGACATCAATTCGGTTAAAGAGTTTTCCTGATAAGCTATCGCTTTCTCGGCCCCTTCAATGGTCTGTTTATAAAACAGATGAAACGGCCATAAAAAAGGATTTTGTTGTTTTAATGCTTGGTCGATGGCTGCACTCGCATCTACTTCTGGACTCAGCTGACCCAACCGGAGGCTACCATATTGCTGGCCATTTTCCTGCAGATCAATGACCATATCCGTTAATTTCGATTTGATCTTCTGTTCAGCGGCTGGTCGGTTTAATTCTGAAACATTCACATTCGCAAAATATGTACGAGGCAATAAATGGCCTTTATAAAACATGACGCCAGCCCCATAAATTAATAAGATCAAACCTAATAAGCCGACAAGCCGAGGCTTTCTCATTATATTTCGTGCTGAGGGTCGCTTAAACTGACGCCAACTATCTGAGGTCTTGCTTCTAAATTTAGCCAACAACCTTTGGAATGATGGTAATGAATTTCTCATGGTTAGCCTCCTTTCTTGGGATTTCTATGATAATATTATACTATAAAGAATGGGCTGAATATAGCAAAAGGGAGATGACCACGTTAGTCATCCCCTAGCCCAATAAAATTGAATATACTTTTGTATATCCAAGTGAAATTATAACATAAGTTAGAAAATTAGTATATAAAATGAGTGTTTCATTATTATGTCAACAAAAAATTAAATATAGAAAGGATTTATCCATGTCGTCCTTAGCTGATAACTATCGCCACTTGAAAGAACGAATTCAACAAATCAGTCAACAATACCAGCAAAAGACGCCAACCCTCATCTGTGTCAGCAAGACAGCCAATCTTGACCAGATGGAAGAATTATATCAATTAGGGGTTCGTGACTTTGCTGAGAATCGCCCTCAAGTCTTTCAAGATAAATATCAACATTTCGCTCATTCGGATGTCATATGGCACTATATTGGTAGCCTGCAACGACGCCCCGTTAAGGATATCATTAATCAAGTCGACTATTTTCACGCCCTCGATCGCCTCAAATTGGCCAAAGAAATTCAAAAGCGTGCTGACCGGCCGATTAAATCCTTTGTTCAAGTTAATATTTCTGGCGAAGCCAGCAAGAGTGGCCTAAATCCTCATGAACTCGTTGACTTTCTCAATGCTATCAAAGATTTTGATAAGATTCTGCCGATTGGCTTAATGACCATGGCTCCTAAAGGAGCAAGTACGGAAAGCTGTCTGGAAATCTTTCAAGCCTTGAGAAATTTGCGAGATCAAATCCAACAAAACGACCCGAGCCAAAGCTCACTTACTGAATTAAGTATGGGGATGTCGGCAGACTTTGTTCCTGCCATTCAAGCTGGTACTAGCTTCCTTAGAATCGGTTCGGCTTTCTTCGCTGAATAGCAATCTTAAATAAATTCTGGAGTATTCGAGGTGTCCACGATGAAATCGACCAAGTTCATTGCCTATCCCTGTGCTTATCTATTAATTCTAGCTTTAATTTATTTATACGAGGGAACCTTCATCCCGATTGTCGATTTAGCCTGGGCCTTAATCCTTCAAGCAAGCTATTTTTGGTTAAAAGATAGCCCCTTATTAGATCAGCTGGCTAGTTTGGGGACTTTCATCAAAAAACGTCCCTTATTGCTAACACTGATTCTATTTCTTGCTTTAAGCCTTTATCTACCGTATGTTTATCTCTTCGTTGCCTGTTTATTTCTAGATGTGGACTCCCGTGCTAATAATTTCCCATACGCTCTCCTGCTAGTTTTTCTCGGTGGGCTTTGGCACTATCCTTTCGTCTTGGCGCTGTCAATCAGCCTTCTCTCTTTCCTCTTCGCCTTGATTTCCTTACAAACGGCGCTAATCAACGAAGAAGAACGACGGGCTTTTGAACAGATTAATCGTTTAAGATGGTTGAACCGACAGCTCAAGGGACGGCAAGATCAATTGCTGCGCCTGCAAGACGATATCGAGAGTCAAACCATCATCAGTGAACGGCGCCGTATCACCAAAGAAATTCATGATTTATTAGGTCATCAGCTTTCAGCGAGTATTATTCAATTGGGCGCCCTAGAAATGATTATTCATGATCCACTGATTACAGATAAGATTCAGCACATTAACCAAACTTTACAGACCTCGATGGCCAATGTCCGCTCGATTATTCATGCGCAGCATGCCCAAAGTATCGATTTGGACCGTGAACTTCAACAGCTCATTGCAGACTATCCTGAATATCATATCCATTATCATTACCAAGTCGATAGTCCACTCGATAGTCAAGTTAGCCACCACTTGTTAGCCATCAGTCGAGAATGCCTGACTAATATTCGTAAACATGCCCAAGCTAGCCGGATTCAATTATTTATCCGTGAACTCAACCAACAAGTAACCTATTTAATTACCGACAATGGTCAAGGAAATCCGGCCAAGCAAACGAATCCCCCTGGAATTGGTTTAATCAATATTGAAGAACGGGTTGATCAGATGGGAGGTCAACTTTATATCAATCAACAAGCCGGCTTCCGTGTATTTATTAGTATCCCCCTTAGAAAGGAGTTCGAAACTTATGAAGATTCTCCTCGTTGATGATGATCCCTTGGTAACCAGTGGCCTAAAAACCATTATTGAAATCGCCAGTCAAGAAGATACTGACTCGATGAAGATTGTGGCTATTGGGCAGAACGGCCAAGAAGCCATTGATCTATTCCAGCAAACTCGGCCCGATTTGATATTAATGGATATCAGGATGCCGTTAATGAATGGGATAGAAGCTGGTGAGCAAATTCTTAAGCTAGACAATCAAGCTAAGATTATCTTCCTCACTACCTTTCAAGAAGATGATTATATTGTGAAAGCCCTGAAAATTGGGGCTCAAGGGTACTTATTAAAGACCGACTATCAAAGTCTGGTTCCAGCGCTTCGAGCGGTACAAGAAGGTCAGAGTGTCTTTGGTCGTGAAATTATGGCCAAGGTGCCCGACTTTATCTCCCGAGAAGCTGATAAAACTGGTCTTGAACAATCCACCCTCAATGCCAAAGAGCAAGAATTACTTTATTTGGTCGCTCAAGGACTTAATAATAAAGAAATTGCGGAAGTCATGCATTTCAGCGAAGGCACCGTACGTAATTATATTTCCCAGCTTTTAGAAAAATTAGACCTCCGTGATCGAACCCAGTTAGCCATCTATTATTACAAACAAAGCAAGTAAGCTTCATCATAAGCTTAAACAATTGAACATCATTCAAAGAATTAACAAAGTAAAACGACCTGCCCAGGAACACAAGATAGAGTGACCCCAAATAGTTGGACCAGAGAGATGAACACTATTTTGTGTTTGTCTCTCTTTTGGTTTAATGATAAATTGTTAAGCCGCTTGCGCTTTTCTATATGCCACAGGACTTAGCCAATTCAATTTTTCTTTAATTCGTTCTTCGTTATAATACTGAATGTAATCTGTGATTGCAGTTTCTAATTCCTTGTAACTTCGATATATTTTCCCATAATACATCTCCTGTTTCATCACACTAAAGAAATTTTCGATCGGGGCATTATCATAACAATTCCCTTTACGCGACATACTTTGGAATACTTGATGTTCTACTAGTAACGCCTGATATT
>NZ_FOEN01000015.1 GCF_900110675.1 Ignavigranum ruoffiae | reverse complement strand
GATCAGTAAAAGACCGGTGAAACATTGTAATATATTTTACACAAGATTATGGACTTGACTCAAGTTGTTGGTAAGTGTTAAATTTTTGTAAATTTTTTATTTGAAATTATGGGATTTACACTATATTTACTTAACCTTTACAAATAATTAATATCAGTTCGTTATTCTGTTTGTAGATAGTTAAATAATTTCAGCGAACCGGTTTTCTCGAAAGGAGGTTAGATGGTGGCAACCATTAATGATGTAGCAAAATTAGCTAATGTTTCTAAAAGTACAGTTTCCAATGTTTTTAGTAAAAAGAAGTACATCAGTCCTGAGTTGACTGAGAAAGTCTTGGCTGCAGCAAAAGAATTAAATTTTCAAACAAATTATTTTGCAAGAACATTAGCTACAAAAACTTCAAAAATCATTGGAATTTCTTTTGAAGCGAATGAAAATTTTAATTCTCAGTTCCAATTAAATATTATCAAAGGGATTTTATCAGTATGTGCGAAACAAGGTTATTATCTTTTAATCGAACCCACTGGTAAAGGTCGAGATGACTACCTTCCGATGGATGGAATGATTAAATTAAATCCATCTACTGATGAACAGGTTTTTGATACAGTTCCCCATGTTTGGGTAGGTTTACCTCCTGAGAATGAATTAGGACAGGTTTGTTTTGTAGATAACGACAATCAACTTATAAGTCAAGAATTAACATCGATGATGTCTAGAAAACACCGAAAGATCGTTTATTTAAATACCTATGAAAACACTACTGTTGCGCCTGAACGATATAAAGGCTATCTGAAAGAAATCAATGAAAAGAAATTAGATAATCTACATTTTTATACACCAAAAGACGCTCTTTTAGAGGACTTTGCGTATCACAAGGCCAAAGAATTATTACTTTTAGACAATCCAGTGGATGCTTTTATTTTAGACTCTGATTTAATGGCTCTAGCAATTTATAAATTAGCAAGTGAATTAGATTTACAAATTCCAGAAGATTTTTCAGTAGCTGTCTTTTACTCAAGCATTAATGTCAATAATATTTTTAAACCAGAGCTCACGAGTGTAGATTTGAACGAATATGAGCTAGGAAAAACTGCAGCACAATTACTAATTCAGCAATTACAATCTAACGAACTTATAATCCCTAATTGTATAAATATTAGTGGATCGATAAAAGTAACGAGTTCAGTAAAAATTTAAATAGGAGCGAACAAATGTCATTTTTATCATTTAATCACGTATCAAAAAAATATGAAGGTACTTCAACAGAAGCGCTTTACGCAGTAAATGATGCAAATATTGAGATTGAACAAGGGGAGTTAGTTGTATTTGTCGGACCATCTGGTTGTGGTAAATCAACAATACTCAGAATGATTGCTGGCTTAGAAGACATCAGCAGTGGTGATATTCATTTAGATGGGAAAATTATTAATGATTTTGAAGTTGATCAAAGAGATATTGCCATGGTATTTCAAGATTATGCTTTGTACCCCCATATGAGTGTAAAAGAGAATATCATCTTTGGGTTAAAAAATCAAAAAACTGACAAAGAGATAATATCGGAAAAACTTAAAGAATCTAGTAAATTACTTGAATTAAATCATTATCTAGATCGATTACCAAAAAATTTATCAGGTGGGCAAAGACAACGAGTTGCTTTGGCCCGGGCATTGGTTAAAGAACCCAAAGTATTTCTACTAGATGAGCCTTTATCAAATTTGGATGCTAAATTGAGAGTTCAAACACGGAAAATGATTGCTTCTCTTCACGAAAAATTAAAGGCCACTATGATTTACGTAACTCACGATCAGGTTGAAGCTATGACTTTAGGGAATAAGATTGTTGTAATGAATAAGGGAGAGATTCAACAAGTTGATCGTCCAGAAGAAATATATTTAAAACCAAAAAATATATTTGTGGCAAGCTTTATTGGAACTCCATCGATGAATCTTTTTAAGGTAATTTTACAAGATGATTTTACAACGAATATTGGTCATACAACTATTGATTTAGAAGATTATAAAGATGCCCTTAAAGAATATTTAGGAAAGGAGGTGATCCTAGGAATTCGACCAGAAGATATTGAGTTAGAAAATGTTGCTTCTACGCAAGGAATAAAAGCAAATCATGTCGAGTTTTTAGGTTCAGAAAACTTGCTGTATTTTTCTTCTGAGCAAGGAGATTTTATCGTGAAATTACAGGAATCTAGGAAACTAGATAAAGAAAGTATTTATAATGTGTCTTTTAAAGCAGATAAGTTACATTTTTTTGATCTGCAAAATGAACAAAGAATAAACAATTAAAAGGAGAGAGTTGTATGAAATTGATAAAATTGTCAATGCTTACCCTTACTTTAACAAACTTATTGATAAGTCCTTCGGCTGTAATTGCGCAAGAAAATAATACAGTAGATATTCTAACTAGCGTTACCGGAGGAAAAGATGAAGAAGATGCGAAAGCATTTAATCAAAAATTAGAAGAACTTACTGGACTAAAAGTTAATATTGAAAAACCAGCAGAAGACTATAATACGGTAGTTCTTCAAAAATTATCAAATGGTGGTGAAGGACTCGATTTAATCTATTTCAATCAGGATCAATTAAATGATCTTGTTGAACAGGGTGCTTTATTAGATATTACCGACTATGTTAAAAACTCGGAGATTCTTTCTGACCCAGAAGTCATTTCACAATCAGAATGGGACAACATTACCATAGATGGTAAATTATATGCCGGTTTTAATAAAAAAGAAATTCATCGGGTTGTTAACCTTAACCAAGCTTTGTTAAAGAAGTATAAGATAGAAGGCCTATCCGAAGAAACCTTAGATGGATATTATAAACTATTTAAAGAAATGAAAGATAAAGTTACTGATATTGACAATTTTTATCCATACAATGCTGTAATTAGTAACTTATTTGATTTACAACCTTGGTTTGCTTCTCAAGATATTAAAACTGGAATAGTTATTAACGAAGCAGGAAAGCGCACTGCACCAATAGCTAGTCAAGAAGCAAAACCTGTGTGGGAATGGCTTCGTAAGTTATATCAAGAAGAGTTAATGGACCCTAGTTCTTTAACGGATACTACTAAAGAATTACGAGAAAAATTTGGCGCTAATCAGACGGGAGTAGTTGTCGATTGGGCAGCATGGACAGGTTTATATAATTCAAATGCTGGTGCTGATTATCCAGATAAATTTGAGGCGGTGCCTTTGGGTGGTACTAATAACTCAGATGGAAAGTATATGTTGACTAGAGGAGGAGCTTCACTTTGGGGAATTCCTGCTACAAGTGATAATGTTGAAGGTGCTATTAAAGTATTGGAAACTTTTGCGACTCAAGAAGGTGGAATTTTATTATCATTAGGGGCTGAAGGATATGACTATGTTATTGAAGATGGGAAATATAAATTAACTGAAGTAGGGGAAAGTCATGGTAAAGATCATGGAGCTCCCTTCCCAATTTCTGAAAAATTTGAAGCCCCTTTACCTCATAATCCAGGTGTTGATGATGCTATGAAACTGTTGACTTTTGCTTCAACTGAATCCTTTTTGCCAGAATCAGCAAAATATAATGAAATTGTAGCACAAAAGGCAGTAGAGATAATTCGTGGAGACGTGGATGTAGATACTGGTTTAAAAGAAATGCAACAAGCTCTCTTAGATGCAGGAGTTATTGAAGAATAAGGAAATATTATTCACAGATAGAGGGAGATAAAACAATGAATCAACATAAAAAGAAAACTTGGAAATTAATAAAGAAGTATCGGTTTGTGTACCTTTTATTATTACCAGTACTATTATATTTTTTCATTTTTTCCTATCTCCCTTTATTTATGGGAATCGTTCAGAGTTTTCAAAAAGTAAAATTAATGGGAACAAGTGAATGGGTAGGGTGGCAAAATTATCTAGAGATTATGAAGGATAAATCCTTTATTTCATCAATAATCAATGGTTTTATCATTGGGATTGGAACTCTATTATTAACTTTCGTGTCTTCTTTGATAGTCGCCTTAGGAATCAATGAATTAAAAGAGTCCAAAATAAAAAGAATAATCCAGACCACTTCTTATTTACCTCATTTATTTTCTTGGACCGTGGTGGGTGGAATTTGGATTAATATTTTAGGTCCGAATGGTTTTGTAAATACGATAAGAG
The DNA here is from genome assembly GCF_900110675.1 of Ignavigranum ruoffiae. GTDB lineage: Bacteria > Bacillota > Bacilli > Lactobacillales > Aerococcaceae > Ignavigranum > Ignavigranum ruoffiae. The sequence continues at coordinate 16,106 of NZ_FOEN01000015.1, read as the reverse complement.
GATTTTTTGATAGCAAGACAATTCTATTTATGACGGAGGATGACTTAGCTCAATTAATCATGATTTTAACAGGGGCATGGAAGGGAATTGGCTATATGGCTATACTGTTTTTAGCAAGTATTGTAGCTATTAATCCAAATTTATTTGAAGCGGCACAAATTGACTCGGCTTCTCGTTTAAAACAAATTAAAAAAATAATTATTCCAGATTTAAAACCTACCATGGCAACTGTGTTTATTCTTGGTTTGATGGGACTCTTTACAAATTTTGACCAAGTTTATATTATGGGGAATCCAGCTATTATTCAAAAAATTAGAACACCTATCTTGTACATATTTGAAAACGGAATAAGTCGATTTAATATTGGAATTGCTACTGCTGGATCAGTAATCGTCTTATTATTGACGATGATTATTATTTTTATTGTGAGATATCTTTTAAGGGAGGATTTATAATGAGAAGAAATCAGTTATTCCTTCCAATTAAAATATTAAATTATTTCATGTTATTATTATTGTTTTTATCAATGATTCTACCTATGATTAATATTTTATCAATTGCCTTTTCTAGTAATAAAGCATCCATGTTACCTGGTATATCTTTATGGCCAAAAGATTTTTCTTTCGAAGGTTTTCGGTATATATGGCAAAAAGAAAACTTGTGGCGACCCTTACTAAATTCTATATTTGTTTCAACCATTGGCTCAGGTCTACAAACATTATTTTCAGCAATCGCCGCTTTTATTCTTTTAAAAAAAGATTTGCCTTTTAGAACACTTATTTTAAGTTTTATCATGGTTACAATGATGATTCCGGGAGAATTGACCTTGGTTTCCATCTATACATTGAATAAAAATCTTGGCTTCATCAATACCTATCGGGGCCTTATCATTAATGGCCTTGTTTCTGGATTTAGTATTCTCTTGTTAAAAAATTATTTTCAATCCATTCCAGAATCGGTATTTGAAGCAGCCAAAATTGATCGTGCGAGTGAATTAAAAATTTTTAGAAAAATATGTCTTCCCATGTCTAAACCGGGAATCGCTACGGTTTCTTTTATAGCATTCATATCAAAATGGAATAGTTTAATGATTCCTGTAACAATTATTACTGATCAAAAGAAATATACCTTACCTTTAATATTAAAATCCCTAGTATTTAATAGTTCATCTGTTTCAGGGACAGATTTTGTTTCGCCTAATGCCATTATGGCTGCGATTGTAATATCAACCATCCCTCTCATTTTGGCTTATCTAGTCGCTCAACGATATTTAATCACTGGAATGACGTTAGGTTCAGTCAAAGGATGATTGGAGAATAATTATGAAATATATTGAAAAAATCACCTATTTTGTGTCACACGATCAAGAAGGAGAATATATAAAAATCCCCTTTTTTATAAAAAATGATATTGAAAAAATAACTATCAGTTACGATTACTTGAAAGTTTCTAAAGAAATTCAAGATGATAAAATATTAGAAGAGAATGTCAGTATTATAGATTTTTCCATACAAGGACCAAACCAACAGTATTTAGGGTCATCCGGTTCTAATCGTTCTTCTTTATTTTTCTCTCAGAATCAGTCATCGGTAGGATTTATCAATCCAAAAGTAATGATGGGCGAATGGAATATCATTCTTGGTGCTTACAAAGTTCCTTTAGATGGACTCAATGTTACTTATGAGTTCATTCAAGAAAGTAAAGTTCGTAGGTTATTAAAAGGAGACACACATACCCATTCGACAGCTTCTGATGGTAAGTTGCCACTTCATTTATTAGTAGATGTAGCTAAAAATATCGGTCTGGACTATTTAATAATTACAGATCACAATAATTTCAATAATCAGACTGAAAGCTTTTCTACAAATGATTTTACATTGATCCCCGGTGTTGAATGGACACGATACCAGGGACATGGAAATTTCTGGGGAATAAATCAGCCCTTTAGTGGATCATTTGATACGGAAAGTTTTCAAGATACCTCAGATTTTATTAAAAGTGGCCAAAGTAAAGGAGCAAAATTTATAATTAATCATCCGTTTTGTGTTGACTGTCCTTGGCTTTCGGGCCTGGATTTGCCATTTGATGCTATTGAAGTTTGGAACGGGGGCACGCATTTACAATCAAATTTTGAAGCTCAATTATGGTGGCATGAGCAGTTAATGAAAGGAAGAAAGATATCTGTTACTGGGGGAAGTGATTTTCATTCGTTTGAGTTATTCAGGATGCTTGGATGCCCTACGACGAATATCTATTCTTATAGCTATAATCAGAAAGATATCCTTGAGGCGCTCATTAAGGGGAACTCTTTCATCACTTATACAGTAAATGGACCCGAAATTGATTTTGAACAATCGAATGTTATTTGTGGAGAAACATACCCCCTAGAAACAATGGTACATTTGTATTTTACTCATCTTAAAAACGGACAAAAAATAATAATAATTCTGGAAGATCAAAAAATAGAGTACATAGTGCAGACAAATGAGGTATCCAAAAATATTTATTTTAACAGTGGTTCTTCAAAATTTATGCGAATTGAAATATATGGGTCAATTGTTAATCAAGAAATAATAAGTAATCAATTACCTATACTTATTAGTAACCCTATATATTTTGAATCCGAGGAAAAGGAATATGTGTAAAAAGAAGGCAATAGATTTGATAGGAAATTCATTGATGTTTGCGATTAGTAAAATTGTACCTTTGACTGTCTTGTCTGGTCTATTTTTGGCTATCGCAAATGCTAGTGCATTTAGTATGGATGCCGAGTTGCAATATTTAGACTGGAATTTAATATCTGCTGATGCGGGTGAATTTTTTAAAAAACTGTATGAAGTAGGGCAAGTCGGTTTTGATTTGATGATACCATTGTTTTGTATGTATTTTGCAAAAGGAATTGGTGGAAAATACGCTTTGATTCCAGCATTTATCGGTGGATATTTGGTGAATTCCGCTAATTTTTTAGGAACAAGCTTTGGTGCGGGGTTTATAGGTGCCATACTTGTTGGAATAATAACGGGATTTTTAGCAAAATTTATTGACCGATTCAATTTGCCTAAATTTCTCTTGCCATTAATGGAGTACTTGATAGCACCTTTATGTCTAACTTTTTTTGTTTTTTTGATCATTTATTTTATAATTGGGAAACCTCTCGCAACCATGGTTGAATTCTTGTATGCTTCTATGAATTACCTGACCAGGCAGTATGAGTATGCTCCCGCGGTTTATGGAATAATACTTGGAGGAATGGTTGGCTTTGATTTAGGAGGGCCGATAAATAAGACAGCAAGTTTGGTTTCCTCGGCAATATTTATCGATACGATGAATCAATATGGAATCGGGGGAGTTAACGCTATTCCTCAAGCGGTTACTGCTTCATCAATATCAGTTGCCCCTCTTGGGCTTGGTATAGCCTCGTTGTTATTCAAGAATCTTTTTTCTCAGCAAGAAAAGATACTCGGTAATTCTGCTCTGTTGATGGGCTTTCTAGGTATTTCAGAAGGTGGAATACCTTTTATTATTAAATATCCTAAATTAATTTTAGCTAACACACTGTCATCGGCTTGTGTAGGAGGATTTATTGGTTTTTTTAAAATTCAATTTTTTGGCGGTATTGGTTCCCCATTGGGAGCGGTTGTTGGAGTGACTTCAGGCCCGCATTTTTCTTCTTATTATTGGGTATGTATTATTTTATTAGGGGCTATGTTAAATGCTCTGATGTATCGACAAATTTTAAAGCAAATTCACGATAATAATCAAATGAGTTAATTATTATGATTTAAAGTCAATAAGCATGATTTAGGGTAGTTAAGTAAGTCTTATAGTTGAGGCAAAAGCATGTACAAATTCGAGCAAGAGTGGTAAAGTTTTTGGTGGACATGTAACACACATGCAGATTAATAAATGGAGGAATGTATAGCATGGGACTGTTTGAAGATTTATCCGTGACGATTAAAGGGAAAGGGAAACGTCTGGTATTTCCGGAAGGCCATGATGCGCGTGTATTAGCCGCTGTCGTACGTTTAAAAGAAGATCAATTATTAGATCCAATTTTGGTGGGAAATCCTGAGGAAATTAAAGCGACCGCCCAAGAACTCGGAAAGTCTATTGAAGGTATTGAATTGCTTGATCCTAACCATTACGAACAATTTGATAGCATGGTGGAAGACTTTGTTGAACGCCGTAAAGGGAAGGCCACCGTTGAACAAGCTCAAGAAATTCTTAAAGATAAGATGTATTTTGCCACCATGTTAGTCTATCAAGACTTAGCTGATGGTTTGGTTGCTGGAGCGACTCAATCAACGGGTTCAACGGTTAAACCCGCCCTACAAATTATTAAAACCCGAGCTGGGGTTTCATCAACCAGTGGAGTCTTTATCTTAGTTCCTGAAAATGAAGACGAACAAAAATATGTCTTTGGTGACTGCGCGATTAATATTAATCCAACCGCTGAACAATTGGCTGAGATTGCCATTGAATCCGCTAAGACCGCTGAAATCTTCAATATCGATCCTAAGGTTGCCTTGCTGAGCTTCTCAACCAAGGGCTCAGCTTCTTCACCAGAAGTAGACAAAGTTGTTGAAGCGACTAAATTAGCCAAAGAAAAGGCACCTGAATTAGTCCTTGATGGGGAATTACAATTCGATGCGGCGATTAGCGATGTGGTGGGGCAAGCGAAAGCTCCAGGCTCACCAGTAGCAGGTCAAGCGACGGTCTTTATCTTCCCTGAAATCCAATCTGGTAACATTGGTTATAAGATTGCTCAACGTTTAGGAGGTTATCAAGCCTTAGGCCCAATCTTACAAGGTATGGCTAAACCGGTAACTGATTTATCTCGGGGATGTAATGAAGAGGATGTTTATAAAGCTGCAATTATTACGGCAAACCAAGCCTTGTTACAAGGATAATATCCCTTCGATTAAAGCTGATTTGATAGTGAGTTAACGATTTAGAAGAGATCTAGTAAGAGTTTTGAATTTCATATTTTAAAGCTGTTAACGAAGTCATTCAGAGTTAATCAGCCAAAATTCAAACCAATGAATCAACAAAAACTCAGCGAATATTTACCTGATCGCGATGAATGCTGGTCTGGGAATAAATATTTGCTGAGTTTTTTTAATGGGCTAAATTTTAGTTTAGATCCATTACCATTATCTTATTCATAGCTATTGTTACAGAGTTAGTCACTTAACTCCAGATCATCATTCAAGACTTTGGCTTATTCTCTTGCCAACGGGGCCTTCAACTTGGCCACGGTTCTGGCGATATCTGTTGACTGACTTATCGCAGAGATCACGCAGATAGCATCGGCTTGCCTGGCCTTAACTTGGTCAACGTTATCTTCGTGAATCCCGCCAATGGCAAAAATTGGGAAGCTTGGGTCAAGGGATTGCAGGTCCCGCCATTGTTCAAGACCGATTGCGGGGCGCACATTGACCTTGGTTTGAGTGGGGAAGATAGGGCCTGAACCGACATAATCTGCCCCTACTTCAATGGCAGCGTGAACTTGGTCGCGAGTGTGGGCAGAAAGACCAAGAATGTGCTGGGTATCTAATCTTTGGCGGACGAATGAGGCGGATAAATCGTCTTGACCAATATGGATTCCATCCGCATCAATTCTTTCCATTAAATCGAGGTCATCGTCAATGATTAAAGGAATCTGATAGTGCTGGCAAATGACCTGAGCTTCACGAGCTAATTGCTCGCGTTCTGGTGGTGTGAGCTGACTATGGTCTTTATCGCGGAATTGGAAATATGAAATACCAGCTTGACCAGCCTGATCTAAACAGTTGATAAATGATCGCATTTGTTGATTTTTCGTTTGCTTGGGAAAGTTCTGGCTGCCTAAGATTAAATAAATGGGAAAAGTTTGATCCGGACGGGTGCGTTTAAATCCTTTAGTGCTTGAGTTCATGAATTATCACCTGTGGAATATAGTGTTGTGGGTTTTCTTGGAAAGCCCAGTGATTGGTTGGCCCATGGCCATGGCCAAGCCCCAAGGTCTGGGAAATTGCGGCGTGAATGTAGGCTTTGGCAGATACCATAGCTTGGTCTAAGTCATAGCCGTGAACTAGGAAAGTAGCTAGCGCAGCTGAGTAGGTGCAGCCAGTTCCATGAGTATGCTGGGTCTCAATACGAGGACAACTTAAGGTAAAAGATCGACCACTTTGATCCAGATAGAAATCTTCCGCATCTTGGCTGGCCGAATAACGATGGCCCCCCTTAATGACAACGGCTTGGGCGCCTAAGTCTAGAATGGCTTGAGCCGCTTGTAGGCGTTCTTGGGCGTTCTCGATTTTCATTCTAGCAAGTACTTCAGCTTCAGGGAGATTTGGCGTTACAATTCGGGCTAGGGGAATTAAAGATTGACGTAAACTTTCCTGAGCTTCTTCAAGTAAGAGTGAGGCGCCTCCTTTGGCTACCATGACTGGATCGACCACTAGATTTTGGCTTAAATCAAAATCGCGGATAGCCCGGCTGACGGTTTGAATCAATTGACTATCATGGAGCATGCCGGTCTTTACCGCGCGTACCGGTAAATCTTCAGCGACTGATTGAATTTGCTCGCGTACCATCTCATGAGGAATTGGATGGATCGACTTCACCCCCATAGTGTTTTGGTCGACGACCGCAGTAATTGCTGACGTTCCAAAACCAGCTAAAGACATGAAGGTCTTTAAGTCGGCCTGAATGCCAGCGCCACCTGAAGGATCGGTGCCCGCAATGGTCAAGACTACGGGGTGTTTTGCTGGTTGTACTGAGTTCATCTTATTCTCCTTTCTTTAAATTGTTTGGGTTTCTAAAGTAATCAGTGAATCAAGTTTGTCTGCCTGTTTATCCAGACTATGGTGATAGAGTTGGTTGATCAACTCGTTTTCTAAATAGCCGGAACCATCAACTGCTAAGCTAGCCGCTTGACCACACCAAGCATAGTAAGCCATGGCTTGACCGCCAATTTCGGCCCCTGCTTCTAACGATAGAAAGGCGGTTAGGATACTAGAGGCCACACAGCCAGTCCCGGTAATCTGACTTAACAACGAATGGCCATGGTCATGATAATATAGAGTCTGACCATCGGTGATAAAATCGCGCGGCCCCGTGGCAATGACTAAGGTTTGATACTTCAGTGCGACTTCTCTACAAATTTGAGCCATCGATTCAGAAGACTGGAGACTATCAATCCCTTTACTGGCCAAAGACTTCTGGCCTAACCGGCCAATCTCGGCATAGTTAGCTCGGATGGCAGTAAATTTATGGTGAGCTAATAAATCCTGGGCTAGCTGATAGCGATAGGAAATGGAGGCAATCCCCACCGGATCCAAGACTCTGACAGTTTGCCGTTCTTCACTGATTTGTAAAGATTGCTTCATCGCCTTTAATTTACCAGCGTATAAAGGCGAGCCGAGATTTATGAGCAAGGCTTGGGCTTGTTGAGCAATCTCTGCTGCCCCTTCCGCTTCATCAGTCATAATCGGAGAACAACCTAGGGCTAAGAGTGCATTGGCTTGGAAGTGGCTGGCAATCTGATTGGAAATGCAATGAATTAAGGGACGTTTCTGCCGTAATTGCTGTAGAATTTGAGTATAAGTCAGCTTCATGTCATCATACCCTTTTTTGCTAAATCATCAGCTAGATTATTCTTCATCGAGCAATTTGACTAAGTCTTCGGCTTTGAGAGCTCGTTGAATTGAACCATGTTGATAGAGAAAATCAGCGAATGCTTGATACAAGTCGGGATTAATTTGACCAAAATCGGCCTTCTTCACCATATCTTCTTGCAGTCGCTCCCAAGAAGCCTGTTCAATCTCGGGGTCTAGAACATAGGCATTCTCTTGTTTGTCCAGAATCGTCTGCAAGGCTTGATCAGGATCATTGATAGCAGTCTGGAAACCACGTCGTAATGCTCGCATGAAGGCTTGAATGTCTTCAGACTTATTTTCAATGGCTCGATCTCCAGCCACGAAGATTAATTCATCTGCGTCAGGAACCCCATAATCAGCAAAATCAAAGTAATCCATTTGATAACCTTCCGCCTGAAGCAATAAATATTCATGGTTTAGATAGGCCCCAATCAACGCATCAACCTTGTCAGTAGCCAGAGCCGGAATCAGATCCCAACCGACATTGACCATCTGAGTATCCTCATAATTGGCTCCATCATAGGTCATCATTGCTTCAACAATATTCTCTGAGATGGTGGTCGTTGAGTAACCGATGCGCTTACCGGCTAAATCTTTTGGCGATTGGATACCACTTTCTTGCTTATAGATAATGGCATCTAAGCGACCTTGAACTAGCGAAGCCACAGCCTTAACTGGTACATCTTCGGCAACCGCTTGAATCAATACCGCCGGATAGGAGATAGCTAAGTCGGTCTGTCCGGCTCCAGCTAATTTAATCGGGTCATCCACTTCGGCGGGCATGGAGATGGTGAGGTTTAAGCCTTCCTCTTCGAAATAACCTTCAGCCAGGGCTACATAGATTGGTATGTGATTGGCATTGGGATACCAATCCAACATCAGATTGAAATCGTGCAAGTCTTCCTTAGCTCCTGCAGATAAGTTAAGTTGAGTCGGTAAGACCAGCAAAGTCAGTAGGCCAATAATAAGGACATTACGTAATTTTTTCATTAATTTCATCGATCTTTCCTTCTTTCTTGATTAAGATATTTGAGTGAATGATTTTCCAACAGGGTTACTAAATTAAATAAGACAATCCCCATGACCGACAGGGCAATGATTCCGGCGAAGACCCCTTCGGCTTTAATCGAACTCGACATGCGGCGGATATAATAACCTAGACCGGCATTTCCGCCCAGCCATTCGCCAATGACTGCCCCAATCAGCGAATAAATCACTGCTAATTTAATACCAGAATAGATCCCTGGTAAGGCCATCGGCCATTGTAAATAATAGAAGCGTTGCCAACGACTCGCTTCCATCACCCGGAAGAGTTCTAAGTACTCTGAGTCGGTTCGTTTAAGCCCATCGAAGACAGCCACCACAATCGGGAAAAAGGTAATTAAGAAAATAATCGCCACCTTAGTCCAGATTTCATAGCCGAACCAAAGCACGAAAATTGGCGACAAGGCAATGGTCGGAATCGTCTGCGAAATCAGCACGAAAGGATAGAAGGCACGCTCCATAAAACGAGAATAATATAGCAAAACCCCAATCAGAATCCCTAAACCAATGGAGAAGACCAGACCTAGGCCGACTTCAGCGAGGGTCAGTTTAGCGTGATCCAACAGAACAGGGCCTTGGTCGACCAGGTTATGCCAAACTTGACTCGGTTTAGGAATAATAAAATCAGGAACCAGCCCGCTGTCGACCAAGATTTCTACCTCCACACATAAAATCAGACAGATTAAGGCGAAAGGCCAATAGCGGTCAATCCATCTACCTAACTTATCCATAGATAGCCTCCTCAATTTGATGTTTATAGGCAATAAAATCAGGATGATACCGTATATCCATCTGGCGATCTTTGGGTAGGTCTATCTGAAAGGATCGAATTTGCGCCTCTTGATTAGCTTTGAAGGGCTGGAGCACATAGACGCGATTGCTTAAGAGAACGGCTTCTTCCAAATTATGGGTAATCATCAAGACGGTTTGTTTCAATTCTTGCCAGATTTCTAACAACCACGTCTGCATCTCTTGCTGGGTAAAGCTATCGAGCGCTCCAAAAGGCTCATCCAATAGCAGAATTTCGCGATTGGCTAAGATAGTGCGGACAAAGGCAGCTCGTTGTCGCATGCCACCCGACAACTGACTCGGTAGAGCGTAAGCATCGTCGGCCAAACCCGCCTTGGCTAACCAGGCCAAGGCCCGTTCACGAGGAATAGGACGGCGAGGCCCTAGCTTGGCTGAAAGACAGACATTATCTAAGATATTGGCCCAAGGTAGGAGTAAATCCTTTTGAGGCATATAAGCCAAATCACTCACGGCAACCGGTCGGCCACGGAAAGTAATCTCGCCTTGATCTGCTTGATATTGTTGACTGATCAACTTAAATAGGGTTGACTTTCCTGAACCGCTCTTACCGACCAGACTAATAAACTCACCCTCAGGCAAGTCAAGATTTAGCTGCTTAAAAATTGGCCGCGACGAATTTTGGTGAAAACTAAAATCTAAATTTCTTATTTGTAGCATATCGCACTCCCTCCATAAAAAAATAGCCCCCTAGCGGAGACTAAAAGAGAGCATAAAGCACCTAGCAAGTCGCCAGGCCTTTAAGGACATTCCCTGCGGTAGGATTATCTACGTCAGGTTGAGGGTCTAGGAATAACACCTACTCTCAGCACACTATTGTGGCTCCCCTAGTTGGTATTTTATTTATTGAATCAGCCATATTTTAGACGAAGATTCAACAGATAGCAAATAATCTGCTGAAAGCGGATTGAAAACTGCTAGAACAAGATTCAAAGTCTTTTTACAATATTTAAAACTTCTGATAAAATCAGTAGAGCGCTAGGGGTGCCATGGAGGCTGAGAGAGCAATCGACCCTTAGAACCTGATGCGGTTGATACCGCCGGAGGGAAGCGCCAATGACTTATTCGTGCCCAACTGATAAGTTTCATCGCTTCCTAAACTCGATTGTCAATCATAGGGAAAGAAAGGAAGCGAAGCAATGTTTAATTTAAATAAATTTGTAGACCGAGTTAAGAGATGGCAGGATGAATACTAATCAGCGACTCACGAAGCATTTATTCTTAGCCATCATGATTGCGTTAGATGTCATTCTTTCACCGATTCTCCGCATTGAGGGCATGGCACCGATGTCCAGTGTGATGAATATCTTAGCCGCTAGTCTAATGGGTGGGCCTTATACTTTGCTGATGGCTTTACTTTGTGGCATCATTCGCATGGTTTTATTAGGGATTCCACCTTTGGCTTTGACAGGCGCCGTCTTTGGTGCGTATCTGGCCGGTACTCTCTTTCAGCGTCATCAGCATATCCCCTCTGGGCGGCGCTCGGTGAAATTATTGGCACCGGCTTGATAGGTAGCTTATTATCTTACCCTGTCATGGTTTGGTTTACGGGGACCAAGTCCGACCTATTTTGGTGGGTGTATACTCCACGTTTTGTCGGCGCTAGTCTGATGGGAAGTGTAGCGGCCTATCTGATTTATCAACAACTGTCCAAGATTTCTAAATTCAAACAAATTCAAAGGCTCTTTCATTTAATTCACTAACTAGTTATCTTACCTCGAAAACTCCAGACCAATTTTTTAAATCCTGTATAAAGACAAGGATGAACGAATTGGCGCTGGAGTTTTTTGTGCTGGGAAGAAAGTGTCACTTATATCGATCATAGAACTATGAGAAACTACAGGCAGAAGGAGTTGATAACACTAGGGCAGAAGAAGATAGGAGAAAGCTAGAGTGAAAGAGAGAAAGCTAAATTGGTCAAAGGCGTATCGAGTTTTAAAATATATTCAGCTGAAAATATACTATAAAAAACTAGATCTGATACGCCAGTACCAAAAACATGAGCACATGTCGATTGCAAGTTTGAATCAATCGGAGCAAAAAGCCAATCAGGGAATAAATCCATTAAAGCACGCTTGTTTGGATTGGGAGCAAGTGCTAGAAGATGGTAGGTTGATTGAAGCGTTAAAAGCTCTAACCATCAAACAACAGAAAGTTCTCTGGTACGGATTTGTATGTGATTTGACACAGAAAGAAATTGCTCAGTTATTAAATATCAGTCATGGTGCAGTCAGTCGTATTCAAAGTAGGGCAATCAAACAATTAAGAAAATTAGCGAGTGAGCAAGATGGATCTTGAATTATTGCAAGCATTTGAAAATTTAGATTATATTTATATTTTATGGCGTCTCGAGCCACTTTTCCTTAAGCATTTAAGGGGGTACCCTTAGACTGGCACGATGATTTCCTACAAGAATATCGCATTCTTTGTGTCAGAATTGTTCATTATCATTACGCATGTCATCAATGAAATACAATGAATAAGCGTACCCGTACAATGATTAAGAATATTATCGCATGTTTGTTAAAGTAAGATTATCTCTTAAAGGGGTGAATAATCTTATGGTAGCAAATCAACCTGGTAAGAGAATCAAAGAGCTACGCATTGAGAAAAATCTATTACAAGAAAAACTTGCAGGCTATTTGAATGTTTCTCAGCAAACTGTCAGTAAAATAGAAACAGGTACAAGCGATATCCCCTATGATCTCTTAATCAAGTTGGCGGATTTCTTTAAAGTGAGTATTGATTACATATACGGTCGAACAGAAATTCGTGACATGCTGACCGAGGAGAAAATAATGAACGAATACAATGAAATTATTTCATCATATACTCATTTAAATAAGATTGATCAGAAGACAATACGTACTATCATTAAAAGATTAGAGGAAGCAGAAAAAGAAAAAAGGTAATGGTGAATCAGAATTGCCATTTGCGATGATGATCAAATATTTACAGGAGAACTAGAGAGGTATTTGCTCTTTATTGCTGAACGACAGAATATCGATTTTGAGATAGATATTTTCTTTGATGGTTCAGGGCTTATCCGTGCTTTCGAACAGCATCCTAAAAGTGAGTGCTTATACGAACTTTTATTTCTTGATATTGATATGGAGGAAGTATGCGGCATTAAAGTTGCCCGAGTCATCATCGAATATCCCAATGTACCCTTAATCATATTCGTCTCAGCCTGGAATCATTATATGTCTGATTTGTTTCAGTTCGGCACGTTTCGATTTTTTGAGAAACCCATCAAATTCAATCTATTGGAAGAAGCCGTATATCAAGCTATTCAATTGATTGAAAACAAACATCCTTATTTTTATTTTAAATCACAGCAACGTGTTTACCGAATTGTACTTAAGCAAATTGTATATTTTGAAAGTAAACAAAGATTAATCTATTTATATTGTTCACAAGGAGAGACGCATCGATTTTATGGTCAATTGGATGACATCGAAGGAGACATTAGGAAATTTCATCCCAATTTCATTCGTAGTCATCAATCCTATTTAATAAATGGGCAATATATCAACGAATTTGATGCCAAATCGGTTAGTCTGGAATTGAATCATGAACGCATAACCTTGCCAATAAGTCAGAGTCGACGTCAAGAATTTTTAGAACAGGTGGCCTATCTATTTGGAATTTAAATCAGGAATCTTCTACTTCTAGTAGGTCTTCCATACTTAGACCGAAACGTTTGGCAAGATAATAGAGTAAATAGACTGAGGGCAAACTATAACCATTCTCAATCCGAGAGTATTGCCGTCTAGAACAAAGTCCGGTATAAATATCTTTTTGAGTTAACGCGCGTTGAGCGCGTATTTTTTTTACCAATAAATTTCATCATAAAACCTTCTTTCTTGGAATTTAAGCCAAGCATAAGGTCTTTTTGCTGTGAAATAAGAGCTCTTGTCATAAATACAACAAAATTTGTCATAATTCATGTAAACTATTCCGCTGTTTGGCTCGTCTTTGGAGTGTGACTATATTCTGAAAGGGGGATGACCAGATGGAGGAAGTCATAAATTTAATTGCTAATTTTGGATTTCCAATTGCTTTAGTGATTTATTTCTTAGCGCGTTTTGAAAAGAAGCTCGAAGAATTATCGACGCTACTAACCCATCTTTCTTGGGTAATTGAGCAGATATCAGACACAAATAAAGTAAAAGAAAGACGCCGCATAGGTAAATAAATTCATTCAAACTTTCGTCTTATAGATGTAAGTATTATTACTTACAAGTATGCGCATACAAAAAATATTTGAAAGGATGATTTTATGACAATCGAGCAGAGAGCTAAACAAGTATGGGATTTCTTTATTCAGCAAGGATGGACTGGTCAAGCGATTGCCGGTATGTTAGGGAGCATGGAATTAGAAAGCGGAATTAATCCAGACCTTCACGAGTATAGTGGTGGGGGGGCTATGGTTTAGTTCAATGGACACCTGGATCTGTACTGATGAATTGGGCCCAACAACGAGGCTTGGATTATCGCCTAATGACCACTCAACTCCAACGAATTCAGTTTGAACTTGAGGAAGAGGAACAATTCTATCATCAGTCGATGACCTTCAGACAATATAGTCAAAGTACTGCAAGTCCAGAATATTTAGCCGAAATCTTTGTCTTTGCTTATGAGCGACCAAGTGCTCAATATGCAAAAGTGGCTGAACGACAAGCCAGTGCTCGTAAGTGGTTTAATTTATTGAATGGTTCAACATCAACACCAAAGGAGACAACTAACATGGAAAATAAATATTATACCGTCGTCGGTGGAGATTCACTCTGGGCGATCTCACAAAAATTCGGGCTGACCCTTGATGAACTCTGTCAACTTAATGGGATTACCGTTAATTCTGTGATTCATCCCGGGGATCGCTTAATCGTCGGTAAGACAAATAATTCAAATCCTTCCAACCCAAATCCGACGCCAACGCCGAATCCAAGCCAAGACCTTGGCTTACAGAAGTTGGTAAATTGGTTATATGAGAATATGGGACGGATTAAATATAGCCAAGCTCTACGTATGCAAGAGAACTACGCAGACTGTTCTTCAGCTGTCTATCGTGCTTTAATCTATGCTGGCTTCTTACCACAAGGAACTTATTGGGGCAATACAGCTACTCTCTTTCAATTAGAAGGTAGCCTGTTAATCCCAATTCAACGCTCAGAAGCTCGGTATGGTGATATCTTTATCTCGGGCTACAAGCCTCAGGGTTCCCATACAGGAGTCTTTGTTAGCAACCAAAAGATTGTCCATTGTGTCAATGAAAAACATGATATTAAAGAGACTGACCTTGAAGGTTGGTATGGGGGAGGTTATGTATATTGCTACCGCTTGAAAGGAGTTAGTCAGCCGGTAACACCAACACCTCAACCAGATCCGACCCCGCAACCAGGTACTGAAACAGTGGCTCAAACCTATGGCGAAACGGGACGATTCACAGCGAATCAACGATTAGCCATTCGTAATCAGCCATTAGCTTCGGCTGTGGCAGCTGCCTATTTAGAAATTGGCGAGTCAGTAAATTATGACCGGGTATATATTACCAATGCCTATGTATATATCAGTTACATCAGTTATTCAGGAGTTCGTCGATATATCGCAATTCATACAATTAAGAATGGAGTCAAAGGCCCACTATTCGGTACGATTATCTAAGCGATTCTGATTGAAAGTTTATTGGCGATCTATCTTGATCTAAAAGATAGGTCGCCATCTTTATTGAGGAGGTAACGATGGCATCCTTAAGTTGGGAAGAAAGATTAGCAGACCAATTGGTAGCATATTTATATCGGAGGAGTTCGATTAATTTAAGTTCCGAAGATTATGAACTGTGTTTACTTGGGGCAGAAATCTTAATGATTAACTTTATCAAAATTGGCATGATTTATCTTTGCGCATATCTATTGGATGTGTTTTACGAAAGTTTATTAATCCATATAATATTTTATTTGTGGCGGAGGACACAATCTAAGCCATATCATGCAGAAAAGGGTTACATATGTACATTAATTAATTTGTTTGTATTTGTAGCCTTACCCTGGGGTATTAAATATCTAATATTGCGCTAGAATTTATCAACAAAAACAAATGTAACATGATAGAATAGAGGGGGAGATAAGATGATTGAAAAAATATTAGTGAATTTCATTAATATAGGGTTACTAACGACGTTAAATAAAACTAGTTGCCAAGGACTCATGTATTTGCCTCGAAGATATAAATATTAAAAAGAAATGAGCAGATTTAAATGTTGAAATTATTATGTAAATTTCAAGTATAAGTTAGCCACCTCGGGTAACTAGCTATGTAACATTAATCCTCTTTGTCAGTGACGGCTTGACAATGAGCTGAGGCATGGTAGTTTGGTTCACTAATGGGTCATTGACCGCCTTACCAAGAAAACCATGCCGAAGGAGGCTCGTTGTCAAGCGGGCACGTGTGCGCGAGCTTGTCTTTCTTTATAGAAACAGCGTATGAAAACCTCATAAGGGGTCTCATAGTCCAAAACCTTGCGCGAATAATGGTTCATCCATTGTTGGATGCGCCGACAATCGGCTTCAGTCACGTCTTTCATGGACGTTTCTTTGGGCAGAAATCGGC
>NZ_FOEN01000004.1:74293-169536 GCF_900110675.1 Ignavigranum ruoffiae | reverse complement strand
TTCGACCACGAAATCAACCTCTTTAAAATCGGCTAATTCGGTGGTCGTTTGGATACGACCTAAGGTTGCTTCTTTATCTTCTTGAGAAAGTTTCCCACGTTGCACGGATTTCTCCATAAATTTCTCAATCCGTTGCAGTCCCCCTTGTAGGAATTCCTCTTTAATATCCCGCAAAATAACTTGGTATCCGTTCATTGCGAATGCGTTCGCAATGCCAGATCCCATAGATCCTGCTCCAACGACTCCGACTGTTTTAATTTGTGACATCTTGTCTCCCCCTTTGTTTTACTATCTATAGTGTACCCAATATGGAAACGTATTCATCAGTAGCTTTGAGGAAGTCGTCACTTTTTTTCAGCGGAAATAACTAAAATCCAGCGCACTCAAGGAACGCTGGATTTAAAATAGCTATGTAAATTAATGAGAAGATGTCTTCTCATGAGCTAAGCATTCTTGACAAGCGGTCAACATATCTTCGAAATCAACGATAGCCGCCCGATCTTGATCAAAAATTTCTTCTTTACCTTCATAATAAATATCGTAGAGTAACACATTAACCAAATAATGATGGACTAAATGGTATTTAACAAATTTTCCATCTTTTTGCGGTTTGACCAATTGGGCTTCCCGCAACTTTGCTAGGTGCTTGGATAGGGTGGATTGAGGAAGATCCAATATCTTTTGGATTTGGCTCACACACAAAGGCTGGTCACGTAGCAACATTAAAACACGTAAACGGGTATCATCGGCTAAGACTTTTAGTAAATCAACAACTTGCATGGATAACTCCTTATTCTCTTCCATATAACTTGGCCTGATATTGTCAAAATCTTCTAGGCCAAGTTCAGTATTTCAATCAATTGACCAGCATAATCAGTACCCAAATCTTGTAAGAACTTCGCATTCTCCTTGAAATAATCCTCATCATAAAAAATAACTTGTTTGCGGGTAAATTTAACCTTACCTTCCTTGGTTAGCTTACGAACGACACGGCCGGCTGTTTCCCGCGTCGTTCCTGCCACTAAACCTAATTCATAGATCGTCAGCGGATAGGGAATAGTCATGTGTCCACCAATCATCCGCCCCATATCAAACATCCATAAGGAGAGAGATTGGATTACCCGATCCACAGCAGAAGATATAGCAGTTTGTTGAATTCGTGCTTCTTGAAAAACTTGGATTTCTGATAGCTTACAATACATATACAATAATTGATTATGGTTCTGACGAATAATCTCAATAATCACGTCCATGGGAATCAATAATAAATCCACATCGGTGACCGAATAGGCTGAATGGGTGTAGCGCTCAAAATTTAAAACGGAGGAATACGAGAAGAAATTCTTCTCCTTAATATAATCAATATAAATATAAGTATCCTCAGTATCTGTCCGCTCCAACCGAATAAAACCTTTTAATAAAAAATAACAATAGCGTTTGGGATCATCCTGAAAATAGATAATTTGTCCCTTGCGGTATTGGTGGATGACCGACAACTGTTTGACTTTTAATAGTTCCTCGGGCGTAAATCCTAAGAAAAACTCCTCATTCTCTAAATACTCAAAATAAGCTTCAAAATCGCGGTTAACCAATCGACCACCCCTTTAATCGTCTTCCTCTTCATTATCTATCTTAATCTTAAGATTTTCAAGACTAAATGTGATAAATTCGATATTTACAAAGAGAAATCGATTTTTATTAGACGATTTTTTGACAGGGGCAGGGAAATTCTTTAAATTTTTCATCAGTCAAGGATTTTTGCTTAGATTCAATTAGAAAATCTGGACGAAACCCCAAAATTAATCTATCAACGATGGCGGATAATACCGCACATGCTCTGCAATATATTGATGCTCATAAAAAAGACCCAAGTAGCTAATCAAGTACTTGGGTCTGGGTATGAGATGGATTGAATTATGCTGTGACAAAGTAATTACATATTTTCAGGAGCTTTAATGCCAAGTAGAGATAGCGCATCTTTTAAGACAATAACGATGGCTTGGACTAAAGCGATCCGTGCTTCTAATTGATCATCTTCAGAAAGGATGCGGGTATTACCATAGTAACGGTTAAAGAGTTGGGCTAACTGAATGGCATATTTAGCAATCACAGAAGGCTCATAACGTTCAGCCGCTTGAATCACTGTTGCTTGATATTGAGAAAGTTTCTTAATAATTTCCCAGCTGTATGCATCGGTCAATTCCCAAACATGGTCTGAATTTACCTCTTTACCATATTTTTCTAAGATGGTATTCGCCCGGGCACAAGCATATTGAATATAAGGACCGGTTTCTCCTTCGAACTGGACGATTTCATCAAGTTTAAAGTCAAAAGAATTTAGACGGTCAGATTTCAAATCATGGAAGATTACCGCACCAACACCTACTTGACGTGCTACTTCCTCTTTATTCTCTAAATCTGGATTCTTTTGTTTAATTTGTTCAAGCGCTAATTCAATGGCTTCTTTCAAGACTTCTTCTAGAAGAACAATCTTTCCTTTACGAGTTGATAATTTCTTACCTTCTAAGGTAATCAAGCCGAATGGGATATGGTGCATATCATCCGACCAATCATTACCTAATCGTTTCAAGACAGCTTTTAATTGTTTGAAGTGGTTAGCTTGTTCATTTCCCACCACATAGATATTCTGATCAAAATCATAAGTTTGATGACGATAATAGGCGGTGGCCAAGTCACGAGTTAAGTAAAGGGTAGCACCGTCAGATTTTTTGATTAAAGCAGGTGGAAGATTTTCTTCTTCTAAGAGAACTATCGTTGCTCCATTTTCGATCGTTGAGATTCCCTTATCCTCAAGTTCTTGAATGACTGGATCCATCTTGTCATTATAGAAAGCTTCCCCGTTATAAGAATCGAAATCTATGTCAAGCATTTCATAGACCTTGTTAAATTCTTTCAAAGATTCTTCCTTGAACCATTGCCATAGTTCAGTCATTTCAGGATCATGTTCTTCTAATTTCTTAAAGGCCGCCCGTGCTTGATCATCCAATTCTGGATCGCTTTCTGCTTCTTCATGGAATTGAACATACAATTTAACCAATTCATTGACCGGATCTTGTTTCACAACGTTCTCATCGCCCCATTTTTTGTAGGCTACGATTAATTTACCAAATTGAGTTCCCCAGTCGCCTAAGTGGTTAATTTTGATCGTATTATAATTCACTTTATCCAAAATATTGGCAATCGAATTCCCAATAACGGTTGAACGCAAGTGACCCATGGACATTGGTTTAGCGATATTTGGCGAAGACATGTCGATACATGCATTCCCACCGTGACCTAAGTCAACGTCCCCATAGCTGGCGCCGGCTTCTAGAACATCATGTAGCACTTGGTTCGATACAACAGATCGTTTAACCAAGAAATTAATATAAGGCCCTACAGCCACCACTTTGTCAAAGTTGGAATCATCGATTTTTTCAACTAATTCACTGGCAATCATTTGGGGTGCTTTACGAAATAGCTTTGCAAGTTGAAAGACCGGAAAGGCAAAGTCCCCATGTTCAGGGTTACTTGGTATTTCAATTAAACTTTCGATTTGCTCAGGCTCCATCTGCCCGTCCAATACTGGCGTCAAAGCTTCAACAATTAACTTTTTGTTCTCCATTCTATATTCCTCCAATAATCTTATTAATATAAAAAAATACGCCCCTAGCTAAGCTAGAGGCGTATTTTACATACACGGTACCACTCTAATTGACTCCCAAAAATCCAGGAATCATCTTTTCCTTGTTAACGAAGAGGTCTCCGAACAAAGCTACTTTGAGTTCACCTTGTTAATATCAGAAAGTGCGGTTCGAATAAATGTCAAGGTTGGTTCTCAGCAATCCAACTTTCTGTACAGGCTGAATTTATCCTACTCTCTTTCCTCATCATTCTTTAATAATGATTATTGGTATTCTATCACAGTTCCGGCTCCATTTTCAATCAAAGATTGCAAGTTTTCTAAAGATGTTACCACAGCTTGGCTTTCAGGTTTGTTTTTAACAAATTTCATAGTAGCTTCAATCTTTGGTAACATGCTTCCTGGAGCAAATTGTTCTTCAGAAATATATTGTTCTAATTCAGCATAAGTTACTTTTTCTAATTTAGCTTGGTTTGGTTTATTGAAGTTAACAAAAACATAATCTACACCAGTTAGAACAACGAATAAATCGGCGTCCACCATTTCTGCTAATACTTGAGAAGCAAAGTCTTTATCAATAACAGCTTCTACACCTTGTAATTTTCCATCAGCTTCTTCGATAACTGGAACGCCACCACCACCGGCAGCAATAACCACATGACCAGCATCGATTAGGTTTTGGATAGATTTAGCTTCTTTAATGCTGATTGGTTTTGGTGAAGGAACAACTTTACGCCAACCACGGCCAGCATCTTCTTTAAATGAAGCATTAGATTTTTCCATTTCTGCTTTTGCTTCTTCTTCGGTATAGAATGGGCCAATTGGTTTTGTAGGATTTTCAAAAGCTGGGTCAGCTTTATCAACAACCACTTGGGTCACAATCGAAGCAACTTCTTTTTCAATGCCACGTTCTTTCAAAGCATTTTGCATTGCATTTTGTAACCAGAATCCAATGGATCCTTCAGTCATTGCTACCAAAGTATCCAATGGGAAGGCTGGGTTCTTTTCAGAATCTGCAGCAATGTTTTGTAATAATAAGTTTCCTACTTGTGGTCCGTTACCATGAGTAATGACTAGGTCGTCTCCATTTTCGATAAATTTAACCAAGTGTTCTGCAGTTTGTTTTAATGCTTCTTGTTGAGCTTGAGCAGATGGATCACTAGAAAGAATAGCATTTCCTCCAAGTGCGACTACAATTTTACGATTTGCCATATTCTATCTCCTTTTTTATGATTTATTCTTCAATGGCTAAACGACGAACAGCTTCTGCATAGATTTCCATACATTCAAAAATATTCGTTAAAGGCATGTTTTCATTGGCTTCATGATAGGTTACAGGTACGTCCGGACGACGTGCGCCAAAAGCAACACAGTTATCCATTGTTCTAGCGAAAGTAGCTCCACCAGATGAGATTGGTTCAGACATATCCCCAGTCATATCACGGTAAACACTTAACAAGGTTTGGATCAGTTCACTTTCTACCGGAACATATAGAGAAGCGAGATAGTCATGTTCCTTATATTCTAAACCATATTCAGCCATTGCGTTCTTCAATGTATCAACTAATTTGTCTTTATCGGCAGTGACTGGGATACGGAAGTCCACGCCAATCCGAGACTCTTCAAAGTTTATTATAAGTTTAGCAATATTCATGGTAAGATTTCCACTCATATCATCGCCAATCTTACCAAATAAATTATTAGCATTTGCATCTTGACCTACGTACTTATTAATAAAGTCTAAAGCCACATGATCTTCTACTCCATTCAGACCTGCAACTAAACGTGTAATTGCATTTGTTCCTTGATCTGCATCTTTGGAGTGAATTGATTTACCAATCGTTTTGATTTTATGATCATCTTTTTGATATTCAAAACCAAGTACTTCAAGATTTTTTGCTACTTGGTCGGCTTTATCACCTTCGTAAGTTGCTTCTTCAGGAACGATATTAAAGGCACCATCCATCTTCAAATTAAGTTCTTGACTACCTGGCCCAACTAAATAACATTGTAATAAACCTTTTTCAGCATAGGTTAATGGGAAATCAGCATCTGGAACGAATCCAAAGTTTGCTTTCTCTTCATTCTCATTATAAACATTCATTTCGCGCCATAAGGTTTCTTCATCTGTACCAAAAATAAAACGAACACGTTTGTTAAATTTATAGCCAGATTCTTTCAATGCGTACACCGCATATAAAGCAGCTACCGATGGTCCCTTATCGTCTTGAGTTCCGCGACCATAAATTTTGCCATCCCGAATTTCTGCCACAAATGGATCTGAATCCCATTTAGCTTTATCACCTACTGGAACCACATCCAAGTGACATAGAATGGCCATCAACTCTTCACCTTCACCAATTTCTGCATAGCCATAATATCCTTCAGGGTCCATAAAGGTCTTAAAGCCAAGGCTTTCGCAAGTTTCTAAGGCAAGTTCAAGAGCACGGACAATATCGTTACCAAAAGGTGTTGAAACAGCTTCTTCATCTAAAATAGAAGGAACACTTACCCAGCGTTTGATTGTTTCAATACATTGGTCTTGGTAGCTTTCTGTTAATTTATATTCCATTAACGCCACCTCCTCTAAAATATGAAAATCTGACGATTTAAATGTATATGCTCACTCTGAATTATCATAGTGAGCATATCAATCTAGTTATTATAAATTATATTCCAAGATAAGTACTTGCAAGTAGAAGTACAAGTGAAACTACAACAATGATAATACCAATCTTCTTCATGAATTTCCACCAAGTGGTTAATTCAATACCAGCAATAGCTAAGGCACCCATTACTACCCCTGAAGTTGGAGTAATAATATTAACGATACCACAGGCAGTTTGGTAAGCTGTTACAACCACATCTTTACCTACATTAGCAAAGTCTCCTAGTGGAGCCATAATACCCATGGTAGCCGCAGCTAAACCTGAAGTTGAAGGAATCAAGAATGACATAGGGATATAGAATAAATAAGTTAAGATGGTGAATAGACCTTCGTTTAAGCCTTTAAGACCAGCTTCACCCCAAGAAAGTACAGTTGCAGTAATTTGTCCATCGTTCATAACAACTTGGATACCACGAGCTACCGCACAAATCATGGCAACAGATAGCAAGTCTTTAACCCCGTCAAGGAAGACTTCAACGAAACGACTTTCATCAATACCATAGAAGAAACCAATGATTACTGAAGACATGAAGAATAACATTGTAATTTCAACTAAGTACCACATACCGAAGAACAAACCACGTTGAGATTGTCCTAATAAGTTACCAATAAATGGCATATCTAAGAAAGTATTTTGAATGCTTTCGAATAAAGTGAATCCAGGGAATAAATCAGACCATGGAATTAAAGAAAGGATCATAATTAAGAAGGTCAGTCCGAAAATCCAAAGTACACCTTTTTGTTTACCAGTAATTGTGTCCATTTCTTTAACTTTGAAACGTTCTTTATGTTCTGGCATCATATCATAAATCAATGAATTCTTAGGATCTTCTTGAACTTTCTTCGCGTAGCTTGATACATACCAAGCAGATAAAGCCCAAAGTACGATGGCCATGATTGTACGAATAGCGATACCATCTGCAATCGAAATATTAGCCATATCTGAAGCAATAACTGTTGCGAATGGGTTAACCGTTGAAGCCAAGCAACCAATACCTGAACCCAACAGGATTACTGCAATCGCTACCAAAGCGTCCATGCCAACAGCAACCATTAAAGGAATCAATAGCGGATAGAAGGCCATGGTTTCTTCGTTCATACCATAAGTTGAACCACCAAGGACGAAGATAAACATTAGGCCCCAAATAAGGGTCGTCATATTATCTTTGTTGTTCTTCATCATGGCTGAGATACCAGCGTCAATAGCGCCTGTTTCAGTAACCACGCCAAGGAAACCACCAATAACCATAATAAATAGTGCAACTTCAACGGCACCTGGTGTAGTTTCAGTTCCTAGGAAACCACGGATTGGAGCCATGAATAAGTCCCAAATACCTTGTGGAGATTGAGCAACACGTTCATAAGTACCAGCGATATAGTTACCAGCATCATCTAATTGATATTGACCTGCAGGGATAATCCACGTAAGTACAGCAATAATTGCAGTAATTAAGAACAACATGGTAAATGAATTTAGCATTTTACGTTTCTTTTTCTCAGGTTGAGACACTGCGACTGGTGTTTCATTTGTTTCTGCCATAATATACACTCCTTTTCTTTTATTTTTTATTATGACCTAAATGAAAAAAATCCGAATTGTCATTACAAAATCACAATTCGGATCTCTGTGACCACGTAATCACTAAGTGAAAGTTATCATAGTAATGAATTAAACACGTGGGATGAATAAATTACCGTTTGTAACTGCCATAATCGCTTTGATTGAGTGCATACGGTTTTCAGCTTGTTGGAATTGACGTCCATGTTCGCTACGGAATACTTCGTCAGTAACTTCCATTTCTTCAACACCGAATTTTTCAGCAACATCTTTACCATAAACTGTTTCAGTATCATGGAAAGCTGGTAGACAGTGAAGGAAGATGTAATCTCTATCGATTTCTTCAGTTAATTCTTTATTGATTTGGTATGGTTTTAATAAGTTAACGCGTTCTTCGAACTTATCTTCTTCACCCATAGATACCCAAACGTCAGTGTAAAGTACGTCAGCATCTTTAACAGCTGATTTGATATCTGAAGTAACTTCGATCTTAGCTCCTGATTCAGCTGCATATTTCTTAGCGAAGTCAATGATTTCTTTTTCTGGGAATAATTCTTCTGGAGAAGCAATAGTTACATGAACTCCTAGAATTGCACCAGTTACTACTAAAGAGTTAGCAACGTTGTTACGTCCGTCACCACAGTAAACTAGTTTACGTCCAGCTAATTCACCGAATTCTTCTTTGATAGTCATGTAGTCAGCAATCATTTGAGTTGGATGCCATTCGTCCGTAAGACCATTCCATACTGGAACGCCAGCATATTTACCTAGATCTTCAGCAACTTGTTGGCTGAAACCACGGAATTCGATTCCGTCAAACATGCTTCCTAGAACGATAGCAGTATCTTCAACAGATTCTTTCTTACCTAATTGAATATCATTCGCTCCTAAGAATTCTGGAGCAGCTCCTAGGTCGTTAGCAGCAACAGTAAAGGCTGAACGAGTACGAGTAGAAGTTTTTTCAAATAGTAAGCAGATGTTTTGACCTTTTAAGTATTCATGTGGAATTCCACGTTTTTTAAGATCTTTTAAGTGAATACTGAAGTCAATTAAGTATTCTAACTCTTCACGAGTGAAATCAATTTCTTTTAAGAAGTTTCTTCCTTGGAACATAGATCCATCCCCTTTATATTAAAATGATTATGAGTCGTTAATTAGATGTCTTCACGTACAAGTGGCATTGACATACAACGAGGGCCACCACGACCGCGAACTAATTCCGAACCTTTAACTTTGATCAATTGTAATCCATGATCTTCTAACAATTTGTTAGTTGTAACGTTACGGTCATAAACAACTACCACACCTGGTGCAATTGTTAAGGTGTTTGAACCGTCATTCCATTGTTCGCGAGCAGCTGCAACAATTTCGCCACCAGCACATGGGATTAAAGTAACAGAATCTAAACCTAAAGCTTCTGCTAAAACTTCATCAAGACGATTTGAGTCTTTTTCTTCGATAACTACTTCGCCGTTTTCACCTGGTTTTAATGATAATACACGTAATCCAGCTTCGATTTCTGGGTGGATCGTGAATTTATCGTAGTCAACCATTGTGAATACAGTATCCAAGTGCATGAATTTACGGTTTTCACCGATTAAGAAAGCTAATACTTCTTTGAAAGCTCCAGCTTCAAATAAACGTTTAGCAACTTTTTCGATTGAACGAGAGTCAGTACGTTGTGAAATACCAACAGCTAGAACGTCTTTAGATAATACTAATTCGTCCCCACCTTCGATACGAGTATCTTCGTCACGGCTATAGTATTTTTCTACATTATCGCCACCGAATTCTGGGTGATAAGTGAAGATATAGTGACCATATAGAGTTTCACGGTTACGAGTATCAGCAAACATGTGGTTAACTGTTACACCGTTAGCCATTGTAGCAAATGGGTCACGGGTGAAGTATAGGTTTGGCATTGGATCTACCAAGAATGGGTAGTCAGTTTCAATTAAGTCAGCTAATGAATTAAGGTCTTTAGTATCGATTTCAGACTTTTTGAAACCTTCCATAGTCTTAAGAACCATGTCAAAAGTATCCATAGCTAATAATTTTTCTTTAACGATAGCTTTTACGTTTTCTGAAACAATTCCAGATTCTGAAATCCATTCATCAACGAATTGTTCTTTAACGTTACCAGCATCAATAGCTTCAGCAGCTAATTTTTCTAGATAAACAACTTCTACGCCGTTATCTTCTAATGCTTTTGCGAATGCATCATGTTCTTTTTGAGCTTCTTCTAAATATGGGATATCATCAAACAAAAGTCTTTCTAAGTAGTCAGGCATTAAGTTTTCTAACTCTTTACCAGGACGGTGTAAACAAACTTTTTTTAACTTACCAATTTCCGAAAAAACGTGAACAGGTTTAGTCATTCTAACACTCCTTGCTTTCTTTTTAATACTATAAGCGCTTACTACACCTGTAGTATAACATGCACTGCAAACGGTTGCTATATATCTGTAACACTGAGAATGTGATATCCATCACATCTCATAATGAAAACGGATGAGGTCAAGCTTAGCAAGCAAGTGCTGAGAATAAATCTTTGCAAAGTATTATTAAATTCTAATTGTTCTCATTCGCAAATTGCACCTTTTAGCTACTTTATATGGTTTTTTGCGATTAAATCAACCGTTATTTTCATTTAAAAAGTTTTTATACAGCGACTTTGTTAGGAAAAAATTTATACCCCGACAAAAATTCCCTTCCATTATTAAAATGAAAGGGAATGAGGCAACGAAGTTTATCTAATGAAAATTACGCTGGTTTTTATAAGTTAGCGATAATTTAACCTTAAGGCAGCGGCAATACTTTCTTTGGGTAAATCATTTAACAAGCCACTAAGAATGAGACGCAGATTCTTAACTTCAGTTTCTTTAGCATAGAGATAGGCAATCACCGGTAAGGGTCCAAAGGATTCAAATTTGGCTGATTTAAGTTTCTGCATCCGGTGATCATCTAAAACTTTCTCCAATTGGATTGGGTCAACATGATTTTCTTTATCTAACACTGAAGCAATGAGTTCCTGATAGGGACTGGTTAACAACATATTTGTCAAACCAGTGAGACCATCTTTACTCGCTTTAACGTATTGTTCGGTCGGAATGCGTCCTAAATCAGGAACCATCCCGGCTAAACTCGATACAGGTTTATGCAAATTGATCAAACGAATCGCAATAATCATATTATTAAAATCAATGTATTGCTGAATCATATCAACAATAAGTGGATGACCAATTTTTTTGGCTAAATCGTATAAATGATCTAAATAATAGTAATCCAAAATAACATCTAGATGGTTCAAATTATGATAAGTTTCAAAGTAATCCCGAACTTCTCGAATGACATACAAATATTCTTCAGGTAATTCTGTACTTTGGCCTGTTCTAATCGCCTTATTCAGCTCTTCTTGAGAATAGCGACCAACATTCAGTAAAAGGTTTTCAAGTTGACGATCAGAATAGTAATTTTTGAATAAGACTTTTAAATTATGATAAGTATAATCTAATGAGGCAAATTCAATCACTGTTTTATCTGGAGCCATCTCAAAGGCTTCTCGAAAAACCTGTGCAACATAATCTCTTAACTCTTGATCAATGTTTCTCGCATCTTGGATAAAGCCATAGGGCGTTCCTTGAAGTAATTTTAACGCTTGGTCAATTGATTCAACAGTCAATAATTGTCGATAGAAATTATCATCTAAGAGTTCAGTTTCATGGACCCGTAAGGCCACATTCAAAGGGCCGTAATCTACATTGGACATATTTAATTACCCTCCTTAGCCAGACAAGCCAAAATATTCTTAGAATGTTTTTAGAACTAGCATTAGAATAGAAACAACCAATCCT
Organism: Ignavigranum ruoffiae; assembly: GCF_900110675.1. Taxonomy (GTDB): domain Bacteria; phylum Bacillota; class Bacilli; order Lactobacillales; family Aerococcaceae; genus Ignavigranum; species Ignavigranum ruoffiae. The sequence continues at coordinate 157,813 of NZ_FOEN01000004.1, read as the reverse complement.
AAGATCGCGTAGGTTTCAACCATAGCAGAAAAAGTCATGGCTTGAGATAAATTTTCTGGTCGTTGAGCCAAAATTTGCATCCCAGAAGCAGAAACACGACCTTGATATGGGCCAGAGAAATAACCACCAAAAGCTACCGGTAAACCAGCCATAAAGAAGTACCAACCTTGACCTGCAGTCATATCGACACTAGAGAAAATAATAATCATAACGGCAACGACGAAACCATATAAACCTTGGGTCGCTGGCAACAACTGCATAACTAAGGCTTGGCCATAAAGTTCTGGCTTTTCTTTACAGAGGGCTGCGGCTGATTCCCCCGCGATGCCCACACCCTTAGAAGAACCATAGCCTGACAGGAAGACAGCAAGGGCTGCTCCTAAACCTGCTAAGATAATTCCAGTATATTCACCAAAAATATTTACAATTGAAAATTCCATCTTATCATTTCTCCTTTTTTATATTTATATTATCGTTGAGCGTCCCCAGAGGCATAAAGGCCTTGCCCCCACCTTCATAAAATTTGCCAAAAAATTCAACATATTCCAAACGCATGTCGTGGACATAGGCACCTAAAAACGTTAAAAAGATATTTAAGGCGTGTAGGACAACAAATAAAATAATCCCCACAGAAAACCGAGCGATTGGTGGCAAAATACCAATAATCATATTGAAGGCCATCCCAATATTAGCTCCTGATATGGCTAAGGCTGCTAACCGGGTATAGGAAATCAGATCCCCCATAAACCCTGCTACGCCAATGACGCCTAAAGCACCTTGACCTAAACCAACTAACTTGTTGTGACTGGCTACAATATTGACCACAATCATTCCAATGACATTACCAATAATCAGCCAAGTTCCAATCTTTTGAAGTAAAGCTTGATTGTTCAGAAATGCCATGTTAATCCCTAGAATTACAATACCAATAAGCATCAATAACCACTGAACTGCGTCTAGATAGAAACTCTTCCAATCCTTTTGTTTAAAGGCTTCGACACTCTTCAAGGTGTATCCTACAAAAAGATGAATAATCCCGAAGACGACTGATAAAATTAAAACTTCAATAACATTTCCGGTGATATCCCACACTTTAAAAGGTAAATTGAAACCAAAAAACGAACCAAAGAATAAACCGACAGCCATCGTACCATATGATAATTGATGGAAGAACCTCAATGTCTGTCGCGTACCCGCTTTAAGATCAAAGCGTTTTAAAGGGATAAAGGTTAACAACCAAAGTATCATTCCATAGCCAAAATCTGCACTCATCATGCCGAAAAATAATATATGAAAAGGATACAAGAATGGCGTTGGATCCTTGGCATTATATTTAGGCAGACTGTATTGTTTAGTCAGCGATTCAAAAGGCCCTATAATATGAGCATTGTCCAACTTGATGGGCACTTCATCTATTTCTTCGAGTTGCACATCCTCGGTTAAGATAGCCAAAGGTTGATCGACAAGCTCTGCCCGAATCGAAGCGATTTCTTCCATTAAATCTTCTTCAGGCGTCCAACCCGAAACCATAAATAAGGATGAACCATTCAGAATCAATTCTCTGGCCTTTTCTCTTTCTCGTACATTATAAATGTATTCTTTAACTAACTTTAAATTCCAGAGAGTCTGGTCATTATAACGCAACCGTTGACGGGCATCTCGATGAACGCGAATTAATTGTTCTCGATAAGCCAAGGTATTCTTCAAAGCTTCTTGAGGCGGTCGAACGAATGGGTAATCAAAATGTTTGAAGGCAAAATGATTTAATAAGTCTTCTAATTGAGTTTCTTTCATTTTGTCTACCACGACTAAATAATTCATATATTCGTCTGTATAATAAATTTCTTCAGCCACTCCATCCATAGCCTGGATTGCCTGAACAAATTCTTCAGAATTTTTAGTTTCAATCGAACCAATCTCAGCTTTAAGGAATTTTAAATCCTTTAATTGCTTGGGATCCATTTCTAACTTTTGCCATTGCCGTAATAAAGCCTCATCTTGTTCTATCTTATCAATATCTTTTTCTAAGGCTAGAATATGATCACGTTGTTCTTGAACTGTATCTAATAGTAAATCGACATCCAGTTGGTGGACTTGCTGATACAATTCATCTAAGGTAAAATTCTCGCGACCCTGTCCTAATTTTTCCCAGAGACTCTTGGGTTTCACATAGGAAACAAGGTAGGCTATATTCTCATCTAACCGATCAATTTGCCGACTCAATTTACGCACCGTCGATTCAACTTGGGGACGTTCAAAGTGAGACAAAAGTTCAGAAGAGACCTTATCTTTTAGATCAATGATTTCAACGTTTTGGAATGACTGGACGGTTTGCAACACTTTATCTTGATCTTCTTTGCGCGCTAAGATACTAATTTTCTTCATGCTTGCAATCCCCAAAGCGTCACCTCCTATATTTTCTTAAACTTTTAACACTACTAACTTTACTAAAATTATCTTACGCTGTAAAGCACCGAACCTTGTTTAAACAAAGACTTCTAACGTATCAACCAGCCGCCATCCAGTGGGATTATAGCTCCTTGGATATAGTCGGCTTGTTCACTCGCAAGAAACAAGGTTAAATCAGCGACTTCCTTGGCTTGGGCCCAACGTTGCAAGGGAATTTGTTGGCGAACTTGTTCAGCCATCTGACCATCTCCAGCAAAATCAGCCTGATTCATTGGTGTCTGGATGGCTCCAGGAGCAATTGCATTTGCCCTTAGACCTAATCGACTATATTCATAAGCTAATTGCTTAGTGAAACCAACAATCGCATGTTTAGCTGAGGTGTAGGCAATGCCACCGCCCGCTGTGGTCATCCCCGCTATCGACGCCATATTAATCACATGACTTTTTGAGTTGCTTAATAATAAGGGAAGGGCTTGCTGGGTAACTAGAAATAGACTATCTAAGTCATTGGCCATAATTTGCCGCCAGAAAGCATAATCAATTTCTGCTAGTGGCCGATAATCATCTAATTGTCCTGCCGTATTGCAAAGCACATCTAATCGTGGATATGATGCTTGAATGGTCACAAATAGGTCCTTAACCTCTGCTTCTTGGCTCAAATCCACTTGAAAACATTCAAGTTGATCGTCATTATTCTCATTCTTTAATCGAGCAAACCCAGCCTGACGGTCCACAGCAATCACTTGAGCCCCTTGCCTTAAGAAAGCTAAGGCTTGAGCTTGACCAATGCCTGATCCCGCTCCAGTCACTAATACAATTGTTTGGCCAGCTGATTGATTCTGTTTGTTTGTTAACATGATTACTTATCTTCGACGACAAACCAATCAATGGCTAGAATGTCGCAGACTGTAGGTTGAAACATTGAGTAACCTTCGCCTTCCACCATAATCAAGAAATAGGGAGTCAGTGGTTGGCCCTCAAATTCTTTGGGGTCGGCTAATTTAATATACAATTCGCCACCCTTCCAGATCCGACGCAAGGCCTTGTCGCCTTGTTTGATTTTTGGTAAGATTTCTTCAAATGTCATGGCTATCTTCCTTTCTTTATCTTTATTATTATAACAAAGAGAGGAAAAGCTTGCCTAAGAAATCCATTAATATTTTAGAAAGGAGAAGCTAGTGGCAAACTATATTATTCTCTCACCGAGCAAGGAAATGGATGCCAGTCCCGGTCAACAAATCGCCGAAAAACATGATTTGACACAGGCTATTCAAGCAAAACTTAAAGGACTCAATCGTCTAGAAATTGCTCAACTTTTCCAAATTAAAGGAAATTTATTAAATCAGGTTGAGACCTACTTTACAAAATTAGATACCGACCAGGCCAAAGCTGCTTACCTGACCTATCAAGGGCTAGCCTTCCGCCAAATTGACTGGAGTAATCTTGACCTGGCTTATTGCGATCAGCATTTACGGATTCTCTCAGCTTTATACGGCCCTCTTAAGCCCAGTGACCCTATTCATCCCTATCGCCTTGACTTACAAGTTGCTTTAAAAATCCACGGAAAAAGTCTTAGAGCTCTATGGGAACCCATCATCAGCGATTACTTTAAGGGAGCCACGATATATAATTTGGCCTCAAAAGAATTCTCTCAATTAATTTCAGCTCCAGACTGTGAAGTGATTGATATTCAATTTATTAAGCGAACAGGCAAAAATTTACCTTCAGCTACAACAAAAAAACTTCGAGGCCAATTAGCCCAACATTTATTGTTGGCACAAAATTTTGACCTAGAAACTTTCAATGCCTTTGCTACAAAGGTCAAGGCCGATCAGTTTACCACTGATATAAATCAACAAACGGTGACTTATGTTTTTAAGGCTTAATATATCAGCTAAAATAGTCATTAAAAAAGCCAGCGATTTCGCTGGCTTATTGCTTTCTCAAGCAGAAATTAACTATTAATGTTCGTTTGGATCATTTTCAGCATCTTCGTGGGTCGGATGAACAGTTCCTGGAAGATGGTCAGGACTTGCATAAATTGTATATAATTTTAGTGGCTTATCGCTTTTATTTGTTACATTATGCCACATATCAGCTGGCACGAAGATTCCTGAATCGTCGCCCACTTCAACTTCGACATCAAGATTGTCTTTACTAGGACCCATTTGGCATAAACCTTTACCTTCTTCAATTCGTAAGAATTGGTCAATTCCATGGTGGACTTCTAAACCAATGTCATCGCCTGGTTGGATTGTCATCACTGTTAATTGAAGCTTCTCACCGGTCCACAAAGTAGTACGGTAGTTATCATTATCTAGGGTTGCTTTCTCGATATCAATCACATAAGGTTGTTTACCATGATCTTTCCAGTCGATTTCCATCATTATAATGACCTCCATATAATATTATTAGATTTCTCAATCTAGAATCATTATAATATAATTAACCAAGCCTTTCAAGCAAAAGGCTTTCTTAGAAATATCCTAAAGCTTTTAACCAGTTTTGAGCAATTACTCCGTGACCTAAAGGGGTTGGGTGAACACCATCACTGCCCGTATATAAGGCAAAACCATACTCTCGTCCCAAGCTTAATAAAGGACCTTGAAGTTCAACCGTTAGACATTGATGATGTTTGGCTAATTGATCAATTAACTGATTCATAATAAAGACATCTGCTTGCCAATTTAGGCGCTCTTGGGGATAAGGTAAGACAAAAACTTTCATTAAAACCACTTGAGCACCTTGATTTTTTGTCTGAGCAATGAGAGAATCGTAATCATTATAGAAATTATGCCAGTAGGCCATGCCAATATTCTTATACTGATGGTGATGGGTCCAAATATCATTGATACCAATCAGAATACTGACCCAATCCGGCTGAAAGTCAAGACAATTTTCTTGCCAACGACGCTTCATATCAATTAAACGATGACCATTAATCCCGCGGTTAAATACTTGCAGCTTAAGCTGGGGAAACTTGAGTTGCAAGAAATAGTTCAACATATTCACATAACCTAGACCAAGGTTGTTTGGGTTGCCATAGTCACGGTAGGCATCTGTGATACTATCCCCGGCAAATACCAGTTTTTGATTGGGCTGTAACATCGGTTTCTCTCCTTAATGGAACCCCTTACAAACATGATTTGTTGGGCTTCCTAACATTATTATGAATCCTCAAAGAAATCTAGAAAATTATAAGACATTTATCTGTGAATCTAGTACAATGGAATTAGATTATAGCAAAGGAATGATTGAATGGTACTCACCACAGAAAGTTATAAAATGATGGGAACTCATGTAACTTTACAAATCACTCATCCTAATGCCAAATCATTATTAAAACACGCTCATAACATATTAATCGATCTAGAAAAAAGGTTTAATGCCAACGATAATGCTTCAAATTTGATGAAGATCAACCAGAATGCCGGTAAAAAAGCGGTCCGAGTTGATGATGATCTCTTCTATCTGATTAAGATTGGAAAAATGTACAGTATCGCGAGCCTCTTAAATTTAAATATCGCCATAGGTCCCTTAGTCAAGTTATGGCGGATTGGCTTTAAGGATGCACGTCGACCTAGTGACCAAGAAATTAATGCTGTCTTAGAACTGATTGACCCGCAAAAAATTCACCTTAATGAAGAAAAACAGACCGTCTATCTAAGTCGCGTCGGTATGGAAATAGATTTAGGTGCCTTAGCTAAAGGCTACTTTGCCGATATCCTTAAAGATTTTTTTATTTCTAAGGGAGTGAAACATGGAATCATCAATCTCGGTGGCAATGTCTTAACCATTGGCGATTCCAATACCCAACCTGATCATCAATGGCGGGTGGGCATTCAGCGATTAAATCGCAATCGAGGCGATATTCTCGGTGCAGTTAAAGTTGTTGATGAATCGGTCGTGACCTCTGGGATCTATGAACGCTGTCTCAATGTTGACGGCAAGACCTACCACCATATCCTGGATTCACGGACAGGATTTCCAATCTTTACTGAGATTGGTAGCATCTCAATTATTTCTAAAACTTCCTTAGATTGTGAAATTTGGGCTACGATTTTATTTCACAATACCTGCCAAGAAGCTATCGGTCATATTAATAATACACCTGGCATTGAAGGGGTAGTTGTTGACTTAGATGAGAATGTTTATCTAAGTGCCGGCCTCCATCACCGCTTTATTGCCAGAGACTAAGGCAAGTTTTACTTGCCTTTCTTTTGTTTATATTGTAACATATTTTTTGTTATTCGAGTAGATGAATAACCTACGATTCTTCAGTGGATTTAGCCACTCAGTGTCCTTTGGTCGTAGTATGAATAGGTGAAACCTATAAAGGAGAGAATAATATGAATATACATTATGATGAGAGCAAATCTCGGACGATTGCTAACGTGGCCTTGATTGCGGGCGTCTATGTGGTGGTCACCTTCTTAACCGCCCCTTTTGCTTATGGACCGCTTAACTTTCGAATTGCTGAAGGGCTGAACTTTCTAGCCCTTTATCAGAAACGGCATATTTGGGCCGTTACTTTAGGCGTCTTTATTGCGAATTACTTTGCTTTCGGCCCCTTAGATATGGTTGTAGGTAGTCTATCAACTTTAGTCTTTCTCTATTTTGGGAGATGGCTGGCGGATCGAATGGTTCCATGGATTCAAAGTCATTATCAATTATCGATCGATCCCATGCTGATAAAATACGGGATTCTGGCGATAATCTTTTCTTTATCGATGATTACCATCGCCTTGATGATTCAATTCCTCGGCTATGATGGTCCATTTCTTCCCTTATATGGCGGTTTAGTCTTATCCGAACTGATTGCCATGGTATTAGGTGGGATGATTATCTATCCCTTAAGTCAACGAATAAATTTTAAACAATAAATTAAACCTCGAAGAAATATGGGACACATTTCTTCGAGGCTTTTTTATATATTTTGCCAATACCGCTGTTATTATACTTCCTACTTTGCAACAACAAGTGCTTCTAAATTGTAAACTCAATTTTACTTATACTAAGAATTTTGTAAGCGTTGATAGTCATTCATAACGCTTTTAGCTAATTCTACCTGGTTGGTGATGATTCCTTGCACACCCCATTCAATTAGCCGTCGTAAATCTTCAGGATGATCTACCGTCCAAACATTTAAAGCTACCTGGTTGTCTTGGCAATCCTTTAGATCTTGTTCATTAATCGAATGATAATAAGGATGATAATAATCCACCTTATATTGGCGACAATACTTTCCTGGCTCTAGGAGCGAACAGCCGGTTAAGAAACCACAAGATAAGGTCGAATCATGACTTTGAACTTCCCGAATAGTGTGGTGGTTGAAAGAAGAGAGAATTACTCGATGACTTATATCAAAATGTTTGATTAAGTCTATTACTTTTTTAACAATTCCTGGATAGGCAAAAATATTATTTTTAATTTCAATATTGACCAACATTTCAGTCTCAACAAACCAAGTAAAAAATTCTGATAAACTTGGAGCAGTAATATCAGCATGATCTCGATGTTGCCATTGGTCCAAGCCATTTAAGAAAGTAAATTCTTGAATTTCTTTGAGGCGGTAATCCTTGAGATAACCCTGTCCATTAGAAGTTCGATCGATGCGTTCATCATGGCAAATAATCAATTCATCATCTTTCGTTAAATGGACATCTAATTCAATACCATCAGCTTGGGCTAATTCCGCAGCTTTAAAAGCCAGCATAGTATTCTCTGGATAGCGACCACTGAAACCACGATGGGCAATAATTTGAGTTTCCATTATTCATCTCCTTCAAAATTACGAGGACGTAAAATTGTTTCCCCACTCGCTTTATCAAACAAATGCAGCTTTTGTGGATCCAACTTCACTTTTAGGTTCTGCTGATGTTTAATCATCCGCGGTGGATTAAACCGTGCGGCTGCCCGCCGACTCGCTGCTGGTAAATCAAAATATAAATAGGTATCTGAACCTAACTGTTCAACGTTGACAGCTTGAACCGGATAAATATAGTCCCCTTCTTGCTCAGTATAGGCAATATTTTCTGGCCGAATCCCCAACCAAATTGGTTGATCTCTTACGGTTACTGCTAGGCGATCGGCGATCTTCGAATCAAGCACAAAGCTACGGTCTAATATCTTAATCGCTGGTTGTTGATCTTTCAAGACTAGTTGGGCTGCGATCATATTCATTTGTGGGGAACCAATAAATTCTGCTACAAATACATTGGCTGGATTATGATAAAGGTTAGCTGGACTATCAAATTGTTCCACATTCCCTACTGACATCACCGCAATTCGATCGCCCATGGTCATCGCTTCCGTCTGATCATGTGTCACATAAATAAAGGTCGTCTTTAATTCGCGGTGAAGAGCTACAATTTCTGCGCGCATTGAAACCCTTAGTTTAGCATCTAGGTTGGATAAAGGCTCATCCAGTAAGAATACCTTGGGATTACGAACCATGGCTCGTCCTAGGGCGACCCGTTGACGTTGGCCACCAGAAAGTGCTCCAGGCTTTTTATCCAGGACACTCTGCAATTGCAAGACTTTAGCTACCTCATCAACTTTACGATAACGTTCAGCCTTAGATACACCAGCTAATTTCAAGGCAAAGGCAATATTATCGCGATTAGTCATATGCGGATAAAGAGCATAAGATTGGAATACCATCGCAATATCACGGTCTTTCGCTAAGACATTATTGACTAATTGATCACCAATATATAATTCACCTTCTGAAATATCCTCTAAACCAGCAATCATTCTCAGCGTGGTTGACTTACCACAGCCTGAAGGGCCGACCAAAACCACAAACTCTTCATCACGGATGCTTAAATCGATATTTTTGACGGCTTTGTAGCCATCTTCATATATTTTGGCAACTTTTTTTAATTCTACATTGGCCATATTACTTCTCCCCTTCTAACCTTTCACTGCCCCAGCAGTTAGACCCTTAACCATATTGCGTGAGCCAATTATAAAGATTAATAAACTAGGAATCATACAAAGCACTACTCCTGCTACCATCAGCACGAGGGACTGCGAATCAACACTATTTAACATTGAAATCCCGATTTGGACGGTTCGATTTTGATCATTATTGGTCACTAATAAGGGCCACATATACATGTTCCAACCACTTAAGAAAGATTGCACCGACATAGCCCCCAAGGTAGGTTTAATCAAGGGCATTAAGATGGTAAACACAAAACGAATGTCAGGACAGCCATCCATCTTGGCGGCTTCATAAATTTCATAAGGGAAATTTTGTAAGGCTTGAACACATAAGAATATATTAAAAGCCGATACAATGAAAGGAACAATAAGCACATAGAGCGAATCGGTCCAACCCCAGGCAGAAACCATTAAGAATTGAGAAATAATCACCGCTTCCCCAGGAATCATCATGGTCGATAAGATTAAAGCATACAATAATCCTTTCCCTTTAAAATTTAAAAAACAAAAAGCAAAAGCAGCTAATAGTGAAGTAATAATTTGACTTAAGGTGATCATCGTCGCCACAATCAAAGAATTTCGAATGTAAGTAGCGATCGGGGCAATCCGAAAGACATCCACAAAATTCGTCAAGGTTGGCTGCTGAGGTAACCAAATCGAATTGGGATCATACAATTCTCCTGAGGGTTTCACTGCCATCGAAAAAGCATATAACATGGGAAACATCACAAACAGCCAGACCAAAAGATTTAGAAGAATTCTCAAGATTGATTCTAGACGTTGTTTTTGCCGGCTACGTCGATTGCCACTGGCGAGGACTTTAGAATTGGTCATCTTAAGACTCCTTTCTACGTAACTTGAACATGATTATCGTCAAAATCATGACGATTAAAAATAGTATCACCGACTCTGCCGAAGCAAAACCATAGCGATAATTCATGAAGGCATTGCGATAGATATCATAAACGATGACATTAGTGGCTTGACCTGGGCCTCCCTTGGTCAAAATATTAATCTGTCCAAAGCCTTGGAAGGCATTAATCACGTTGGTTACAATCACGAAAAACAAAGTTGGCTTCAAAGAGGGCAAAGTAATGTAAAGAAATTGTTGCCAACGATTAGCCCCATCAATTGAGGAAGATTCATATAGACTCTCATCAATACTGGCTAAGCCAGAAGAGAAATACAGAAAATTCATCCCCGAATTCAGCCAACCGGTTAATAGTCCAATTACTAGGAGGGCAGAATTAGGTTGAGATAAATAATTTATGTACGTTCCCATAATTTTATTGATAATCCCCACGGTCGGATTTAACATGACTTGAAAGATCATGGCCATCCCGGCCGAAGCAATCGCCATTGGCATAGCATAACTGGTGGAAAAGAATTTAATGCCAGGAAAGGTTCGTTGGCAGAGCAAAGCGGTTAGAAAACCCAACAAGACCCCAAAAATCACCACTATCACTACAAAATTAAAAGTAACCAGGACACTATTCCAAAAACTAGGACTGGTCAAAAGTTCACTATAATTGGCCCAGCCTAAAAATTTAGCATTCTGGCCCAAATTATTGGTTAAAAAAAGACTACGTTCGAGTGTCTTGAAAAAAGGCCAGAACATAAAAATGGTTAGAATACTGATCGGAGCTAATAAATAAGCATAGGCTTTATATTTCTCAATCCATGATTTCTCTTCGGCTATTATCACAACATGCTCTTCCATAACAAACTCCTTTCCTCATAATCAAAAAACGGGATAAAAGACCAGCTTCTATCCCGTAATCTTAAATCTGTCTGGGTTTATTGATTGGCTGCGTTATAATTCTCAATCGCTTTATTGATTTGATCGGCCATATTTTGAGCGGCAGCTGCAGGTTCAATCTCACCATTTAATACTTTCTCAACTTCATTCTCAAAAATTTGGCGAGACTCTTGAGCCACACCCGCCAACGCTCCTTGGTCTTCTGGTTTGGAATCGTGGAGTTGGTCAATCGCTGTTTGGAATTGTGGATATTCAGCTAAATTATCCTTAAATAATTGTTCATCGTGGGCAGCTAAGTTTACTGGGAAATAACCAGTATCAACATTCCATTGTGCTTGCGCTGGAGCAGAAACTAAATATTGAATAAATTTCCAAGTAGCTTCTTTCTTCGCATCATCTCCAGATTCAATCATCCATAGCGAAGCACCACCAATGGATACGCCACCTTTATCTTCTGCATCGATACCTGGATAATAAGCCGTGCCGACTTCAAAGCGCCCATCAACTTCGGTTAAGATTTGACGAAGGCTTGCAGTAGATCCAAAAGTCATAGCAGATTGACCAGCAACAAATTCTGGTTGACCTCCTGTTCGACCCACATTAGGTAGGGCGCCAGCATCTAAACCTTTCTTCCACATACTTAGAATTTTCTCCATGCCACCATTTTCGATAAAGGCAACTGAAGTTGGTCCCCCATCGCGACCATTGCCATTGTCAAATAAATCTTTCTCCATCTTGTTAAACCATTGGTCAATCCACCAACCATAAATTGAAATCGTTGCTCCCATTGCTGCTCCTGCTTCTTGAAGTTTCGGCGTGATTTCAATCATTTCTTCTAAGGTTTTAGGAGGCTCAACGCCGGCTTTCTTAAAGATATCAACATTGTAATACATTAAGGGCGTTGAATTATTAAAAGGCATTGAATGCAATTTACCATCAATAGTGAAATAAGCTAATAAGTTTGGTTCTAATTGATTTAAGTCAAAGTCACTGGCATCGACATAATCTTGGATCGGAACGGTGAGACCAGAATCAATCATAAAGGTCGTCCCAACTTCAAAGACTTGAACCAAATCTGCACCCACTTCTGAACCAGAAGCAGATGACCGTAATTTTGTTAAGGTTTCATCATAAGACCCTTGGTATTGGGCATTGACCACCACTTCATCTTGAGAGGCATTGAAGTCATCGACTAACTTTTGTAAAGCTTCCCCAGTTGATCCACCCATTCCATGCCAGAAGATAATTTCTGTTTTTTCTTGGGCATGAACCAAGTTCATTGCGGGATTTAAACCAGACATCACTAACGCTAAGAGACCAAAACAAAGGAATAATTTCTTAATCATTGTTTGCATGTGTCATCCTCCAAATTCTTTGATTGCTTTAGGTCTAGTTTATAAAAAGAATGTAAATCTAATGTGTTTTTTATGTAAATTAGTCGCTTGTGAATGTAAAGATTGTGTAAAGATTCGAATTAAGATGGTAGTCTATCTTCTATTAGTTGCTGAAATAAAAAAGACGACTGAAGAATTTCAATCGTCGGTAAAATATGTTATTAGACTCATTGACAAGTCTACTCTTTATCAGAAAAAAAGGTTATGGTCGACTCTTGTCAACCATAACCGGTCAGGAAAGGAATATTTAATGAGCTTAAACGAAAGCAGCTAAGTTAGTCAGTTCACGGCCGATAATCAGCGCGTTCACTTCATGGGTACCTTCATATGTATAGATAGCTTCAGCATCAACGAAGAAGCGAGCCACATCCACATCATAGGTAATTCCGTTACCACCACAGATTTCACGACCTAAGGCTACAGTTTCACGCATTCTTAACGCATTGTGCATTTTAGCAAGTGATGAGTTTAACATAACTTCTTTACCAGTTTCTTGAATTTCAGCCACTCGTACAGAATAACCTAAAGCTGCAATGACATTGGCTTGCATCCGGGCTAATTTTTCTTGAACCAGTTGGAAGCTGCCAATTTTACGGCCGAATTGTTCACGGGTTGTGACTAATTTTTGGGCAGCAATAAATGATCCAGCAGCCGTACCTAAAGCGATATGAGCCACATCTAGACGAGTACGAACGAAGATGTTAGCAACGGTCTTCCAACCTTTGATAAATTCTAAACGGTCTTTTTCGTCGACTTGAACATCTTTACAAGTGATATGACCGTTATTAACGATACGTAAAGCAATCTTGTGTTCCACGTTCTCAACTTCAAGACCTGGTGAGTCTTTGCCAATCATGAAGCACATAATTTTACCAGTTTCAACGTCACGGGCGAAGAATGGAATGAAGTCAGCCGTTTTGGCCCCACCAATCCAGCGTTTTTCTCCATTGATAATCCATTTATCCCCTTTACGTTCTGCTGTTGAAGCTAAACCAGAAGCAATATCTGACCCGTGATCAGGTTCAGTTAAACCAAAACAGGTTTGAGCTTCGAAGCGTTGAACTGGGCGACCAAAACGTTCACGTTGTTCATCATTTCCACCCATTAAGATGGTATTGTAACCTAATCCACCATGGACCGTATAGAAAGTCGCCACAGATGGGTCAAAGCGTGCTAAAGTCAAGTAAAGGAATACATTGTAAACTTCACTTGGTTTCCAGTCTTGATCGCGACCTTCGAATAAATCAGGATGGTCCATAATCCGGCAGTCACGGAACACCCCTAAAATTTCTTCCCGTGGTAATTCTGCTTTTTCGGTACAGTCATAGATTAATGGACGTAAACGTTCTTCGAGTTGTTCTTGAAGATTTTTTAAGATAGCCACTTCTTTATCGGTTAATTTCTCAGCATATCCTAGTAAATCTTCTGGCCATAATTCTTTGATTAATTCTTCTTTAGTTTGCATTTATTTGTCCCCCTAATAATAATTTAAGAAATAATTAAATATCCATCACTTTTACGTTATCGCTTACAATAACATCCGCTTCAGTCTTGGCAAGTACGTCTTCGACACTTACACCTGGTGCGGTTTCAACCAATAATAATTTACCTGCTTGGAATTCAAACACTGCTAAATCAGTAATAATCAAATCTAGACAGCTCTTAGCAGATAATGGCAAAGTACATTTCTTCAATACTTTAGAATTACCATGCTTATCACAATGTTGAAGTGAAGCAATCACTCGTTTGGCTCCGACCAATAAGTCCATCGCGCCACCCATACCAGGTGCTAGAACGCCAGGAACCATCCAGTTAGCGATGGATCCCTCTTGGTCAACTTCCAAAGCACCCAGAGCGGTACAGTCCACGTGACCCCCACGGATAATGGCAAAAGAAGTTAACATACTGAAAGTTGAGGCTCCTTTTTGGAAAGTTAAAGGCATTCCGCCAGAGTTAGAATAGTCTGGATTCAGTGTTTCTTCGGTTGGTGGTGGACCAAATTTCAAGGCACCGTTCTCAGCTTGCAAGGTTACTTTGACATCTGCTGGTAAGTATGCAGCAGATAGGTTAGGAATCCCAAAACCTAGGTTAAGGACGTCACCATCTTTAAATTCTTTGGCGATACGTCTAGCGATAATCTCTTTTGGCTTCATACTAGTTTACCCCCTTCGATAATAAATTATGTTTGCCCCATAATTCTTTATAGTAGTCTTGTCGTTCAGCTGGTGTTAAGCCTTGAACGATATAGTCGACTAACATGCCAGGGATATAAACATCTGTTGGTTCGATGTCGCCAACTTCAACAATTTCGTCAGCTTCTACAATCACAGTTTCAGCGGCCAATGCACATTCTAAGGCCAATGATTTGGATGTTCCGAAGCAGTAGCAATTTCCTTCTTTGTCAACTTTGTTAACTTTAATCAAAGCAGCATCGGTTGTGATTGGATCATACCACAAGTATTCTTTACCATTACGGACAATCTTCTCATGGCTTTCTTCTTGAACGGTTCCAACTCCAACTGGAGTAATTACCCCACCCAATCCTGCACCACCAGCGTGAAGACATTCTGCTACGGTTCCCATTGGAACAAAGTCAATATCGATCTCACCTGCAAAATATTGTTTAGAAATTTCTCGTGAAGTACCCACATGGGCTGCGGTAATCTTCTTGATTTGTTTGTTGACAGCCAAGATACTGATATCATGTTCTTCATAAGGGAAGGACATTACGGCAGCTACAATCGATAAGTCTTTAGTGCCGGCTTTGACTAGGCCTTCAAACAATTTAATTGGAGTGGAAACTCCTAAGAAGCCATTGAATGAGAAAGAACTTCCCGGTTTAATTAAAGCAACTGCTTCTTCAATCGGAACAATTTTTGCCATACATGAACCTACTTTCCTAGTATTTTTGCATTTAAAACCTTCTTTATTTGCGGTTGAATGTAGCTTTTTCTTTATTTACAAAAGCTGTCATTCCCGCTTTTTGATCTTCTGTTGAGAACAAGAGTCCAAATCCTTGAACCTCAACATCAATACCTGCTGCAAGAGGTAAATCTAATCCTTTATTGATCATTTCTTTAGCTTTTTCCACAGCAAGTGGTGCTTGTTTTGCAATTTTTTCTGCTAATTTCTTGGCTTCTGGAAGTAATTCTTCAAGAGCTACTACCCGGTTTACTAAGCCGATTTCTTTAGCTTCAGCCGCTTTAACGTTACGTGCTGAATAAATTAATTCTTTAGCAATTCCAGGGCCGACTAAGCGGGCCAAACGTTGAGTTCCACCAAATCCTGGCGTAATTCCTAGTCCAACTTCTGGTTGACCAAATAGGGCATTCTCTGAAGCTAAACGAATGTCACAAGCCATTGCTAATTCACAACCCCCACCTAGGGCGAAACCATTTACTGCAGCAATGGTTGGTTGTCTTAACGTTGATAATTTATAGAAAACTTCATTCCCTAAGCGACCAAAAATTTCGCCTTCGAGCGCATTTTTATCTTTCATTTCAACAATATTGGCTCCGGCGACGAATGATTTTTCGCCGGCACCGGTAATAATTAAAGCACGAATATCCAGATTGTTCTCTACTTCTTCGATGGCTTGACCAATTTCAGAAAGAACTTCTGTGGTTAGAGCATTTAAAGATTTTGGTTGGTTAATGATAAGTGTAGCAATCGCATCTTCAATCACTAATTCGATGGTCTTAAATTCAGTCATTCTATTCCTCCTATAATTCTGCTGTTAATCTTAATAGCTTATTAATATTCAAAGAATCCGCGACCAGATTTGCGACCTAGTTGTCCGGCTTCAACCATCTTCTTCAATAATGGAGCTGGACGGTATTTTTGATCTCCGATTTGGGTATGTAAAACATTCATAATCGCTAAAACAACATCTAAACCAACTAAATCACCTAAGGCCAATGGTCCCATTGGGTGGTTTGCCCCTAATTTCATGGCTTCATCAATATCTTCCGCGCTCGCAACCCCTTCGCTATAAACATAGATTGCTTCATTAATCATTGGGATTAAGATCCGGTTAACAACGAATCCAGCACTGTCTTTCGCTCTTACGACAGTTTTTTCTAAAGATTCACCGACTTCAGTCATAATTTTGGCGGTTTCTTCAGAAGTTGTTAAGCCAATGTTTAATTCGATTAATTTCATGGCGTGAACTGGGTTAAAGAAGTGAAGACCAATCACTTTGTCTGGACGTTTGGTAGCAGCAGCAATCATGGTAATGGATAATGATGAGGTATTAGATGCTAAGATTGTTTCAGGTTTAGCTAGTTCATCTAATTGGCGGAAGATATCTAATTTGATATTCGGATTTTCAGTTGCAGCTTCAACTACTAAGTCGACTTCTTTAGCTGCTTCATAGTCTGTAGAGGTTGTGAAACGACCAAGAATTTCTTTGACTTCGTCTTCTGTTTTCTTACCTTTAGAGACAGCTTTGTTTAAGCGGCCTTCAATATTAGCTAATCCTTTGTCAACAAATTCTTGTTTAATATCGTTAAGCACAACATCGTAACCATGTTCTGCGAATGATTGAGCGATTCCGCCACCCATTTGACCTGCACCGATAACCAATACTTTTTGAATTGCCATTATTTATTTCCTTCTTTCATTTTATGATTTATAAGTCTGTTAAATGTTTGAGAAAATTAACGTTCAACAATGACAGAAATACCTTGACCGCCACCAATACATAATGTAGCGAGACCTGTCTTAGAATCTCTCTTAAGCATTTCGTGTAATAAGGTAACAAAGACACGGGCTCCTGAAGCTCCGATTGGATGTCCTAGGGCAATAGCTCCACCATTCACATTCACTTTATCCATATCAAAACCAAGCGTATGTGCTACACTTAGCGCTTGAGCTGCGAAGGCTTCATTGGCTTCAATTAAATCTAAATCTTCTACGGTTAAACCGGCTTTTTTCAATGCTTTTTGCGAAGCAGGAATAGGGCCTGTACCCATGATACGAGGATCTACACCGCCTGAAGCATAAGATTTAATGAAGGCTAATGGTTTCATACCTAATTCATTAGCTTTGTCTTCAGACATTAAGATCAATACCGCTGCACCGTCGTTAATTCCTGAAGCATTTCCAGCAGTAACGGTTCCGTCTTTCTTGAAGGCAGGTCTTAATTTACCTAAAGATTCCATAGTAGAGCCAAAACGAGGGAATTCATCTGTATCAAAGATGAGCGGATCACCCTTACGTTGTGGAACTTCAATCGGCACAATCTCTTCCTTGAAGCGACCGGCTTTAATGGCAGCTTCTGCCCGATTTTGACTCATCACTGCAAGTTCATCTTGCATTTCACGGGTAAATCCGTATTTTTCAGCAATATTCTCAGCGGTCATTCCCATGTGAATGCCTTCAAAAGCATCAGATAAACCATCACGAATCATGGTATCGACTAATTTTGTATCGCCCATCCGAGCTCCCCAACGAGCTGCGTCCATGACATAAGGCGCACGGCTCATATTTTCGGTACCACCTGCGACGACAATTTCATTATCACCCGTCATAATAGATTGGGCCGCTAGAACAACAGCTTTTAACCCTGATCCACACACTTTGTTAATGGTTAATGCAGGAACTTCTTTCGGAATCCCAGCATTCATTGAGACTTGACGAGCAACGTTTTGACCTAAACCTGCACTTAAAACATTCCCCATAATGACTTCATTGACCATACTTGGATCTAAATTGATAGATTCAAGCGTTTGTTTGACAACACTGGCACCTAAATCAACCGCAGAGATTCCCTTCAAAGAACCTCCATAACTACCTAAGGCAGAACGTTTAGCGGCTACTACAGCTACTCTATTCAATGACTATCCCTCCTAAAAAACTTTGTCTAGCGCTTCTAAAAGAATTATATGGTAAGGTGGAAACGATTACAAATTACTAATAATAATTTAATCATTAGCAAAACTAATAAGAACCATTAATGGATGAAAAAGAGAAAAACACCGTTAGTAAAGCGTTTTCAATACTCTTTATAGATAAAAACCTGCTAAGACAGCAGGAAAATAGATCAGGCCTCCTTACTATAAATATCAAAGTTACTTATAATATAATCAAAAACATATTGTTCTTCCGGTGAATACTTATCATTTAAAAGGCGGCAGGCATATATTTTAAATTCTAAAGGATCGACCAATTTCTTTTGTAAAATGACATCTTGACGGGTATAACGATAAATAAGATCTGGAAGAAACGTTACGATATTTGTATCCATCGTCAAATGAATTAAATAATCCCAGGCCGAGGCTGTATAGGCTATTTCTTTATCCGTCGCTAAGTCTTTTAACTTTTGTTGAAGTAGGACATTGGTGGTGTGTTCTTCATTAAAGGTAGCAAATTCATATTGACTAACTTCATCCCACGTCAATTGTTTCTTCTGAGCTAACGGATGGTTTGAATTGATAAAAGCAGAAATTTCTGAAGAATGGACCAGTTCTTGATGATAGGTAAATTCACTCAGATCGGTTGGATCAAGCATAATCGCCAAATCAATTTCGTTGGCAATTAATAAATTACGAATTTTACGCGAACCTGCTTCGACCACTTCGATATTGATTGAAGGATGTTTTTGGATAATTTTAGGAAACATAGATGAGAAATAAACCATTAAAATCAGTGAAGGCACCCCAATTCTGACGGTTGATTTCTCTTTTGAGACAACTTTCCGAGCCGAAAAAATCATTTCATCATATTTACTTAAAATTTCTTGGGCATATTTATAAATAATCTCGCCACTTTCGGTTAAGCCGACTAAACGATTATTTTTGCGTTGGAAGAGTCTAATTTCTTCTCTTTCTTCAAAATTTGAAATAAATTGACTCAGGGCGGACTGAGTCACATGGATTCTTTTAGATGCTTCAGATAAGTTAAAGTTATATTTCACTATGTTGACTAAATATGATAATTGAATAATATCCATAATATACCTCGAATCTAAGTTATCAATTTAGTATAAAGGCTAAATCAACTCATTTAATATTTAATTTGAAACGCTAACTTTTTCTTACAAGTAAAGTATAAGTCAAATTTATAGGTGTAGCAAGCGCTTTCTTTAATATTTTTTAGCATTTTTTAATTTAAACCCTTGCTATTGTATCACTGTCAGGCAAAAGAGCTAGTTTTTTGCTCAGAGATAAATTTTTACTTATCAAATCCGCTTATAGGTCCGATTAAAAGTTAACTTATTTGTCTGCTTAATCTATAGCTACGGCTAATAAACTTTCAAAAGATAATAAAGAGGATAGATACCTTCTTTCACAAGATGACAAGGTGTGTTTATGTAATATCAAAGGCAAAATTTTTCTATTTCTTCTATAATATATTTTTAGTTTTGACCACATTTATTCCTTTTATTACTGAGTAAAATGAGCAAAAAATATTCTCGACAGAACATTTTCTAAGAAACGAATTTCAGTGTTATTTTAGCCATTAGAATAGCCCTCCGCCATTAAATGGATGGTGAAGGGCTAATTAAAAATTAGCTATTATTTATCTAGAAAGATAATTTCCTTACTGTAAAAATAATTTATCAATCGTTTATCAGCTTAAACAAGTTGACTTGCTTTTGTCCACTCCTCATACTGCTTCGGCGTCGCCATCACATAGTGTCCGGCAGAAACCTCAAACTTCTTCAGAGTGTCATCGGCGTCAACATGCAAATATGGAACACGCTGACGCTTCTGTTCACTCCTTGGATCAGGTTGGGGGACAGCAGACAACAGAGATTTGGTATATGGGTGTATTGGATGATAGTATATTTCATCCGCTGTCCCCAATTCAAGAATCTTTCCATGGTACATGACCGCAATCCGATCGGAGATATATTTAACCATCGAGAGGTCATGAGCAATAAAGAGGTAGGTTAAATTACGTTCTACCTGCAGTCGTTTCAATAAATTCACTACCTGTGCTTGGATTGACACATCCAATGCTGAGATAGGTTCATCAGCAATAATAAATTCAGGTTCTAAGGCCAAAGCCCGAGCAATACCAATCCGTTGCCGTTGGCCACCAGAGAATTCATGGGCATAACGGTTAGCATGTTCACGATTAAGACCAACCACTTCTAATAAGTAGGCAATCCGTTCCGCTCGTTCTTTGCGCTTAGGATACATCCCATGAATATCAAACCCTTCGCCAATAATTTCAGCTACAGTCATCCGTGGATTTAATGAAGCATAAGGGTCCTGAAAAATCATTTGAATCTTCTTCGCTAAGGCTTTTTTAGCTTTAGGGTCTTGTAGGTTTTGAATGGCTTGGCCATTGTAGATAATTTCGCCATCCGTAATCTTATTCAAACCGATAATTGCTCGGCCGGTGGTTGATTTCCCTGAACCAGACTCCCCGACCAAACCCAATACTTCTCCTTGGCGGATATCAAAAGAAATATCGTCAACCGCTTTAACTGGTTGGGCCTTCTTACCAAAATATTGTTTGAGATGGCGTACTTCTAATAATTTCACATCATTCATGCTTGAACGCCTCCTTCAATATCTTGACTTAAATAGCGCGCAATCCGTTTAGAAATAATGGCTGGCATTTCAACCGTAGGCGCTTGTGGGTGAAGCAACCAAGTTTTGGCATAGTGATTTTCGTTGACTTGATACATTGGCGGTTCTTGCTCATAATCAATCGCCATAGCATAAGGATTACGAGGTGCAAAGGCATCCCCTTTGGGTGGATCAATCAAATTAGGCGGTGCTCCAGGGATTGTATAAAGTTCCTCCTGGCTATCACTGGCTAAATCAGGCATCGAACCTAATAAGCCCCAAGTATATGGATGCTTAGGATTATAGAAGATTTCATTGACATCGCCATACTCGACAATTTGTCCGGCATACATGACCGCTACCTTATCAGCCACATTAGCCACCACCCCTAAATCGTGAGTAATAAAGATAATCGAGTTGTTAGAATCTTTTTGGATCTCTTTCATCAATTCCAGAATCTGAGCCTGGATGGTAACATCCAAGGCAGTAGTTGGTTCGTCGGCAATTAATAACTGCGGATTGGCTGCTAAGGCAATGGAAATCACAACCCTTTGCCGCATCCCACCTGAGAATTGATGGGGATATTGATTAAATCGCTTATCAGAATCAGGAATCCCCACCTTCTCCAATAAGGCCAATGCCCGGGCTTTAGCTTCTTTATCGGAAACCTTGCGATCATGAATTTGGATCACTTCCATAATTTGCTTACCAATCTTGATCGTCGGATTCAAGGAAGTCATCGGATCTTGGAAAATCATGGCAATATCGTTCCCACGAATCTCAGCCATTTCATTCTCTGATAGGTCTAATAGGTTCTTCCCTTGAAAAATAATCTCACCCTGATCATAGTGGCCTGGCGGTTCGGGAATTAAACGCATGATAGCATTCGAGGTAACACTCTTACCCGATCCTGACTCGCCTACAATAGCTAAAGTCTCTCCCTTATTCAAATTGAAACTTACACCACGGACGGCATGGTTTCGTCCCGCAAAGGTTTTAAATGACACATGTAAATCTTTTAATTCTAATATTTGTTCACTCATTCTCTTCCCCTACTTTCTCAACTTCGGATCGAGCGCATCACGTAATCCATCGCCGACCGCATTAAATGCAAAAATGGTAATTGAAATCAGTAGAGCCGGGAAGAATAAACGCCAAGGCGCTGTCATAATTGCTTCATTACCCTCGGAAGCCATGGTTCCCCAAGAGGCCATCGGCGGAGTCACTCCAAGACCGATATAACTTAAGAAAGACTCGGTAAAGATAGCGGCAGGAATAGTCAAGGTCATGGTCACAATGATAGATCCTAAGGAATTGGGAATTAAATGCTTACGAATTAAGTGTTTAGTATCTGCCCCTAAGGTACGCGCTGCCAGAACATACTCTTGGTTCTTAATCGACATGACCTCTCCACGAACAATCCGAGCCATCCGAACCCAACCGGTAATCGACAGGGCTACGATCATTGGGAAGAGACCTTGATCCATAACAACCAAAAGCAAGATAACTACCAACAAGTAAGGAACAGCGGTTAAGATATCAGCAACACGCATCATAAAATTATCGACTTTACCTCCAACGATGCCGGCGACGCTGCCCCAAAGGACACCAATAATCACATCGATAGCTGCTGCTGACAAACCGATGGCCAGAGAAATTCGAGCACCGACCCATGAACGGACAAAAATATCGCGACCCAAATTGTCCGTGCCAAATAGAAAATCAGCATTCGGTGCATGATTATAAATCCCCGTCTGCTCACTATAACTATAACGCCAAATTTCAGGTACAATCAAAGCCATTAACATTACCACTAATAAGATGATAAGTCCGGTAATGGCTAATTTATTACGAACAAAGGTCCGCCAAACTGTTCCCCAAAAAGAAATCGATTTGGCACTGAGGACATCCGTCTCTTCTTGGCGAATGCCGACCATTTCAAATTTATTTGAATCCATCACTTCTTCTTGCATCTTAATCGTCAGCTCCTTCCAATTGAATCCGCGGATCGACTAAGACATACAAGATATCCACGATGAGCACAGCAAACAATAACAAAATTGCATAAAAGACCGTTGTTCCCATAATTACCGTATAATCCCGATTATTAATCGATGTCACAAAGTGACGCCCTAAACCAGGAATCGCAAAGATATTCTCAACAACGAATGAACCGGTCACAATCCCAGCAGTTAGAGGCCCTAAATAGGTAATGACAGGAAGCAAAGCGTTTCTCAGCGAATGCTTAAAGACTACGCCCCATTTCTTAAGACCTTTGGCCCGAGCTAACTTCACATATTCCGAAGTATTCTGCTCTAATAAAGAAGAGCGGGTCATCTTGGCAATATTCCCCATATAACCCAATCCTAAAGCTAGCGAAGGCAGAATCCGGTTGGCCCATGAAGTCCAGCCAGAGATCGGCAACCAATGAAGTTTCAAACCAAAGACATATTGAAGCAAACCAGCGACAATAAAGGATGGGACCGAAATACCTAAGACGGCAATAATCGTCGCCAAATAGTCACCCGTTCGATTATGATACATGGCCGAGATAACCCCTAGTAAAACACCTAAACCAATAGCGATGAAGAGCGACTGGCCACCCAAAGCCAGCGATACCGGGAAGGATTCCGCAATCATATCGTTGGTTGAACGTCCCCGATATTTCATCGATTCACCAAAATTAAATTGTGAGACATCTTTTATATAATTACCATATTGAACATACCAGGGATCATCCAAACCATAGGCTTCATTCAGTTGTTGTTGAATTGCCGGAGTCATATGTTGTTGTTCACCAGCAAAAGGATTACCCGGTGCGAGTCGCATCATCAAAAAGGTAATCGTCACAATTAAAAATAAAGCTAATAGCATATACCCGATACGTTTAATTATAAACTTTGTCATAATATATCCCTTCTAACTATAAGGAATGCACGGGGTTAACCCGTGCATCCGAACACATCGCAAGACTTGCTTATTCTGCCTTAATCGAAACATTCTTCAAGTTAATATTTCCAAGCGCATCCGGTTGCATGCCTTCTACGCCATCTTTGACGACGAAGTTATTTGTGTAGTAATACAAAGGAATGACCGGTAAATCTTCCATAATCATCGCTTCAGCTTCTAACAAGAGTCCTTTACGTTTCTCAGGATCTTGTTCTTGATTGGCTTCGTCAAGCTTGTTCTTAAACTCTTCAGATTCCCAACCTGTATCGTTATTTCCAGTGTCTGCTGTACGATACATATCTAAGAACGTAGAAGCATCATTAAAGTCGGCAATCCAGCCTAAACGACCCACTTGATATTGTAAGTTTGATAACTCATCTAAATATACTTGCCATTCTGAGTTACGGATACTTGCATTAATACCTAAGTTCTTGGACCAACCTTCTTGAATATATTGAGCAATGGTTGAGTGAGCTTCAGAGGTATTAATTGAAATTTCAATATTTAATTCACTCGGATCTTTCATACCTAATTCTTCCAAACCTTTAGCTAAGAGTTCCTTGGCTTGCTCAAAATCAGCATCTTTTAGATAGCCACGATCCTCTTCAAACCCTTCAATGGTTGGTGGAATATAACCTAAAGCTGGAATTTGTTCCCCTTTAGTGACATTATCAATCAATCCTTGACGGTCAATCGCTAAAGCTAGGGCTTTACGAATATTGACATTCGATAAGACTTCATCAGTGGTATTTAGTTTATACCAATAGATGGCTGCATAAGGTACAGATTGTAAGATACCATCAGCACGATATTGATCAATATTATCTAAAGAAACTGGTGAATAAGGTGAACCTAGGTAGTCAATGCTACCTGCTTGGAATTCAGCATTAGCAGTCGCTTCAGATTCGATAATCTTAACATTCACTTGATCTAATTTTACATTATCTTTATCCCAGTACTGATCGTTCTTGGTTAAGACATAGTCAGAATTGTGGTTCCAAGTTTCTAATTTAAAAGCACCATTTGTGACATAGGCCTCCCCAGCTTCCATGGCCCAATTTTCATCGCCTTCCACGACTTTTTGGTTAACTGGCATGAAGCTATAGAAAGCAGGCAATTCAAGGAAGTAAGCCGTCGGCGCTACCAAGGTAACTTCTAAAGTTGATTCATCTACAGCTTTAATACCTACGTCCTCAACTTTTCCTTCGCCAGAGTTATAAGCTTCAGCGCCCTTAATCGGGAACATGATTGAAGCATATTGAGAAGCTGTCTCAGGATTTAATACCCGTTTCCAAGCGAACTCAAAGTCCTGAGCCGTTACTGGATCTCCATTAGACCACTTATTTCCTTCTCTTAATTTAAAGGTATAGACTAAACCATCGTCAGAAACTTCCCAGGATTCCGCTGCTCCCGGTTGAACTTCTCCCTCCGGAGAAACAACAGTCAATCCTTCAAAGACATTTCTAAGAATTGATCCTGACGTTGAATCTGTTGCTAAAGCAGGGTCAATGGTTGGCGGTTCAGCAGAAGTCGAAATATTTAATACTTGTTCTTGAGCCGAAGCGACTGGAACAAGATTAACAAGCGGCGACAGGGATAAACTAGCTACCCCAAGGGCAATCAATTTCTTTAATAGTTTTTTCATAAAATTCCCTCCGTAATTGTTATGTATCTAAATTAATCGAAACAGATTAGATTGTCAAGAGAAAAATTATAAAAAGATTAAAATCAAACGTTTTTAACTCATTTATATCTTAAATAGTATAAGAATCTCTCATCCTATTGTGATTTATCTATTATTCCCTTGTATTATTATTCCCTTCTTTTACAATGATAGGGAAGGATAGTGAAAGGAGTTTTCACAATGAAAATTCTATACGAAGATAATCACCTATTTTGCGTGGAGAAACCAATCAATATGCCCGTCCAGGCTGACGATTCCCATGACCTTGATTTGCTCACAGCAATCAAAGACTATATAAAAAAACGTGATCACAAACCAGGCAATGTTTATTTAGCCTTGGTTCATCGCTTGGACCGACCAGTAGGAGGCGCCATGGTCTTTGCGAAAACTTCCAAAGCAGCCAGCCGATTGGCTAAAGAACTACAGAAACAAAAGGTCAAGCGAAAATATCTGGCCATTGTCCATGGTCAAAGTAAATTCGCTGAGCAATCACTGACCCATTATCTGTATAAAGACCGTAAACATAACCAATCACGGGTTGTTGGCGCTGATTACCCTCACAGCAAAAAAGCGATTCTCCATTATCGAAGAATCGCTTATCAAGCCCCATATTCTCTCATCGAAGTCCAGTTAGAAACTGGGCGCTCCCATCAAATACGTGTACAAATGGCACATATCGGCCACCCACTTTATGGCGACCAAAAATATGGAGCAGACTTCAATCAAGTCGGTCAACAAATTGCCCTATGGGCCTATCAATTAAGCTTCAAACATCCGACTCAAGATCGCCTGATTCAAGTGAACAGTTTGCCCCCTAGGCTTGAACCTTGGAATCAATTCTCAATAGACTTTGAATCTTGACCGACATTTATCATGTCAGGCTAAGTGCCTCGCTCTATGACAATGATACTTTGATCAAACTATAAACCGAATCATTACGAGACAAGAAACTAATTGTGCTCATAACGATTCGGTTTTTATTTTTTATATTTGTGCTCAAATAATCGGGCTAATTTTTGGCTCGCTTATCTTACCAAGTGATAATAAACTCGCGAAGTTAGCTTATAGACCACATAATAGATAAAGACGATTGCTAACACCGTTAATAGCAGAGAGATTAAGAAGAACTGATAATCATAAATCCCAATCGTCATTAAGAGACGAGAAACTAATTTACTGGCCACTAAAGTATGTAAGCAAGCTACTAATAAAGGAAGGAAGAAGAGCCAAATAATTTGTTTCTTCAAGACTTTCTGAATTAAAGTTTCGTCTAAGCCCACTTGTCTCAATATCCGATAATTTCCTTGATCTTCTTGTCCCTCACTCAATTGTTTATAATAAGTGACCAGAATCGTACCGATTAAGAAGACAATCGAAACGAGGATCCCAATAAAGACCAAGCCTCCATACATACTATAAAGATCTGCCCGTAAACTTGATTTAGAATTGATTCTAATCGAATAACCCTTCGCCCGTAAGGCATCTTCTACAGTCTGACGGTAGGTCTCATCGCCATCTATATTATCCCAACCTAAATTGACTTTGTATTCCTGTGGAAATTCTTTGGATCCTAGCTGCTGACTGATTTCTTGTAATGATGAATAATCTTTCACTACCAGTAGATAACTTTCAAAAGCGATATTCTTTGGCAATTGACTTTGGATAGGAACTAATTGATAGTTCGTTTGGTCAATCGAAAGTTGGGTTAATTTCTTTGCCGCCGGACTATCACTATAGAAAAGCAACTCATTGTCAGCTGGCTGGTAGTTTTCCCCCGTCCGCGCATTAAAGTGTTTGCTATCTTCTAAATAGATCAAGCGCAGATTCGAGTCATTTATCGAGAAGCCATCGGCCGGCGTTAACCTCCCCTCTTCATCTAGAACCAGGAGTAGACTTTGGAAATAAGCCAAAGGTTGCACTGACTGACCCAGTTCTTGATGAATCTCCTGTACATCCTGTTTAAGTTGCTCAACTTGCTGGTCCAATTCTGCCTCAGTTAAATCTATCGGCAGTTGGACGCCCTCAACCATATAATCCTTCGGTGAGTTAGCATCAATCGTCTGATCGACATTCCGATAGACCGTTACGGTCGTCCCTAAGGTGATAATCAGACCGGTTAACATAATACATACACTCGCCAAACCCATGGCATTCGCGCGTATTCGATAAAGCATGCCTGACAAGGAAAAGAAGTTCTCAGCCCGATAATAATAAGACTTCTTGCGCTTTAATGCGTTCAGGATAAATACTGACAAACTTTCAAAAAGCAAATAACTGGCTAACATCACTAGGATGGCTGCTAAGAGAAAGGTCAAGACGGATTGTAAATTCCCTTTGGTAACCAGCGCTAAATAATAGCCATAAGCTAATAGTGCTAAACCAAGAACCAGGACCAACCAACGATTACGTGGCGGTGCTTGACCGGCCTTGGCTTGACGCATCAATTCCATTGGATTCACTCGCCAAATTCGCCAGGCATTTAATAAGAAGAGTAATAAGAATGTGACTGCGACAAAGGCTAAAGCGTAAGCAAACACAGTCCAACTCCATTGGTAGTCACCCATCGACATTGCTTGGGCATGAATCAAGTGTTTTAAACTCATAAAGATTAATACCCCAAAAAGATGGCCACCGATCAGACCAAAGAGACTGGTCAAGCCAAATTTCAACAAAGTCTCCAGCCCCAATAGCTTAATCATGTGTCCTTGCTCCAAACCCATGACTTGATAAAGGGCAAACTCCGAGCTTCGTGTCTTTATCGCCAATCGATTGGCATAGAGGATAAAGACAATGGTAAACAAGCCGACAAGAATAATCCCCAAATAAAGTAAACTCTTAAGATCAGTGTGCTCGCGAGTGATGTATGGATTATTAATTAATGAAAGAACGATATAGAACAGAGCCACCATCAAAGAACTGGCCATCACAAAAGGGGCTTCCCATTGACGGTGGGCCAGAAGATTTCGCCGGGCAAGGCCCCATAATAGATGTCTACTCATGAGCTTCACCTGCACTTATAACTTCGAGTGACTGATTAATGCGATTAAAGAACTGACGCTGACTCTCGCCACCCTTGTAAATCTCGTTATAGACAATCCCATCTTTAATAAATAATACCCGGTCTGCATAAGCAGCGGCGGTTAAAGAATGGGTTACCATTAAGATCGTCTGCCCCGCTTTTTGCAATTGGCTAAATAAATCTAAAATAACTTGACTCGATTTGGAGTCTAGAGCGCCGGTCGGTTCATCCGCCAGAAGCAATGAAGGTTGACTAATCATGGCCCGAGCAATCGCCACCCTTTGTTGTTGACCGCCAGAAATTTGATAGGGATATTTATCTAAGATATCGGCTAAACCTAACAGATTCACCAGTGACATCAGCTGCTGATTCATTTCACTTTGATTGACCCCCGACAAAACTAAAGGCAACAAAACATTATCCCGATTACTAAAGCTATTTAACAGATTAAACTGTTGAAAGACAAAACCTAATTCTTCCCGACGGAAACGAGCTAAATCTTTGGCTTTAATCTTACTTAGATTCCGCCCGTTAAGAATAACCGAGCCTGCGGTAGCGTGATCCAAGCTGGCAATAATATTCAATAAGGTTGATTTGCCAGAACCAGATTCGCCCATAATAGCCACAAACTCGCCTTGATTGACGGTAAAACTAACTTTAGAAAGTGCTTCGGTTTGAACTGAGTGTTGATCGCCATAAACTTTCTTTAAATGATTTACTTCTAATAAAGTCATCGTCTCACTCCTTTTCTGATAATCCTATCTTAACGGATCCAACCACCGCTTGCCTTTATCTAAAGTGACACTTTGACTTAGAATCTTACATTATTGAAAGATTAGCTATTATAGAAATCTTAGCCGATAGAATTCTTAGGAAAATAGATTAAAAATTTGCTGCCTTGCTTCAATTTAGATTCAACTTTAATCTCCAATTGCAGTCTTTGAGCAATTACCTGGACAATGTAAAGGCCAACACCGGTCGATTTCTTATTTAAACGTCCATTCATCCCAGCATATCCTTTGGAGAAAATCAAAGGCAGGTCGTGGGGGTGAATTCCACGACCACTATCTTGAATAACTAAAGCCCGCTCCTCAGTCTGATAATAGATGTCTATCTGTCCCTGCGGACTATACTTGACAGCATTATCAATTAATTGCTCTAGCAGAATCGTTAACCATTGTCCATCAGTTACCACGATTGCCTGGCTGGGACTAAAGTTCAAATGGATCTGAGCCTCAATAAATAAAGGCGCATAATATTTAATAATCTTACGAAGCACTTGATCTAAATCAATGTCCGTCAAATCCAAAGCCACTTCTTCATCCAATAACTTAAGGTAATTTAAGGCTGTCTGAGTATAATTATCAATCCGTAAAGTTTGGATGCGAATATCGTTGAGGGTTTGGCGGCTGGGTTCTTCTTCAGCAGCTAATAACATGACCGCAGTAATCGGCGTTTTAATTTGATGAATCCAAATTAAGAAGTAAGAACTTAAATCGGACTTAAATTGATACCATTGATCTTGCAAGTTTCGATGTTCTTTTTTCAGTTGATGCATTTGTTTTTGAGTGGATAGCTGCTCTTGATAATAAGGATAGGCCAAGACTAAGTAGACTAGACTCAGAAAGCTATTAAGGACTAGCACATAAATAAATAGCAACAGATTTTGATACAGCAAGAGTGAGACTAACAGGAAAGTGAGATGAAACAAAGCAAAACTTCCCCACCACTGTCTTTTACTTTTTAGAAATTTTTGCCAATTAGCCATTGATTTGCCCGCTTTCTGAATTTAATCCATAGCCTAAGCCTTTTTTGGTGAGAATTAATTGGTCTAAACCAATCGACGTCAATTTCTTTCTTAATCGCGTCATATTGACAGAGAGGGTATTATCGTCAATATAATCATCACTCTGCCAGCACTTCTCAATAATTTTATTGCGACTGACAAAAGCTCCCTGACCCACAAACAGCGCCTCCATAATCATCAATTCCGTTCGACTTAAGACCAGCTCCTGATCAGCATAACGAAGTAAGGCTTGGTCGGGAATCAAGCTTAGAGCTTGCCAGGTCAAATAGCCATGATCGGGCCCAAAATCATAAGTCCGACGCAACAAAGCTTGAATCTTAGCAATCACAATCTCTAAATCGAAGGGTTTGGTTATATAGTCATCTGCCCCCATCTGTACGGCCATCACAATATCCATCTTTTCTGCCCGGGATGAAATAAAAATAATCGGGATGTTCGATGTTTTTCGAATTTCTTCACACCAGTAATAACCATTAAAGACGGGCAAGACAATATCCAAAAGAATTAAATGAGGATCGAAGCTTTGAACTTCAGCTAAGATATTATTGAAATCTTGGCTCACTTCTACCTGATAATGCCATTTCTTTAGTGCTTCTTCTAAACGTTCTTGGATTACCGGATCATCTTCGACAATGTATATTCGCATAAGTACGGTCACTCCTCTCTAACCATTAAACTTATCTTATCACAGCCCTTGCCAACAAAAAACAAATCACTGCCTTAGCTTGAACATTTCTTGATGTTCAAAAGTAAGACAGTGATTGTCGGCTAAATTAATTTATTTTATAACTTGTTGGCTTCATCGCTCGTCCATCAGTAACGCAAACGAGCGGCTATTTTGAATTCATCTCCCAATAGATCTTGGTCTAAGAGATAAACCTTGCCTTGGGTCTTGAGTACTTGATGAATTAATTGTTGACGATACCCTTTCCCAGCTTCATTGTATTGACCTGTCGGGTCAAAATCGCCTTGTGGCATATATTCTTTGGCCAAAATTAATTCTTCGATTCGTCCGGCAATAGCTAATTGAGCCAGACTATCGAGACTATCTTTAACCTTAAATTCAGGAGAAGTCTCTTGGAAACGTTGTTTCAAGTTGGTTAGCTCTTGTTCTTTCTGCGCTCGCAGACTTTCTTTAACAATATTTTCAACTTGTTGGTCGGTAAAATTATTACCTGAATGAATCGCTTGATCTTCTAAATATTGATTCTTAGATAATTTTCTAAAGACGACTTCATTCTCTTCTAAGGCCAATAAGACCAAGGGTAGCTTATATTTCTTTGAATATTGTTGATATATATAA
The DNA here is from genome assembly GCF_900110675.1 of Ignavigranum ruoffiae. Classification (GTDB taxonomy): domain Bacteria; phylum Bacillota; class Bacilli; order Lactobacillales; family Aerococcaceae; genus Ignavigranum; species Ignavigranum ruoffiae. The sequence continues at coordinate 126,019 of NZ_FOEN01000004.1, read as the reverse complement.
TCATCGACCAATTTGAAATAAAATTCTCGGTCTTTATCCCGTTCATCACTGGTATCTGAATGGCCATGAAAGGCATGTGAGGCTGGGGTAGATGGTGGCGTAATATTGGCTGGATCATAATCAGTCCCTACGGCTTCAGCCATCGTTTCAGGAATATCCTTCCCCTCTAACGTGACAGGTTGAAGTTGGTCCCCGTAGACCTCATATAACTTAATCTTGCCGCGACTCAATTTTAGCAAGTGGAAATGATTATGCAATTGATTATTAATCAAGACAGGACTCAATGCTGGGTAGTCAGCTACAAATTCAAAAGCAGGAACCCGTTCAAAAAGATGATAATAGTAAATTCCTGAAGCATGAATATAAAACACCAAGTCTCTGGCTTGTTGTGGCAAAGCTTTGTAATCAGCGGCTAAGCCTTTTAATTGGGCTAGGATGGGTTCTGCCAGGCTAGGCTCTGATAAATCTTCTTCGATAAGTTTCTTAGCTTGCTTGGATGCATTCTCTAACTGAATCCTCAATGCCTCTTGAGACTGATCATCTTGATCAATGCAGAGATTGATTGTCAGATAAGGTCCATCTTGTTCTAGTTCTTCTGTTGGAAAAGCATATAATCGTTCCATCATCAAGCTCCTTTCGAATATTAGATTGTTCTTTCATTGTAACGAAGATTCACAAGCCTGTAAAAACATTTGGATTTCCCGATTTAATGAAAGCCCTCTCAAAAGGACTAAAATATGGGCTTGTTGATCGACAAACTCTTGACTTTGTATTTCAAAATGTTGAAGCTTGATCAAAAACCGATTGAAAAATAAATGAATCTAAAAGCAAAAACCGTCGATCAAAGCAACTCTTTGACCGGCGGTTTCGGAATATTAGCTATTCAATTCAACGAAGAAAACCACAAATAACATTCGAATAGATTTTCTTAAAATAGAAATTATTCAGTCACATAGTCACTTTCAATCGTTTTGATTTGATCAAAGGCATCTTGAGAGAATTTCTTAGTTTGTTCAGTAATCCATTCAGCAGCGGCTGCTGGATCTTCTCCATATTTCTTAATTAATTCTTGACGAACTTCTTCGAATTGATCCATCGCAACTTTCTCAATCGCTAGTACTTTTTCACGAATTTCATCTTTCAAATTACTTTCATCGGCTAGCATTGCTGTTAGGATACTATCTACAGCCCAGTAGAATGATTCTGAATCATATTCATTGCTTTCTACTTGGTAAGCTGGGATAGTTTCAGTGATATTACCAAAGAATGGTAAATAAGGAGAAACGGTTGGTGAACCAATAGCTAACCACATCACTCCTGGCACTTCAGCTGGCATATCTTCATAAATTTGGAAGATATGAGCTTCCATGGTGTTTTTGTTACCAATTGGATATTTTGCATTTTCTGGCATTTCAACTTCAGTTTCTTCTTCAGCTGCTTCTTCCGCTTCGGTTTCTTCTTCAGCCGCAGATTCTTCTTCAGCAACTTCGCTTTCACCTTCAGCCTCAGTTTCTTCTGCAACTGTTTCTTCTGCTTCACTAGGTTCAGTTTTTTCTTCGGCTGCTTCGCTTTCGCCTTCAGCTTCAGTTTCTTCCATTTCGCCACCGGTTGCTGAAGCAACATTATCAGCTGGAATATAATCAGTACCTTCTAAACGGTTACGTTGAAGATTCATCACGTCTTCTAAAGTGATTTTCTTGTCAGTGCTATGTAAGAATGGGAATTCAGTATCATCCATGCTCACTTCAGCATCTGGATCTAAAGTCTTCACACCTGACCAATAACGAGAAATAGATCCTGGATCAATTTCAGCAGCATATGAGTCTGCGACCCGAATCATTCCATCTTCTTCAACAAGGGTTCCGGCTTCTTCTGCAGTAGCTTTCAAATCAGCTGAGGCAATCACATTGTCTGTATCTTCCACATCTACCCCTTCAAGGAAGAATGAATTAGGGAAGACTGCATACATATCATCTGGCAATTTCATCGCTGCATATTGGTGACCTGATAAGATTTCCATATACCAAGTTTCATTTTGGTCAGCAATAATTAAACCATTACCTTCTGCTGAACCTTTCTCATCAACGATTGAAGCTAATAATTCAATTCCTTCACGAGCTGTCTTAGCTTGACCTAAAACAATTGTGGTCATGATACTTTCTGAAATACCATTTTCAACAAGTGGGTCAACCGCTAATACTTCTTCATTAGTATAAGTGGTTGTAGTTGCATCCATGGCTACCCCATGTTCATTATAGCCAGCTTCATAATACAAGCCCCATTCAGGTGTAGTATCTGGAACTGCGAAATATTTATAAGATTCTGCTGGTAGTTCGTATTCGAATTTAGTATATTCGTCAACTAATTTGGCGCCTTCTTCATTCTGCTTAGCTTCAACTACAATAAATGTCTTATTATGATGTTGTTCTAAGTCTTCAGTCCGTCCAAAGATTACTGAACCGTCTTCCGTTAAATCCTTACCCACATAAACTCCGGTACAGGCAGCCACTGGCTGAGCTAACATCACTCCCGCAGCGAAAACCAATCCTAAACGTGATAAAAATTTTCTCATCTTTTTTCCTCCCCATAATATAGTGTAAGCGCTTTATAATAACATTATAACACTATGTTTTCATTGAAACATAAAAATTAGATAAGAAAATACTAAGGATGATTTAATAAAAATCTTTTCATCATGATTTTCAGAAAATAAATTTAGAAGTTTAATCGTTTTCTCCCTATAATTCTCAGCGGGAGATTTACTTTAATTTTTCAAGCAAACATTGCTAAAGATAGACAAAAAATAGGCACTAGTTTGTCACATAAGACTAAACTAGTACCTAAGAATTTAAGTTGCTTATCAAATCATTCAAAGCTGATCTAGCTGATTTAAAAGTAAATGTATAATTTTGGGAATTAACGGCCTCTCTTTAAAAAAGAAGATATCCTCTCTGTCATCTTTTTATTCAGAACGCTTCTTAAGTGAATCCTGCCATAAGATAACTTGATTCCGTTTGAGACTTTCTTTGACATTAATAATTCGCTGGTTAGCCGATCCGCGAAAACGTAGACGCAAGTCGCGCAGGCCATGTTCATAGCGACCATCCACCAGAACATCAATATAATCGAGGAGAGCCAATTTATCGGGACTTTCCTTCATCAACTCTTCCCAAGTATAGCCGGTCCAAGCCCAGATATCTTTATCTCCACCAAATCGTTGGCGCAACTTCTGACAAAGTTGTAAAAGAATACCGGTATTTAACATGGGTTCCCCGCCTAATAGAGTCAAGCCCTGACAATATGGAGCCGCTAAATCTGCTAAAATCTGCGCTTCCAAAGCTTCATCATAGGGGATTCCTTGATTAAAATTTTGAATTTTCCGATTATAACAGAAGGGACAAGCAAACAGACAGCCAGCCACATATAAAGAACAACGGACACCTTCGCCATCGACAAAGTTGTAGGCTTTGTAATCAGCCACCTTGCCTTGCGACCAGTCTTTAGCTAACCATTCTTGAGGTTGTGGGTATAGCAGCCCGGTTTGGGGATCTTTATAGGCCATGGCTTGTCACTCCCAGATGCTTCTTGCGGGCGGTAATCTCACGGTGACGGCCCTTCACCATCGGTCTGAGTTGAGGATTGCCTAGATAACCACAGGTCCGTTTGACCACATCACAAGTCTCGGGATTACGATTATGACAGTGCGGACATTCAAAACCAAACTCTGTGGGATTGAAATCCCCTTTAAATCCACATTCATAACAATAATCAATCGGCGTGTTAGTACCGAGATAGCCAATGCGGTCATAGGCATAATCCCAGACCGCCTCTAAGGCCCGTGGATTCTGTTCTAAATTCGGGTACTCACAGTAATGAATGAAGCCACCACTGCTATAGTATGGATAAGCTTGTTCGAAAGAAATCTTCTCAAATGGGGTCGGTTGCTTACGCACATCATAATGGAAAGAATTCGTATAATAGCCTTTGTCGGTAATATGAGCCACTTCGCCAAAACGTTGACGGTCTAACCGACAGAAACGATCGGTCAAACTCTCTGAAGGAGTTCCATAAATTGAAAAATGATAATCATATTGTTGACTCCATTGATCAACTTTTTCTTTAAGTCGGCGCATAATTTCTAGGGTAAATGCCTTGGCTTCGGCGTTACTTTCCCAATCAGGCCCATAAAATACGGTAGCCACTTCATACAAACCGATGTATCCTAAAGAGACCGTCGCCCTTCGGTGATCAAAGAGTTGTTTCACCGAATCATCTTTCTTCAGATAATGGCCAAAAGCCCCAAATTGATAGATGATTGGCGCATTCTCTGGTTGAGCTTGCAGAACACGGTGAATCCGATACAATAGTGCTTCTTCTGCCAACGTCAAACGAGCTGACAAAGTTTGCCAAAATTGATCCAAATGACCCTGGGATTCTAAAGCAATGCGAGGTAAATTGAGCGTGACTACGCCCAAATTCATCCGGCCTTCATTGACTTCAAGACCCTCTTCATTCCGCCAACCCTGTAGGAATGATCGACAACCCATGGGTGCTTTAAATGAACCGGTCAATTCAACAATTTTGTCGTACATTAAGACATCAGGATACATCCGTTTAGTCGCACACTCCAAAGCCAAACACTTGATATCATAGTTGGGATCCTTAGGATGCAAGTTAGTGCCTTCTTTGAGCGTAAAAACTAACTTAGGAAAGATCGCTGTTCTTTTTTCTTTGCCTAGGCCTTCAATTCGAATCTTTAAGATCGCTCGTTGGATCTCCCGTTCAATCCAAGAAGTTCCTAAGCCAAACCCTAAGGTGGTAAATGGAGTCTGTCCTTGCGACGTATAAAGCGTGTTGATTTCATATTCCAAACTTTGCATCGCATCATAAATATCTTTCTGGGTGGCTTCTTTAGCAAAGGCTTCTTGTTGGTCAGGATCAGTCAGCCATTTTTGCGCCCTGGTTAAATGTTTGTCATAGTTCATTTGAGCATAAGGAGCCAACAATTCGTCTACTCGATTCGCTGTAGTCCCGCCATATTGACTTGAAGCCACATTGGCAATAATTTGAGCCATCTGAGCAGTTGCCGTATTAATCGAGCGAGGAGGTTCTACTTGAGCGTTACCGATGGTGAAACCTTGCTCAAACATCGTCTTAAAATCAATCAAACTACAATTCGTCATCGGTGCATAAGGTTGATAATCTAAATCATGAATATGCAAATCACCAGCTTGGTGGGCTTGAGCTACCGCTTCGGGTAATAGGGCTAAACCGATCGACTTTGCGAGCACACCCGCCATCAAATCTCGTTGCGTATTGAAGACCCGACTATCCTTGTTCGCATTTTCATTGACGACTGATTTGTCTTGGGCTAAAAGATGTTCAATCCCTGCTTGTAAATTGGGCAAGGCTTTTTCTAATAGCGTCTTGATATCTGGCATGCTCCCGAAATCATCCACTATATATCGTTGATTTTGAAGACTTTCCATGCAATAACCTCCTACATGTAGTGGTATTTTATAATTTCAACACTACATATTGTGATTATAGGTTATCATAGGAGATTTTTATGTCAAGATGTTGAGGGACAATTGGACAATTTTCTGCTAAATTTTAGGTCAATTATGGTATACTCAGACTATGATTAAATTTCTATGAGGAGATTGCCCGATGCAAGAAAAAACTTTAATCTTTCACCAAGAACCGGTTCGCTACTGGCGTCAACCTGGAAAAGATCATCGCCCAACTCTATTTTTTACCCATGGTTTATTATGCAACCACACCATGTTCCAGGAACAGTATGATTATTTCAAAGATTGGTCGATCTTGACCTGGGATCTGCCCTTGCATGGGGCCAATAAAGGATATACTGATTTCTCCTATGCGGAAATGGCTGAGATGATGAATCAGATTTTGCAGCAAGAAAATATTTCCCAAGTCATCCTCATTGCTCAATCACTCGGTGGCTTCTGTGCTCAAATTTTTGCTGAGCGATTCCCGCAAAAAGTATTTGGACTTGCTGGTATCGGTATTGGTCCGCTTGGTTTGCAGTATTATAACTCGATCGATCAATGGTGGTTAAAAAATACCGGTTGGATGAGTTCTTTTTTGAATCCCCAGGACTTAAGGCAGAGTATCGCTCTTTCTGCTACTTATTCCCATCAAGCTCATAAGAAGATGCTAGCCATGTTAGAAAATTATCAAGACCACGAGATTCTGGCCACCACTGATATCGCTTTTAAGACCCTATTGAAAGAGAATCATAATATTCAACGTCAGCATCCGACTCTACTCATCTTAGGCGAACATGATGATCTGGGAAAGATTAGTCAATACACCCGCCAATGGCACCAAGAAGAAGGTATTCCATTAAAGATGGTGGTCGATGCCGGTCACAATGCAAATATGGACAACCCGATGGCCGTCAATCGTCTGCTGAAAGAATTCATTCTGGACTTAATTTATCCTTAACCCTAAAAATCTAGCTTGAACTAGCTAATGACATTGATATAAAAAAGACGGTATGGCTCAACAAACGCGAAAGATGACTCTTTCAGACTTGTTGTAGCATATCCGTCTTTTTTTTATTATTATACTTATTGGTGTTTTTCTTTAAGTACTATGTTTAAGATTAAGGCCGCGATGGTTCCAGTAGAGATACCTGAAGATAAAATCATCTTCAAGGCATTAGGCAATTGAGCCAGAATTTCAGGTTTAACTGTTACCCCGATTCCCAGCGCAAATGAGACAGAGATAATGAGCAGTTCTCGATCACCCAGTTCTATGCTGGCCAAGGTTTTAATCCCTTGGGCCGCGACCAGACCAAACATAATCACACCGACACCCCCTAAGACAGGCGAAGGCATCACCGCAATTAAGGCCGAAAGTTTAGGAAAGACACCGAGGAGGGCGAGAATAAATCCGGCCAGGGCCATAACATGACGACTGGCTACCTTGGTTAAGGTAATGAGACCCACATTTTGTGAGAAAGCTGTATTAGGACCGGCACCGAATAAACCAGAAATAAAGGAACCCACGCCGTCACACAAGACGCCGGCTGCGGCACGCTCACTGGAAACTTCAACCTTGGAAGCCTCTCCAATAGCCATCATGATTCCCATCGTTCCAATAGTGGAAACCAAATAGGCAGGCACAAAAGATAAGGTCGACGCCCAATCAAAATGCCAACCATAACGCAAAATATTAGGCAAGGCAATCCAACCTGCATTAGCCACCGATTGTAAATCGACCATCCCTAACGGAATACATAGTAGATAACCTACGACCATTCCAACAAAGACCGAGGCCGTCTTCCACATTCCCTTACCATAATAATTTAAGGCTAGTGTAAAGACCATAATAGCAAAGGCTACCCCTAAATTCTTTAGAGAGCCATAATCAGCTGAGCCCACTGAGCCGGCAGCCCAATCCACACTGACTGGAAGTAAGGTAATTCCAATTAAGGAGACAACGGTCCCGGTAATGAGCGGCGGGAAATATTTACGCAGGGGTTTGATAAATCGACTTAAAATAATTTCGACAAAAGCCCCAGTCATCGTGGCAGTTATAATCCCGGCAACACCAAACTTAGCTCCGACATTAATCGAAGGATTCACAAAAGTAAAATCCGTTCCCATCATTCCTGAAAGTCGTGAGCCAATTGGACCCAAGCCACGCGACTGAATCATGGTCGTTAAGCCTGAGGCAAAGATGGTTGCACTTACCATAAAGGCTGTTTCTTGGACTGAGAAATTTAAAGCCGTACATACGACTAAGGGCACCGCGATAATACCTGCAAAGGCCGCTAAGATATGTTGAAAAGCTAAAATAAGCGAGACGGCTAAAGGGGGACGGTCTTCATTCGCGTACAACAAAGATTGATGACTCATTGTTTTATTTTCTTCCATATTGATCCTCCATTCATCACTTCATCCTTATTATAGCTTAATTTTATTTTTAGCCTGTGATTATCCTAATGATAGATAAAATATTTTTATAAATGTTCGTTTTTTAACCGAAAAAACTAGGTTAGCCCTGGATTCATTCATAATGAATTCCCCTGAGCTTAACCTAGTCTAGTAAGTTATGATGAATGGACTTATTCAGCTAATTTGCGTTCTTGTTCCACAGCGGCTTGAGCCAGAATGTTAAGATAGTTCCATGGACGGTCAAAGACTGGTTGGAAGAAGAAGTCAACATAAGCTAAATCTTCGATGGTCATCTTGTTTTGGATGGCTAAAGATAAAGTATTGGCAGAGGCAGTACAGTCATATTTAGACATGACTTGGCCACCGATAATTCGTTGGCTACCTACTTCATAAACTAATTTCATATATAGTTTCTCATTCGTTGGCATAAATTCTGGACGGTAGAAGTCTTCGACATAAACGGTCCGAACATCTAAACCAAAGACTTTGGCAGATCCTTCATTGACACCGGTAGAACCAATATTCCAACCGAATAGATGTAAACCAGACGTTGATTGAGTTCCACGATATTTAACTTTATCGCCGTCAATATTTTTACCAGCTAAAGTTCCCATCCGCACAGCATTGGTTGCTAAAGGAATGTAGGCATGACCATTATTTGGATTGTAATTCACCGCACAGCTATCTCCAGCCGCGAAGACATCTGGAACACTAGTCTTCATATAATCGTCTACAATGATGGCTCCGTTTGGCATGGTTTCTAATTGGTCTTTCACGAGATCATTGTTTGGACGGAAGCCAACACATAAGATAACTAAGTCTGCTTCATACTCTCCGCCACTGGTCACAACTTTCTCAACTTTACCATTGCTACCTTCGAAACGTTGAACCATTTCATTTAAGCGAACATTCACACCACGGTCACGTAAATCATTTTCTAAAATATCTGTAAATTCGGGATCTAGGTATTTATTCAGAATTCGGTCTAAGCCATCCACTAGGGTCACTTCTTTACCCTCAAGGTTAAAGGCTTCAACCAATTCAATACCGATATAACCGCCACCAACAATGACAACTTTTTGAGCGTCCGTTTTCTTGGCAAAGATTTCCTTAGCTTGATTATAGTTCTTACATAATTGGACATTTTCTAAGTCTAAGCCATCTAATGGTGGAATAATTGGCCAAGATCCGGTCGTTAAGATTAATTTATCGAATTGATCTTCAAATTCTTCGCCGGTCTTTAAGTTTTTGACTTTTAAAGTCTTGCCCTTTAAGTCAGCTTCAGTCACATCATGTTCCATATTAACAGTTGCTCCCAATTCTGCCAGTTCAGCTGGGTTAGAATAGAATAATCCTTGTGGATCCTTAACAACCCCGCCAACATACAGAGCAATCCCACAAGATAAGAATGAGATATTATCATTACGTTCATAGACTGTTACTTGGGCCTCTGGATGTTCATTTAATACAGTTTTTACCGCAGAAGTCCCCGCATGGGTACAACCAATTACAACTACTTTCACACTAATTCCCCCTAAAAAATAATAAAGCTAAGTGAATAAAACCTAGCCACTTTCCTTGTTTAGTTTAGCACATTGTTCTTAAAAGTGGAAATATTTCGAAAACTAAATATCAGGGTAGATTTAACATTATTTCAACCTTCTAAATCAACAAAAAGACACCGAATAATTACCTGAATTAGAAGCTGTTCGCTAAGGATTTCATTTCATGATTTGATTCATTGACACTCATCATTAGCTTTAAAGGTTAGATAAGAATATGTATGAATCATCATGAAGCTCTTGGGTAACTATTCGGTGCTTGATAACTTTTATTGTTCTAGGTCAGCCAGGATAGGTTATTCATTCAATTTATGTTGACTATCGATAAACTAGGGGAATGTTACAAATTTAATCGGTCTTCATCTTCAATATCCACATCACCATCAACATTGATTTCTTCACGGCGAGTGGTATCGGAAACTGTCTCATAATCCGTCTTTTGTACCCGATCAACATTCAATTCATCGGTCACAACAACATCTTTATCTACTACAACTTCTTCTTCTGATACCGGAACTACTATCGTTTCTTCAGTAAATTGGTGGTCTGCATCCGCATCAACATCGGTTGGATGATTGGTCCGCGTAATATGAACTTCTTCGCGACGGATAGGAACTTCTACTGTTTGGGTTTCTTCAACCACTTCTTTACTAATCTTTACTTCACCGGCATCATGTTCGACCGTTCTAGGTCTTAATCGTTCCTCATGTAGGCGAATTGTTTCAGTATCGACATCTTTATTACTATAAGCGATGTCATCTTGGTCTCGTTTAGAAAGTTCGTCATGACTAGCAAAATCTTTCTCACGATAATGAGGATTGCCATCGATTGCAGTCACATCAGCTCTTTGATCGAGAGGCTCTTTGAAATTCATCCCATCGACACCGGCCTCACCCATTCGATAGGCATCTGCTTCATAGTGACTATCTACCAAGACAAGTATTTCTTCTCGGTCAAAGGAATCTTGATAAGCAGTATAGTCAATTTCTTCCTCAGCTGCCTCAGGTTGATCAATACCAAATAATTTGTCAAACCAAGAACGTTTATCTTCCTGAGCCCCATGGGCAAGTTCTGTGGAATCAATGACGTTAATATTAGTATCTAAACGGTCTAAAACATCAGGGTTGGCGGCTAAATGGATAGCACTAGGATCTACACCACGGTTGATTAGTTCATTAATTGCCTTATCGGCTGCATCTGCATTCGGGTAAGTACCATATACAAATCTATTGACCATGATTTTTCTCTCCTTTTCTTTACCAATCTCTCTCGTTCCAACATGTTCTTGTCATGACAAAAAACTAACGACTAATAAATGACTCTTTCATCATTTACTATAACTTTATTATAATGAGAAGGAAGGAATCTTCAAAACATATATTCCCTAACATATTAATGTGTATCTTAGCACAAGATGAGAAGTTGATTAATTCGTTGAAAGTCACTTCTTTTTATTCGCTTTCAGTGATAAGATACAGCTATAATCCGCAAATCAAGAATCATATAAGGAGGCAGATCATGTCTTTTACCAGTTTAAATGAACTGATTCAATTGTGTTCACAACGCCAACAACCGATTTATCAAGTGATGTTGGATACCGAAGTTGAGGCTGAAGGCATTCCCGAAGAAGAATTACTAGCCACCATGGATCAACAACTTCAGGTAATGATTGAATCCGTCCGCAAAGGGACCGAAGAAGTTACCATGACCCGCACCGGCATTGCTGGTGGTGATGGTTATAAATTATCCCGTTATATTCAAGAACAAGCTTCAATTGTCAATCCTGTTTCTTTACAGGTAGTCGCTAATGCCATGGCCGTGAATGAAGTCAATGCATCCATGGGCCGGATTGTAGCCACGCCAACGGCGGGATCAGCAGGGATTCTGCCCGCTGTCTTGGTTCATGCCCTTGATTCGGGAGAATTTAGCCGAGACCAAATTATTAAAGTCATGTTTACCGCTTCAGCACTGGGCTTAGTTATTGCCAACCGCGCTTCGATTTCTGGAGCTCAAGGGGGTTGCCAAGCAGAGATTGGCTCTGCCACCGCCATGGCTGCGGGTGCTTTAGTTGAATTACACGGAGGAAATCCAAGTCAAGCTGCAAATGCAGTTGGTTTGGCCCTTAAGAACTCCTTAGGTCTGGTTTGTGATCCTGTCGCGGGTCTCGTAGAAGTTCCATGTATTACTAGAAATGGACTCCACGCTTTAACGGCCATGGCCGCAGCCGATATGGCCTTAGCCGGAGTGGTATCCATTATTCCACCTGATGAAGTCATAGATGCTATGGATGCGATTGGTAATGAACTTCCTGCTTCTTTAAGAGAAACCGGCATCGGCGGCTTAGCCGGCACACCAACCGGAAAAGAGATTAAAGAGAGAATTTTTGGTTCTGCTTCAGCTTTTGATATTGCTGAATACCATTCAGCCTATGAAATTATTGGCCCAGTCATGGTCGGTCCTTCATCTTCGCATACTGCAGGAGCGGTACGGATTGCCAATGTGGCGCGCCAACTCTTAGGTGAAGAACCTGAAGAGGTTGTTTTTACTTTAATGGACTCTTTCGCTAAGACCTATCAAGGACATGGAACAGACTTAGCCTTAATTGCCGGTATTCTAGGCTGCAATACCAAGGACCCTAATATTGGCCGGGCAAAAGAACTTGCCGAAGAAAGAGGCCTAAAATATAATTTCATCGAAAAAAATCTAGGCCATTATCATCCCAATACAGTACGCATTCATCTTTTTGGTCCTAACAAACAAGTCCAAATTATTGGTTCGTCCATTGGTGGAGGTAAGATTGAAATTCAATCGCTGAATGATCATAAGATGCATTTCTCAGGAGAAAAATTTACCTTGGTCATTAAACACCAAGACCGTATCGGCGTGATTGCCAAATTGACTCAATTTATCGTAGAACAAAATTCAAATATTTCTTTAATGGCGAATCACCGTGCTAAGATTAATGGTCCTGCCATTACCCTGTTAGAATTAGACACACCGATAGATGCCGAAGCGGTAGATGCTTTGGTAGAACGCTGTCCATTTATTGAAGATATTGCGATTGTAAAAGTAGATTAATTTGTGATTTAAGTTTAACTTTTGCAGTAACTAAAATTTTACATCCCAAAAACAAAACAATCGAATCCGTGTACTAGCAAGAGACCGTCCTTCAAAGCTCACGCTTTTCCAGACTAGATCCACTAGACCAGCTCTAAGCAACTTATTGCAAGAGCTGATAAGCTACGTGGATCTTCTTCATTCTTGCGGGTACTGCGGATTCGATCTTTGTTTTTGGCTACTATATTTTGTTGAAAGCTGTCCTTTATTAAACAATCATCTAAATCTTTGATCAAGACACAGGAAAGGCAAAAACTTTTAACACAATATCTAATGAGATTTTTTGTTAGGCCTTGAAGCGGAATAGTAAATATTGCTTTTATGCTATCCTGCATTAAACACCAATTTTAACTCTTTGTTAAAGACACTATAACGTGAAAAAACTTTTAAAACAATTTATAATAAGGTTTTCTGTTAGGTCTTGAATTGGGCTGATCAATACTGGGCTGCCTATCAATCTATTAAATCATCGGCATAGTCCTTGATTTGACTAAAATGTAAATCGTTCCGACCATAGTGATCACTGCCGACGGCTAGGTATTTCCAGGATTTAGCGCCACTATGGGTAAATAATTCTTCAGGACTCAAGCGAATAACGGTATCTCGGCTGCCCGCCGCCGGATAAACCCAAGGATAGCGTCGTAAACTCATATCTAGATATACATCGACGTCATCAGGCAAATTAAATGGGCAGACTCCGCCGACAACGTGTCCCACTCGATCGAAAACTTTCTCATCTTCTAACATCTCAGCCGGTATACCGAAATGAAGTTGGAATTTGTCCGAGTCAATCTTATCATCACTGGAACAAACTACCATAACTAAGCGATCGCCATGATAAAAGATTATGGACTTAGCAATACTGCCCAGATCTGTTCCAACCCATTCTGCAGCTTCTTCGACAGATTCAGTATTTCGAGCGAAACGCTGGATTCGATTATCTAAATTAACTTGGCTAAAATATTTTGCGACAGGTTCGAATGCCATGTCATCTCCCTTTCTATCTTCAATATATTTATTATAGCAGTCGAACTAGCTAATTAGCCACCAAAATCATAGAAAGGGCTTTCATTAAGACTTTAAGAGATTCTCATCATTATTTAATCTTAATATGCTATAATTATTGAATTAAGATGAAAACAAATTGCGATTAGATAGAAAAGGAGTGTCTCATGGAACACCTTATTTTTCACTCAGATTTAGGCGATATCCATTATTGGCTGAGTAAAATCGATGCCAATCGTCCCACTCTAGTTTTTACCCATGGGGTCTTAATTAATCATGAAACTTTTGACCCACAAATTAAATATTTTGCCAAGGACTATAATATTATTACCTGGGATTTACCCCTCCATGGACTTTCTAAAGAATGTACGGGCTTTACCTTAAGAGCTAGCGCTGAGATTATGCAGGGCATTCTTGATAAAGAAGGCATTGATCAAGTGATATTAGTAGGACAATCTCTGGGGGGCTTCTTCTCTCAAGAATTTGCTGACCGCTATCCAGACCGGGTCAAAGCCTTTATCGGCATTGATACAGCGCCTTACGGAAGGCGTTATTATCCGGATAAGCGTCTGATGCAGTTCTTTGAACCCAGCATGTCAAGTCTGACCAGTCTGACCAACCCTTGGCAAATTCCCGAAACCTGGTACACCGCCTTTACCGGCTTATTTGCTGCCTTCACTCCGATGACTTATCAGCGCATGATGAAATGGTTGCAACCCTATTCTGCAGCCGATTTACGTCGGATCTGTCTAGCAGCCTATCAAGCGATTATCAATGAAAATCGGGATATTAAACGCCAACATCCGACACTGCTACTATTAGGTCAATTTGACTGCTTCGGAATTATGATGTACTATTCGCTAATTTGGAATGTTTTGGAACATATTCCACTCCGTATCATTCCTTTTGCGGGCCACATTGCCAATAATGACAACCCTTGGGCCGTTAATCACGAGATTCAAAGCTTTATCGAAAAAGTCGCTTAAAAGCTCCGCTAGTTGCAAAAATAATCATAAAGATAAAAATCCACCCCGTCGCCTAAGTTTCTAGTCTGACTGGGTGGATTATTTATTGAACACTCATTAAATCTATTTATAATTATTTATCATTAGAGACATGTTCTTCCACCGCCATTTGGCCAGCGATGCGACCAAAGGTAAAGATATCGGTTAAGGAATTTCCGCCTAAACGATTTCCTGCATGAATCCCACCAGCAACCTCACCGGCAGCATACAAGCCTGGAATGACTTGACCATCTGCTTGCAAAACATGGGTTTGTGGATCAATGCGTAAGCCTCCCATGGTGTGATGGACAGCAGGTTTTCTTGGCGTGGCATAATATGGAGCGTGCTCGACTTTCAAATCAAAGACATCCTTGCCGAAATCGGGGTCAGATCCTGCATCGACATAAGAATTATAGGTCTTAACCGTCTGTGTCAAGACTTGAGGATCCATACCAATTTGTTGAGCTAATTCTTCCAGACTATCGGCACGATATAAAGTCCCCTCTTCAACTTGCCGGTCTAATTTCTCTTGATTCGTATTGTAAGCTGTTTTGGCAATCTCTTGGTCACCAATCAGATAGAATAGGCCTCCGTTTTCCATAGCGGCTAGGGTGAGAGTATCCCGACCCGCATATTCATTCACAAAACGACGTCCAGATTGATTGACCATTAGGAAATTGGCTGGTGGAACTTGTAAGCCAGAGAAGAGACTACCATCATTAGGATCGGAGACGGGCATCATTTGAGAAAAGCCCATTCCGACTAAATCTGCTCCCACACTTTGCCCTAGACGAATGCCGTCACCGGTAATCGCTGGTGAATTGGATGTCTTTATATCATCATCAATTTCAGGCCAATATGTATTATATTCTTTCAGCATCTTCGTATTGGCTCCAAAACCACCCGAAGCAATAATAACTGCTTTTGCTCGAATGATTAACTGACTTTGATCAGTAGCAGTTGCCTTGACGCCGATGACTTGATTGTTTTCTACTAATAATTCTTGGACAGCAGTATCCGTGATAATCTTGCCACCATGACTTTGAACAAAGTCTTTCAAGGCTGCTACAAATGCATAGCCCTGATTCTTCAGCGGTTTGTGGCCTCGACGCCAGAGCGCCCCCACTGGCATTTCTACATGTTCCATATCGAACTCTACGCCAATCTCACTCAACCACTTGACCGAGTCAAGCGCTCGATCAGTCAAGACTTTCACCAAATCATAATTGCCATAGATTCGATTCCCTTGCAAATCTTGACGCTTACCACCCAGGTAGGTTTGAATTCGGTGCCATAAGGCGGAGTCGAATAAATAGTCTTGGCCAGCTTTTTTATGCGCTAAATAGGTTTGAATTTCTTCTTTTAAAGCTGTAAAGTCCGCTTGATATTCTTTATCAATCTCATTGAGATCTATCTCTAATACTTCAGCTAGACGGTGGGCCTCTCCTGGTAAATCAGCAAAATTCTTCTGCCACTCTGGATCGGCCGCATTCATCGGACCTCCGGTACGAATGGTGTTGCCGCCAACAGCGGGGAATTTCTCGACAACAATGACTTGTTTACCAGCTTGTAAGACACTAGCAGCTGCACTGAGTCCGGCGCCACCAGCACCAATAACAACCACGTCGGTCTCCATTTCTTGTGGCGGATTGCTAGCTTTGCGATAAGATTTTGGTCTTTTACGCATTATCTCAGGATCGGCCCCGGCTAACTCGATGGCCTTGGCCACCCCGTCAACTACACCTTGACTGGTAACCGTTGCCCCTGAAACCACGTCAACATTTAAGGTTTGTCCTTCAATGATCGCTTGCGGAATTCGGCTAAAGGCCACATCAGCGATACCTTCTGATTCGCCTTGGGTATCAATATCAATTTTCTCGATACGATCTGCAGATAGACTGACAGTCATTGGCAAGTCCCCATTATGTCCGACAGCGGTCACTTGATAATTGCCCGGCTCGAAACTAATCTCCTCAGGTAGGGCCAATAAATTGGCCACTTCGACAAAACGCAAGAATTTCTTAAAGCAGGTTTCCAAGAACTTAATCGTGCCGGCATCAGCCAATTGACCTTGATCGGTAAAGGCTTGATGGGCCCGACCTAATAAGAATTCATTGCCCGGCATCACACTGGCATTAACCCCAGGTGCATCCAAAATTTGCCGTAAGTGTAATTGGGCTCTGGAAGATCCTTGAACATCATAAGAAGCGCCCACAATCATAACAGGTTTACCATCTAAGGGATGAATTTGATAGGACAACCATTCAATTAAACTCTTTAAGGCCGACGGAATCGAATGGTTATGTTCAGGCGTGGCAATAATGACACCATCCGCTTGATTAATATTAGCTTGAATGGATTGGATGATAGGGGAATCGGTTTGGTCTTGACTGGCATTAAACAAAGGGACATCTTTAATTTCAAGAATGTCAATGTCAGCTTCTTCTTCGAAATGCCCTTGCATAAATTTTAATAATTTCCGGTTATAAGAATGTTCGGCATTGGTGCCTACGATGGCTAATAATTTCATGCTAATCCTCCTTAGTCCAACTCATAGGGGAATTCAGTATCCACTGAATGCTTAGATCGAATCTGACTGAGTAATTGATTGGTTAGACGCACGAATAAGAGAAATTCATTGAAATTATCCTCCAATTCTTGCCGTTTTTCTTGATCAATCAACTGCCCTTGCTCATCGAAAGCTTGTTTTGAATGTCCTAATAAGAATTCGGCACTGGGCATAATCCTGGCCTTGACTTCCGGAGCATCTAATATTTGACGTAAATGAGCTTGTGCCCGTGACGATCCCAAGGCACCTAATGAAGCGCCGGTAATCATCACCGGTTTATCGATTAAGGAGCGGGTAGTATAAGAGAGCCACTCAATCACTGATTTTAAGGCAGCGGGTATGGAATGGTCATATTCTGGAGTAGAAATAATCACACCGTCTGCTTCCTGAATTTTTTGAGATAATTCTATAATTTCTGGGGGAGCTTGACGGTCTGCTGGCTCATTAAAGGCTGGAATGTCTTTGATCTCGGCCAAATTGATTTCTGCTTGCTCGGCGAAATGCTGGGCCATATATTGTAATAAGGTCCGATTCGTCGAAACATCGGCGTTATTACCCACAATTGCTAATAGTTTCATCCATCTCTTCCTTTCTATCCTCTAAAACTTTGATAAATTCTCTTTCCCTTGACCCCCTTCTCATCCTATTATAATCCAAGGACAGAATTTGTGTAGATATTAGACTTATTTATGAAGAATTAACTGAGATTGACATTATTGAGTCATTAAAGCTAGATCTGTGCTATAATGGGCTCACTTCAGATAAATCTATAAATGAAGCGAGGAATTATGATGAATATATATGAACAATTAACCCAAGGTCAGGCCAAATTAGCGGTCATTGGACTTGGCTATGTGGGTATGCCAATTGCAGTGGCTTTCGCCAAACACGTTCCCACCATTGGCTTCGATAATAATGAACATAAGATTCAACTTTACCAACAAGGAATTGACCCTACCCAAGAAGTGGGCGACCAAGCCATCCAAAACAGTTCCTTAATGTTTACCGCGGATCCTAGCCGCCTTAAAGAAGCCAGCTTCCATATTGTCGCAGTGCCTACCCCGATTAACCAAGACAAAACGCCGGATTTAACTCCAATCACCGGGGCTACCCGAACTTTAGGAGAGAACTTAAGTAAAGGATCGATTGTCGTCTACGAATCAACCGTCTACCCCGGCGTTACTGAAGATATTTGTATCCCCCTCTTAGAGGAATGTTCTGGTTTAAAACATGGCGTTGACTTTGTGGTAGGTTATTCGCCAGAACGGATTAATCCAGGGGATAAGGTTCATACCTTGGAAACCATTACTAAGATTGTCTCCTCCTCTCTCCCTGAATACCTAGAAGATATTGCCAAAGTCTATGAAATTGTTGTTAAAGCTGGAGTTCACCGCGCGCCTTCAATCAAGGTGGCCGAAGCCGCCAAAGTGGTTGAGAATTCCCAACGCGATATCAATATCGCCTTTATGAATGAATTAGCCTTAGCTTTTGATAAAATGGGCATCGATTCAAAAGATGTCCTTGAAGCGATGAATACCAAATGGAATGCCTTGGGCTTTACACCCGGTCTAGTCGGTGGACACTGTATCGGTGTTGACCCTTATTACTTTGTTTATGAAGCTGAAAATCTAGGCTATCACAGTCAGATTATTGCGAATGGTCGGCAAATAAATGACAGTATGGGCGAATTTATTGCCAATAAAATCGTCGAGAAGTTAATTCAATCAGGTAAAAAACCTTTAGAAGCTAAAGTAGTCATCTTAGGCATGACCTTTAAAGAACATACCCCTGATACCCGAAATTCTAAAGTGATTGATATTATCCATCGTCTCGAAGAATTCCATATTCAACCTGTCGTCGTCGATCCTTGGGCTAATCCAGAAGAAACTCAAAGAGAGTATCACTTACAACTGAGTCCCCTTGAAGCCATTAAAGATGCCGATGCTCTTGTCTTTACTGTTGGCCACAAAGAATTTACTGAGCTAGATTTCGAACAAATTACCTCTTTGTTTAATCCAGAATTAGAACCAAAAGAACGCATCATTATTGATGTTAAAAGTGTGCTTGATAAAGAAAAATTTGTCCAAGCTGGTTATAATTTCTGGCGTTTGTAAGATAAAAAGACATCACAAAAGGACCTGCTAGATTACCCTTTGGGGAAATATGGCAGGTCCTTTTTCAGCTAAATTTAGTAGTAGGGCTTGATAATTCGATCGCATTCACTCGTTTGTTTAACTTCAAATCATCTTACTGGATCTGATCGAGTATTGTTTGGGCTAAGATGGTATAGCCATCAGCATTTAAGTGAATCCCATCATAGGTATATTTCTCATCCAATTCGCCCGCTTGATTCAAGAGTTTAGGATGGACATTAATAAATGTACCTCCCAATGATTCAACAATGGGCTGAATCTCTCCATTGAAACTCACAACTTTTTGGTTATCTACCGGATGAGCAAATTTACTTTGATTGACTGGTAGCAGACTTAGGGCATAGAATTGACTATCAGGGGATTGCTGGCGGATTCGTTGGACAGTCTGCCGATATTGATTAACCAGTTCACTTTCGGAGAATTGATTGAGATAGAGATCATTAACCCCCACTAGCATAAAGATCGCTTGGGGGTGTCTTTCAAGAATCTCGTTCATCCGCCGATAAACTCCTGCGATAGTATCGCCATTGATACCAAAGTTCATAATCTTAGGATTGCTTAATAATTCGGCCCATTCGCTACGTTGAATCAAACTATCGCCAATAAAGATAATATTATCTTGGCTAATCGAATCATAAACAAAGGAGCTTTCCCGATTGAGATAATTCTCACGGGCTTGAAATTCACTGACTAATTCCTCAGCTTGATCGGTTGAAGCTACCGATTGATTGAATAATCCTTGCCCTTTGACAAAGTAGATTAATCCAAATGCGATAACAAAACTTATCAGCGGAAATAGAATCCATTTAATGAGATGATGTTGTTTCATCCTTATTCTCCTCCCTTAAGCAATGGTTTCAAGGCTTGGACAATTTTCTGATAGGCTTGACCATTCAACTGCCAACCATCGGCTGAATATTCCTCAGCTAAGAAACCTTCCGAATCGGTTAACTCAGCTCCAATCGCTACCAGTTCAAAAGCATATTCTTTTTGCAGATCGCTTAATTGCTTATTGAATTGTTCAATGACCGGATTCAGCTTGTCACTATTAGCATATGACTGACTTAAAGGAATTAAATCCATGACAATTAATTTAGTTTGCGGACTGTCTTCTTTGATCAGCGCCAGGATTTCTTCAAAATCGCGTTGGAAATAATCAGAATTCTGGAGGATATCTTGCCGACCGATACTTAGAATAATTTGCTGAGGTTGCTGATCTAATAATTGGGGCAAACGATCTTTAACGCCAGCAACCGTATCTAAATCAATCCCGCGATTCAAAATATCTGACTGGCCAAGGAGATCTCGCCATTCAGCTTCTTCAATAATCTCATCTCCAAGAAAAATGGTTTGACCCGTCGACGGCTTTAATTGATCGAAGAGGGTCCGCCGATTCATATGATGTTGACTCATGGGAAACTGACCAATAAAATCAGTATTGGCCGACCCAATATCGGCAATGCCCAAAGAAAGAGCTAATTTTTCTGGAGCTGGTTGATGCTGATAATAATAACCAGTAAATCCGCCAGCCAAAGCTGCTATGATACTGATAAGAATCATCCATTGGTAATTTCTCTGTGCCATAATATCCTCCAATACTTCTGTTTATTTCGTTATCGAAATTTGCTAAACTACATTTACCAAACCATTAATTAGAAAAGAGTGGAGAGAATGAAGTTGCTTTGGTCTTTAATTGAAGCAAGAAGTCGTACCAGGAATCCGTATCTCATTTTATTCTATAGTAAAATTATTAGTTTTTTTCTGTTTTTCTCCGGGAGTTCAATTGCTTCAGCCGCCAAGTTTGCCAATCGACCCACTTTCCCCCATGGCATTACTGGCGTTCATATTTCTTCGGGGGCAAGCATCGGTAAGAATGCCGTTATCTTCCAGCAAGTAACCATTGGTTCCAATACCCTGGCGGACTCCAAGCATTACGGGGCACCTAGCATCGGCGACAACTGTTATATCGGAGCTGGAGCCAAAATAATCGGGAATGTGACCGTCGGTAACAATGTAAGAATTGGGGCCAATGCTGTTGTCGTTGATGATATTCCTGATCATACTATTGTTGTCAGTCAACCTGTTCGCTTAATTCATAAAGAATCTTTAGATAATCATTTTTATCCATTTGATTCTAATAAAGTTCAACATTAATCATCCATATAAGTTAAGCCTTGGCTTAGCTTTTTTATTTTTTCAGATATTTAAAATAGAAACTTTTGGCCCATTCGTTATTTCTGAATAGGTGTTTGAAATAATAGACCAGTTGATGACCATAGGCTGAGAGCGGAATGGGTAGACCATTGTCCTTTAAACTCTGATAGATTTCATTATAGGGACGAGCACTCCCCTTTTGTTGCCTCATAAACAAGAGAAAGCCCAATTCACGGTTAAGATGCTTCTTGAAACGAGCAACATCAAACACCTGCTGATAATCATCCAAATGCTTTAAGGCATAGAGTCCTAATTGAGTGCGCCGACATTTCTCACACTGGCCACAATTTACATCAGAGACCTGACAAACGTTTAAGTATTTCTGAGCAATGCTTGAATCAGCAATCTGCTTTAATTTATCTTGCCGTGCTGAATAACCATCAAAAGAATATACTTGAGTACTTTCCGTCGATAAGAGTGGTAAACTCCACAAATCAAAGCTTGCCGTATCCCCCGTATTAAAATCGAGCACGGCTGGATACCCTGAAGAAAAGTAATATACTGAAAATAAATTCTGTAAGGTCAATACCGCCCCAATGGTGCGAAAAGTATGACTGGCTATAAAAGGCATTTGCAGAATTTCACTAATATTCGAATGTAATAATATGAGTGGATAACCCTCTTCTTCAGCAAATTTGATCGACAGTTGACTTCGATCCTTAAACATTTGGTAGGCTTCTTCCCCTCCATAATCGCCATGGGACCCCACATTGAATAAGGTCAGATGGGTTAAACGAAAGCGATCTTCAGCATGTTGACGATTCGCTAGGAAAGTATATAAGGAATCAACCCCAGCTGAAAACCCTGTCCCCGCGCCATTTTGTGAATTTAGCTGGTCCGATCTACTAGGTCCATTAAGTGAGAAAGCTTTGCCAAAGCCCTTCTTCACTAAAGTCGGAATCAAAAAATGCTTCATTTGAAAATACAATTGCTGCGACATCGGTGTTTCAAAATGAATATCCTCTCCCCTAGCCAAGGCTAAGGGCAGTAAGGAAACCACGAAACCATCGGAACGCTGATCGGTTAAAGCATCGAAATAGGCTGAATCAACCTGAAAAAATAATTCATGTTCACTATCTAAGCCAATCTTGACAGGTGCCCAGACGCGAGCGTGATCCGCCTGCTGTTGTTTTTGGATGGGGCCAATATGTATCATGTTAATCTCCTTCTTATATATCTACCCACTCATATAAATACAAATAATAACCCACCAATTTAAAAATTTCTTGGACAGAAAGTTTCAAATTCTCACCATCTTGGTAATACTTAACTTCTTGACCCTCATGGTCAGCATAAGCTGAAACAATGGTGAAGGTCATGTCGGTTCCTTGAGCGGCTCGGTCAAAGGCTAGCTTAGTTCGACGGGTATGGAAATCTGAAGTTACAACGATGGCCGATTTCCAGCCTTGTTCTTTCATCAATTTAATCGTCTGAGTCGCATTGGTCCAGGTACTAGTAGCATTGGGCTCCGCCACAATACTATCCTGGCTGGCACCAATATCATGATAGGTTTGTTTCAAGGTGCCCGAAGCTCGATTCAGAGGAGAGACAATAATTTTATGACTACGAGCATAGTCTTGATTTAGCAACTTGACCGCCTTCATGCCCCGCAAAATTTGTCCTTCAGGAACAATAATAACATCGGCCTTTTGCGGATTTGTCCCCACATCTAAGTTGAAATACATGACAACCATAAAGGCTACCAAACAAATCAGGGCGATTTTAATCAAGCCTTTCAAAGCTTGCCACAGCATTCGTACGATATTAATCACCTATCCCTAAAATATTTTTTACTAAGGACTTCTCATAGGCATTCATGGCTAGGAACCACATGGATATCCCATAAATGAACACATACATTATGCCACAAAGGACGAAGAGAAGCATATCATTTAAATCGACAAATACATTGAATATTGTTCCCATAACTATTGGTAGAATCATTCCCTTAAATAAAGAAAGAATCTCGCGCCAAAAGTAAATCATATCTAAATTCATCGACCGGTGATAGTTAATATTTAAGATAATTGAATTGATTAATAAGGTGACTGAGGTCGAAATCGCCGCCCCAATCGCTGGTAAGAAATTTAATAAAATAATGGTAAAACCAACATTCATCAGAGCTGTAATGAAAGAGACTTTGGTATAAAACTGATGTTGATTCTTAGCTCGACGAATTTCAATGCCCCCATTTTGAATAATCGGAACTAATAATGGCAGGATTAGAACCAGTGAAATATAGAAAGAGTCTTGATATTCAGGGCCGGCCCATTTATAAATAAAGGCTTGGCCAAAGAAAATAAATCCTGAAGCAATCAGCGCCATAATTAAGAACTGGATGCGTGCCATTTTGATAAAGAATTCGGTTAAGGCTCGGTCGGAAATATTCTCACTGACGAGGGTATGAATTCTGGGTGTCAGTAAACTAGAGAAGGATGAAGAGAATTGACGGAAATAACCGTCCATCAACTCAGCAATCGAATAGACCGCGGTTGCTACAGTTCCATAAAAGCGACCAACCAGGTAGACATCGACGTTCCAATTAATTTGATCAATAATCATCGCTAAGAAAATAAAGGAAGAATAGTGACCAATTTCTTTGAGGAGCGACCAATCAATGGCTTGCCAAGACATGCGAAAGTTGAGCCGGCGATAGCAATAATAAATATTATAAGAATAAATACATAAACTAGTAATCGTCGTACCAATTACGATTCCTCGAGAACCTAACCCTAGCAATAATAAAGGAAGTTGCAATAAGGGACTGGCCAAGGTTTGCAACAAATCTAAGCCTCTTTGAACAGAGAATTTCTCATTCGCAATAATATAACTATTAAAAAGCAAATTAATAAAAGAAAAACCTAACATAATGACCAAGATAAATAATAACTCTTGCGCTAAACGCAACTCATCAGCTTGAAGTCCTTGGCCAAAGACCAAACTCGGCTGAAAGCCAAGCCAAAAGCCTAAAATAATGGTAAACACGGCTAAAATGGAAAGGATAGCAAAAAACAAGCCATTCATATTAGCCAATTCCTTAGCTGTCTTCTGAGCCCGAAACTGGGCAAAAAAACGAATATAAGCCGAGCCAAATCCGATATTTAGAATACTTAAATTCGATATCACAGATATTACCAACTGATATAACCCATATTCTTGTTGGCCCAGAATCCGCAACATGATTGGCGTATAGATTAAAGAAATAATGATTTTCAAGCTCATTGACAGATAAGATAATATCACGCCGAGCTTTAATTGCCTGTTTTCCATGCTACCTCCCAACAAACACCATGGCTAATCAAATCCTTATTTTTGATTAAGCCAGGAGACAAAATCAAATTGATCATATAAACGTTCACCGCGTAGATTTCTATAAAGGTTTAATTCCCCGACCATGCCCTGGTCTTCAAAACCAGGAATATAGAAGGCGGATTGAAGTTCAGGATAATCCTGATGAGTAAAAACAACCTTGTGGGGATAGTCTAAGGCATCAAACTCCCTGATTAAATCAATAGTCATACCATCTCGATCAGTCGCTACGACAAATAAATTATCTAGGTTAAGCCGTTCTTTGCGCTCTTGCCATTTAGCAATCGCCTCTGCCAAAGAATCATAATGGACAAAATGGAGGGACAAGTCACCTAGAAGTCCCAAAGGATACGAATAACTGTCAGATTGAGGATGGGCTTCTATTTCTAAATTTAAATAGCTATCTAAATCTTTTAGAAATTTAATATAATCAGGCCCATCTAGATATAAATTGATGGTTGGACTTAAAAAAGGATGTGCTAAATCATGGTAGAAGAAACCAGCCATACAATTACTGGCTAGAATTGAAAAATTTTGATTTTCAATCCGTTCCCGATATTCTTTTAAGATACGTTTTCGATTGGTCTTAGCAATCGCCCGATAAGGCAAGCTATTTCTAATTGATTTCATCGTGTTCTTCTCCTTCAATCAATCGGTCTAAAGATAAAAATTGTTGATGACTTGATTGGATTTGCTGATCCACCGAACAACCCGCTGATTTAAAATGGCTTAACCAAGCGTCCCAGGCTATTTGCTGAATTTCAGTCAACGAATACGCCTCAAGCGGTAGATGATGGTCATCAATAATATTTTGCGTCTTTTTACTATAGTTCAACGCCAGAATCGCTTGATCATTTAAAAGGGCTAGAATTAAAGAATGAAAACGAGTGGCGACGATTAACTCCATGGCTTGGAATTGACCCAAAAATTCTTTGTGATTATCTCGATAATAGACCGGCGTCACTTTAGAGTGCTGGCTCATCCGACTCAACAAATCATTAATCGCCTTCTCATCGCCTTCACTTTGACAAAAGGAAAAAAGATATACCTGGTAATCCTCCGCCAGGGCTTGGTTAATCAAATGATGGACTTGGTCCAAATAGGCTTGTTGATAAGCTTGCCATTGGGGTCTTGATGATAAATCAATCATCGAGATTCCTAGACTTCGATCAATCTTTGGTAGCTTAGGCAAATTCAGGCCAAAGACAATATCATCTGCCTGTCGCACCTGAGCCAAATCAGCAAACAACTCATAGGAGTAGCTATCACGGAAACAGATATCTTTGGCATACCTAAAGGCTTGGCGATAAGATTCGATAAATTCTTGATCCTGATAAGGCCCGAAATTTGCTCCTAGAATATAGAGTGGAATCCCCTGTTTATCTAAAAAGCGCCACATCTTTAGCCGATCTTGATACATAGAACGCCAATTGTCGGATTGCATAAAGATTGATCCGCCGATACACAGATAGGCTGAAATTTTTTGACGACGGAGGTAGGATTGAATCCAAGCTATTTTCAATTTGCTCTTGGCTAAGAAATAATTAAAATATTTATTCAAACGGATGACTTTCAAATTAGGATATTCATTGACAATTGACTGATAGTCTTTCTGACAGAAAACATGGAAATTTACTTGGGGGTATTTTTCTAAGACAGTAATTAAGAAAAGATCGTCGCCTAGATTTTTCTCCAAATAAATATCTAAAAAAATATCCATAATAAGCTCCTTTATTATGATTTAATCCCTGTTCTGAGTTGTTGTTTAAAGCGAAATAATCGAGCCAAGGTGTTAAAGTAACGATGAGTAAAAAGAAACTTCACTATATTCTCATAATTACTGCGTGAATTCAGCTGATGCATATCTAATTTTTGATCGAACCGCTTAAACATATCTACATAGGCTTGGCTAGGCCTGCCTGGCCCTTCCTTAGCCAGATCCAGATTATCTGCAGCGGTTAACAAATGTCGTAATAATTGATGACCATGGTCCTGGTAGGTAGGCAAATAAGCTGATCCAGCGAATTGACGGATAAATTCTTCTACCTTAGGTAGAAAGACTAATATATCCTGGCTAATGCTTGGATCAGGTCTTTTGGTGGCTTGTTGCTCATGCATCCGATAATGATATAAGGGTTCTGAGGTAAAGAGAATATGGTCGATATATTGGAAGTAATTTAAATTAAAGATCAAATCTTCACCCATACGCATCTTCTCGGGAAATCTAAGCTGATGTTCTTTAATAATCTGATGATGGTACAGCTTGTTACAAGGCGAATTGGTAATGCCTTGTTGGTAATAAGTCCAGAATTTTCTGGCCAATTGGTCTAAGGGGATGAGTTTATTTTCTACCAATGTCTGGCCCATCTGGGTGGATTGGCTCGCATCTTCTACCACATAAGAGAAGTTAATCAGGTCTTTTTCAGTCAGACTTTGCGCTAAATCCAGCAAATATTGCAAACAATGGGCTTCAATATAATCATCACTATCGACAAATAAAATATAATCCCCTTTAGCATATTCTAGTCCCTTATTTCGAGCACTGGACACACCCGAATTCACTTGTTGATAAAGCTTAATTCGATGATCTTGGCTAGCCCAAGATTGGGCATGGTCAAAGGATTCATCAGTAGACCCGTCATCAATCAAGATTAACTCAAAATGATTATAGCTTTGTTGGCAAATCGAGGCAATACATTGCTCTAAATAAGGCATGGCATTATAGATCGGCACAATGATCGAGACTAAAGATGACATCCTAAGACCTCCTCCATGAGGGTTGTACTTCTTTCTTCTTTAAGATTGACATATAAGTCACCACCACTAGCACAAACAGACTGCCATAAAAAGTATTACGATAAAGGATTGAAGATGAACCGCGAATCCATGAAATCAAGGAATATTGGAGTAAAGCGGTATAGGTGATAAAGCGATATTGGTTATGTTGAATATCCCAACGAATCTTCTGCGTCATTGCTTGAATTCCCATCCCTAACAATAAGCTAAAAATAGGTTGGTATTTGCCAAAACTATAATACAACTCGGCGACCAGCGAACCACCGATATGAGGCATCTTCAACAAGAGGACAAAGTTGGTTTCATTGACCATTTCGTCGATTTTCCCCGTTAGATTGGGTAATAAACTGGCGAAGTTTAAGATAAATTGACTGCCCCAAGACCGTTCAATCATGGCTGGAACCTTGTCTATGGTTAAAGTCAAGGTATAAATTGTCCCCCCAAATTCATCTAAAACTTTGAGGATAGGGTTTTGCGCGAAGATATTCTTGGCAATTTCTAGAATATAGCCACTACTGGTGAAATCATATGAGCGAATATCAGCAATCACACTTAAGAAGCCCGCTAATAAATACCCACCTATTAAGAGCAGAATCAGATTTTTTTTACTGATTTTTATTTGATAAATTTGAAGATAATAGGTAAAAACTAAGAGTAACTTAATAACCTGCCACATTCTCCCTCCAGAAAACATGGCAATTAAGTAGAAGAGCGTGTAGGCCAATAACATCCAACGGCCCACTTTTTGATTATGTTTCTGACCACAGAGCATCATTATCATGCCTACCAAACTAATATTAGCCAGAATTCCAAAGAATCCTCCTAATTCAAAATTAAAAGTAGCCAAATAACCTTCGTTTAGAGCTACGAACAACCGTGAAATCTGTAAATAAATCTCAAAAGGAAACGTTAATATGAATATAAATAAACCGGTCTTGAATAAATTATGGGCTTTGATCAATTCTGCGAGTTCAGAATGATTCTGAATCAAACTTGAATTTTGCAAATCTTTTCGCCGGTATGATTGCATTATGAGCACTCCGATTGCTAAGAAGAAGAGGACCATAAAAGAATATTTAATTGCTTCGAAATAGGTAGTGGCTAGGACATATTTGGAGACATCAAAATCTAGGCTATAATCTGGAAATAAGGCAATCAGCACGGGTTGAGAGAGATGGAATAGATACATTAACCAAGTAAAAATACCGGAAAAAGACAAGAGTGGGATACCTAACCAATAATAGGTTAAAGCTGTATTGATCGCTTGACCCATAATTATCCAGCCAGCTATTTGAATCGCTGGGCGATTCATATCTTGGCTAAATTGAGCTAAGGCCAGATACAACACCATACTGGTCAGTGCGTAAATCATCGTGATAAATAGTTTCTTCTTACTAACCATGTTTGTCCTCCCCTCTTTCTTTCAGTCGGTTGCCGATCACTTTTGCTGGATTGCCAGCTACAATATCATAGTCAGCCACATCTTTGGTTACGACTGCACTGGCACCGATGATGGCACCAGAACCAATCTTGACTCCCGGTAAGATGGTTACCCGACTTCCAATCCAAACATCATCACCAATCATTACCGCCTGTTCTGCTTGATGGCCTTGTTCGCACATGGGCCGAGACAAATCCGCAAAATTATGGTTACTAGTATAGATGAAGACTTCCGGCCCCATCATGACATTGCTACCAATAATAACCCGACCATATAAGGCACAATTAATACCAATTCCCGAATTATCGCCCAATTCTACCGTCGGATCAAAGGTCGCCCCATGCTCAATATTGACATTCTTACCACAATAACTTAACATGCGACGCCCGAGAAAGGCGCGGATTTGTTTCGCCCCGAATGAAATTCGTGCATCAGACACTGGCAGATGCTTGGCAAACAATTTATATAAAGTTTTATAAAAAATATACATGATTATTCCCCTAAGCCATAAGATTCAACCGTTTTTACAATCAGTTGAGCTAGTTTTTTCGTGCCAATGTCATTGGGATGGGTGCCGTCATTCTCGTTGAAATAGTATTGCCGGTTCAAGCTATTAATACCCAAACTAAAATAAGCATCGACATAGGGCAGGTGATATTCTTTGGCTAAATCAATCATGGCTTGAGAATAGTCACGCGGTTTTAGTCCTAGACTATTGACTGAAGTTTCAGAATCGCGATTATCATAGTCCGGCCAATATCGATAAATTGGCGAGATTAAAACAATATCTAGATGAGGGTATTTCTTCTGAAGGGTTTCGATTGCCGAGCGCCCAGCCCCTTTATAGGTCTTACGATCATAGGTATCGTCATCATTATCAATCGGCTTACCCCAATCATTAGCCCCATACATTAAGAAGACCAAATCAACCTCATTGAAATCAATGGCTTCTAACTTGTTGAGTTTCTCTTCAAAATAGGCCGGAATTTCTTCACCAGCCAAGGCCTCTTTTTGCTTTGAGAAGTCTTGTTTGACAATAGCTTGGCTGAGAACGGCAAATGAGAACTGATCAAATTGAGGAGCCGGATGGCTACTAAGTGAGCTGCCACCAAAGCCTAGATTAATCACTTTGAAGCCCAATTTTTCCCCGACTATATCCGGATAGGATTGGCCTTCCGCCTCAAAATTCTGAGTAATACTATCGCCAAAAAAGACTGCGGTCTTAGTCTCCTCGCTTTCAGCAAATACAAGTAAAGGCTGCTTAAGACCTAAGCCTAAACAAAGAAACATCAATAACAAAAGCCAAAGTGGATTTGCTTTAAATTTCTTCATACAATCCCTCCCAATCGTGAATCACATAGTCAATATCAAAGGATGACTGAATTTTCTTTAAATTAGTCTGTGTTCGATCTGTTGGCTGATTAATCTCGGCTTCAATCTGGCTTATCCAGGTTTCGATCTGGCTTAGGGGTAAAGCCTGACTAAATGGTGTCAATAGGGCCTCAGAACTCACTCGGTCAGAAAGAAGAGCGGTAAGTCCCGTGGCTTGGGCTTCGACTAGACTGACCGGAAATCCTTCAAAGAAAGATGGGAAGATAAACAAGTCCATCGCTTGAAGCCATTCTCCGATATTGTGCTGTCTCCCTAATAGATAGACCGCTTCTTCTAATTCAAGTGTTTTTACCAGTTGGACAATCTTATCCCGATCAGGGCCATCGCCAATCAACATTAAAACGACTTGTCGCCCTTGGTCTCGTAAGACCTTTAATATCTTAAGCATAAAAGGGTGGTTCTTGACTGGAGCCAAGCGTCCGGTATGACCGAGAACAAAAGTCTGTGAATTAATCTGTAATTGATCGCGCATCTTCTGGCGTACCGATTTATCAAATTTAAAGATGGATAAGTCAATGGCATTATAAATAATCTGTCCATGTTGTTCAAAGAATTTGGTCCCATAGAGATATTCTCCAGCTGCCTGTCCACAAGCAATATAATGAGTCGCATAACGCCGAATCCAAGCTTGCATCAGTCTTTTATAAACTTTATACACCAGATGTTCTTGAGCAGAACTTTGCGTGCTATGGGAATGACATATTCGCAGAGGAATCTGTTCCTGAGCGGCTATCTTTAAGAGTAAACCGCTGTTCCATAAAGTATTGACATGGATTACCTGGAATTGCTCTTCTTGAAGCAAGCGACGGAAATGATGGATAAAGTCTCGGTAGGCCGCTTTGGGTTCTGGCAAACGATGGATTGTTGCACCTAATTGGCGGGCTTCCGCTTCATAGTCGCCAACTTCCTGATCGAATACTAGAAAATGGTATTCATAGTCTTGAGGATTCAGATGTCTAAGAATGGCCATAGCATTGTTCTCTGCCCCACCAATTCTCAGACTGCCAATGACGTTTAATATTTTCTTCATTTCTTCTCCTCTAATCTATATTTGCTAATCCAATATGCTTTTAAGATTTGACTAGCGGGTAAGATGAGTCTGGCCAAGAAAGGGTTACGACTCTCTCGAATCAAGTTGTGGCCGGTTTGATTCCCCACCAAACCATAGGTCAGGTATAAGAGCATGCCTTTAACTTGCATCTTCCAGCTGAATTTTGCTCCGGCAACGGCTTGCCACAATTTGGCATTGCCGATGGGGCTAGCGAGCTGTAAGCGGCGTCCCTGGCTGGTCAGACCCTGATCGTAATATTCGGTAATTTGGATGACTTGATTTAAGGTCTTCATTCGATATTGGCCCTCAACCGCTGCATAAATATTTAAATAAGCTTCGGAAACAAATCGTTCACCTGGAATTTCTGGATAAGGATAGGTCTTGAAGACCTGACTTTGATACAAGTCTGCGCATTCACCCTTACGCCCTCCATTAAGATAATCGATATAGGTCAGGACCTCGCCATCTTGGCGATAAGGGGGATCGATGACCTGACCAGTCCGCTCCCATTTAAGAAAGGCCAGCCAGCCAATAGAATCAGTAGCAGATCCTAAATCTTCTATGGCCTGGCTCATAATTTCGATGGCTTGGGGAGCCAATTGGTCATCACTATCAACGACCATGACATAATCCCCTTGGATATAAGGGTGAGCATAATTTAAGGCTGAGTGCTTACCACCATTCTCCTTACGATAATAATTTATTTGAAAACTTTGATTATGTTGACTCATCATCTGATTGACGACTGTTTCAGTCTGATCTTGACTCCCATCATCAATAATCAACCATTGAAATCCCTTCATACTTTGGTCTTGCAAGGATCGATAAAGGGGTTGGAGATAATCTGCTCGATTATAAGCCGGTGTAAGGATGGTAATTTGCATTTAGCTCTTCTCCTCCTTTAACAGTTTTAGGAAGGATTTTGCCACCGCTGACCAAGTGTTTTGGCTTTTATTAGCCCGAGCCTGTTCTTTTAATGAATGCCTTAAGTCTTCATTATTGGCAATTTCTAGCATTTGTTGAGCCAAGGCATCCACATCGCCCGCCTTAACCAGTAACCCTGTATTATAAGACTGAGCTTGTTCGACTAGGCCCCCTGTATCAGAGATAATCAGCGGCCGTTCATATTCGATGGCAATGGGGATGACACCCGACTGGGTCGCATCCAAATAGGGGAGGACAACAACCACACTGTCATCAGCGAAGAAAGATTCAACTTCTTCATTGGCAATCCAGCGGTTAATCACTTGAACCGACGGTTGATTTGCTAAGAGGTGACGGTAGGCAGAGAAATCTCCCGAACCTGCAATGGTCAAACTAGTATTGGACACCGCTTGGCTGATTTTTTGATAAGCTTGCAGAAGCACTTCAATTCCCTTATATTTTGAGATGGTGCCAAAGAAGAGGAAATTCACCTTATCTTGAGCATAATCAACGGCTTGTATCTTATCCCTTAATTGGCCGTAGACCTGGGTCGTCCCCATAGGAATTTTGCTGACCCGACCCTCTTTTCCATAACGGTCTTCTACATAAGAGACGAAGACATCACTAAGAACGACAATTTCCTTGGCCTCTTTCAGTAATTGACTTTCACCGAAGAGTTGGAGAGCACGTTTATTTCGATCTCCACTATGCGCAATCGGATCATGCAAGACCACAATGGAATCGGCCTTTGGATACAAACGATTAATCCGTCGCGTCCAAAAAGTAATCATCGGGCTAATTATTTGTTGTATCTGATAGTCTTTTAAGCCCTCAAGAATTCTGTTTTTTTGATCTTGCCAAAATAGTGACCGGCTAATTAATTGAGCCACGGACTGATACGTAGGAATGACAATCAATTTTTCGATTGGTAGGCTTCGCCATTCAGCAAGGTGTTCGTTATGTTCTGAAATCACAGCGACCAGAGGCAGACCTTCTTGACACAGAGCTTGGGTTAATTCGAAAGCGTATTGCGCCCCACCACCCTTGCTACCAGTATAATTAATTAATGTCACAGATTTCATGATTCTTTCAACTCACTTTCTGCCGCTTGATAGATTGAAGCCATTCTGGCTTGGACAATCTCCTTGTCAAATTGCTTCATCTTCTGCTGATTGTGGGCCCCAAACTTCTGGCGCAAATCGGCATGAACGATAAGGGTTTGTAGAGCCTGGTATAGAGTCTCAGTATCAACTAGCGGGAATTTACTTCCACCTTGGTCATCAATTAAATCGCGATTCCCCCGAATATCACTGACGACGCAAGGAAGTCCACTGGCCATCGCTTCCATCAAGGCTACCGACAGTCCCTCTCTATAAGAAGGGAAACAGTAAATATCAGCCGCTTGGAGGATGTCAGGAATATCTGCTCGATAACCTAAAAAATTAACCTGCTGGCTTAACCCTAATTGATGGACCAAATCTTTGAGCGCTTGTTCTTCAGCCCCCTGGCCACAAATAAAATATTTATAATCCCCTTTTAAGCGTGGCAATATTGAAATGATTTCACGGTGATTCTTATTTTTATTTAACTCACCAACAGAAAGTAGCATCACTTCATCCGCTGCTAGTCCTAATTGATGACGCATATTTTCCCGACGCGTCATCTCTGGAATAAATCGCTGAGTATCGATGCCGATCCCAGGAACATATTCGATTTGTTTACAATTTAGATGATTCTCGGCAAAGACCTGATCTTCTGAATTTATCGTAATCAAAATATCCGTTTCATTAGCTAACAAGAACTCAATCGGATAATACAGTATCCAATTGGCTAAGGGAGCCCCGCGATAGAAGTGGAAGCCATGAGCAGTGTAAATAATTTGAGCTTGGTTAAGATGGCTATGCTTATAGGCCAGCCGACCAATGGCTGCGCCGATCGGCGAATGAAAATGAATCAGTCGAAAATCCTCTTGCTTAAATAAGGCCTTTGTTAATTGATAACTTTGCCATATTTTAGCCAGGGCCAAAGGAGAACGAGGGATCGGAATCTGGTGAAAGCGAATCCCTTGTTTAGTTAAGTCCTCTTGCAAGGAAAGAATCCTCTCCTGAGAAATCGTATTCCCCTCTTGGAAATTACAAGCGACTTCAACCTGAAAGCCAAGCTTCTGCAAAGTCTGCAAGTTATCTCGATTAAATTGATCAATCATTGAAGCGACCGAGCAATAGATTAGCGCTTTTTTCATCTTAACCATCCTTATAAAAAAAGATTATCATGGTTACTGATAATCTACTAATTTCTTCATTCTTCAATAAATAACAATTCTAATAATTTTACCGCTTGTCGACTATGAATCTTAACAGAGTCTCCAGCATCAAAGTCAAAATGGCTCCCCTTATGAAAATCATAGCTTTGCCCTGAAATCTCTACCGAGCCCGTCCCTTCAATAATCGTTATGCTTCCTTCAGCTTGATGGGGATTCTCTAAGTCAATACTGTGATTTGGATTGATATTATAGAGACTGGTCGTCGAATAGGTATCCGCTTGTCCATCATGAAGGTCCAAAATTTTCTTATTACCCCAATTAGATTCCTTGTACATAGGGACTTGCTCTTTTTGCGGTAGGTATTTCTTGAGTTGAGCAGATTCAATCTTATCTGAAACCAGAATCCCATCAGGGCTGGCAGCGATGACCAAATTTTGGGCACCAATCACTGTCAGCGGAATATCCAACTCATTGATGACATGGGTTTGTTTAGAAGATGGTGACATAATTACCTTACCCATGGTTTGGCTATCTATCTCTTCGGTCAGTGTCTTCCAGGTTCCAAGGTCTTTCCAAGAACCAGAATATTCAACCATAGCCAGCTTGCTTTCTTGCTCACTGACTTCATAGTCGAAACTGTTCTTAGGAAGCTTTTGGTATTGGTCGAGTACCTCTTCATAAGAATTAAATTGAATATAGTTGGCTAAGATTTCAAGTAAATATTTCACCTTGAAGACAAAGACCCCACCATTCCACAAAGCACCTTGACCAATTAGACGCTGGGCTTCCGCTTCGCTCGGCTTCTCCTTGAATCCGATAATATTATCGCCATCTCTTAAGATATAACCATATTTAGAAGAAGGATAGGTTGGTGTAATCCCTAGCAAGCCAAGGTTGGCCTCTGAAGTCTGCATCATTTGATTTAAGGCCATAATTTTGTGGAAATATAGATCTTCTGTATAAGGATCTACCGGCATAACCACCACCACTTCGTCCAAGGCTACTGAGCGCTTATAATGCAAATAAGCTACAGCCAAAGCAATGGCCGGAAAGGTATCACGTCGTTCGGGTTCCACCACAATATTGACGCCATCGTCTAATTGAGTCCGTACCGATTCCACTTGACTTAGGCTGGTAGCAATGGCAATTTTCGCATCACTGTTTACTTGACGAATTTGTTGATAGACCCGTTGAATCATCGATTCCATTTCTCCAGCTTCATTCTTTAATAATTTTAAGAATTGCTTGGAACGAACACTATTGGAGAGTGGCCAAAGGCGCTGGCCTGATCCCCCTGATAGCAGAATCATATTCACCAACATCTTCCTCCTTCTAAAGTCTAGCTTGCTTCTATTATTTCTGATAGTTTGGTTTTTAGGCGGTTTAACTTGTCTTGAGCGGTTTCTTTATCAGCAGCCCGAATCGAAAAATAAATCTTTAACTTGGGTTCAGTGCCTGAAGGACGAATGGCGAACCAAGAACCGTCATCCAGAACGAATTTCAATAAGTTAGCTGGCGGAAGTTGATCTAAGCCCGTCTGATAATCCAGCAACTGATAATCATGGCCCAATTTTTGTCGATTCAAGTTACGAAAATCAGCCATCAAATCCCCCATCCGCTCTTGTCCCGCTGATCCAGTAAAGGTAAAACTAGCTAGGTGATCAAGATAATAGCCATAGGATTGATAAATTTCTTCGAGTTGGTCAATTAAGGTGAAACCTTGCTGCTTATATTCTTTAGCCATTAAAGCTAATAGATAAGCACTGATAATTGCATCTTTATCCCGACAATGACTGCCCCACAAATATCCATAACTTTCTTCATAACCGAAAAGAAACTGATCAGCTTGATTTTTATCTTCAAGTTGATTAATAATCTCACCAATATATTTAAATCCGGTCAAAGTATTAAGAACTTTGGCCCCCCGCCTTTCAGCAATCCGAGCGCCTAATTCGCTAGTTACGACCGTTTTTACGACGTATTTG
Source organism: Ignavigranum ruoffiae (assembly GCF_900110675.1). Lineage (GTDB taxonomy): Bacteria > Bacillota > Bacilli > Lactobacillales > Aerococcaceae > Ignavigranum > Ignavigranum ruoffiae. Next base: position 89,306 of record NZ_FOEN01000004.1, on the reverse strand, counting down.
TTCTGAGCGGTATCACGCTTCGTTAAGAAGTCAATCATCAAGGCACCGATCTGATTACCGGTTAAAGGGATGAATTCACCTTGATGGTTGACCACCGCTCCAAGACGATCACAGTCTGGGTCGGTCGCCAGCACCAAATCGGCTTGAGTCTTTTGGGCTTGAGCAACCGCTACTTCCATGGCTTCTCTTTCTTCAGGATTCGGAATTTTAACGGTTGGAAAATCTCCATCAAACGTTATCTGTTGGTCTACTAGCTGCAAATTCGCTGTTTGTAGAATGTGACTCACATACTTATAACCTGAGCCATGAAGTGGTGAATAAACAATATCTAATCCGGCTAGATCTGCAGAAATTCCTTGTATGGCCGCCATATATCGCTGGCGATAGGATAAATCGATTCTCTGGATATCATCTGGCAGATAGGTAAGATTATTCAGCTTATTTAGTGGATATGCTGGATCGATGAGTTTGGTTAACTGAATGGCTTGGTTTGGCAGTAGTTGCCCTCCCTGAGCATTGTATACCTTAAATCCATTGTATTCTTTAGGATTGTGACTCGCCGTAATGACAATGCCATATTGACAAGCTAAATCCCTCACCGCAAAGGAGAGGACAGGAGTAGGCGTCGGCTGATTAAACATTAAAACTTTTACTCTCTGACTCGCCAAGGCTTCAGCCGCACAGCGGGCTAGATAATCTGACTGATTGCGTGTATCATGAGCAATCACTACTTTTCCAGCCTTAAATCCATCTTGTCGGATTAATTTGGCCAGAGCTAAGCAGGCTTGCATAATGGTATATTTATTGATTCGATTGGTTCCGGCACCCATCAGGCCACGCATACCCCCGGTTCCAAATTCTACCGACTGATAAAATCGATCTTCAATTTCTCCAGGGCTCAATGCCTTCAATTCAGCAGTCAAATCAGTCTCATTCAGCCAAAGCTGATATTGTTCTTGAATATTTGCTTTCATTAGACACTAGCTCCTTTATAATATTATTGCTGTTCAGTTCTGCGAATCGATTCTTCAAACGAACAGACTTGGTAGGAATCATAAGGCCAAGCACTCAAATCTTTACTATAGTAACGATCACCAAACACTTTTTGAATTAAGGGATATTTTATCATTAAACGAATGACACCATTGAAAATTGATGTTAAATAAATTTTTTTATCATGTTGTTTGGCAATTTCGTGGACCAGATTCGCGGTAGACACATAGTCTTGATTTTGCGGATGGATAATCCCTTCAATTTGTTGATCAATCACTTGACAGATCAATTCGGCCAAATTCTCAATATAAATCATGCTCCGTTTGTTATCGAATTCAGGAAAAATCGGACTCAGACGACTAAACTTGGCCAATAATGGATAATTTCCTTTCGAATGCAGTCCATAAACCATCGGCGCTCGAATAATGGTCACTTTAAAATCGTCACCAGCCAATTTATTCAAGGCTTCTTCGCCAGCTAATTTACTCTGCCCATAGGCATTTTCTGGGGTTAAAGGGGTATCAAGGTTAATTTCTCCGCTTCGACTTGTATTGCCATAAACAATCATACTGGACATATAGATAAAATGAGGGACCCCAGCTTGACGAGCTAATCTAGCCATTCTGTCAGTTAGGCCTTGATTTACCGCAAAATATTGGTCCGTATCACTGGTTTTAGTAGCATTATGGGCGATGCCAGCACAATGAAGGATAGCATCCACTCCTTGCAAATCAACTTGGTCCCAATCAATATTGCGCAAGCTTAATTTCTCTATCTGATAAGCTGGGCGCATTGAAGTAGCATATTGAGTAAAGGCATTACCAATATAAGAATTAGCACCGGTAATTAAAATCCGTTTAGTTTTCGTGCTTGCCTTTTCGATCAATCGAACCCGTCCCTCCTTCGACCACACCTTCCCCTTTAAAGACTTTTAATAGGGTATAAAAGAAGCATTTAATATCAAACCACAGGCTCATCTTTCGCACGTATTCGCCATCAAGTTGAGCTTTAATCGGGATGGGCAGTTCGTCACGACCATTAACTTGGGCCCAGCCTGTTAGTCCAGGAGTGACATCATTGGCCGCATATTTATCCCGCTCAGCGACTAAGTCATCTTGGTTCCATAAGGCTGGGCGAGGTCCGATAATGGACATTTCACCCCGCAGAATATTAATTAATTGAGGAAGTTCATCTAAACTTGTCTTGCGGAGAAATTGTCCCGACCGCGTAATAAAAGACTCAGGTTTCCCTAGCATATGGGTGGGGATATCGGCTGGCGTATTAGCCTGCATGGTTCTAAATTTATAAATATTAAAGAATCGCTTGTATATCCCAACCCGTTTTTGTTTAAAGAAGACGGGGCCAGGACTGTCCCATTTAATCCATAAAGCAATCACCAAAAAGACAGGACTTAAAATAACCAAACCTAAAAGGGATAAAACAATATCGAGTAGGCGTTTTATGCTTTTGTACATTTTATTTCTCCTTAAAAAACCCCCATACTTTGCGCCATAATGACTTGTCTTCTTCCACTAACTGAACAGGAGCCAGTGGAAGTTCATGTCCCCAGAAGATGGCTTCGGCAACTTCCAAGAACTGATCCACTTTATTCTTAGAATAGTGTGAGGCTAAGACCTCACAGGCCAATTGATAATTAAAGGGACGCCATTCTTGATGGTGACAGTCTGATGCCATGAAATGACATAAATTCGCATCAATCATTTGGAAAGAAATTTCTTGATATTTGGGTCCAAAAGCGCCGGCCAATGAGCTTGTGGTAACTTGACCAATGCAACCCATTTCTACCATTTCAGCTAACAAGGTCAAATCTTGACCAAAACGCTGATTCCGTTCTGGGTGAGCGATTACCGGTCGTATCCCTAAATCTAATAGCTGTTTAATTAAGCGAATAGAATAATCAGGGACCGACTGGGTCGGAAATTCAAGCAGTAAATAACGTCCTTGCTCGTCCAAACATAACAAATCCTCATTGTATAAATGATCGATAAGATCTTCATGAATCCGGATTTCTTGACTTGGGAAAACTTTTAAAGGAATCTGTTCCCGGTCAATTGCTGATTGTAGACGGTCACAGGCCTCGATAACTCCTTGGGCATGATTAATAAATTGAGGATTATAGTGGTGAGGGGTTAGCACCAATTTAGAAATCCCTTCATCCACCGCCAATCGAGCTAATGTTAAAGCCTGATCTAGGCTTTGGGCGCCATCATCCACAGCTGGAAGTAAATGACTATGTAAATCAATGATCTCCATGTTTATGTTCGCCTTCATTCTGGTCCTGGCCATATCCGTAATAAGAATAATAACCATAACCATCACTTTCTTCATTGGATTTGGCATTCAAGACAAAACCTAAAATATTGGCATTCACATTTTCTAAGACTTCTTTAGCTCGACGAACCTCATCTTTCTTAGCATAGCCATGACGAACCACCAAGACACAACCATCAACTTTGGAAGCGAGGATTTGAGGATCGGTTACCGAATTAATCGGTGGGGCATCGTAAATAATCACATCAAAGAAATCTTCTAATTCTTTCATCAGTTTGGTCATCCGCCCCGAAGCCAAAAGCTCGGCAGGATTAGGTGGAATTGGACCAGAAGGAAGTAGATAAAGATTCAAATCTGTACTCTTCATCACCACTTCGTTGAAATGTAGACTTGGATTAATTAATAAGGTAGTCAAGCCCTTCTCGTTATTCAAGGTAAAAGTCCGATGCAAAGTAGGTTTACGTAAGTCAGCGTCTACAATTAAAACATTTTTCTCCATAGCTCCCATCGCAATCGCCAGATTGGCTGAAATGGTTGATTTTCCTTCTGCAGGTACACTCGAAGATACTAAGATTGAACGAAGATCATTATCGAGCTGAGCGAAAGTAATATTCGTTCGGATGGTTCTAAATTGTTCAGCGTAGACTGATTTAGGCTTAAAGTAAGAAATTAAAGGTGCACCCTCAACCTGTTCTTGCAAGAATTTTTCTTCTTTACGTTTGCGTCTGTTCATAAAGTTAAACATGCTTTACCCCTTTCTCCGTCCAAATTTCCGACTCATCTGTTGACCTAAGCGGGCATGCTTGCGTTCATCTTTGGATAAACGATTAACTTCACCCAGATTCACCAGACCAATCGACATTAAGAAGTCTTCGTTGCGAATGGTATTATCATTAATTTCGCGAATAAAGACCATAATCAGACTGAGGAGCAGGCCTAAGATTGCACCGATGACAATATATCTAAATAAACTTGGTGAAACACGATCACTATTATATGAAGCGTCAGATAAGACATAGACATTGGTCGTATTGTCTTGATAGATTTTCGGCAAAACATCAATAAATTTCTCAGTCACGGTGGCAACGACCCGCTGAGCTAAATCAGGTGACCCTAAATTCGCCTTGATCATAAAAGATTGTGAATCCGGTGATTGTTCGACGGTTAAATTTTGTCGCAAGGCTGGAACAGAAATTTCATTATTTAGTGAATTACTTACTTCTTGAAGTAAACTTTGTGATTTAATGATATCGCTATAGGTATTGATTAAACTAATACTAGTTTGTAAGTCATTATATTGGACCGCAGCAACTTCTTTATCGATATTGGAATTCTGGTTCACGATTAATTGAGCCTCTGATTTATAAATCTCATCGACGAAGAAAATCATAAAAGCACTCGAAAGGCCGGCGCCGAGGATCATTGATATCAAAATCATAAAGATATGTTTTTTTAATACCTTAAATAGTTCCAATAAACTCAATTCTTCTTGCATAAGCTCCCCCTTATTTACTATTTAATACTATGGTTGGCAAAGGCAACAATTTCTCGTTTCAACGTTTCAGCGGATGATTGATTAAGTCTCTCCATAAAGGATTCGATATCTGCCAAAGGCATCGTCGTTACCCGACCAATAAAGATATCTTTCTCAACCTGCTCTGAAACAGCCTCAGATGTCGTCAAAATTTCCTCAAATAACTTCTCACCAGGACGGATGCCTGATTCAATAATTTCTATTTCTCCTTCTGAGAAGCCCGATAATAAAATAAGCTTCTTGGCTAAATCTAATATCTTAACCGGGGCACCCATATCTAAGACAAAGACCTCGCCACCTTTGGCAAAAGCTCCTGCATAAATCACCAACTGACTGGCTTCAGGAATCGTCATGAAATATCGCGTCATTCGATAATCGGTAATAGTTACTGGCCCCCCTTGAGCAATCTGTTTCTCAAAGAGCGGAATCACCGACCCACGCGATCCGAGTACATTTCCAAAGCGTACGGCGGAATAGTTAGAATCGCTTCGTTGGTCGAAACCGGTAATGATAAGCTCAGCAATTCGTTTAGAAGCCCCCATGACATTGGGTGGATTAATTGCCTTGTCGGTGGAAATCATGACCATCTTACTGACTTTGCAAGCATCCACGGCCTTGGCAACATTATACGTCCCAATCACATTGTTCTTATAAGCTTCCACCGGATTATATTCCATGAGCGGCACATGTTTATGAGCCGCTGCATGGTAGATAATATCAGGCTTGAACTCTTGAAAGACTTCAACAATGCGCTGATAATCCTGAACATCTGCGATCACTGGTTTATATTCAACCATATTATGGTGTTTCTTCAATTCATGGAAAATCTGATAAATAGAGTTCTCACCGTGACCCAGTAAAACAACCGTTCGTGGGCCAAATCGAGAAACCTGGCGAGCTATTTCGGAGCCAATTGACCCTCCTGCGCCTGTGATTAAAATGACTTTCTCCTCGATTTCAGCGCGCAAACGACTGTCATCAAGATGAACTTCTTTACGCCCGAGTAAATCAGCGATATTCACTTTATTGGTCGATTTTAATAAACGATGGTTTCCTTGCAAGATATCTTCAACTGGCGGCATTTTATATAATTTTAATTTGTGGGGATTGGCTATTTGAAGAATGTTCTCATATTCTTCAGGTTTAATCGAAGGAATGGCAACAATGATTTCCTTTACCCCATAGCGTTCGGCGATGGTTGGTATTAAGTCGACATCGCCCACTACCTTCACGCCACCGATGACCTTACCAATCTTCGTTTCGTCACAGTCTAGGATGGCAACCACGTCCATGTTCCCTGGCTTCCGACGGAAGTTATTCATAAAGATTGATCCGCCATCCCCGGCGCCGACCAGAATAACTCGACGCTTGTTCTTGTTCGAATCTTGAAACTTGAACCGTGATAAGTAAATCGTCTGCCAGATTAAACGCCAAGCCACACAAAAGATAGCCGTCACAATCATGGTGAAAATTACTGTCCGCCAGAGGGATATTTTAAAGATTATCATCCCGATGACCCCAGTAAATAACAAACTAAAAAGCACTAAGAAGAACAATTGAATAAATTCCTGTATCCCACTGTAGCGATTCAATCTCGAATCCAGTAAGGAAAGTCTACCAACGATTCGATAGATTAAGTATCCTACAGTAAGTAAGAAAAGGTAGAAAGTCCAGGGGACTTCAATCATTCGGTAAAAGAACAAATAACTCAAGAATATCGTTAAAACAAATGCGAATAAATCGGCAATGTCCCAAATCACTCGTTTTAACTGGGGGGATAATTTTTCAACCATGTCTACAATGAGCTGACTAGCCCCTTTGCTTTGCATTTAAATCGGCTCCTCACTGGAAAATAATAGTTATTCAATATCTAATTCTGCCTGAATCGATCGACTCACTTCTTGAACCGCCGATGGATCTAATATTTCATAATAAACACCATCAATCTTCTCTCCCTGACCTTTGAGTTGGAACTCTTCCACATGATTAATGGCAGATCGATAATTGCTGGCAATATGCATCATTTCTTCGTAGCTAATATCGGTCTTCACATTATTGCTAATAGAATTTAAAATATTCTGATAATTAATTAAGGTATCTAATTCTAAGCCAGAACGAATAATACCTAAGACCACTTGACGGGCTCGGTCTTGACGGCCATAATCTCCGCCGGAATCATAACGATTGCGGATATATTCAAGCGCCATCGTGCCATGCATCTTAATCGGCACGCCTTCTTGAAAATCAAACCCCCCTTGAGAAAAAGTGGTTGGTGGGGTCACCGTGATGCCTCCGACGGCATCGATAATCTCCTTAAAGCCTTTCATATCAGCGGCAACGGTATAATCAATGGGAATATCTAACAAATTTTGGACCGCATTAGCGGCTAAACCTGGCCCCCCATAGGCATAGGCGTGATTGATTTTTGTTTTATCTGCCGTCCCCGGTATTTCTACATAGGAATCTCGGGGAATCGAAGTTAAAGTAATCTTATCGCTACTTGGGTTGACCGTGGCTACAAGCATTACATCTGACCGGCCTTTTTCTACGCGACCATATTCTCCCGTATCAATCCCTAGTAATAACACTGAGAAAGGTTGATCTTCCTTTACAGTTACCGGCTTAGGTCTAATTTGGATTTGGTTCTCTGCCCGCGGCATTTGAATCTTGTTGACCGTGCTCTCTACGGACGACCACATATCCCACAATTTAAAAACTACCAGACCGAGGACAATCACTAGGCCGATGGCTCCAATCGATAAACAGCCGAGTTTATTCTTCTGACCGTGGATTTCTTTACGGCGAGGACTATGACCACTCATTTCTTGATTTGTAATTTCTTGACTTTCTTCCATGCATCTAGCTCATTTCTATTTATTATTTCTTAAGAATTATATAAATTATTCAGCGCAATTATAACACAAACCACTCACGAAATACCTTTAAGTGACTGTGGATTGACAATTGTAAAGATAATTTAATAATTCTTAAAAAAGCATCAAAACATTAAAAAAGGGCTTACAATAAGCCCTTTACCCCTTATTCAAAACTTAACAAGTTAATTCCTGTCTCCTGATCCGCTTGACGATTGACCTGCCCCGGCAGACACTGAATAATAATCTCGCCGGTAACCGACACGCGTGCCGAAACCAGATGACCACCGATGACACTATTATCCTCACGACCAAAGGTCGCATGAAAATGTCCGTAGTAAGCCTGGTCTTTTTCGGTAATATTTCCTACCAAGGAGGTTAATTCTAAATCTTCCTGATAAACCGATTCGTTGTACTCATGAGTCGACAATTGATAGAAACCTAATTTCACTTCATCGCAAGCTCCAATTCCCGTGACACTCGCCAAAAAAATGTTTTCTGCTTCAGCAACTTTTTGAATCGAAGTTAATAGTTCTTCCCCACGCTGAACGCGAAGAACAATTGTCTGATCAAAACGCTTGTATTCCATAGAAACCTCCCTCTCAAAAAGTAAGATGTTGAGCTCATTGTATTATATGCGCTTAGGACTTGCAAGAAAGACCCCTTTAATCGGAACAAAAAAATTGCTCTTAAATTTCTGCCCCCCAAGGCAGGAAATTTAAGAGCAAGTACATTGAAATGAATTCACTTTGGTTTACATGGTCTTATAACCTTGATAGTCTTCAGTTCTTAACAAACGTTTTGCGTTCTCTACCCGTTCCTGAGTCGGTGGTTCGATCCCTTTTAATGGATAACGAATACCTAAAGCTTCATATTTATATACGCCTAACTTATGGTAAGGCAAGACTTCAAACTTCTTTACATTATTTAAAGTAGCGACAAAATGCCCTAATTCCATTAATAGTTCATCGTAATCTGTTCGACTAGGGACCAAAACATGACGAATCCAGACTGGTTGATTGACTTCAGATAAGTACTTGGCTAGTTCGATAATATTATCATTAGGTAGACCGGTTAATTTGATATGACCATCGCGGCGAATATGTTTCAGATCATAAAGAATCAAGTCGGTGTATTCTAACAATTCATTAAAGGTCGAAAACCATGGGTCTTCACGAGTAAACGGCGCCCCGCAGGTGTCGATACAAGTATTAATGCCTTGGGCCTTGGCCAATTTGAAATATTCTAACAGGAAATCAACCTGTAACAAAGGCTCGCCCCCAGAGACAGTGATGCCACCTTTATCTCCCCAGAAAGCAGAGTATTGAATCGCTTCGTCCAATAACTCTTGAGGCGTGTAAGGTGTTCCTTTTTGTAAGTTCCAAGTATCTGGATTATGGCAGAATTGACAGCGCATCCGACATCCCTGCATAAACGTGATAAAACGAATTCCTGGACCATCCACAGAACCAAAACTTTCGGTAGAATGAACGCGCCCAATGACTTCTTTCTTAACTTCAGTCATATACATCCTCCTTATCATCCTTGCTGATAATAAGAATGCTGCTTAATTAAGAATTAAGCAGCAGTTCTTAATTATTTTCCTTTAAGCAATCTTAGCATGGATAAACTATTACATTGATTCGTGCATTGTTCGATTAATAACATCCATTTGTTGTTCACGAGTTAATTTAATAAAGTTAACCGCATAACCAGATACACGAATGGTCAATTGTGGGTAATTTTCAGGGTGTTCCATCGCATCTAATAATGTTTCACGGTTGAAGACATTAATATTTAAATGGTGACCGCCTTTATTTGAATAGCCATCTAACATTTGAACGAGGTTATCGATTTGAACAGAATCTTCCTTACCTAAGGCTTTAGGGATGATGGAGAAGGTATTTGAAATACCGTCTAAGGCATAATCATAAGGAATCTTAGCAACGGATAATAAGCTAGCTAGCGCTCCGTGGGTATCGCGACCATGCATTGGGTTAGCCCCTGGTGCAAATGGCGTTCCACCTTCACGACCATCTGGAGTATTTCCAGTCTTCTTACCATAAACCACATTTGAAGTAATAGTTAGGATAGAAGTTGTGTGGATTGAATTTCTATAAGTTGGATGTTTCTTCACTTTAGTCATAAAGGTCTTCAATAATTCAACACCGATTTGATCGGCACGATCATCATTATTACCATATTTAGGGAAGTCACCTTCGATTTCAAAATCAACGGCTATCCCATTTTCATCACGAATTGGACGAACTTTAGCGTATTTAATCGCTGATAGTGAGTCGATAGCTACTGAGAATCCTGCAATACCTGTGGCCATGGTCCGTTTGATATAAGTATCATGAAGAGCCATTTCTGCAGATTCATATGAATATTTATCATGCATATAGTGGATGCAATTAAGAGTATTAACATATAAAGCTGCTAACCATTCTAACATTTGGTCATATTTAACCATCACTTCATCATAATCTAAGTAGTCTGAAGTAATTGGTCGGTAAGCAGGACCTACTTGAGCTTTAGATTTTTCATCGACCCCACCATTGATCGCATATAATAAAGCTTTCGCTAGGTTAGCGCGCGCACCGAAGAATTGCATTTGTTTACCAATTTCCATCGCAGAAACGCAGCAAGCAATTCCATAGTCATCGCCGTATTTAGGTCTCATGACTTCATCGTTTTCATATTGAATGGCTGAAGATTGAATAGACATCTTAGCTGCGAAACGTTTGAAGTTCTTAGGTAGACGTTCAGACCAAAGGATGGTCAAGTTTGGTTCTGGAGCTGGACCTAAGTTAGATAATGTGTGTAAGAAGCGGAATGAGTTCTTAGTTACTAACGGTTGGCCATCTACAGTCATCCCACCAATACATTCAGTAACCCAGGTTGGGTCTCCTGAGAATAATTCGTTGTATTCTGGGGTACGGACGAATTTAACTAAACGTAATTTCATAACAAAGTGGTCGACAAGTTCTTGAGCTTGTTCTTCAGTTAAGGTTCCATTTTCTAAATCACGTTGGATATAGATATCTAAGAAGGTTGAAGTACGACCAAGAGACATTGCAGCCCCGTTTTGTTGTTTAATCGCAGCCAAGTAGCCCAAATATAACCATTGGAAAGCTTCTTGAGCTGTTTCAGCTGGACGACTTACATCAAAGCCATAGATATTACCTAATTCAATAATTTCTTTAAGCGCACGATATTGTTCAGAAACTTCTTCACGAAGTTGAATCACATCGTTAGACATTTGACCATTGCCAATGTTGCCGTAGTCTTTTTGTTTCTCTTCCATTAGACGTTCTACACCGTAAAGAGCAATCCGGCGGTAGTCACCGATAATCCGACCACGGCCATAAGCATCTGGAAGACCGGTAATCACACCAGAGTGACGAGCTGCACGCATTTCTGGTGTATAAACATCAAATACCCCTTGGTTATGGGTTTTACGATAATCGTTAAAGATTTTAATAACTTCTTCATCAATTTCGTAACCATAAGCTTTAGCAGCACTCACCGACATACGGATACCGCCAAATGGTTGTAAAGCACGTTTGAATGGTTGATCAGTTTGGAAACCTACAACGGTTTCTTTGTCTTTATCTAAATAACCAGGACCATGAGAAGTAATTGTAGAAACTAATTTGGTATCTAAATCATAAACGCCACCACGTTTGCGTTCTTCTTCAGATAACTCCATAACTTGATTCCAAAGTGCCGTCGTATTTTCTGTTGGACCCGCTAAGAAACTGTCGTCTCCTTCATACAAAGTATAATTATCATGAATAAAATCACGTACACTAATTTCTTCTTGCCATTTTTGTCCTTTAAAGCCTTGCCAAGCATCTTGAGTGGCTGGATTGACAATCTTTTCCATTTATATTTCCTCCTTGTGGATAGTTTGTTAAAGCTTTCCCAAATTTACAAGTTCATTATATCACGATCTGTTGTGCTTTTAAAGAGCAAACTGTATTTATTTACCCTTGTGAAAACAATGGAGTTTGTGAAATTATTTCGAGTATTTTCAATGAAAACTTGTGATGTCAAGTATCATCAAGTGTTTTTGCTTACATTTTCTGTGCCAACCAATAATGCAACAGACGGAAGATTCTGTTTCTTTCTGTACTAATCTAGAAATTATATAATAAATAGACTGGTAAAAATTTTTTTAGCTCTAGAGATACAAAAAAATACCAAATATTTCTCTGCCAATAATTCGGCTATCAGCTAGATGATTTGATTCAACTGGATCCAATCATCTTGCTTCGTAAATCCTTATTCAGCAGTTAAATATTTGGTATTTTCTAAAACTTTATGATGTTTGTTAAAGTTTCTAAATTAAGTCCTGAATTCGGTTGACCTAATTACTAGCTCGGTCTTTATGAGTGGATAGCCGTTTCAATTCGGCTCATCGCCTCTTCAATGATAGAGCGCGGGCTGGCAATATTGAATCGACAGAAACCTCTACCTTGCTGACCAAAGATGCTTCCATCCTCAATAATAATCTTACCCTGATGGATGAGCCGATGCATCAAAACTTCTGGATCTCGGCTAACTTCGGTGAAATCTAGCCACATGAGAAAGGTTCCTTCTGGTCGATGCGCATCAACCTCTGGAAGTCGCTCAGTTAAATAATCCAAAACATAGTCCACATTGGCTTCAATATAAGTCAAGGCCTGATCCAACCAGTCTCCTCCATAACGATACGCTGCTGGAAATCCGGCCGCTGCAAAAGAATTCATATGCATAAACCCTGAACTACATAACCCTTCCTCAAAACGCTGACGAATTTCTGGATTGGCAATGATAGCCACTGACTGACTCAGACCAGCCACATTAAAACTTTTACTTGGAGCCATCAGTGTGATTGTTTGTTGATCAATGGCCGAAGACAAACTAGCTAACGGTGTATGTTTATAACCCTTAAAAATTAAATCCGAATGAATTTCATCAGCTACTATAATAACCCCATGTTTCAAACATAGTTCAGCCATTTTTTGCAATTCGTCTACTCGCCAGACTCTTCCTACCGGATTGTGTGGACTACACAATATAAACATCTTACAGGTCTTAATTTTCTCTTCAAAGTCGGCAAAATCGATGACGTATTGGTCTGCTTTTCGAATCAGTGGATTCTCAACCAAACAGCGCTGATTAGTCTCAATGGCTTTAAAAAACGGATAATAGACGGGCGTTTGAATTAAAATTCGATCTCCGGCTTGAGTCAAGATACGAATCGCATTACAGATTCCCGGCACCACTCCACTCACAGGAACTAAAAAATCGGACGACACTTGCCAATGATTTCGCTGTTCTTGCCAGTCGATAAAACTCGAAAAGAAGTCATCCGCAGGTGCATCATAACCGTAGATACCATAATCAACAACTGCTTGCAAAGCTTGGCGAATCCGTGGCTCACATTTAAAATCCATATCAGCAATCCAGAGTGGTAAGATTTCGTCAGAAACCGGAACACCAAAGTGCTGGTAAGCCGTCCATTTCTTTGATTGTTGTTGTCGACGATTAACGACTTGATCAAAATTATATTGAACCTCCATATAAGCTTCCTCCTGATTATCCGTATCTTTTTCTATTCCAATAGGATAAGTAAACTATGTATTTACTATAGCACAATTTTGGAGGAGGGCCTATACTATTTCTTCTATAATATAGCGCTCATTCTCTAACTAAGGGTTCGTCCCTTCATCGTCAATCTGATCCGTCAGAAAAGCTTTCGCACTATCACGCACAAAATCCAATTGATCAATCATAATATTATGACCGGCATTCTCAATCAAATAGATCGAGGCGTTGTCTTTATCGATAAAAGCTTTAATTTGATCTTTAAAGCCAACAATTTGATCATTTCGGCCAAGAATTAGACACAATTGAGGATCCATGGCATACATTTCTGCTTCAAAAGGAAGCTTAAGATAGCGCTGATCTTCTCGCTGAAGAAATTTATCATAATCTGAATCAAAAACTTCAATACCTGGCAAACTAATACGCTGATAACGTCTCAAAGTTTCAGGACTAATGACCACACTCATATTATAGTAGGCTTTGGCATATTTAGGATCGATTTCAAACTCAGAGAAACAGACATTCTTATGTTCGGCTAATTTTCGTTCTTCTTTGATTGCTTTTACCGGAGGACAGGTTAAGAATATTTTCTTAATTCGCTCAGGCATTAGATAATTGATAGCTAATGATAAATAACCTCCATACGAATGGCCAAAAAGTATAATTTGATCATCCGGTGTCAAAGACTTAATCAGTTCGACTAAAGCTTTGGCAATGGCATGACTCGAATCCAATTGATAGTCTGCAACACTTTGGCCCATGCCCGGCAAGTCAATATAGATCCGTTGATAGTTTGACAAATCTGAAAAAATTTTCTCATAAGTTTCAACCATGGACACCAGTGATAAACCGTGTCCGTGAATAAAATAAATTGATTGCCCTTGACCATAAATCTCGTAGTGCATATAATTCCTCCTTTTCTAATAAAGACAAAATGTTCAAAATACTAGTCTTTCAAGTATTTTTTAAGAAAAAGTAAAACTTCTTAAAAAATTCATAAACATTTCTTATTAACTTCATCGTAACCACCTTGTAACAATTGTGTAATATTGTTACAATATAGCCAAGATAAGGACTTATATATTACATTTATATTTCAAAGAAAGGATGCGAGTTCCATGACCCCATCATATAAACAAATGATTCTTCCACTTATAGCAACTGCCAGCCTATCTTTAGCTCAAACCGTAGCCGCCGAAGAAACCTACCACACTGTTCAAGCAGGTGAGACGCTTTATTCAATTTCTAAACGTTATGACATCAGTGTCGAAAATCTTAAAAATTGGAACCAACTTCAATCCAACAATTTAAACGTCAATCAAGTATTATTAGTGGCTCAAGATACAGAACAAGTTGATAGTTCAACTGATCAAGAAGAAAATCTTACAACAACAGAAGAAGAAAGCCCAAGCCTAGAAATAAGTTCAGAAAATACACCTGAATCAGTATCTAATCCAAACTCTCAAAATACTTATACCGTCAAAGCGGGTGAAAGTGTTTATATTATTGCCTATAAATTTAATATTACCGCAGATCAGCTTAAAGCCGCAAATGGACTTAAATCAGACTTAATCCATCCCAACCAAGTTTTGATTATTCCAAGCGCTAATCATGAAAAACCAGCAGAGCCGAAACCAACCCCACAACCCGATAAAAATACCTATACGGTCAAAGCCGGTGAAAGCTTATACATTATCGCCAACAAATTTGGGGTAACCGTTAAAGA
>NZ_FOEN01000004.1:0-73848 GCF_900110675.1 Ignavigranum ruoffiae | reverse complement strand
CAAATTTGGGGTAACCGTTAAAGAGCTTAAAGCGGCCAATGGGCTTAAATCTGACTTAATCCATCCAAACCAAGTTTTGATTATTCCAAGCGCTAGCGCCAATCGAGATGCAGATTCAACACCAAGCCAAAGCAATGATACAAACACATACATCGTCAAGGCTGGTGAAAGTCTCAATCTAATCGCTATCAAATTTAAAACCTCCGTCAGCGAGTTAAAACGAGTTAATCAGTTATCTTCAGACTTGATTCATCCCAACCAAGTATTAATCATTCCTACAAGTCAAGATCAGGATACAGATAAAGAAAAGCCAAAAACACAAATCGAAAAGAATGTCTATCGCACCTTAGACTTAGCAATTAAAGCCGCTAAAGATCACTTCAACTACAAGATTCACTCCCAATGGTACGTGGATTGGACAGCAAATGGTTACAAAGTACGTTACGATTATAAATAAAATTCTAGCTGAGAGCAGCTGATAATAATATCCCGAATTCTCGCCAGATAACCGACCCTGGCAAAAATTCGGGATATTTACCTTGGATTGATAAATCTATTCAGCTAAATGTTGGGCATGAAAAGCCAAATGATCCGCAATAAAAGTTTGAATCATATAATAAGAATGATCATAGCCTTCTTCCAAATGATAAGATAAAGGATAATCTAGCTCGTCAACTAACTTCAACAAGGCTTCAGCGCCAACCTGAACTGGATAAAATTCATCGTGATCGCCTTGACTAATCAGGATTGGCACTCGTTTCTTAACTTGTGTCAATAAATGCAAAGGATCCCATTCTTGCCATGAATCTTTATTAGCTCCCAAATAAGCCTCAAAAGCTTTCTCACCCCAAGGAACATTTTGCGGGTTAGAAATGGGAGCAAAAGCTGACACCGATTCAAAACGATTCTCATCGCGCAAGGCTGATACCAAAGCGCCATAGCCTCCCATCGAGTGGCCAGCGATACTTTCTTTACCGGTAAATTGAGGAATTAAACTATATACAAGTGGTGGCAATTCATCACTTAAATAACTCGCCATTTGATAATGATCACGCCAAGGATCTTGAGTCGCATTCAAATAAAAGCCAGCCCCTTGTCCTAAATCATAGGCTTCATCATCAGCAATATCCTCACCTCTAGGTGAAGTATCGGGAATCGCTACAGCGAGACCATATTGACTAGCAAATTGTTGAAAACCAGCCTTAGTAGAAAAATTCTGATCAGTACAGGTTAATCCCGATAACCACCATAATAATGAAACCGGCTGTTCTTGAGCCTGCTCTGGTAGAAAAAGACTAAAACGCATGGTACAATTCAAAACCTGGGACTCATGTTCGTACTGACATTGACTTCCGCCAAATACCTTATGTTGGTCAATTAATTTAAGCAATGTATTCGTCCTTTCACTTAAATACTAAAATATCACGAAGCGACTTTCCTTGTTCTTGAAGCTCAATAGCGTGATTAATTTCATCGATTGACATTCGATGGGTAATAAAAGGATCTAAATCTATTTGTCCTTGTCGATAATCCTCAAAGACCTCTGCTAAACCAGTCCGCCCGGTAACCCCACCAAAGGAACTACCTTTCCAAGTTCGGCCAGTAATTAGATGGAAAGGACGGGTCTGAATCACTTCGCCACTGGCAGCGACGCCAATGATAATACTTTCTCCCCATCCCTTATGGGTACATTCTAAGCCGGCATTCATGGTCGGCGTATGACCGACACAGACGAAGCTATAATCGACGCCTCCATCGGTTAATTCAACAATATAGTCTTGAATCGGTTGATCGATTTTGGCTGAATTAATGAAATCCGTCGCACCGAATTGTTTGGCCAAGGCTTCTTTCTCATCATTAATATCAATTGCAATGATCCGACCAGCCTGACGTTGCTTCAACATTTGAATCGCTGCTAAACCTAAAGTACCTATGCCAAAGACAGCAGCTGTCGAGCCAGCTTCTACTTGGGCATCATTCTTAACTGCTCCCATCCCGGTAGTCACTCCACAACCTAACAGAGCTACTTTATCATAGTCCACTCCTTCAGGAATCTTAGCAACAGCAATATCAGCAACTACCGTATACTCGCTAAAGGTTGAAGTCCCCATAAAATGATAAATGGGTTTACCTTGATAAGAAAAACGAGTCGTTCCATCGGGCATTAAACCTTGACTCTGGGTCTCACTAATCGCCGAACAGAAATTTAAGCCCCGCTTACAATATTCACACTCTCCGCATTCAGGTTTCCATAAAGGAACCACCTTATCTCCTACAGCTACATTAGTCACACCAGGGCCCACTTTTACCACGGTTCCACTAGCCTCATGTCCGAGAATGCAAGGAAACTTTCCTGAAGGATCCTTACCTGACAAAGTATAAACATCCGTATGACACACTGAAGTAAAGTCAATCTTAATCATTACCTCGTGGTCTTTAGGATCTTCAACATCAATCTCTACGATTTCCAAGGCTTGCCCGGGGGCAAAAGCCACTGCTGCTTTACTTTTCATAAGCATCTCCTTTTCAAAACTAGTACCTCTTAATAACAACCGCTAATTATAAATTACCATTTTTTAGGCTAAATAAAAAGGAAAGGCCTCTAATCAGAAGCCTTTCCCAACTTATCAAGCTATTCTGCATCAGCCTGATAATACCATTGTCCAAATACGTCTTTGATATCAACATTTTCAGTTAATTTGAAATTAAAGGTCTCATTTCGTTGGCTATCTTGGCTGACCCAAACTTGGGGAGTCCCCTCAACATCCACCATCACATAAGTGATTGGGCCTACTTGGTTATAAGAATCGGTCCCAACGGTTGAATAAATAGCATATAAGCGATAGCCCTCTGCATTGTTTAAATCGATGGATTCACCTTCAAAGGCCATATGAGTGAGCACCTCTTGAGAGAAACTATTGACTACCGCCTGATCATCTTGCGGATAGTAACGAATGTATTCTTGTCCCATATTTTCTTGCCAGACTGCCATCGCCTGATCTAGATCAGCAATATTTAAGTCGGCAGAATTATCTGGAATCACTTCAGAAAGAACTTGGTAATACCCCTGTTGACTTTCTTCAACATTCCCCGCGTAGTTCGGAATCAACATCTGAACGCCACCCATAGAAGCTAGATCAGTTAAATAAATTGTCCCTTGATAATAATCCCTTGGAGGATCGGGGATAGTAATCGCAATCGTTGACTGGTAGTTTTCGCCATCCGGTAGCACAGGAACTTCTGTCGGCTCAATTTCTTCAATTTCAATCGGCATGACCTCGTCTTTTGATGCATCATCTAAATTCCAAACCATGCGAATCTGCGGTTGATCAGAATCTAATTGCTCAAGACTTACCTGGATAGGGAAGTTAGGTAATTCCCGATATTGACCATCTACCTCAGGGTTTCGGAATATAATTTGTCCACCAGAATTTTCCACGATGGAGTCTAATAAACTACTTGCTTGAACACTTGGCACAAAAATAAACAAGAGACTTAATCCTAGTAAACTCAAATACGAAAGTACTTTTTTCATTTTTTGCCTCCTTTTGTAGTTCAATAGTGACATCCTACTAATTTAATTATAACAAGACTAAACATTATTAAAATTGATAAGCCTTATTCAGATATTTATCATATCAAGACGACGATTTAACTATTCGAGAAGTTGACGGTCTGCGTTCTCAAAGATAATGGAAACGTCATTTCGCTGATTCCATCCTTTCTCGATCCTTTGATTCAAGTTTTCCCGGGCAAAACCTTGTTGATGGGCAAAAGAGAATAATATAAGCGCAAATAAAGCTAAAACTGTCAATATTTTCTTCATCTTCTTCACCTCAATGCTTTCCTTAATAACTTTCTATTTTTATTATAGACTTTAAACGCAAAGAATTTTTGAATAGTCAGCCTAAATTTTGTGATATTTCAGTGCAAATTATGAATAATGTTTGAGTTATGAATCCCTCTCTCTTTAAGTCATAAACTCTCTTTTATCTATGGACATGAAACTATCTCAATCATTTATTATTTTTTCAATAAAAATAAGACCCGAGTTAGTCCTCGGATCTTATCTGTGGTGTGACCATATAAGTTCTTGATTTCGTTAGCTTATGTTCAATAGTCTGCTTATTGTTTTTTCTTCCAGAAAAGCAAGCTCGTTCCTAAGGCCGTTAAGCTAGTAGCCAATAAGGTTAAGCCTTGACCTTCACCGGTTTCTGGTAGCGACTTCGCACTTGATTCAGGTGCAGTCTCCATCATTTCTTCCCCACTATCTTCCATATCTTTTTCAGGTTCTTCAGGGGTTTCTTTAGGATTTGTTTCTTCCGCACCGTCACCACCAACTAGCGGTTTATCTTCGACTTCTGGTTTTTCTGGTGCAGGGGTTACCGGTCCATCTACAATTGGTTTTTCTGGTTCTTCAACTTCAGGAACATCTACACTAGGACTGGCTGGATCAGCCATGTTCATCAATAAGTTATAAAGAATCGCTGAATAACTGTATAAGTGGTCTTCTACCCGTCCTGGGTATGTTTCATTTAAGAATTCAAGATTATCCATACCAGTATGGAAGATAGGTCCATTATCTTCAGTTTGAACATAACCATCTTTATCGCCAATTTCCCAGTTTGTTCCTTCAAAATAAACAATTGGAATTCCTAACTTATTAAATGGCGCATGGTCACTCCAGTCTCCTGTTTCAGCAAAAGGATAATCTTCATTCAAGCCTGGATTCGGTTCCATATCATCGATTTTTAGGAGTTTAGCAATATCAAAGGCTTGATTAAGGGCCCAATGTTCGCCACCCATTCCAGCGTGAATGTATTTCTTATCGCCAGCAATCAGTGAGTCCATATTGATCATCGCTAGGGTATTCTTAACTTGATCTTCCGTCATTGAGGCTGCATAAGCTTTTGACCCTTTTAAACCGACTTCTTCTGCGCTAAAGGCGATAAACTTCAAGGTAAATTTGCTGGCTTGATCTGCAAATCGTTTGGCGGTTTCTAAAAGTACACCAATCCCTGAAGCATTATCATCCGCACCGACAGATCCACCAGAGTTTACTGAATCATAGTGAGCCCCGACAATGACTTCCTTATCAGATTCTCCTTTTTTGGTAGCAATAATATTATGTGAAGTATATTCTTTCTCTTTTACCTTATAGGTAAAGGTTTGAATTTCAGGTTTATAGCCAAAACTGCTCAATTGGTCTAAGATATATTTCATAGCCTGTGCTTCACCTGGCGTGCCCACTACCCGACTACCAATCTCTCCTGAAAGCACTTCGACGTGTTCTAAAGCCTCTTTACCAAAGTCTGGATCTTCTAAAATGTCCGCCCCTTGTTCTTTCAAGGTTGGATCATTTCCGACGGTTGGTGTTTCTTCTTTTTCAGTGGTTTCTTCCTCTGTTGTAGTCAGGTCAGGTTCTTCATCAGCCAAATCCCCTTCGAGAACGGCTGGGTCTTCTTCATCTGTCACAACGGTTTCTTCAACAGCGATCTCTTCAACCGCTTCTTCAGCTTGAACTTCAGTCTGTCCACCGAAGAATAATAATGAGGCAGATAGAACTGATACCACTCCCACACTTAAACGACGAATTGTAAATCGTTGTTGGCGGTCAGCCAGTCGACGACCTTTCTCAACAAAATTATTTCTTCCTAACATAGTATCCTCCCATTTTCTGCTTTTCACTTTCGTGAAAGCGTTTTATTTACTTTCATCATATCACGTTCTCATGTGAAATACTATGCTTTTAATCGTAATATAATTATCTTAGCATTTACTCATAAATATTAGGTGAAGATAATAGGAAAGCGAATCCTAATAGTTTGATAATTATCTTTCTGCGAAGATTAGCGCTGTTTTATGATACAATGAAACAAATTTAAATGAGAAATATTGTTTTTGGCGCCAAATTTTAACTTTATTTTAAATTTGAGACGATCTGATTGAAGAGCTGAACAAGTTCTTCTTGAGCGTGCTCGGTCCGTCCCGATACAATCTTGGGTGAGCCGCCTCCTCTTAAATTAATTTCCGCTTCTAAAGAATTAAGAATGTCTCGTGCTTGACCTGCAGGAGAAACAATAGAAAAATGGCAAACACCGTCTTCTTGGTTGGTTAATATTTTTAAATCAATTGGGTGTTTGAGCAAGTTCTGCGAAACCTGACGCATACTCTCGATGGCAACCTGGTCTTGAATAATTATCTCAGGACTTTGAGCAATCGCCTCACTTTGATAGTCTGCTAGAGAATCCGATAAAACTTTCAATCGATCTTTATTCTTTTTCTTAAGATCAATCAGCTCTTCAATATCTTCTACTATAGTTTCTTCTTTAGTATTCAGTAAATGACGGATAGCTTCTACTTTATGATTCTTAGCTTGCAAAAGCTGACTCGCAGCCAAACCGACGGCGATTTCCACCCGAGTCTGGTCTCCATGTTTCTTCTGTCCTAAGATTACAAAAGAAGCAATCTGACTGGTATTGTTGACATGAGGGGTCCCACAGGGTTGACGATCTAAATTACCAAAACTCACCACCCGAACTTCATCGTGTTGGGCATAAGCTGGGTCGGGATATTTGGAGCCAGGATAGTATTCGTAAGTCACTGGAATCGCGGCTAAGATAGCATCTTGCATATGGTTCTCAACCTTAGCCAAATCTTCTTCTGTCACTTGATTGCGATTAATTTGATACCATTGGTTTCCTGGCTCAACCGACACAGCAGTTAACTGAATATCATAAGGTCGATAGTAACCATCTAGTAAATGTAAGGCTGATTGAATTTGACTATTCAATAGACGACGCTTCCCATCTAAAGCTAGATGAATCGGATTACTTAAGGGCTCAGCAACCTTATGAAAGAGTCGATCCCCTTCCCATTTAAGATCGAGGACCGGCTGTCCGTTAATCGTACCGTGATCGGCCAGCATTCCTCCTTTGGCTCCATAAAAAATAGTATCTTCAAAGCGATAGTAACCATCTTGCTCTTCTGCAATGGTCGTTGTCAAATTCCAATCAAACAAATCATCATAATGTCGTAACATATTATTTCCTCCTCTTCCCAATCCACGTTCTATTCCTTTCCATTGTACAATATCCGCTAGAAATAGGAAGCTGTCTGAATTTTAGATATATAAAAACTGCCCAGTCTTAATAAACTGAGCAGACTCATCAACGAATATTCAATTAAAGATTAATATTCTGACCACCTGTGACGCCGTAAATCTGTCCGGTCACATAGGAAGCTTGTTCAGAAGCTAGGAATACATAAACATCAGCCAATTCGACCGGTTGACCCGCTCGGCCGAGTAAACTATTTTGGCCGAAGTCCTTCAGTGCCCCAGGAAGTTGTCCGGCATCCAATTGGAGCGGTGTCCAAATTGGACCAGGGGCCACCCCATTGACCCGAATTCCTTTCTCAGCAAAATATTGGGACAGATTGATTGTTAAGTTGCTGATTGCAGCCTTTGTCGCCGCATAATCTAAAAGTTGAGTACTTGGATTAAATGCTTGCACAGAGCTGGTTGTAATAATACTTGCTCCCGGTGCTAAATTGGGTTCAGCTTCTTTAATCATCTCAATCATCGTAAAGAAATTAACTTGGAAAGTCTGTTCGACTTGTGCTAGCGACAAATCACTTAAGGAAGCGACAGCAAATTGCTGGGCAGCATTCAAAACTAAAATATCTAAATGGCCGAGGACTGTAAAAGCTTCTTTCACCACTCGCCGGCCTTCTCCTGGCTGACAAAAATCAGCAGCGATTATTTCAATGGAATAGCCATCTTGACTCAATAAATCTTGTAACGATTCAGCATCTTCCTCTTCTCCTGGTAAATATTGGACACAAACTTGAGCACCCTCACGAACGAAAGCAATGGCCACCGCCCGGCCGATTCCAGAATCTCCACCAGTGATTAAGGCTTTACGTCCTGAAAGGCGTTGTTGACCTTGATAAGATTGCTCTCCGCAATCTGGCAGCGGGGTCATTTCACTTTGTAGCGCAGGAGATTTACTGGATTGCTCAGGAAAACCATCCGCCTTATATCGATCTCTAGGATTAGTCGTCATGATTTCTCCTCCTTCAACTTAATTTGTTATTACTTAATTAAAGTATAAATGAGATAACTGAGAACTTCTAACTATCTGTAAAGTATTATATAAGCATCTTTTGAAAAATTAATATTGACAATAATCTATCAAATAATTATACTCTAATAGTAATAGTTACTTTTTAGGAGGAATTTGATGTTAAAGAAGAAATTTTATCGTTGGCTGGCCGCAAGTACTTTGTTACTAGCTATTTCAAGTGAATCGAGTTCACTGGTTTTGGCCGAAGAGATCGATGCTCCGCAGAATGCTGGGGTAGAAGACTACGGCGGTGGCACAAACACTGACAATAATGGTGAAGAAGATTTAATCATCCATATCGGTGAAAGCAGTAGTGCCCAACTTAGAATTGTTTATAGCAATGGACTGCCAGTAGACGAAGGTAGCCTAGTTCGCTTGAGCAATGGCATCCATCAAATGGAAAGAATGACCGATGCCAATGGCTACGTACAATTCTTACCTTCCGATGGCTTGGAAACTGGACAAACTTATCAGGTGAGCGTTAACCAACAGGCCAATGTTTTTAGCTTTACTAGTCAAGGGGATCAGGAACATGTGATTTCACTACCACTTCCGGGAGCAGTAGATCCTTTACTACTGATCTTACAATTATCTTATCAAGATGGTAGCTCACTACCGGTGGGAACACCCATTACCTTGACCAATTTAAAAGATGGTAGCCAATTCACTAAGAACATAACTGAAGAAGGGGTCTTACTACTTACCGAAGCAGATGGCTTAAAGAAAGAAGTAAATTATGGAATCAGTGTCGATGGAACGAACATTGGTTCGACTTTCCGCTATGACCTTGGTGGTGAAAAAGAGCTAGCTGTTGTGGTACCTGACTATGCTAAAGCCAAGGAAGTCAGCCAAATTTATTTAATCTTACGCTATACCAACGGTCTTCCTGTTGAAATTGGTCGCAAAGTAAGTCTCAGTCATCAAGACCAAAAGATTACTAAAACTATCGAATCTGCCGGAGATTTATCTTTCAACGAAGAAGATGGGCTCATTCTTGGTCAAGAATATCAAGTATCGGTTGACGGACAGGAAAACATTACTTCCCTAACAGCTGAAGCAGATCAAAGCTATCGAGTATATCTTCCTTTAGTCGGTGCCAAAGATCCGCTACAAGTTGAGCTTGAACTTCATTATCAAGACGGCAAGAAATTAGCTAAAGGAACCCGCCTAACTTTCCGCGATCTTAAATCCGACCAAAGCTTCAGCAAAACTCTGGAAGAAGATGGACAACTTACCTTGCTTGAAAGCGACGGCTTAAAGAAAGAAGTTAACTATGGAATTGAAGTAGACGGAACAAATATTGGTTATACTTTCCGTTATGACTTAGGCGGACCAAAGACGCTATCGATTGAATTGCCTGAATACATGACTGAAGATGAACAAAATAATTCAGACTCAGAAGATTCAGCAAAACCCGATCAAGAGAAAGACCAATCCAAACCAAACCAAGATGATTCAGTAAAAGAAGAGCAAGATCAGCAAGATCAAAATAATCAAGCGCCCGATGCTAAAGAAAAAGACAAACAAACAGATTCTGCTGCGAAAGATTCCCAATCTAACTCAGATAAGAATGCTTCACCTGCTCCTCATCAACCAAACGATGGACAAAAAACGCCTGAGTCAAATGCTTCAATCGACGCAAAGACAAAATCTATAAAAGAAACACAAAAGATGAACAGCCAAGCAGAAGCTAACAGTCAAACCACTACAGAAGTTATGAAAGAAGATGCAACCCAAAACAGTCAGACTGATCAGAAAATGAAGCAAAAAACAGAAGAAAAGACAACGACAGATGGACAAAGTCAAAAATTGCCTGAAACAGGGGAAGCTTCATCCTTAAATCTTATTCATGGTTTAGCTATGCTTATCTTATTAGCTGCCCTTAGCCTGTTTAAGAAATTAACTGAAGAACATTAATCATCAGCTGAAAAAGAGGAAAACATACCAGCGAGTATGTTTTCCTCTTTTTTCTTTAGCTAGATTTTATTCATCTTGGCGTTTTTTGTTGATGAATGATATACCGACGATTTAAGCAGACGCATACTGTTTAAGGTAACTAATAAGGTGGCACCGATATCAGCGAAGACAGCTAACCACAAGGTCAGCCAGCCAGGAATGACTAATAAGAGGGCAATCAATTTTAACCCGAGTGAAAAGATAATATTTTCTTTTATAATCCGTAAGGTTCGTTGACTCAGTTTGACCGTTGCCGGAACTTGTAGAAGATTATCTGACATTAATACAATATCTGCCGTTTCTAAGGCTGTATCGGTGCCGGTTCCACCCATCGCTATCCCAATATTCGCCGCAGCTAAAGCGGGCGCATCATTCACGCCATCACCGACCATCGCAATCGGAGCTTGAGAACCTAGTTGACGAATGACAGCTAATTTGTCCTCTGGTAACAAAGAAGCCTTAATCTCTTCAATCCCTACTAATTGTCCCATGGCCTGGGCTGTGGCCAGATTATCTCCCGTTAACATCCATGAAGTTAAACCTAAATCATTCAAATAGCCAATAGATTCAGCAGCCTGATCACGAACCTGATCAGCTACGGCTAAAATTAATTGAATTTCCTGCAGATTACCGAATAAAACCACCGTCTGACCCTCTTCTTGTAATTCGGTCAACTGTTCGCTAATCCTTTTATCGATTGAATCAAGATGATTCTGCCAAAGAATGGGTTGACCCACATAATAAGTCTTTCCTTGATAAATCCCCTTTAGACCCTTTCCAGTGATGGACTGAAATGCTTCAAGATCGACCATTTTTTTGTTATCTAATTTGTTGGATAGACCTTCTACGATAGCCTTAGCTAAGGGGTGGTTAGCCCGGCTCTCTAAAGCGATTAAAATTTCGTAACGAGGTTGGTCCACTAAAGCAATGGTCTGATTCAATTGTGTTTGACCTTGCGTCAGGGTTCCTGTCTTATCAAAGGCAATGGTACGAATCTTGGCCAGGTTCTCTAAATGGCGTCCCCCTTTAATTAGAATACCCTCTTTGGCTGCTGTCCCAATGGCGGTTAAAATCGCTACCGGTGTAGAAATCACCAAAGCACAAGGACAACCAATAATTAACACAGCGAGTCCTTGATAGAACCAATGAGACCAAGAGAGATTGAAGAATAAGGGTGGAATAAGCATCACCAAAGCCGCGATGACCATAATGGCTGGCGTGTAATATTTAGCGAAACGATCGATGACAGATTGGACGCCAGCTTTTTCTTCCTGAGCTTCTTCTACTAAATTGATAATATGAGCCAAGGTGGTATCTTCAGCTAGTTTAGTGACGCAGACATCAATCACACCTTCTTCATTAAAGGTCCCCGCATAGACGGTATCACCAAGTTCTTTGACCACTGGCATGCTTTCTCCAGTGATCGTTGCTTGATTAATACTTGTACTGCCTTTGATAACTTCTCCATCCAGAGCTACCCGATCGCCTGGTTTAATTCGAATAATCTGGTTTAGCTGGATTTGACTGACATCTTTTACAATCTCTTGATTATCTTCAATCACCCAGGCTTGATTTGGTGCCAATGAGATTAGGCTAGCCAATGAATGACGGGCCTTGTCGGTTGAGTAACTTTCTAAGGCTTCACTGATGGCAAAAAGAACAACGACCATTGCTCCCTCGGCCCATTGATGGATGGAAACAGCGCCAATAATAGCCACGGTCATTAAGGTGTTCATATCAAATTCGAGTTGAAATAAATTCCGCAGACCGGTTCTAAAGAGGTCCCAGCCACCGACAACAATCGCTAAGATATAGCCATATTCGATCAAGTCTTTTTGACCAGGATTGAAATAGCCCAATACGAAGGTTAAGACCATGATCAAAGCAGCTAAGAAAGCTGGCAGATTCTCTTTCTTAAATATAATAGGCTGCGAAGATGTCGTCTGATCTGGGCGCGCTACTTTAATATTATCGAAAGCTCCAGCTTGTTCGATTTCTTCAATGCTGGCGGTTCCGCTAATCCGAACCTTGGTCGCTGCAAAATTAACCGAAGCTTGAGAAACTGAATCTAATTTCAATAAATTCTCTTCAAATTTCCGCGCACAATTTGCACAATCTAAATTCATTAATTGATAAGTACGTTCGCTTGCATTCATTAATCTTCCTCCATATGTTCAATCGTCTTATTGATAATTGCTTGAACATGTTCATCTTCTAAAGAATAGTAAACTTGTTTGCCTTCTTTTCGATCCTTAATCACCCCTACTTTATATAACTTGCGCAGGTGACTGGAAGCATTGGCTTGGCTAATGCCCAAAATATTGGCAATATCACAGACACATAATTCTGGGTAACGACTGAGAGCCGTGACAATCTTAGTCCGATTATCTTCGGCAATCGCTTTAAGAAAATTGGTAACTTTATCTAAGGGTAAACTTTCTAATTCTTGGCGAACTTGTTTTACCCGGTCGGGATGATTTTGAAACTCTTGGCATACCGGCATGGTCATTTGGAACACCTTCTCATTCAATTATTTAATTGAGTATAGTATAACAGAAAAGTCTTGGTCATTCAATTATATAATTGAATGATAACCATTATCCTTAATCATACTTTATCTTTCAATTTTTTAATGAGCCCTCGATAAAGCAAAATAAAAAAACTACCCCTATCCCTAGACTAAATTGCTAAGGATGAGTGAGTAGATCAATTTTATTGGTTCTATAATTTTCTATATGTGAAAGTTAAATCGAGATCCAATCAAATACTGATTAAAAAAGCTTCAGCCTGCGCTAGTTTTAATATCTTAGCCTAGCGGTTTAGTGGCTTCACTAGATGGACAAAATGGTATAATCGAAACCAATCGCTTTCAAGAATTTAAATAGATCGGTGGTTTTCAGGAAAAGTGTCTTCTCATTGGTATTAGGATGGAAACTCATTCGTTCTTCATCAACAATTTCTTGGTCAAAATAAACTTGAATATCCTTCTCCTGATTATTCAATAAACCAAAGGGAGAAACCACACCAGCAGGTAAGGCCATTTTCTCGAAAAGACTATCTTCAGAAGCCATACGGATTTTATTGGCTTGAACTAATTCTTTGAAATGATTCATGTCAAGTTGTTTGCTATCATCCATAATTAAGAGGTAATAGGCCGTCTTCTTTTTATTGGTTAGAAACATGGTCTTGGTCCGGACCCCTTCAACCCCCTCAATAAATTGATCGGCTTGCTCCGTGGTTAAAGCAGGAGGATGTTCGACAATCTCAAAAGGAATGTCGAGTTTATCCAAGGCTTCTTTAACTTGATTATATCCTTCCATGATATCCTTCCTCTCTCATTTTACTCTCATTATATCATAGAAATGGATTGATATTGCTAGGACTTTCTCAGTGATTCAGTTGAAATACCAGAAAAAACCGATGATCAAAATGACCGCTCCAATTAAATGGAAGGCTAAAGCTAAGCGCGCTCTCTGCTTATAATGCTGAACTTTTTCTGGATCAATGATGCTTTCATCTTTAATCGGAAACTGACGCCGACCTAGTAAATATAACAAAATGTTGCCGCCGCCATTATTACCACCGAGATTGAAGATGCCCCAAAATCGTGGATAAGGTAAGTGCCGAGCCTTGGCATCCATCACCGTGAGTCGATAGATCATTCGTGCTAATTGAATTCCTCCGAATACACAAATCGCCAGACCACAAACAAATATTATTAAGCGCGTATCCATTCTTTTCCCTCCTTAAAGTCGACGAATGAGTTCAAAATAAATGAAACCAGTCATACATAGAGCCAAGATAAAAATGGTAACTAAGCCATAAATCTTCAGGGGTAAGAAATAATTAATCAGTAAAACTATTAAAATTAGTAAAATGTTGATTACAATCGCTTTGATAAGTTTTCGGTTGCTTTTAACCACATTGGTATTGTCATCAATATGTTGAACAAATTCTTTATTCTTCTTCAACAAGGCATCCAGACTCAACTGATACAGTTCACTTAATTCAATGACCGTTCGTACATCGGGATAACACTTATCATTCTCCCAATTAGAAATCGTCTGCCGACTAACATCTAAGGCTTCTGAAATCTCTTCTTGGGTCATACCTGCTTGCATGCGAGCAGTCTTTAATTGCTGACCTATTGTCATCGCAATTCCTCCTTGTGTCTCTACTGTATTCATTTTATTGATCGATGTCTATCAAATCTTTTAGACAAGGCCATTTTTTCGTCAAAAATTCCCTGTCAAACTTTTTTGACAGGGCTATAAATGGTGATTTAATGCTATTTCGAAGGTCCATCCTCAAATAATAATTGACTCCCTTTAAGTTGATTAAATTCGCTGATAAATTTTTCTACATTGACTTCTAGCGGAAATTCTAACTCGATGAGATAAGCCTGATCCGACTTATGCGTCGAACAGGGTCGTATTTTATTAATCGTAATCAGAGAGTCATTGATAAAGGCGATGGCTTGATTAAAACTATCTATGTCTTGGGTTTGGAGAATAAATTGTTCATAAGGCGATCGATCTTTAAGTCGATGTTTAACCTTTTGCAAATAGACGAGAGTGATAATCAATATGATCGCAACCACTAAGGCGACCTCATAGAAACCAATGCCCACCGCTAAACCTAAACAGGCTGACGACCACAAACCGGCTGCTGTGGTTAATCCTTTGACCTTATCGCGATTGGTAATCAGAATCATCCCAGCGCCAAGAAAGCCGATACCACTGACCACTTGAGCACCCATCCGACTCGGATCCACTCCTGGATAGAATTTGGCGACAAATTGATTGGTCATCATTACCATGGCTGAAGTGACACTGACGAGGATATAAGTTCGCATCCCGGCCGGTTGATTATTTAAACCACGCTCAAAACCAATTAAACCACCCAGAATCATGGCCATCAAACAGCGAATCAAAATGGTTATAAAATTTAATTCTTCAAAGTTAATCGCTGGTATCTTCATTTAATCCCTCCTCTCTGTCAAACATCCGTTTTCCTTGATTCTATTATAGCGTAAAGCTATGCTTTTCTATAGATATGTTGTCTTGGGTATGATTTAACCAAGATTTTTACCAAATCCGCTATTGACTGAGAATCTAGTTAAAGAATAAGCTCTGATGAATAATTTGTGCAAATCTGTTGGATAAAAGGATTCATCCTTAGAAATGACAAATTGACCATAGAAAGGAATGCTAATGCTATATATTATTCGAAAAGGAGATTCAGTACCTTCTCATTTGTTAGTAGCTATTGAAGCCATCGATTGGCCAGCTGGAACTTATGTAGCCGATATTTTGCGTCAGCAATCGATGGCGCCCTCCGATTATTACTTCATATTAAGTCAAGATAGCCCCGATGCTAATAAAAAAGACCAACTGGTGGCCTTCGCCGCTTATGTCGAACAAGATATTATTGCCGATCCAGCCATTTGTCCTTGTATTGCTACTGTCTATGTTGAGCCTAGTTTCCGTCAACGCGGCTTAAGTCGAGACCTCGTTCACTTAGTCGAGCTCCACGCCAAAGCCCAGAATCAGCAAGACTTATATATTAACACTCAACATCAAGGTTTATACGAGCCTCTGGGCTATCAGCAGTTTGACTGCCAGATTGACACCAAGGGCCGAACAATTTATCTCTATCATAAAACACTGTATTAGATTAGAATAGTGCTAGCCCGAAAGCCAGACTTTTTGGTGTTTAGAAAATAGACAAACCGAATATTTACCGGCGACCCGACCTTTATAGGTCTATGTTTCCCCTAAAGTAATGCGATCCATAATTGTCTAGCTAAAACTTGCCAGACAATTGGGCTGAATCAATGGGGAAATTTCATCGGTAAATATTCGGCTATTTGTGTTTCTATTTTATCGGCCTTCTTCCAAAGGATAGGAGGTGATAATCATTCAGATTCATTTTTGTCTTCTCTAATTCATGGTGACCACTAAACACTGACATCTCATGACTTCAACACTCATCCTAAAACTTATTTTTCATTTTGTTTCTTGCCTTCTTTGGTATAAGGTACCACTTTAGATTCTTTATTCTTAGCTATTTCTTTAGCCCGTTTAATCGCCTCAGCCTTACTAGCAAAACTGTCAGAAGCTCTTTTCGCTTTCTTAGTCTTAACTTTCCACTGGTCATCTTCAAAATAAACTTCAACATCTTCATCTAATAAATCAGGATTGGTCGAATCACGGTCATGTTTATCTCTTTTAGAAGGATTCGCTTCTGCTTTAAGCTCCTTCAATTCTTTATCAGTCGCCTTGGCAAACCACTTCTTTCCTTCAGCAATGGCAATGGGGATGGCCCGATCTTCATCGTAACCATTGGCTAAGAGGGCATTGGCAATATCAATCATCTTCTTCCGCTCTAAGGTTTCGAAATTCTTAAACGATGGCGGATAATCTTGCATATTCCATGGCATACGTCTCACCCTTTCTATTGAAATTATAACATGCATCTACTGCCAACCCTATTAAAGCGAATTAAAAAACCAGCCCCGTCAAGGGACTGGTCAATAAATTCTATTCTTCATGACCAAGGATTTGATTAATTTCCTGGCTATATAAATCTGACTTGCCACCGAAGACTGCTTGAATTCCATTAGCAACGTCGACAACTGCCGTAGCTCCAAGTTGTTTCAACTTAGTCTTATCAACTTGCTGGGTGTCCACCACGGATACCCGCAGCCGTGTGGCACAAGCAGTTACATTTTCAATATTTGTTGCTTGACCCAAAGCCGCAATGATTTCTTGAGCTCTTTGACTTAAATCTGTCGATGATTGTTCGGTTCCAGATTCAAATTCACCCACATTCAACTCCATACCAGGTACGGCTACTTTGAATCGTTTGACTAAATACCTAAAAATAAAATAATAAACCAGTGCCCAAATAATTCCGACCGGCAGAACGCGCAACCAATGAGTTTGCGCTTGACCTTGCAAAGGTCCAAAAATAGTAAAGTCAATCAGTCCACCAGAGAAAGTATTACCAATTCGGATTTGCAATAAATCGGCTACCAAGAAAGAGACACCATCTAAGAAAGCGTGAATGACGTATAACCAAGGTGCTGCAAATAAGAAAGAAAATTCAATCGGTTCGGTAATCCCAGTTAAGAATGAGGTGAGTGCACTAGACATATAAAATCCGGCATTGGCTTTGCGATTTTCTTTAGGAATAGCATGATACATCCCTAAACATGCAGCAGGCAGACCAAACATCATTGTAGCAAAACGCCCAGCAAAAAAACGCGTTCCATAAGTGAACAATCCGCTAAAGTTTGGATCCGCAAGTTGAGCGAAATAGATATTTTGAGCACCCGAAACTGTTTGTCCCGCCACCGTTTCTACCCCACCTAAGGATGTATACCAGAATAATGGATAGATGGTATGGTGTAAACCTACGGCTCCTGTAAGCCGTAAAAAAAATCCATATAGGAAAGAACCCAAGCTACCCATTCGAGCAATTTGTTCACCCAAGACTACTAAGAGATTTTGAATGGGGGGCCAGATTAAATAGAAGATACTACCTAATACAATGGCTGATAACGATGAAACAATCGGAATAAATCGTGATCCGCCAAAGAAACCTAAAAATTGTGGTAGCTCAATTTTACGATAGCGATTATGTAAATAAGTTACCGTCAACCCAATGACCAAAGCACCAAGAACACCAGTATCAATTGTCGCGTCAGCGTCAGAATACAACTGCAAAAGTGAACTAATAGTTGCTGTAAAGACTAGAAAAGCAACTCCAGCCGACAGACCCGCAGTTCCTTTGTCACCTTTAGCCAGTCCCACAGCAATACCAATAGAGAAGATCAATGGTAAATTGGCAAAGACCGCATTCCCGGCTCCAGCCATTACTGCAAATACGGACTGAATCCATTCTGCCCCTAAAAAGGGGAAGGCAGCAATAGCAGCATCATTTGATAAAGCAGCTCCCAGACCGAGTAATAGCCCTGCTACCGGCAAAATTGCAATCGGGAGCATAAACGCTTGGCCTAACTTCGAGAATTTTTTAAACATATGCTTTCCTCCTTATCCTTCTAATCCTTTAATAAAACGTTGAGCAATTTCTTTAGGTCGAGTAATCGCCCCACCGACAACGATTCCAGTCGCCCCGAGTTCTTTCATTTTTCGCGCCTGTTCAGGATAATGAATCTTTCCTTCAGCAATGACGGGAATTCCTTCAGCCACTAAATTTTTTACCAATTCAAAGTCAGGCTGATCTGATTGACGACTATAGTTGGTATAACCAGAAAGTGTCGTTCCAACAAAATCAATACCTGCTTGATAAGCTGCCAAGCCTTCATTAAAGGTCGATATATCTGCCATAAATAACTGGTCAGGATATTTAGCTTTAATCTGTTGGATAAATGCTTCAATGCTCAAACCATCATACCGGGGTCGCTGTGTACAATCTAAAGCAATCACTTCAACTCCAGTTTCAATGAGTTGGTCTACTTCTTTCATCGTAGCCGTAATAAAAGGTTCTTGAGGTGGATAATCACGTTTAATTATCCCAATCATCGGCAGATCTACTTGCTGACGAATGGCTAAAATATCACGCACTGAGTTGGCTCGCAATGCAACTGCTCCTGCTTCTTGAGCTGCCAGAGCCATATAAGGCATCAAACCTTGACCTTCTTCTATATATAGAGGTTCTCCTGGCAAGGCCTGACATGACACAATCAAACCTTTTTTTATAACATCTATAAAATCCTGTTTATTCATCTTTATTATCCACTCCTTTTTCTATCGCAAATAAAGTATCTAGGAAAACTTTTCCTCGTTGGACTCGGTCGAGGTCCATAATATAATCATAAATAATATCAATCACCATCAAGATGGGTAATTGGGGCGAGATTCGATTGCCAAAATTTAAATTCGCCAGACTGGCACAATTCAGAATCACCTGAATTTGATCATCATAAAGCGGTTTGGCTTTAGAAGTAATCAATAGGGTTTTGGCCCCTTGGCTAGCAGCTTGTTTTAACGATTTTAGTACAGAAAAAGTCTCACCAGAAATTGAAAAACCAATGACTAGACAGGTCGAATTCAGTACAACTTGATTCATTGCCATCATTTCAGGATCAGTAATCGCATCAACCGTCAATCCTAAACGCATTAAGCGATAACGCGTCTCTTGGGCAGCGTAACCAGAACTTCCAATTCCATAAATATATATTCTTTGCGTTTCAGAGATGAGTTGAGCAATATGTTTCAGTTGTTCTTCCTTCATCAAACTATAGGTTTTATTAATAATTTCAGAATAATCCTTTAAAACATTCTCAATCGCCAACGCATTATTCTGATAATTGGGTTGATCCTTCTGTCGGTATGCAAAGATAAATTCCCGATAACCCTGATAGCCACACTTCTGGGCAAATCGAGTCAGTGAAGCTTCCGAAACATGGAGAGTTTGAGCGATAGATTTGGCAGAATAATCTGATGACTCTGTCGGCGGCTGAATAAAATACTGAGCAATGACTTTCTCTGTCTCAGTAAATGAAGGATAGAGCGACTCGATTACTGGCACTAAGCTATCTTTAATTTCCATCTCAATCTCCTTTTCTTTAACAAACTAAATAACCTCAACCGCTTACAAATATTTTATTGGAAATTGTTTAGATTTTCAATATTAATATATTTTCAGAAAGTACTTTCAATAAACAAATCAAAAAAACCAGCCCCGTCAAGGGACTGGTCCATTCACTTTAACTTATTTCTTTTCAGAAAGTCCGTCTACAAAACCTTTAGCTGCGTTTGAAGCATCTTCGATAACTTCTTTCGCTTTACCTTTGGCTTTTTGAGTAGCACCTTCTGCTTTTAATTTTTCGTTATCTGTTACTTTTCCGACAGTTTCTTTGACTGAACCAGAAACTTTATCAAACATTGAGCTTTTTTTCTTTTCTTCTGACATGAGTAATTCCCCCTCTTTATTTGATAAGTATATTATAAACCAGATAGAGGCAGATGTATAATGATATGATTTATATACGAATTCCTAAACAAGATATTCTGAGTTAGACCCAAATTACTGATAAATAGACACTAAATGATATTTGGATTAAATTTTCCGGTAATTATAATGAAAAAGTTAATCTATTGCTAAAAGCTATATGGATATAATTATTACTTATAGGACTTATCATTGCAGTTTATGGATTTATAGCTTATACTCTTGTTAGCGTTTCCATCAGGGATTGTTGTAGGTATATGGGTATCTATTTTTCTTGGTTGAGACGAAATTATCGAGAGGAGTTATGGAATGAGTCATAAGAAATTTAATTTTGTTGGAGCTTCAATGGTAGCAATTCTGGCCTTAGGTGTTGGCGTACAAAGCGCCCCAATTATTTGGCAAAGTCCTATCGTTCTAGCTCAAGAAGAAGAAGCGAGCACTGAGATTCCAGATTATAAGGAAGATTTCTTTGAGGCTGTCAATAAAGAATATTTAGATAATATGGAAATGGCTGCTGACGAAGTCGCTATCGGAGTCAATGATGAATTAGATGAAATTGTTGATGAACGTTTGAAGACCATCTTAGGAGATCTTAAAGATGGTAAAGTTGAACCTCAAAACGAAGAAGAACAACAAATGATGAATTACTATGATTTAGCCTATGATTTCGATCGTCGTGAAGAAGAAGGCGCTGAACCGGTTAAACCATATTTAGAAAAGATTGAATCGCTAGAATCTGCTGAAGATTTAGCTGATCGTTTAGGTGAATGGATTGAAGAAGACCTGCCATTACCTTTCTATGTGTATAGTTCACCAGGTTTGGAAGATCCTAAAACCAATGAATTAATGATCGCATCTGGTAGCTTAATCTTGCCAGATACTTCTTATTATGATGAAGGTAATGAAGATGCGCCTGAATTACTTAAAGTTTACCGTGAATCAGGCGAAAAAATCTTAGTTGCTATGGGATACAGCGAAGAAGAAGCAGCTAAACATCTAGAAAATACTCTTAATTTCGATGCTTTGATGGCTGAATACCGTACGCCAAGTGAAGAACGTCCTAAATATAGTGACAATATCTTCTCAATTTCTGTGGAAGATGCACAAGGCATGACCGATAGTTTCAAATTATTATCAGCTTTAGAAAATATTATCGGTACAAAAGTTGAAAAGATTAATATCGATGATAAATCATTCTCTGGTGGTCTTGCTGATATGATGGGTGAAGAACACTTTGAAGAATTGAAATCATGGATGTTAGTTAAACAAGCCATCGCAGCTGCTCCATATTTAACCGAAGAACTTCGTTTATTACAAGCTGAATATGGAATGGCTCAACGTGGTATTGAAGAACCAACACCTCAAGATAAAGCCGCTTACAAAGAAATTATCTACCAATTCTATGATGTTATCGGTAATGCTTATGGTAAAGAATACTTCGGTGAAGAAGCTCGTAAAGAAGTTGAAGATATTACCTATGATATTATTGATATGTACAAAGAACGCCTAAATAATAATGAATGGCTAAGCCCAGAAACCCGTAAAAAAGCCATCGAAAAATTAGACAAGATGGATGTTATGGTCGGATATGGTGATGAATATAATAAGAATACCCCTGACTATAAAGTAGACCCAGAAAAATCATTCTTTGATGGTATTAAAGGAATTAATAAGGTCGATGTGGTAAATGATTTGAAAGATTATGACCAACCTGTGGCCGAAAACCAATGGGGAATGGAACCATTCGCTGTCAATGCGTATTATAGCTCAACTTCAAACTTAATTTGCTTACCTGCAGGTATCTTGCAAGCACCATTCTACGATAAAGATCAAACAGATAGCCAAAACTACGGTGGGGTAGGTAATGTGGTTGGTCACGAACTGACTCACGCTTTCGACCCAAGTGGTGCAGAATTCAATGCCGATGGTGCATTCGAAAACTGGTGGACTGAAGAAGACTACGCTGCCTATGAAGACCGCACTAAAGTGATGATTGATCAATATGATGGCTATGAAATCTATGATGGCCAAGTTGACGGTGAACAAACTTTAGCTGAGAATATTGCCGATAATGGTGGTATGTCCGTAGCTTTAGAAGGTTTGAAACGTAAAGGAGATCCTAACTACAAAGAATTCTTTGAATCTTATGCTCGCACCTGGGCCATTAAACTTCGTCCTGAATTTGGTAAGATGAGACTAGTCACTGACGAACATGCTCCAGCCGAAACACGGACAAATATCCCAGTGCAAAACTTTGAAGAATTCTATGAAACCTATGGTGTACAAGAGGGCGATCCAATGTACATGGCACCTGCTGATCGCATGATTTTCTGGTAAACTTTCACAATAAGTTAGCTCGTCCAAGAATTATCCCTATTGACAATATAACGTTCATAACTTTACCTACAATTCAAGTCTAGTCCTTGAATTTATCGATGTAGCTAACTTGTTTGAGAGCCACCCTCTATTGCAAAGAGTGGTTAACCTGTTCGCTTGGCGGGCAGGTTTTTTGATGCGTTTCTATTTATGGTTCACGTTGGCAACCATAAACTCGTAACATTGAATGGTTAGTCATTCTATTTTAATTCATTTACCTATATATCAAATAAACAGTAAACAAAAAGAGACCCCTAAAGTTGGACTAGAAAATCCGACTTTAGAGGGTCTTTCCGCATTTAATTTAAAGCCTACTGCTTTTATTAAGCTTTTATTTTATAATTCATTTTCTGAGCTTCCCTTAGTTAAGACATCGTTGAAATTATCATAAGAAATCTCAATCATGTTGGTCAAAGCTTCATCCGTATTAGACCCAACGTGAGGTGTTAATAGGACTCGTGGGTATAAATTCATCAAGTCAAGCACATCTTGACGAGGGACTGGGTTAGCTTGATCAAATTTCTTGAAGAAGACATCACTTTCGCCAGGAAGCACATCGGCAGCAAAACCGTAAAGTTTATTGTTCTTAATCGCATCAATAATCGCTTGGTTATCTTGCAATTCGCCGCGGGCGGTGTTAATTAGAATCGCGTCATCTTTCATTTTGCTGATAAATTCCCGATTGATCATGCCTTCATTTTCCCCTTTAATTAATGGGACATGAAGCGAGACAATATCTGATTGAGCTAATAGGTCGTCTAGTTCCACAAATTCAACCACTTCTTTAGCAGCCTCAGATTGAAACACATCATAACCTAGGACTTTGGCTCCTAAACCTTTAAATAATTTGGCTTCGGTTAATCCAATTCGACCGGTACCAATAACACCTACTGTACAATTCCGCACTTCACGACTAAACATCCGCGGGGTTACTCGGAAATCTTGATTGATTGAAGTATTGTGTGCGGTGTACTGTACATTGCGCAATAAGGTCATCCCTAGAGTGAGAGACAATTCGGCAATGGCATTAGGTGAATAACCAGGAACTCGTGCTACTTTCATACCCAAACGCTTAGCTTCTTCAACATCGATATGATTAAAGCCAACCGTCCGCGTAAAGACATATTGAATCCCATATTCTTCGAACTTAGCTAAATTTTGCGCATCAGCAATACAATTACCACGAAGTAGAACTGCATCGTGACCTTCAGCTGTGGCAACATTCTCATGATTTAAATATTCTGAATACAAAGTCAAATCATAATCATATTTGTTCAATTTATTGAAGAATTCAACTTCATTCTCCCGTACACCATAACATGCAATCTTAAACATTCTATCGCACCCTTTCTATAATATGCCTGTTTGACTAATAATTTCTAAAATTACAATCCAAAGTGGAATCATGATTACTGCGGCTAAGGTTGACAATAAAGAAGCATTGGAAGCTAAGACAGCATCCTTATCAAAATTAATGGCATAAGCGGCTGCAACGGTAGCAGTTGGGGTTGCCATCATAATGACTGTGGTTGCTAAGCTAGTTGGATTGAAATGTAAGAGCCCCGTCCCATGTAATAGATAAATGCCTAGAATGTTAATCACTGGCACAGCGATAATTTTCATCACCGTATAATACCAGGCTGTGCGGTTGGAAGCTGCTTGTGAGAACTTCAGACTGCCCAAAGTGGCCCCGATCGATAACCAAGCTAACGGTGAAGATAATTTAGCCAAATATTCTAAAGGTTTATATAACCAAGGGGCGGTCGCATCAATCCGCAAGAATGCCACGGCTCCATCAGCAGTCTGAACTTGTGGCAGTTGGTCTTGGAAGAGCCAGATGAATAAGCCACCAAAGGTCGCTAAGACAATTGGATTTAAGAACATGGTTTTGACATTCTTCTTATCCATTTTCAATCCAGACATAGCAATGAAACCATAAGAGTATAAAAAGATACGATAACCAATATTAAAGATATTGGCATAGATTACCCCTTCATCACCATAAATCGCCGAAATAATTGGAATCCCGAAGAAAGTCGTTGAACCAAAGATGGTCAAGATTTCTAGCGTGGTCTTGCGATCGCCTTCATACTTCAAATAGAAGATCTTTGTCACAAAGATTAAGACGATGTAAATCAAGATCCCCCAAATCAGCACACTCATTCCTTGTTGGAGTTGTTCCTGATTGATTGGTTTCATAAAAGCATTGAAAGCCAATGCAGGTAAAGCAACCGTCAAGACTACCTTAGACAAAATCTTGCTCACTGCTTCAGAAAAAATCTCGCGCTTCCGACAATAGTAACCGACCAAAATAACAAAGACGGTCGAAGTAATGGCACTGACCACATTCATGTCGGTCAGCGTCTGCTCAAAAATATTCAATAAGTCCATAAGAAAAATCCTCTCATTGATGAAAACTCATCATAAAATTTACTGGTAGATTATAACATAAAAAGTTAGTTGTTTTCATCACAAAGTTAATTTAATACGTTTTCATAGAATTATCATGAAAATATTTTGCTATAGACTGGTTGTAACCCAAACATATCAACCATAACAATCGTTAGGGAAATTTACAAAACTTTTACATTTCTCTACTCCAAATTTACATAAATTAAAAAATTAGCCCTTATAATGAAAGTAAATCTAGCCAAAAAGGAGTTAATGAAATGCGCAAATTTCCTATCACTGCTGCAAGTCTACTATTATCATCAATGACGTTAGTTGGCTTAACGGCTAACCAATCTGTCGAAGCTAAGACAGTAGAAGAAGTCCAAGCCATGATAGATCAGGCCCCTGAAGGATCGGTTCACACTACCGTGAATGAGAATGGTGAAAACGAAGTTGAAAATACCGGTGATTATTATAATGCCGATGCCGACCCCCTTAAACTTGCTGACCAAGGTCAACTCGCTGAAGACCCTACCGTTCCTAGCGAAGAACGAATTGTTACCGGTGAATTTCATAATCATACCAATCAATCGAACGACGCCTCTGAGAAATATATGACTTTAGAAAATGTGTTGAATGCAGGATTTCGTGAAGATTTAGATCAATTACCTGAAGAAGCTTATCCTAACCTGGATTATGGTCAAGCCTTCGATTATTATATGTCGCAGGATCATTTCCGCAAATCTCCTCGCGATATTAATGGCGATCCGCTGGTCAAAGATGGGAACGGATATGAAAAGCCAACCTGGAAAACCATCCAATCTCAAATTGATAAATATAATGAGCTTAAAGCCCAAGGAAAATATAGCGGTAAAATCTACTATCCTGGTTTTGAATGGGACTTATTCGGCCTGGACCATGTTACTGTAGGTATTATCGAAGATTCAACTAACCGAGTACCCCTGGATGCGATCCGTCATTTCGAATGGTTATATTCATACGATACTCCTACTTCCGCTTTTACGGATAATGAATTGGAAGTCTTCGGGCCAAGAGACAATGTGAAGGCTGATAAGACGAATGCTTATGATGGCCTCCGTTGGTTACAAAAATACTACCCTCATTCATTCTTCTTAGTCAACCACCCTTCCCGACACAATGGCGGGGGCGGTGAAGTTCGGGTCGAAGATATTCGCGATATGTTGAACGTTGCCCCCGACATCGTTGCTGGCTTAGAAGGGATGCCTGGAAATCAAATGGGAGGCGACCGTGGTGAAATGCGAGATATCTATGGGGGCGCCGACCTGATGATTGCCAAAGTTGGAGGCGTCTGGGATTCCCTGCTTGGTGAAGGTCGTCAATTTTACAACTATGCAAATTCTGATTTCCACTTTAAGATTTCGTCGAATGGAATCTACTCTTCAGGCTATTGGCCATCAGAATATTCCCGCAATTATACTAAGGTTTCAGGCAACACCTTCCAGGATATCTCTGAAGGATTAAAGATAGGAAACTCTTGGTCAGTCTATGGCGATCTTATCTCTGGCTTAGAATTCTATGTGGAAGCAGATGGCAAAAAGGTTGAAATGGGCGGTACACTTGAAGTTGCTAAAGACACTTTGGCAAACCTCACCATTCGCTTCAAAGATACACAAAAGAATAATTATAAGCCCCTCTCTGCTGATCACCGATCAAATGTAAGTAATCATCCCATTTTAGACCATATTGATTTAATTGTAGGTAATATCTTTGGCGAAATGGCAGACAAAACTACTGCAGAAAACCCAACCACCCGGATTGCCAGACGATTTGATCAGACAAATTGGTCTCAAGCAGATGCTGACGGTTGGCACACAATCAAAGTTCCTTTCATTATTAATCAAGATATGTATATGCGTCTTCGAGGAACCAATCATGGCCTTGGTGTAGCTGGAGAGACCGACCAAGATGGCAATCCACTTCTCGATGAAGAACTGAAGAAACCAATGTCTGCCAATGAAGCGACCTACGATTGGAGTCATCCGACCGAGGAATACAAGAAACAAATGATGGCGCATTTCAACCGGATTAACGATCGCAATTACAGTGATCTATGGTTCTACGCTAACCCGATTCGTCTCATGGTAGCAGATAGCACCTACACCATTCCTAAAGAATATGAAGCGATTGTCAAGAATTTAGTCAAGGACCCTAGCTCGATCAACCAAGTTGAGAATGATATTGCAAACAATACCCCAACGATTCCACAACCCGAGAAACCGGAGATTGATCCTGAGCTCCCTGATCAATCCGGAGATAAAGATAATCAAGCTCCCGATAAAAATACAGATGCCAACCAAGAGATTGATGACACAGATAAAACCACAAATGATACTGAAAAAGAAAATATTTCCACAATAAAAGATAACAGTCTCCCTCAAATTTCAAATGCTTCTGATATAAATATCCAAGCTGCTGGTAGCTTACCAGAAACCGGTGAACAAGATCCAAGCCTTATCTTCACTGGCGCAGCCCTATCTATTATCGCCGGACTTGGATTAATTAAAAGTCGGAAACCGTAGGTTGATATCTTAATAAACCAAAAAAGCGATAACTTTCTCATTATGAGTAAAGTTATCGTTTTTTTGTGTGCCCAGTGAAACTACAAAATTGAGAAACCTAAGCTTTGACTATCTTTTAAGAACATTTGTACTGTTTCCAATGAATATTCCTCTAAGTCTTTATTTCTTAAAGACAGTTTTTTAATGATCGAAGGTGTACAAGTAATGATATGAACCCCTAAATCATTGGCCTGATAGACATTTAAAACTTCCCTTGGACTCGCCCACAGTAATTCAATCGAGGATTTCTCCGCACAAATATTTAAAGCTTCTTTCATCAGGGGTTCTGGATCGATCCCCGTATCAGCAATTCTTCCTGCAAACACAGAAACTATGGACGGTGTCTGATTGCTAAGTGCCTTTACTGTATCTGCTACTTGTTGAGTGGTAAATATTGCTGTAACGTTTATCTTAATTCCCTTCTCTGATAGTTCTTTAATGAGCGTTAAAGTACTCTCCCCTTTTGAATTAGTAATTGGAATCTTCACATAGACATTATCTCCCAAGCTAGATAAACGCAAAGCCTCTTCTTTCATTACCGAAATATCATCAGAAAAAACCTCGAACGAAACCGGATATTCTTTAATTTGAGCTAAGACTTTTTGAGCAAAATCTAGATAACTAGTAACTCCAGCTTTTTTCATTAAGCTGGGATTGGTAGTAAAGCCAGTAACAATTCCGCCATTTAAATCTTCGATCATTTCATCAATATTTGCACCATCAGAAAAAATCTTAATAGCTAGCTCTTCCATTTTCTCCTCCTATTGTTGATTATTAATCGCATCTACAGACTTATTGGTAAAAGAAGGAATTATTAGGACTAGCATCAATACTACGATCAAGCCATAAACTCCAATGGATTGAGCTAATTGTCCTAGTCGACCTAAAATAATTCCGATAACACCAAAGTCAACATCACCGAAGGTTGTATTGCTAAAACCTAAATTCCCTAGAACAGGTAGGAGCAAAGCAGGTAGAAAAGATAACAATAATCCATTAACAAAAGAACCAAAAATAGCACCTTTGCGTCCGCCTGTAGCATTCCCAAAGATACCTGCGGTTGCTCCACAGAAGAAATGTGGTACCATACCTGGAATGATTAAGACGCCTCCAATGGCTCCCAGAATCAACATACCAATCACACCGCCGAAAAAGCTAAAGGCGAAACCAATAATAACGGCAGTAGGGGCATAAGGGAAAAAGACGGCACAATCCACAGCAGGAACTGCATTAGGAATTAGTTTCGTACTTACACCTTCAAATGCTGGAATTAAATCCGCTAAAATCATTCTGACCCCCGCGTATACAATCGCTACCCCAACTGCAAATTTTAATCCCGATAAAATCGCAAAGATAATAAAATTTTGTCCGCCTGATAAGCTGGTAACGAATTCTGAACCCGCAGCTATGGCAGCAATGATATAAAAAATCACCATAATTATTGCAGTTGAAATTGTGGTATTTCTGAGAAAATTCCATTTTTCGGATACTTTAATTTCTTCGGTATTTAAACTATTAGAACCTACCAATGATCCTATCCAAGCAGAAAGATAATAACCTAATGAACCAAAATGGCCCATTGCAATTTCATCTCCATCTGTTACTTTCAGTGTATATTTCTGACCAATGGCTGGTGAAATTGCTGACCAGGCACCTAAGATAAATCCACCAATAAGAATTAAAACAAATCCTTTAAAATTTAATGCTCCTAAGACGGCCGACAATAAACAAGCCATAAAAAAACTATGATGACCGGTCAAAAATATATATTTATATTTAGTAAATCGTGCAATTAATAAATTAAAAATTAGTCCTACTACTAAAATAGACATGGTTTCAACACCCAATACTTCTTGAGCAACTGATGTAACAGCTTCATTATTGGGTACGACCCCTGTAATATGGAATCCAGTCTCAATCATTTGAGACAAAGGGTCTAAATTTGCGACAATAACACCCGCTCCAGCTGATAACATTAAATAACCTAGAATGGGCCCTAAAGTACCCGTAAGAATTTTATGTGCTGGAGATTTCAATGCAATTAGAC
This sequence comes from Ignavigranum ruoffiae, assembly GCF_900110675.1. GTDB lineage: Bacteria > Bacillota > Bacilli > Lactobacillales > Aerococcaceae > Ignavigranum > Ignavigranum ruoffiae. The sequence goes on along the minus strand of NZ_FOEN01000004.1, from coordinate 44,371 downwards.
CAAAACAAGAGATCAATCCCATCAAGAATGCAGGCTCACTTAAGATATCTTTCAAAAAATCTAAAAATACCATTTCTTTATCCTCCTTTTGCTTTTAAACGCTCAATTTTTCTAAATAAGGTAAGATTTCGTTCTCAATTTTCTGACGGTTAGTATAACTAGGAACAATACAGACATTCGCTTCTGAAGGAAAGATATCTTTAAACTCTTTAACTGTTACGAATAAATCAGCGTCTTTTCCTACAGCAGCATTTGAATCACAAGATTCTGCTTGAACATCATAACCATGGTCTTTTGCAATTTTTTCTATCTTCATTTTTAACAACAAGCTCGAACCAATTCCATTTCCACAAACTGTTACTATTTTAATCATAAGACTCCTCCTGTTTTATTGATTTATTTATTATTTCTTCGATGGCTTCACAACTATTTGCTGCGATCAATTTATCGATCGTCTCTTCATCTTCTATAATCATTACTAACTGTTGCAAAGCTCTTAAATGAGCCGTTGAATCAATCGCAGCTAATACAAAAATTAAATGAACTTCGCGATCTTCATCGTATTCATCTTGTTCTAAGTTGAAATTTACCGGTTCTTGTATTTGTAACAAACTCATGCCTAATCTCTTTACACCTTCCTTTGGCGAAGCATGAGGTACAGCTACATGGGGAGCCAACACGATATAAGCGCCAAGTTTTTTGATTGAATCAATCATCGCATCAATATATGTGGCTTCTATATATCCTTGTTGTTCTAGTGGCTTTGCAGCTAGACGGATCCCCTCTTGCCAATCAGCTACTTTCTCTACCTTTTGAATTAAACTTTTTTGAAGCAAATCGCTCAACGTAACACCCTCCCAATTAATGGCACTTCTAGTTTTATCAAAAAAATAATCAAATAAAGCTTCTTTTAATAGTAATTCATCTTTTACTTCAGCATGTTTACCAACGATTGTTAAAATCTCTTCTATTTGTTCATTGTGTCCCGTTCTAATTAGAAACTCCGAGTAGACTTTTTTCTTCAGTAGACTCTTCTCTACCGGATTCATAAAAGGTTGGACAAGGAAAAGTGGCTTCTCGGTTTCAAAATACACAGTTGAAAAGATTAAGTCATATTCAGATGAGTCTAACTCTTTTATTTTATCTAACTGGTGGATTCCATTAAATTTAATTTCTGGCATAATGGCCTGGAGTTCTGAAGTCAAGATAAGGGATGAAGAAACTCCTTTAGGACATATTGTTAGCGCCGTCAACTTTCTATTACTTTCAATACTTTGATAGGCTGTAATATATCCACCAAAATGCATGGTAAAGTAGGCAATCTCATCTGCAGGGATATTTTTATTTAAGGCATTTGCTAAAGGAAACATACTCTTCTTCACTAAATAGAATAAGCTACTATACTCCTCTATAATCTGGTCTTTGAGTGGATTGATTAAATTCATATCAAACATTAATCGATAATATGCTGGTGCCAAATGATTATATAAATTCATTCTAAATTGCTCATTATTATTAAATATAATTCCTGTATTAGCAGTAACAACCTCAATCATATCTTCCATAATGGCCACTATTTTTGGATTAATATCCAAATAGAGATTTCCCTGTATACATCCCAATAATCTTGAGGCAATAAAGTATTTTTCACACTCCAATTCGGGATAAATAGACATAAAGTCCTCTACAATATGAATTACTGGCGAGGTAGCGATTTCTCTAATTTCTTTGTCACTATATTGTGGACTACTACCTATTTTCCCAGTTTGAAGAAATAAAATTAAATATGCCGTTGTCTCGATTCTTTCCTCAATAAAACTTAGTTCTTCTTTTTGGGATACCGAATGGAAAAATCGAATGATAGGATCAATCTCAAAATTTTGTCGACATCGATAAAATGTGTACCGTATGATCCATTTACCACTTTCAAAAGCCATGATTTCATTCAAGGCTGTCTCAAGTATTTGTCGAATATGAATGGATTTTCCAAGAAAATAATATCCATCTTTGCGAGAATATTTTAATTCAACTTTGTATTTCTCTAATATGATTCTCAATTCTTTTAAATCCGATAAGACTGTGTTTTTACTTACTCGCAAAAATTCTTGAAAATGATAGTTAGAGATAAAATCATACTCTAAAAAGATATATAGTATAATCATCCAAACTCGTTCGTCTTGAAAATAGTATAGGGACAACTCGGGGGACATTTTAGAAAATAATTCTTTTATGGAAACATTAGGCAACCATAAGTTGTTATCACATATCTCAATCACTGGATAGTTAAAATAAGCCAATACATCATTTATTTTTTCAACATCCTGCAGTATACTTTTCTTCGTAGTTTTTAAGACTTTCTCTAAATCAGAGAGAGAATGTCCATTATAGTTAGAAAAGATTGGCAAATTATTTATAATATCATTATTAATCAATGAAATTCCCCCTATTAATACTATAAATGACACAACTCTAAACTAGAAGGTTATTTGAGCCCAAAATAATCCGCTTACATATTTTTAGACTGGGCTTTACTTTCTATATTGACTGTAATTGTCAAAACATGTTAATTATATAGATTTTAGAAGGGGTTTTTCAGAAACATTACTAAACTCTTGAAATTTTATTACCACTATGACCAAGCAAATTAACCAAATCATAAAAAATATAAGCTGGAACTAGACTATTTCATATAAATAAAACAATCCCACTATATAAATCATTATAGTGGGATCCTTATTTTAACTTAGTATACTATGAATGAGCATCTAAAATTTCAGTATTTACTTTCTACAAGATACAATAAGCCATCACAGGGTTCACAGTTCTCCGCTAGAACAACATTATCTAGCCACAAATCTTGAAATATTTTGCGTAGATATGGATTTCTAAATACTCCACCATTGACTAAAATATTTCCTTCTATTTTCAAATCATTAGCGATTTGAATAAGGTTATTAAAAACACCTACAATAATCGCATAACTCAAATCATCTTCGTCGTATGAGGCAGATAAGCCCATAATAGTGCCGGTTTTATGGATATCCCAATAGGGAGCTCTTTCACCAAACAAATAAGGATTTACTTTTAAATTTTTCAGATTTTGACGTTCGCTAATGCGATCTAAATGCTGATAAATTTCTTTTGAATCACGGTAAATAATCCTACTCCACCACTGAATCACATTTCCTCCATTATTTGTCGGACCGCCGATTACCCAATGTTTAGGAGTCATATAATAACAAAAATATCTCCCTTGATTAGAAAGAGTTATTTCATCTTTGACGGATCGGGCTGCGCCACTTGTTCCCATAGTAAGTACATTCTTTTCTTGGTATTTAATTAAAGTTGCCAAACTTGCCAAGCAACCATCACAGCCTCCTACAAAGATCTTAACTTCTTTCGAAAGGCCTAATTGTGTTGCTAACACTAAATTTATCGGAGCATGAAAATTTGTATCCACTAACCTTCCTAATTGTTCTCTCTTTATTTTCAAAAAAGTCAGTACTTCGTCGCTCCAATCTAAAGTGTGTAGATTAAATAATCCAGTAGTCGAAGCCGTAGAATAATCAATAAGAAACTCCCCAGTCAACACATTCATTAAATATTCTTTCAAACCGATTAATCTTTGAGCTTTTTCGATTCTATTCAGTGATTGTAAATAAGCAATTTTACAAAATGGAGACATCGGATGAATCGGAGTGCCTGTCAAGTTATAGAATTTTAAGGCTAGTTCAGATTGATTAAAGGTATCCACCCAGGTAGCACTTCGAATATCTGACCACAACCATAACTTGTGATCGATGATGAGCGTATGCATAGGAACACTTAAAGCAATATTATCAATTTGACCGTATTTTTGATTCATCAGCCTAATGTTATGTAATATCGTTTCTAAGATTTCTTCAGGAATTTGAAATGAATTTCCCTTTTCATCATAATACATAGTTACTTCTTCATCGAAACGGATAATTCTCTCATCGGTACTTTTGTATAAGAATTTAATATTTGTAGTTCCTACATCGATACATAAAGTTACGTTATTTTCTCTTTCTAACATAAATACAATGCCTCCAAATTTATAGAGTAGAGAACTTGTCCTTATATTTATAAAGATAAATATTCAATAAAATGATGTGATAAAAGACAAATCAAACTATGGCTAGTAACAAATATTAATGCAACTCTGGCCAATAATCCTTGTTTGCCTCAATAAGATCATCCAATAATTCTTTGGCTATTTTCGCACTTGGCACCGTCTTAGATAAGGTTAAAGCTTGCCATAATTTCTGATAACTATGTTCTACATATGCCTCGACCACTAATTTTTCAACGGTTACTTGTTGAAACATCAATGCTTGATTAAACATAGGTATTTTGCCTTGTGTAATCGGTTCGGGACCTTTTGATGTTACAATACAAGGAACTTCTACCATCGCATCATCAGGAAAATTAGCAATAGCCCCATTATTCTCTACAATGAGTAACATTCTTTCTTGAGTATTAAATGCCAAAGCACATGCTAAGTCGACAATAAAGTAAGCGTGGGAATCTATGTCAAACGCTTCTTCTTTTGCATGTCCTTGCTCAATGATCTTTCTTGCTTTCTCAAAAACTGTTTTTTCACGACCTGCCATGACTTCATTGGCTCGTGTATGATGAATGTTTGAGTGTTCTACAACATAATCTGGATAGAAATAGTATTTAAGGTATGTATTTGGCAAAAATTTTGGATCTACCGCTAGTATATCTTTAGCCTTTTTATGGGTCTCTTGCCAACTAGGATCAGTATGTTGAGTATCGACTTCTTTTTGTGTTAAATACCCGTGTTTGCTTACATAATCAATTAATTCAGGTAAATATTCATGGCCTTCTTTATCTCTAACACTAGTCCACCAACCAAAATGATTTAATCCAAAATAAGATACATCTAATTCTTTAGGATCTTTATCTATTATAAAGGACATCCGACGTAAAGTACCCACTGGCATATCACATATGTTGATGACTCTTGAGTTTGGTCTCATCACACGACAGGCTTCAGCCACAATTGCTGCTGGATTCGAATAATTTAACATCCATGCATCAGGAGAATACTCTTCCATATAATCGATGATTTCCATCATGCCAGTAATACTTCTCAAACCGTAAGCAATTCCTCCGGGACCACATGTTTCTTGACCTAACACCCCATGTTTTAAAGGAATTTTCTCATCGAGTTCTCTCATGGGATACTTGCCAACTCTGATGTGAGCCATACAAAAATCAATCTCAGAAAATGCCATTTTTGGATCAGCTGTATATATAAATTCAATTTCTGGTGCTCTTTCTGCTAACATAATTTTTATTGCTTTGGCAAGAGTTTCTTGTCTTTCAGGATCATTATCGTATAATTTCAAAGTTTTTAATGGAAATCGATCCACACTGTCTAATAACATCATTACAATACCAGGAGTAAAGGTAGATCCTCCACCAGCAATCAATACTGAGAATTTCTTCATTATTTATCAATTTCCTTTCCACTATTATGCTCTATATATCGGTCTAAGTCCCTTCTTACTCGATTTACTTCGAGACCGTATACCACATGTACACTCTGATCATTAATTATGACGCCTTTAGCGTTTACATTGTTTTGTAATACGTCTTTGGAGACTTTTTCTGGATTATCAACAGTTATTCTCAAGCGAGTATAACAATTATCTACGTCTCTAATATTCTTAATTCCACCAAGTCCTTCGACTAGATTATGCATATTTACTCCAGAGTCCTGCCCTTCGTTCATACTACTTTTAGCTTCTTGATATTCTTTCTTACTATATAGTTTTACTTCTTCAGATCGACCGATAGTTTTTAAATCCATTTTTATAATTAAAATTCTAAATATTACATAATATAATCCAAAGAAAATCATACCCACCAAAATATAAATTGGCCAATTTGTTTTTTCAATGCCTAAAGGTAAGTTATATAAAAGAAAATCAATAAAACCATTAGGACCAATCGCTCTGGAGCCGAATATATTCAAGATAACCATGCTTAACCCACTTAATACCGAATGAATTAGGTAAAGAATTGGAGAAACAAACATAAAAGAAAATTCTATGGGTTCAGTTACACCTGCAATAAATGAAGTAAAGGCAGCTGGAATTAATATTGCCTTGGCCTTCACTTTATTTTCTGGTTTTGCAGTATGATACATGGCCAAGCAAGCCCCGATTAAACCAAACATTTTTGAAATTCCTCGCGCATCCCATTTCACTGACTCTGAAAGCACCTTTATAGTAGGGTCGGTAATTTCAGCAAAATAAATATTTCGAGCTCCTTCGTATACTACTCCAGCTATTTCTTGAGTACCACCCAAAGAAGAATATAAAAACGGAGTATAAACTAAATGATGCAAACCCGTTGGAATTAACAAACGCTCTAGCATTCCATAGATAAATAAGCCGAAGTTACCACTGTGTTGGATAAAAATACCTAAAGCATTAATTCCATTCTGAATAATTGGCCATAATAGAGAAAAAAGTCCCGCCAGACCAATTAATATTGGAATCAATACAATAAAGACAAATCTCGCACCACCATAAATTTGAAAAGCATTGTTAAACTCAGTATCGATATATTTATTATGAATCCAGGCAACTACAATTCCTAGAATAATGCCTAGAAAGACGCCCATATCGAGAATTTGAACACCCAGAACTATGGATTGGCCAGAACCTCTAAGCGCTTCAGGATCAACCAATACTCCCATTAATTCCAATATCTTGTTCATAGCAAATACAAATACTAAATAGGACAGAACAGCTGTAAAGGCGGCCTCTGCTTTTTTTCGATTGGCTAATCCTAAAGCAATCCCCACACAAAAAATTAAACCTAAATTGGTTAATACAGGTAATAATGAGGAAGATAGGACACTTCCAAATCCCATAGTGAAAGGATTATTCAGTAAAGGAACGGCATTAATCAGCCGTTCATTCGTAAAAATATTTCCTATAGCAATTAAAAGGCCGGCAATAGGTAAAATTAAAACGGGTATAAACATCGCTCTTGAAAACTTTTGTAAATTATCCATAATTTTTGTCTTCATAATTAAGACACCTCTCTTTCCTATTTTTATTTTAAAGTAATCGTTTTCATTATTTAAGGATTAGTATAGAAAAAGAAATCTATTTCATAAACTGAAACAGATTTCCTTAAAAATCAGATAACAATTCAAAAAGGAAAAGTAATCGAATAAAAAAATTATTATAAGTGATATTTTGGCTATCATAAGGGGCATCATCTCTTACCAAGATAGTATATTTACCTAGTTTATAGAGTGCACTCGTCTGATTGCCTGTAATAACAAACGTCGGAATTTGATGCTGGTGACATAGATTTGTTTTATCAATTATCGTTGTGGTCTCTCCTGATTTTGAGATACCTATGAAAAGTCCTAAACGATCAATATTTCGCTCAATTATCCCAGAAGAATCTTCACCACCTGAATAAATAACATGGACACCTTTTACCAACAATTTTTTATATAAATAAGTAGACACATTCCCAGAAAACCCTGTCGCACAAATTACTATAGGAATATGTGGATGATCATTTATTAATTTATGAAAAGTTGCTATATTCTCTTTAACATCTTGTGAAAAATCCACTTCCGTGATGCTAAATGGACTCATCGTATCTGATTGTAAATTTGGGTTACTAATATCCTGACGATTACAATGATGAAAAATAAAATAGTATAAATCTAGATATCCTGTGTAACCTAATTTTTTACTTAATCTTACGATTGTAGCCGGTGAAGAATAAACTTCTTTACTAAGCTCTTTAAGAGTTTTGCCTTCGATCTCTTTAATATTATTTATAATATATTTTAAAATTCTTTCTTCATTACTATTTAAAGGGATATTTTTTGTGATAACTTTTAAGTCCAAACATATCTCCTCTCTTCTTTCAGCACAAGACTTAGAGACATAAAGGGTAAAAAGATTGCTTAATTAATTTTGAAAGATTTTAAAAATCTCAATCCAAAGAAAGTAAAACAACAAAGTTCTATTCCGCTCTTTTTATTGGTGTGATTTTTATTTTGTCACGCGAATATTTCGGATTGTCTTCATTCAACTGATATGTTGCGCCATTTAAATAAGTAGCAAAAGCTGACCAAGCCACATAAGGAATCAGTAAACTACCCGCTAATTTATTTTTTTCGAAGAATTTAACGGTTGTACTTATGACACTCGCCAATAAGATAAAACTTTCGATAAAAGCGGCTCCCCGAAGTTTAAAGTTAAAATAAAGAACGGACCAGAGATAATTCAGAGCGAGTTGAAGATCATACTTCGCGATCGCCTCTTCCTTATCTGCTTCATCTTCAATCAGACAACGGGCAATCCCCATGGCCGTGTACAATAAAGGCCATACGATCCCAAAGGTTTCTTTAGGGGGAGCAAAAGTAGGTTGCTTAAATTCTTGGTAATCTGCCTTAGCATGAGGCGTCGTCAATTTTCCAACCACAGAACCACCCAATAAAGGGGCTGCTACTAAAAATAATTTTTTAATCGACATACAAACACTCCTCTCCTTCTATTATATCTAACTTTGAGGAAAGCTGATAATGTTATAGTCTAGTGGATTTTTGCCAAATTTAGCAGGTTGTTAATTTCCATCTTAAAATCTTATATCCTTCAAACTGGATTTATATAGTTTCCCTTGCCTTTTCTTCCAACTCAAATTCTAACTCTAAATTCAAAGTTTCGGGGAAGGAAGCATGGTCAAGATGGCTAAAAAGCATGGTTAGCCAAATAAAAGCAATCATAAAAGATATGATCTCAAAGGCAGTTAGCGTTATATAATTGCCAAATTCGTAAGTGACATAGAATCCAGCCAGAAATATTGCTACACCATAAGAAAGCCATTCAAAGGAAGGGTGATTTTTGGGCAAAAGCCAACGGTTGCAAAACATCATTGTAGTTACCAGGACAACCATTAGCTCGGCAAATTTATTGTGCAGAAAAGGTTGAATGCGAGGCCCATCAAATGGAAATAACCCTACCATGGCGAGACTAAAACCAGTCGCATAAAGCAAATAACGCAATATTCGTAATCCTTGGTAAGCTGGGAGATCTTTCTCTAAAGTGATAAAAATTGAATCAACCAAAGCAATCATCAACAAACCTGATAAAATCAAAGTGAGATTGAATTGCCATGCGTTCAAAGCTTTGGATGAGCCCAGAAAGCTTAAATGACGCTGCCACCACAAAGTTTCCGAATTGGTAATGATGGCAATAACTACACCACCAACCATCATCCGAGTCAATAATTGAGTCAAGCTGGTTGTCGACATGGTGAAGATGAAATACAAGACTGCATAATTAACGACTCCTAAAATTATACCAGTCATAACACTCGTTAAATAAATATCCAACTGCAGACCGTGAAATAATTTATCAAATAAATAAAAGAAAAACAGCAAACTTACTAATGTAATAATCATTAGTGATAAAAGTAAGGCTGGGTAATGGCGCCAAGGAAACCGGCGAATATAGTCTAGCTGTTTTTTCTTACCCAGAATAAAAGAGCTCGTAAATAAAACAAAGACACCAATAACCCCTAAAATAACCGTTGCTTGTGACATCGACGTTTGACCTGAAATCGGGATCAAGTCAACTTTTCGCCAAATAAAATATAAGACAAACAATCCCATTTGCAGAATTGTTGGTAGAAAGACCCAATGCAAAGCATTCTTCTGATCTTCTTGATGGCGATTACGTTTGATTTGGTATAGGGCCTGGGGCGTGGTAATCCTTAGATTATCATGTTCTTCAATCTCGGCCATGATTTGCGAAGATGTTTTGATAACCAGCTTTTGCATGAGAACCTCCATTACACTGAATAAGTAGAATCTTCAATCTATTTTATAATATTTTTCAGAATTCAGCTCATTTCAGAATGTTAACTTATTACTTCAATTATACATTATTAATCTACATAAATATCATATGTTTTTTGATTTGTAAATGGACTCATAGACGCTCGCTTGAGATTAATTTAATAACACTTCAATTACTTTCAAAAAATTGATAAGTATGTTATAATTAAATCAATAGAAAAACATCAAGGATAATTGAATATGGAAGTTTGGTTAAATCCCAACGCGGTCCCGCCACTGTAAACAAATTTATTTGGAGCCAGGTCTTTATTCAATTTGCTATATTAACGTTGCTGTTTCGAGGCAAGACAGTGTCGTTTAGCGTAATCCATGCAATGAAGCCTGGATTTATTTTATTGCAACTTTATTTTAGCCGATGAAGTATCTATTAATTTTTGTGTTAGTCAACGAGGACTAACACTTTTTTATTATTCCTATTTTTCTTAACTTCAATTAAAATGCACTTCAAATTTTCCATTTTGAAGTGCATAGTTTTCTTATTTCAATTTTACTAATATTCCTGAAATCGAAATGTAGGCATTATCTGCAGACATAGCTATTTTTTGATTTATTTTTCCAATAAGATTTCGATAAATCCTAACAAACTTATGTTCTGGAACAATGCCACTCCCAACTTCATTAGAAACTATCCAAAATTCAGCATTAGTCTCTTTCATAGCAGTTAATATTAAATCAAAATTATGAAGCAAATCATTTTCAAGTTGTTGCCAATCCTTCCAAGTCATAGAATCCATTGATTGTTGAAAATCTTTTTCATTAATCCAGTTAAACATCTGATTATTTGCCCATAACGTCACACAATCTATTAAATACGCATCATATTTTTCCAAAAGAACTGTCGATCTGATTAAGCAATCAATATTCTTAAATGTTTCATAAGTAACCCATTCCTTTGGGCGCCGCATACGATGATTTTTAATTGATTGAATAATTTCAGTATCTTTGAAATCATTAGCTTGGGTAGCAATATAAGCAACTCGCAGAAATTTTCTATCTATGATTTGTTTTTCTGCATGAGAAGATTTTCCGCTTTTTGCTCCTCCTGTCAAATAATTAATCTTACCGATTTTAATCTCTCCTTTTTATGTTATATATAAGGAACTTCCCTTGGGGAATTTGGATACTCCAGAAATTTTTATCCAGTTCAATTCTTTCTTTAATAATGACTCTAAGTACACCTAAATGTAATAAAAATAATATTGTGTCCCGATCCTCATGAGATTTAATTATTTTATCCCATGCTAAAAGAACTCGTCGCTTATATAAGTAAAAGCTCTCGCCTTTCTTAGGGATAGCATCAAAAGGTTTCTTTAAAAATATTTCCCAATTTATATTATCTAATAATTCCACTTCATTTGCTGTCTTGCCTTCCCAGATACCAAAGTTTCTTTCATTGAATTCTTTAATGGACTTGGTTTTAGGGCGATGTTGACATTGATTTAAAGCTATTAATGCGGTTTCTTGGGTTCTTTTTAATGTCGATAGATACATATAGTCGATTTTTTCTATTTTTTTTAATAATTTTCCCAATCTGATTGCTTGTTTTTTACCTGTCTCATTAATAGAAATATCGCTAATACCGTAGTAAGCTTTTTTGTAATTATAATTAGTCTGTGTATGTCTAGCTAATATTACTTTCATAAAATCCACCTAAAATATTGTTAGTATAAAATGCATAAACAGTTCCCCAATAAGAGTTGAAGCACCTACCGTGTCTCCATTCATACCCTTTATCTTATGTTCAACCCATTTTCTATATAAATATATCAAAAATAAATTAACAAGATAAACAATTAAGTAAATGAGTCCACCCGTCAAATAAGCAACTCCTAAAAAAATCAGTTGAGAAAGAAATATTCTCCAAGTTTTTATTCCTTCCAGTAGTAAACCTAATCCATGCTCACTACAGTGACGATAATTAATACACAAAAAGCTAATTCCCCCTCTAGAAAGTGTTTTAATCCCTATAATATATAAAATTTTTTCTTCGAGAGATGAGATAGAGTGAAGGTTCTCAAAACCACAAATATACATCCCCATAAAATACAAAATCAAAATAATTGTACCCATAGCACCAATATGGGAATCTTTCATTATAGAGATTACATCATCTTTCTTTCTTGAAGAGAGCATACCGTCTGCCATGTCGGCCAAAGCATCATAGTGAAAGCCACGTGTTAAGATTACATCTAAAAAAATCAGAAATAACCATACTATTTCCAAAGAAAATTGGCTCTGTAAGAAATAAAAACAGATTGCATGGATACTTGCATATAAGAAAGCAAAGATCGGAAAAAAATGAATTCCTTCGCGATACGTTTTTTCAACGTTATTAATTTCAATCGGTATTGAAAGAGCAGTAAAAAATTGAAAATACAAAATTATTGCTTGCATGTGTTTCTATCCTTCTTTGTTTTAATTTCTTGTCTCAATTTTCGGCTCAGAAGAAACAATCTGATGTGTTCTTATTTGATAGATTTTTTTCTTGTCAATTTGTTGAATCCGAGCTATTATTTCGTCAGTAGAAATGATATTTTCTGAATAGACTATACCAACCACGGTCCCTGTATGTGATATATTAATCGCCTTAACACCAGAAATATTTATTAAATCAGCAATTTCTTTATAATAGGGTTTAGGATTATATTTTTGATTAATTTTGGCTGATTGACTTGTCAAATCCAAAAGATGCTCTAACGAGTGATTTGTAAACGCCTGAATACTTTCCTGAAATAAATTTTTATAAGCATTATCTTTATATCCCAATAATATTTTTCGGTATGCTATGGTATTTAATTTATCAGCTAATTCTAAACAAATTACTGAGTCATTTAAATTATTATCCAATTTAGCATATAGAAATCCCGTGTCTGGATTCATTAAAGACAGAGAAGGATAAATTAAACTATCCGTGGGTTCTATATTGGAAGCAAGTTGAGCAAAATTACTTAAATTTATATCCTCTTCAAAAAAGGTATACAGAGCATATAACATACCTGCTAAATCGGCTGTACTAGAACCCATTCCTTTTTCATATGGAATTGGATTTTTAATATTTATTTTTATTTTCGATAATTCGATAAAATTTCTTCCTAAGCTCTTCATACAATCTAGTATTAAATATTTAGTTTTAAGAGGTATACAATTTTTTACGGGATAATCACTTTGGTAAATCTCTATCTCATTGTATAGATTTATTGCATAAGAAGATAAAAATATTTCTGACTCCCAAACTCCTTGTACAAGCTCCCCACAAGAGGCTGGAAAATTAACTTTAACATAAGACTTCATCGGCCAACTCCTCAGCCAAAATTTCTTTTAGTTTTTTTATAAAAATATCATTTTCCTTTTTAGTCCTTATTGCAATACGATAATATTGACTATTCAAGCCTAGATAATTTTTGCAAGATCGAATAACAATATTTTTATGCAAAAATTTCATTAATAAGTTTTCAATATCTGTTTTAAATAAAATAAAATTTGCATTAGCTGGATAAACTCTAATCCTCTCTTCTTTACTAAGAACTTCATTTAACCGTGTTTTCTCTTTTAAATAATACTTTAAAGTTTTAATTTCATATTCTTGTAAATCATTTAAACGTTGGCCACAAAGATCTGCCATACTATTTATATTCCAACTTCCTAACAAATCTTCCAACTTTAAGTTCATACTTTTAGATGGTAGAGAAATCATCCCTAATCTGAGTCCAGGAATTGCATAAAATTTGGTAAAAGATTTAATCACAATTAAATTAGGATATGCCTTTTGTCTGCCTAACATTGAATGTGAAACTGAGTCTGGAACAAAATCCATAAAAGACTCGTCCAAAATCAGTAAAATATTTTTTTGTTTCAAAAATTGTAGTATCTCTTCTATTTTTTTTGTAGATAATAAATTGCCAGTAGGATTATTGGGATTACAAAGAAAGACAGCAGCTTGATAATTATTAGGATCTCTTTTTGAAGCACAAAAATTTTTAACAAAAGCTTTAAATGATGAAACTTCCAGTTCAAAATCCTTCTGTGGTTTTAATACATAATGAGTTATTCTCTTGTGTCTAGCATTCGCGCAAAGTTCATATTCAGAAAAAGTTGGTGAAATAATAATAATGTTCTTAGGAAGTATATCCATAATAACTCGTATTGCTTCTTCAGCCCCATTAGTCACAGACAGCAATTCTGGATTGATCAAATATTTATTTGCAATCGCCTTTTTTAATTCTCTATATGTATAATCAGGATATCTCTCTAAATCATCTATATGATTGATGATAGTTTGTTTGAACTGATTTGGCATTCCTAATGGATTAATATTTGCGCTAAAATCTATTACTTCACATATATTTAGTCCTAATTCTTCTAGCAAAAGTGAAGTATTCCCCCCATGAGTCTGCATCACAACACCTTCTTTATTATTCAATTTTTCCAATCTCTGTCACATATGCAAATGTATGCTCTAATTCTTCTTCCAGTTCTCTATCAGCTACAACTAAAAGTGAAGTGGCTGGTCCACCTGAAGACTTCGCTATATCCAAAGACTGTTTACTAAGTGATAAAGGAGTGAAAACCATATTATTTGCTTCTGCTGTTTGGTGTGCTTCGTTTAAAGCTCCTTTAGACCCAATAGGCACGATTTCACTTACTATTTCATTACTCCTTAACTTGCGAACATCATCATATGTTGGAACATCTTGTAAATGTTCAATTAAAGCATGACCGGAATAAGGCAATCCACATTGAAAACAACTTTGTCCTGATTGAACTTTTCGTATTTTCAAATTTTTATATTCAGCTCTACCAAGTAATGTCACTCCAATACTAGACATACATGTTTCCATATTTTCCTCAGTACTTCCATTAATGGTTAGATTTGGGTAACCAGCCAATTCTAATTCATTCTTTATACCTTGATAAAACAATTTACCGGTATTTTCCCATTCATTACCACATAAATTAAAAAGTAAAAACGGTTTAGCATTGATGGCCATCAACTCTAACATAGCAACTCTTAATGAAAAAGCTGCCGTAATACTAGGATTAATTTGTATTATGTCATTAGGTTTATACCCTATTGATGCGGAAACATCACAAGCACATACGAGCACTTCTTCCTCAGAAATAGGATCAAAAGATAAATCCTTGTATTTAAATGCCTTCTGCATAACCTTCTCCCTTCAATTCTTTAAAGGTTTCTTCAACCATTTTTAAGGTATGAGTAATATCTTCATCACTATGTTTCAAAGAAATAAAATTAGTTTCAAATTGTGAAGAGGCAAAATATATTCCTTTATTTAATAGGCGTATAAAGAAAGCATTAAATAATTCTTGATTACTGCTCATTGAATCTTCAAAATCTCTGACTGGATTGTTATTAAAAAATATACTAAACATAGTCCCTAAATGAGGTGCCTGGACTTTAAATCCATATTTATTGGCTAATTCTTCAATGTTTTGGCATAAAATATCAACCTTGATGGAGGCTAATTTAAAATCTTCTTCGTTATATGAAGTTAAAGTTACATTCCCAGCTGTCATGCCAAGAGGATTGCCTGATAATGTTCCTGCTTGATAAACGTCCCCTACTGGTGCAATGCAATTCATAATCTCTTTTCTTGCACCATACGCAGCAACTGGCAAACCTCCTCCAATCACTTTCCCCAAAGTAGTAATATCAGGTTTAATATTATAATAATTCTGTGCTCCTATATAATCACACCGAAAACCACTCATAACTTCATCAAAAATCAATAACGAATGATATTGATTCGTAAGATCTCGCAAAGAATTTAAAAATGATGGTTTAGCTAAAACTAATCCCATATTCCCTGCTACAGGTTCAATAATTACCGCTGCAATTTTATTTCCATATTTATTAAACACATCACGAACAGCTTCTTCATCATTATATGGAACAGAAATTGTCAGCTTTGCCATTTCACGGGGAACACCAGCAGAATCCGCCGTACCAAAGGTAGCAATTCCAGAACCCGCTTTGACCAAAAATGAATCAGAATGACCATGATAGCAACCATCAAATTTTATAATTAAATCCCTTTTTGTGAATCCCCTAGCTAAACGGACTGCACTCATAGTTGCTTCTGTTCCTGAATTGACAAAACGAACCTTGTCAATTGTATCAAAACGCTCAATAATCGTTTTTCCTAAATCAGATTCTAACAACGTTGGTGCCCCAAAAGTTATTCCGTTTTGTGCTTGTTTTGTAATTGATTCAACTACTCTCGGATCGCTATGTCCTAGAATGAGAGGCCCCCATGAAAGAACATAATCAATATACTTTTTATTATCTATATCAAAAATGTATTGATCCTGGCCTTTTTGAATGAATGGGGGAACAATATCTAATGATTTAAAAGCTCTTACCGGACTATTTACTCCACCTGGAAAAATATCTAGGGCTTCTTTAAATGCGATTTCAGATTTTTGATTCAAAATTCTTTACTCCTTTTACTTTATAATGATGCTAATTTAGTTTTATAATTTACAGGTAGTGCAGCAAATACAAATTCTGTAATAAAAAGGTTAGCACAAGTAGCGATTGTTAGAGGCAGAAAAAGAGGAATTACACCTTGTAAACCAAATATTGGAATTAATACTGCTAAAGATAAAGGGACATTTCCTATAAAAGCAATTAGATTACTTAATGCAATTTTCGAAATGCTCGGTTTAATTTCTCTTTTCCGGATAGTACCATAGGCCCACATCGTAATAACCATCATGATTCCTATCAAAAGATGGATAGGTAAAGATAGTGGAAAACCAGCTAAATACGCTGAAACCATGTGTCCAGCAAAAGCAAGACACATTCCAAATAATGGACCTAAAAGTGCAGTCCCAATAAAAGCAGGGAACGAGTCAAAAGCAATTGAACCTAAAATCTTGATATTAGCGCCTATAACTGACAAGGCGATTAGAAAACTTAGTATTATTAATTTTCTTAAACGTGAATGCATGTTAACAATCCTTTCTTAATAGTTTTAATTCTTCCATCGTTCGTGGAAATACATCTTTTATAGAAATAGAAAACATATCCATAAATTGGTAGATATAAGGTAAACGTAATCCTTGTTGCTCTATAATTCTTTTGTCTGTTAAAACTTCTAAAACTGAGCCATCAGCCGCAATTTTTCCTTCATTTAGAATTATGATGCGATCTGCCCATTCCCATGCAAAATCAATATCATGAGTAGATACAACTAAACCATAATTCTTTTTATGAAGTTTATTAAGAGTATAGATAAGCTTTTGAGAATTCCTATAGTCTAATCCTGCGGAAGGTTCATCAAAAAAAATAAATTCTGGTTCTAAAGATAAAACGCTAGCAATACTAACAAGTTTTTTTTGTCCCCCGCTTAAAGTATGCAAGGCTAAAGGCATTAAATCTTGTATATCTAACATCTTGCTTATTCTATCCATAAGCAATTTAGTATCTTCAGTACTTAATCCTCGGTTTAGTGCAGCAAAAGAAATCTCTTCCTCAACGGTGGGGGCGATAAATTGGACGTCTGGATTTTGAAAAACCAATCCTACCGTTTGTCTCAGTCGATAAATATCGTGAGAATTAACATTTATTAATTTGTGGTTTATATATATATTACCTTTCTGAGCTTTTAAAATTCCATTGGCTAATAGAAATAATGTAGATTTTCCCATACCATTCTCACCTAAAACAACGATACGTTCTCCCTTGTTTATTTTTAAAGAAAGACCATTTATTATTTCTCGTTGATTATGCTCATACTTAAAATATAAATTTCTTAATTCAATTTCCATGTCAAATTACCACCCCCATTGGCAGAGAGTAAATATTAAAATCACAAATATTATCAAAAAATAAATATTTTTTTCTCTTTGATATTTATGTACAATAAATTTAACTTGCCCTTTATACAGTCTAGATTCCATTGCATCTATGGATTTTAGTGACAATCGAAGTGATTGTGAAAACAATTTAGATGCAATCATCATTGTTGATTTAAATCCACGGCGATATGTAATAAACCCTAGTCGAGATAAGGCGCTTTCTTGCACTTGGTTCAAAACTCTATTCAAAACTATAATATATCGATAAATGAAATACATTATTTCGATAACACTTTTAGGTATCTTTGATTTACGCAAAGCATAGACAAAATCCCCAATGGGTGTAGTCAGTGCAAGGTTTATTAATAGTGAGACACTCGCTATTGAAATACACGCTAGTTGTATTCCTCTCTGCTGTGATACTTTACTCAGTCCTATATACCAGGAATTAAATCTAATACTTACTTCGATTGGTTGGTGACTAATCGAGATAACTATTCCTAATGTACTTAAAATAATAAACATCACTGGAGCTGTAAATAATTCTTTTATTTGAACATAACTTAAGTTAACAAATTTGTGTATGAATATAAAAACGCACATAATCACAAATAAACTTGCTAAAATACTTTGATAACCGATAATAAGGAATAATGCAATTATTGTTATAGATAATTTATATAAAGGATTAATATCTCGAAAGGGGGATTGATACGCCAAAGTCTCCATTTGTACTATATTATGGTTATGAGAAGATTTCTTCACTAAAAATTGTTCAACACCCAATAAAATAATTCCCAAGCAGATTAACCTATTATCGATTTGTCCAATGGATATCGTTATCCAAAATAAGATTAGAAGAAGAGTCAACATCATTGTTTATTGTACTCTTTATTTCTACCTATAAAATATCCAAATCCTAAACCAATCACACTAGCTCCTAAAGCTGCTTGTAGAGCAAATAAGAGGCTTTCTGTTTCACCACCCGGTAGTTCAATTATGCTATCAAACCACGGTTCATAGTTTGGATCAATTTCTTCTATCACCTCTTCTGCAGCACCATCAGCACCACCGAATTCTGAGTCTTTAATCATTATTAAGGGGACGACCGCAATAGCTACTGCCATTACTAACAATAATAATATTTTATAAGATTTTTTCATTATTAACCCTCCAAACTATACCCTAATAAATCTAATTCTGGCTTAGCCACTGATTCTAAACTTATCATAACAATAACCGTTAATATTCCTTCAATAATAGCAATTGGAACTTGAGTCAGTGCAAATACAGTCGCAAATTTAGTAAAAGAGGCCAGAACCCCTCCCACTTCGCTGGGATGAGCTAAGGCAAGTTGAATACTAGTTACGACATAAGTCAACAAATCACCTAAAGCAACAGCAAGAAATATCACAAAATGTTTGTTTTTTGATACTTTATTACCGTATTTGTAAATAACATAGGTCACAATTGGACCAACGATTCCCATACTAAATGTATTAGCACCTAAAGTTGTCAATCCTCCATGAGCTAACAACAACGCCTGAAATAATAAAACAATTAAACCAATCACAGCAGCAATACTGGGTCCAAAGAAAATAGTTACTAATCCCATTCCTGTTGGATGACTCGATGAGCCTGTAACTGATGGAATTTTTAATGCTGAAAGAACGAAGGCATACGCTCCTGTCATCGCAAGAATGATCAATACCCGTCGTTGTTTGTCCATTACCCTCGATAATTTCTTAATCCCAACGAACAGAAACGGTAAGGAAAGTGCTATCCAAAATAAAGCATAGTTTAAAGGTAGATAACCCTCCATAATATGCATAGCATGGGCTGTTCGCATATTTAAACATACTCCTACTCCTAACAAATACAATGCCATTAAAAATTTCTTCTTCATTATATTCACTCCTTTTCCAAAATATTTTGTGACAAAATTTTTGCACGTTCGTATAAATCCTCTATCTCTTTTTCTTCTGGATTTAAATTAAATTTATAAGATGGAGTTCCTTCTCTTGCTCCAGTTTTTTGAAACTGATAACAGAAATCGTCAACTGCAGTGCACCATTCAGGATAAAAATCATCACCCGAACCAAAAACCATATAGTATTTTTCTGATAAATCAATTGTAGCTAAATCCTTGTAAAATTCTTGGCATTCAATAGGTAGTTCGCCTTTCGTTCCAGGACCATATGTATAAGAACCAACTATACAAATATCATAATCTAGGAAATCTATAACATCGGCTTGTTCAATAGACTTTAAATGCGCCTCCATACCATAATAAATTAAGGCCTCACCCAAAATTTCTGCAGCTTCTTCCGTATTTCCTGTTAAACTCGCATAAACGATTAAAGCCTTCGTCATATTCTTCTTCTTTCTAACTATTGTTAATTATTTTGGCGATTTCTTTTGCATGGTAGGTGATAATCAAATCAGCGCCCGCTCTTTTAAAACTCATCATAAGTTCTAAAATAAGTTGTTTTTTATCAATCCAACCATGTTTAGAAGCTGCCTCAATCATCGAGTATTCACCAGAAACATTATATACAACTACTGGTAATATAGTATTTTGCCGAGTTTGATAAACCATATCCATGAAAGCCATAGCCGGTTTAACGATTACCATATCTACGCCTTCTTCTACATCACTGTGTAATTCTCGAAGTGCCTCTCTTTGATTTCCAAAAGGAATCTGATATGATTTTCGATTACCGTGCTTAGGTGAGCTGTCAGCTGCTTCTCGGAATGGTCCATAAAATGATGAGGCAAATTTGATTGAATATCCCATTAGAGAGACATAGTCATATCCTGACTCATCTAAAGCTTCTCTAATTTTTATTGCGACTCCGTCTAGACAGCTAGAAGGAGCGATGATGTCTGCACCAGCCTTAGCTTGTGAAACAGCTGTTTTAACACTAAGTTCAACCGATTCATCATTTAGTAAAAATCCTTGTTCATCAATTTGACCACAATGACCATGATCTGTATATTCACAAAGACAAGTATCAGCAATAACTACTAAATTTGGCGCACTTCTCTTGATTTGACGGATTGCTTTCTGTACGATTCCATCTGGATTATAGGCTTGGCTACCTAAAGAATCTTTTTGAAGAGGAATACCAAATAAAATAACTGATTTGAGGCCTAATTTTTGTATTTCTTTAATCTCCTGATCCAAATGAGAAAGTGGCCATTGATAAATCCCGGGCATGCTTTCAATTTCCTTCGGTTCATCGATAAGTTCTGAAACAAATATTGGATAAATAAAATCGGAGATATTCAAACGATTTTCTTGAAATATTTCTCGAATATCTGAAGTTAAACGCGTTCTCCGATTCCTTTTAAATTCAGTCATATTTTTCTCCTTTATTAATAATTAATTCAACAATACTACTTTGACTTGGGTTATTAGATTCAATAAAATATTTACCTACTTTATTTTTAATGCTCTTACTTGTGATAGGCCCTATCGATATTATTCTCGTTTTTTTCATTATAAAGCGAACTGAATTTTCTGATATTCTATTAGTTAGCATTTGCCAATGTAACGGACTTGTAAATACCATTACATCATTAACACAAATCGACGAAATTAAATCTGAAAGAGTTTGATCTATTTTTTCACAAGGTACTCTGCGATATACTTCTACCAGATGAATTTGTAAATCTGGCTGATATTTAATATTTATCTTTTTATATTTATGAAAACTATCTTTACATAAAGGAATTAATAGTTTCGAAATACCATTACTTTTAAAATTAAAATGCTCAAAAAATTCTTCTACCGTTTTGTATGGATTAATAACTGTCGGAAGAATATTGTATTTCGCTTTCAAATAGTCAGCTGTTCCTTGCCCAGTAGCTATTATCATTTTATATTTGTGAATATCTGTCGAATATGTTAGATTCTCAAATAGTCCATCTACAGCAGCTTTACTTACAAAGTAAATACCATCAGCTAATTCAATATTTCTTTTATCGACAACGATATCAATATTAAACATGGAGATGTTTTCCAAAGTATAATTTGCAAGAATAAGTTTCTCTTCTAAAGCTTTTGATAATGCCTTGCTACTAAACCACCATACTTTAGGAATTTTCATGTTCAGCATCCATTTCTTGAAGGTAGTCGGCTAAGATTTTGCGACCTCCATTACTCATGATTTTATCGAATAACTCCTTGCCAAGATATTTATAATCTTGATTTTGACTCGTAACTTTCTCAACAATTATCTTATTGGACTTATTATCTGCGAGCATACCTCTGAGAATGATATTTCCCGCAGAATTCATTGTTGCATGTGCTCCAATAGGGAAATTACAACCTAGTCCCATTTGACCTAGATAATCTCGTTCTGTTTTGACACACGCTTCAGTTAACTCATGATTAATTGCCCTTACCATTTCTATTAGAGAAAAATCATCAGAACGACATTGAATAGCGATAGCACCTTGTCCAACCGCCGGAATTATCTCTTCATCGGAAAAATAATCCACAAATAAGTTATCATTATTGTCAAAAAAACCTAGTCTTTCTAATCCAGCTACCGCAAGGACTACACCATCTAAATTATCCGTGTATAATTTGTTAATTCGAGTTTCAATATTACCTCTAATATCTACAAAATTTAAATCCGGTCTTATTTTCTTAAGTTGGTACACTCTTCGTTGACTTCCAGTACCTATCTTAGCTCCATGAGGTAATTGATTAAATTTCTGATAATCTTTCATAATAATACATTCAGAAGTAGTGAAACGTTTTGGTGTACTGGCAATTACCGTTCCCGGCACCAATTGACTTGGGACATCTTTTAGACTGTGAATTGCTATATCAATATTTTTGTTTATTAATTCTTTCTCAATTTCTTTGATAAATACTCCTTTTCCACCGATAACCTTTAAAGAAGAAGTACGATCCACATCTCCTTTTGTTGAAATTATTATTTTTTCAAAACGAATATGTGGATATATTACTTTTAATTTTTCTATTACTGACTCGGTTTGAATTAAAGCAAGTTTACTTCCTCTAGTACCAATTTTAACGATTCTTTGTTCGATTCCATTAGTATTTTTTATGTTCAAATCCATATCTAATTGAAATAATTCTCTTACAAAATCTAATTTGTATTGTCCATAAGTATCGTAATTCAACTCTTTTATTACTTTTATGGGCTCCTTAAGCATTGCATTAACTAAACTTTTAAGATGCTTACGAATTACTTTTCGGTCATGGGACGAAAGGCTATCTATTTTTCTATCTAAACTTGACTCTACTTGTTCATAGTGCGACAACATTTTGTTTCTTAAAGCTTCAATTGTAGGTAATACGTCAAGACTTGCTTCCCACTTATAGAAGTCAATCACTTCTTGATCAGCGTCCTCTTTAATCGAAGAATAAACGGCTTTTTGTTCTGCGTAATTTTTTTCCAATAGCAAATTAATGTCATCTATATTGTAGTATTTTATTTTTTTATGAGTTTTAATGTTAGACATATTTCTTGGTAAGCCTAAATCAAAAAAGGTTTGAAATTTCTGTCCACTCAAAAGATTTCCATTAATAATAGGTTTAGATGAAGCTACCGCTGTAATAATATAATCGCATTTATTAATGTATTTTTCTATTTCACTAATTGGTTTGGCGCAAACTAATTCGCCATACTTTTGAGAAAATTGTACAGCCTTTTTAAAAGTTCGATTCATAATATAAATTTTTTCGAACTTTTGAGCGATTGCATGTTTTAGTACTAATTGACCAATCTCACCCAAACCTATAATTAATAAACTTTTTTCTGCAAGTGATTTATCTTTTTGAATTATCCTCATAGTTTGAAAAGAAATCGATCTTGGTCTTTGACTCAATTTATATGTTGTTTGTTGTTTTTTTCCAAACCTCTGTGCAATTTGAAATAATTTATTTAAATAGAGACCTGTAGTCCCATTATTTAGAGCGATTTCATAAGCCCTTCTAATTTGGCCCAATATTTGACTTTCTCCAAATATTTTAGATTTCATTCCACACGATAAGAGTAGAAGATGTCTGATTGCTTCTTCTGCTTTTTTGATCTCAATATATGGTTTTAATGTATCAAAATTTAAACCAAACCAATTTGCTAAAAAATGTTTAGCATAATACTGTCCAGTATGAATCTGATCACATAAGACATATAATTCTGTACGATTACAGGTGGAAATAATAACATTCTCCAGAATAGATTTTTCTGCTTGTAAAGCCAATCCCGCCTTTTTCAATTCTTCATTTGCAAAAGATAACTTTTCTCTAATTTCAATGGGCGTCTTTTGATGAGTAATCCCCACATATACTATATTCATTTTATCTTCCCTACTTTAGTAATTCTGTCAAATTTTTATCCAACCACTTTTTTAGATTATTACCAATACGTTTAGTATGTTTATAATTTTCTCCTAAACTTGAAACACTAAACAGATAATCCCCAGATTTAATCACTTTCATATTATAAAAATCAGACTTATGCTTATTGCTTGCATTATTTACAAATTGTCCTGAATTACTTTTATTGTATATTTCCTCATTAAGTGTTTCGTTATCAGTACAAGCAAATATCAAATCATAGCCCAAACTATCACTAGGTTGGTAGGTCTTACATATCCAATTAATTTGCTTTTTATTTATTTCTTGAGACAAATAAGGAGAAATCACTGTTACTTTAGCATTATTTTCTAATAATTGATTTATTTTTCTACTTGCTACTTTACCACCCCCTACAACCAGAATGGGTCTGTTTGTCAAATCCAATAAAATTGGATACATAATTCACTTCCTTTCAAGATTTGTTTTCTGTGTTTCGTTTATTTTTTAAAATCCCATTTCTAAAAACAGGTTTACTGTTATAATAATGAATATCTTTGCAGTTTAATTCATAATTTATAAGTCGTCCTAAAACAAAGAAATAATCCGAAAGACGATTTATATATCTAAGTACCTCTTGATTATTAATTGAAGAATCTTTAATTTGAAAAAGTGTAACTATCTTTCTCTCAACGTCTCGAGTCATCGTTCGACAAAGGTGAATCAGTGATGCCTCGGGACTTCCTCCAGGTAGGATAAACTTCTCTAAAGGAGGTAAAATTTCTGTATAAGAATCAATCATTTTTTCTAGTTTTTGCCAATGGTCTTCCTGAATATGATAATCCCGTTCATGATTAATCTGTGCTAAATCATTGCCACAATCAAATAAATCTTGTTGTATTTGGACTAATTCTGGTACATAGTGTTTTAACTTTCCTGATTGCAGTTGGCTAATTGTATAACCCAATAATGCATTCAACGAATCTACTTTTCCATAAGAGTCTATTCTAATATGTGATTTATCATATACATGGCCACCAATAATTCTTGTTTGCCCATAATCACCAGTTCGAGTATAGTAACTCATCTAATCCTCTCCAAATCCTATTACGTTGTATAAAAATGTCATATCCAAGTGTTTCTCGAGATGATGAGCCAATCGATCATATTCTAAATTCTTTAACTCCTCATAGGATGTCTCTGGTACATCTAAAGGCTGAAGTCCTTTTTGCTGGCGAATTTGGTTAAAATATTCTCTACACCAGTTTTGGTTTTGAAATAAACCATTTAATTGTGTACCAATTATTTGATAATTTTCTGCTGCAAATCCATCTTGATAATTATCCCCATGTATGAATACACTAAATCCATCATTCAGCTCAAAACTTATTCTTTTTGTTAAATAACCATGAAATCCTTCAATATTGTTCTCTGTAACAACTTGTTTGATCTTTTTTTCTTTAATTAATTCCATTCTTTTTTTCATGACACCAATACCCTGACCTAAAAAATCATTTCCTTGGTAAATAGATTCTCCTAGTAAAGCCATACCAGAATTAATTGCTATGATTCGAGTTCCTTGTTTAATGAGATTATTAATTGAAGGAATAAACTTACGAAAATATGACAAACTTTCTTTCATATCTTCAGTTCCAGGAATTACCAACACATCTGGAGTGCCGAGTTGTTCAAATTTCTTGATATATCTAACAGAAATATCATGGTAAATTTGCAAACTTTGAAATTCAGAAAAATTGCTCATCTTACTGAGCATTAAAATTGCTAGATTAATATCTTTTTCTTTCTGTTTATTTTGTGAAACATAATTTAAAGCCAAAGAATCTTCACTATCGATATTTAAAGAAATATAAGGCACCACACCTATAATTGGTATTTTTATTAAGTCTTCAATCATCTCGATACCACTTTTTAATAAATTGATATCTCCCCTAAACTTATTTATGATAACACCTTTTATTCGTTGGCGATCTTTCTCATTCATTAAAGCAATCGTTCCATATATTTGCGCAAAGACCCCTCCACGGTCAATATCCGCAACTAATATTACTGGACTATTAGCTATTTCAGCCATCCCCATATTCACAATATCATGATCATTTAAATTTATTTCGGCTGGGCTGCCTGCACCTTCTATAATAATCACATCATTTTCGACAGAAATCTCGTTAAAAATATCTGATATCATCGGTTTCAATTTGATTTTATAATCATAATATTCTGCCGCTGACGTATTCGCTATTTGCTTACCCAGAATGACAACCTCCGATTGAGCCTCTCCCACTGGTCTCAAAAGAATCGGATTCATTCGAGCTTCCGGTATACGATTCGCTGCCTCTGCTTGAACCACTTGAGCTCGACTCATTTCATCACCACTGGCAGTTATATATGAATTAAGTGCCATATTTTGTGATTTGAACGGAAATACTTTATATCCTTTTTTAGATAAAATCCGACATAAACCAGCTGCGATGAGACTTTTTCCCGCATCAGAAGAAGTCCCCTGAATCATAATTCTTTTTGCCATTTTCATTTTTTCCCCTCATTTCGGCGTTGGACTATCAACGTAGAAAAATATGAGAGATCTTCTTTACCAGTTAGTCCATTAAGATCTTCATAAATCTTTTCATCAGTCATTCCGGCATTGCTAATTAGATAAGAAGTACTACTTAAATCTAGACTCTGAATCAGTGGTAATATTTTTTTTAGGTGACGTTTAACTTTCATAATCACAATATTATCAAACATTTCTAGAGCCATTTTTATCTTTAATTTAGAAGCTGTTCCTGATATAACACACAAAGATTCGTCATCTAAAACAAGAGGAACTGAGCGAATACTTGCCAATTGAGCAAAAGAAGTTACTCCTGGGATAATTTCAATCTCAAACTTAGAATTAATCCGTGAAAGTATATAAGAAAATGTACTATAAGTGTTAGGGTCACCTAAAGTAAGAAAACCAACATTGTTTCCTTTATTTAATTCCTCTTCTATTTCAATAGTAACTTGTTCCCATTGTTTAACCTTTTGAATATAGTCTGTAATCATTGGAAAATATCTAGTTTCAATACGTATTGATTCAGGTAGATAATCTTTAGCGATATCTAAAGCTAAAGATCTTTTTCCAGCGTTTGCTTGAGGCGAAAATATTACTTGAATAGATTGAAAGGCTTCTGTAGCTTTTATTGTCAGTAATTTTGGATCTCCAGGACCAACGCCAATTGCAAAGAGTTTACCTACCATGACGACACCGACTTTCATATTTCATTGATTTTTCTAAATGATTTAATAAAATTTGACGAATTTTTTTATATTCCCCTAGACCTTCTATATATGTCTGTACTTCAAAACCAGAATTTTGTAACTGAATTTTCCAAGAATCAGGGTTTTCACCTGCCATATCATTTTTCGCATGATCTCCAGCTACAAACATAAAAGGTCTTAAATTAATTTTTTTTATCTGTTTTTCTTTTAAATCTGGAATTATATCATTTAATTCAGGATAGGATTCTACACAAGCCATATATAAAGGTGAATTATTGAGCATATACGCCAACGCTACATAAGAAGTAAAGCTAGCATGCGATGTCCCATGAGCCATAAATAAAGTAATTTCATTTTCTGATTTTGGCGTAAAATTTTCTTTTAAATAGTTAACAACTTCTCTATAATCTTCAGGACTACTCAACAAAGGTTGCCCCACTTTTATTTTTAAACCTGTTTTTCTTGCTTTTTTTGTTTGCATATCTATTTTATGAAATTCAGAACCAGGAATTATGTGAGTAGATTGAATAACCACTTCACTAACGCCTTCATTGATTAATAAATCAAGCTCTTCCTTTAAACTGTTGACTTTAATATTTTCTCTTGACAACACTTTTTGTCGAACAATTTTTGAGGTGAAAGTTTGTCTAAGTTCATAATCTGGATACAAATCTCTTATTTCTTCTGCTAAAACCTCTATGGTCTTTTTTCTAGTATCTTGATGAGTAGACCCAAAACTAGTCAAAATAATCGCTTTCTTCATCAATTAATCCTCCTCATATTCAGAAGGTACTTGTGAAATTAATAATTCCATTAGACTCTCATAGGTTCCTTCTTCAGACATATAAATAGTTTTAAATTCTAAATCTTCCAACATTTTTTTGCTTTGATTTCCTAAACAGTATGAAGGAATAGTCTTATAATCAACATACTCTTCATATCGAAGCATACTTCTGACAGCCTTAGTATTAGAATAAATTACCGCATCTACTTCTCTTATCGCAGGAGAATTTTCAGCAATATTGAACTCTTCTTGACTAGTAATAATGACATTATTCATATTAAAGCTTTTAATAATATATTGTAATTGTTGGCTGGTCTCTTCACTTGCCAAATAAATTTCTTTTCCATTCATTTTCTTTTTCTGCAACGAAATTAGATTCTCAATATTTTCATTGGGTTGAATTCCTATTTCTTTGAAACGATGATATGTATGATTCCCAACGGAAACGATTTTAAGAGAAGCCAACTGTCGCCAATCTTTTTTCTCTTCAATCATCCAGTTTATAAAAGAATCTACTGAACTTATATCTAAAAAATATAAGGTTGAAGATAAAGCTCTTTCTGATAAATTGATCGTCTTTATCCTTTTAATTGGAGAAGAGAACATTATCACTTCAGCTCCATAATCTTCGAGTAATGGTAACAATACTCTAGATTGCGACTGAGGAATAGCGATCTTAAAACCAAACAAAGGCTTTCTCATGAAATAATTTAGCGAATCATTAAAGTTAACAACTTTCCCAACAATTATTAAAGATGGAGGCTGAATTTGGGCCTTCAAAGCTTTAACATAGATAGATTTCAAATCCCCTATGATAAGTTTTTGATGACTACGGCTAGCCCATTCAATTATAGCAACAGGTGTTTGAGGATCTTTACCATTTTTAATCAATGATTCTGTAATATTCTTGAGATGCTTGACTCCCATCATAAATACTAAAGTACCTTTGAGTTGACTAATGGATTTCCAATCATGCTTTGCTTCTCCGTCCTTCGCATGTCCGGTAAACACATGAAAATCTAAAGCAATATCTCGATAAGTGATAGGAATACCCGCATAGGTCAGCCCTCCCATTGAAGAACTTATCCCGGGAACGACTTCAAAAGGAATATTTTTATCATAAAGTATCTTGGCTTCTTCTCCACCCCTACCGAAAATGTAAGGATCACCACTTTTCAAACGTAATACAACTGGAAAGTGTTGGACCGCATCAATTAATTGATTAATAATTGTATCCTGACTGGTTGCTTTGCCATTAGGATTTTTTCCTACATACACTTTTTTACAATCTGATTTTGTTAACATTAGCAAATTGTCATTTATCAATCTGTCGTAGAAAATTATATCTGCTTTTTCAATTAAATTTTTTGCTTTAACAGTTAGATTTTCAATTCTTCCTGTGCCAGCACCTACAATATAGACTTTATTAGTATTCATTCTATTCACCTGACTTTCCACTTTTGAGAAAATCTATTAGTTCTTTTATATCTCCAAATTTTAATGGATATCTGAGAATTGGTCGCCCTATCGATATTACCTTTATTCCTAGTTCGTGAGCAGCTTTTATTTTCACATCAGTTCCACCGATTTTCCCACTTTCTTTGGTTATCATTACTTCAGTCTTCACTTTACGATATAACTCTTTATTCAATTCCAATGAAAATGGTCCTTTAATCGCATGAACTTGGTGTGCTTCTAATCCTAATTTTTCACATTCTTGTAGAACTTCACCAGTAGGTAAAACTCTCACACATAATCTATCCTTAGGAATTCTATAAATAAATTCTTTCAACGTTTTGCTACCTGTCGTTAGATAGATTATTCCTTGCTGTGTAAGACTCGACAAGGCAATTTGAGAAGCTTCCTCAGTTGATTTAACGCACTCCACATAATTTGGCAAGATTACAGAGGGCCTTTCATAACGAATATATTTAATATTTTTATCAATCGCTGCCTGCATTGCATTTCTTGATACTAAATCAGCAAAAGGATGAGAGGCATCAATTATTAAATCAATATTATGCTTATCAATAAAATCCACCATCTCAATCAGATTCATACGTTTTTGAACGACATTTGGCTCAAATGCTTTAGAAAATCGTTTCCCATAATCCGTTGCCACTGAAAGTAGAGTTTGATATTTATTTTTTTTTAACTCTTCCATAATTTTAAGACTATCAGATGTTCCACCAAACAATAGAATCATAAATTGTATCCTCTAGGGGTATACATCATCCCATTATAAACTTTGGTAAATTTATTTCCGACAATAACAGTTGTAGTCATATCTACGATTGAATCATCTAAATCTTTAATAGTCGTTACAATTACTTTCTCTTTTTTTCGCCCAATATCTTTAGCAATACCAACAATAGTTTCTTCGCCTTTATAAGTAGAAATAATATCTAAAGCTTTCTTTAGATGATTCGGTCTTCCTTTACTTTTAGGATTATATAAACAGATAACAAAATCTCCTTGAGCAGCTGCATTCAGTCTTTTATCGATGATTTCCCATGGTGTCATTAAATCACTAAGACTAATATGACAAAAATCATTCATTAGTGGCGCTCCTAATAATGCTGCTCCACCAATACTTGCAGTAATCCCTGGAACAACTTTAATTTTTAGATTACTATTTTGGCTAGCAAGAATTTCCATAATTAATCCTGCCATTCCATATATTCCGGAATCTCCACTTGAAATAACAGCAACATCTTGGCCATTTTCTGCTAATTCTATCGCTTTTTTGCACCGATCTATTTCTCTTTTCATTCCGGTATTAACAACTTCTTTATCTTTAATATATTCTTTCACTAATTTTATATAAGTAGTATATCCTACAATAACATCTACATTTTCTAATGCATTTTGGGCCATAGGGGACATTAATTCAGCTGATCCGGGTCCTAATCCGACTATATATAACATTTATTCATCTCCCTTGATTTTTTTAGCAATAGCAAAAGTGGATCCATCATATGCATATCGTTGAGACAAAACTTTGGAATTAGTAGCATGATGTGCCGCAGTTTGAGCTACGTTTGAAACACCTACCTTTTTCTTAACAAATGAAGATCCAGGATATAAATTTTCATATTTTATTAATTCTTCTTTTGAATATGTTTCAAATTCAACACCTAGTTTTTGGGCTAATTTCTGAATTGATAATTCATTCTTTTTAATATCAATGCTCACAATTTTATTAACAGCGTAGATGCTTAAATCTTGGTCCTGCATAAACTTTTTAAAGTTTTCTAATAATTTTGGGAATTCTATGTCTTTGCGACAACCTACTCCTATAACATATTGACGTGGTATCAACTGGAGTATAGGGGTTGAAACTCTTTGATTGAATTGTTGATAAAATATTTCCTCAAACTTATCACTAATAACAATCGTTCCTTGATAGCTTTCAGGATTTAACATCCAAATCTGCTTATCAATATTTTTTATTTTTCCTAGCTGTTCTGGTAATGGAACTTCTGCTTCATTAATTAATGCAATATTATTATCTTCTGCAATTAATTGATTAAATAAGCGAGTCTGTTCTTTAAAATTTGTATAGTAACCATGAACATACTTTGCTAATTCATCGACACCTACTCTTTCTTTTGAATCTGTAGCTGTTGTAATAACAGGGGTTGAATCAATTTTAATTGCAATTTCTTTAGCCCAATTATTCGCATTACCTAAATGACCACTCAGCAGCGAAATAACAAAGTGGCCCTGATCATCTATGACGATGATTGCAGGATCAATAGTTTTATCCCGTAGACAGGGAGCAATAGCTCTTACAGTAATTCCTGAAGCCATAATAGTAATGATTAAATCTGTCTTATTTTGCATCAGGTATTGAATTGTTTTAATAGCACTATCTTCAATTAAAGGCTCTTCTTTCGTGTTTAAGTGATTAGTATATTTCGTATATATAATTGCTTGAGGAAATACTCTTTTTTTAATTTTTTCCGATAAAATCTGACCATCTCTGGTAATAGACACCAAAGCTACATTAGGATGAGAATATCTTGAATACTTTTTTTGAATATTATTGGCGATATTCATGGCTGAACTCACTATCATAGAGTTTAGAATAGTAATATGTCTCTCCCAAAAAATCTCCTACCATAATGAGTGCCGTCTTAGTTATGTCAGCTTCTATTACCTTTTCTGCAATGTTGCTTAAGTTTCCTTTTACTATTTTTTCATCTGGCCAGGTTGCCTTATAAATTACTACCACTGGAGTCTTATCTGAGTAACCACCTGCTAATAGCTCTGATACAACGTCCTTTATTCCTTGAATAGATAAAAAGATAACCATAGATGTTTGATGTTGTGCAAAAGATCTGAGTGATTCCTTTAAAGGAACTGGTGTACGTCCTGCCATCCGTGTAATAATTAAACTTTGAGAAACCTCTGGAACGGTAAACTCTGTGCCCACTGCAGATGCAGCACCTAAGAAAGAACTCACTCCAGGTATTGCCTCGAAATCAATATTAATTTTTTTCAATTCTTCTATTTGTTCCCGTATTGATCCATATAATGAGAAATCCCCAGTTTGAAGCCTTACTACAGAATATCCCGATTCAATACCTCTTTTCATTAAATTAATAATTTCTCCTAGTTCTAAGGTAGCACTATTATGTAATTCACAAGTTTCTTTACAATATTTCAATAATTTAGTATTAATTAAAGAACCTGCATAAATTACCATATCTGCATTTTGAAGTGTTTTGTATCCTTTTAGAGTAATTAACTCGACATCTCCAGGGCCTGCTCCAACAAAAGTCACCTTATTTTTCATTGTTCTCTCCTTTTTTAGCACTTAGAATAAGTGTAGTATTTTGTGGTTTAAAATAATGACCAGACCCAAGTTGTGTCCAATCAGAAACTGAAACAGAAATCATTTCAACTTCTTTCCATCCCTTTTCTTTTAGTAAATATTCTGCTTCCAGAGCATGCTCTTGAAGGATGAAATTTAAAACCAAATTACTATTAACATCCATTAACTCATCTATCCATTCAATAATTTCTGATAAATTCCCTCCATTTCCACCGATAAATATGGCTTGAAATTTTCCAAGTGGTTTATTGATGGGCGCCTTTTCTTGAATTATTTTCACGTTATTTATTTTTAAATGTTCACAATTTTTCTGAATTAATTGACTTGCCAATAGTTTGTTTTCAATCGCAATAACCTCAATATCGGGATACATAGAGGCTATCTGAAGACTAATACTCCCGGTTCCTGCTCCTATATCAAGAAATCGTTTAGCTTTATGGACCTCTAATTTATCAATTGATATTGCTCTAATCGCTTCTTTTGTCATAGGAACCCTATCTCTTAGAAATTCACTATCTTTCATCGTGTTATAACCACCACATTCATTTGGTATTCTTTATCTGGAACTTCTTCCAATCTAAATTTTGTAATTTTCTCGTTCTCATAGGATAGATTTTCTCCTATATAAACTGTTGCTTCAGTTAATCCTTGTTTAAGCAGTCCTTGAGCCACTTCATATGGTCCATTATTCTCATCTGTTACCATTCCTATCTTTTTCTGAGTCACTAAAGTTCCAAAATCCACAATCCGTCCATGACTACTAGTAAGATAACAATCATTCATAGATAGACCAATTTTATTAAATAGATATTGAACAGAGCTTATTCCTGGATAAATGTAAACTTTATCTGTCCCAAACTGATTTATCATATAGCTTCCAATTCCAAAAAACAACGGATCTCCAGATGCCAAAATTACAATTGTCTTATCTTTCGCCAGAAAATCTTTTAATATTGTCAATAGTTGATTGAGTTTTGGTAGAATGATTTTTTTGCCAGAAAATTTTTTTGGAATAACCTGTAATTGTCTGCGACTCCCTATAACTACATCTGAAGATTGAATTATATTGTCGAATTGCTTTATAATCATTTCCGTTGAACCGGGTCCAATCCCAAAGACATGTATCATTGCCATAATTTTTCCAACTCCTCCAATGATCTTGTGCTAACAATAATTTCATTTTGAGTTAAAAAAGTTATTACTTCGACTTTAATATGAGGAGCTCGAAACTGATATAATTTTAAAATCCTGCTTTTAATTTTTTGAACGATTCTTTGATAGACTTGTTCATAACCTGCTTTTATAATTAATTCAGCTTGTTTTTCAGTTGTTAAAGATTTATCAACTTCCTCTAATAAGGATAAAGGTGCCCCCATTAATGCTAAATTAGCAATCATAATTTCATTTCTTGCATCTGCATCTTTACTATGAGTTGAAAAAATGCCACCGGCGATTTTAATAAATTTTCCCAAATGTCCTACTAACAAAATCTCTTCAAATTCTAATCGCATAGCTTCTAATAGTACATAGCCGACAAAATTACTCATTTGAACCATATAATCTTTATTCAATTTTGTTTTTTCAATGATAAATTCCTCACCATAATTTCCAGGTGTTAAAATAATTTTATTAAAACCTATTTTCTTTTTTTGTTCCATTTCTATAGTAATAGATTGTTTCCAACCCTCTTCTGACATTGGCGTAACAATTCCCGTCGTTCCCAAAATGGAAATTCCACCCATAATTCCTAGTCGGGGATTCATCGTACCTCTAGCCACATCTTCACCACCCGGAGCAGATATTTCAATAGTCAAACCAACATCTTTAGGTAATAGCTTTTGCACTTCTGAACTTATCATCTGACGAGGTACAGGATTAATTGCGGCTTCTCCTACCGGAATAGCTAAACCTTCCTGAGTTACAACCCCCACTCCCTCACCCCCAATGATTTCTATTTCGCTGTTATTATTCCAAGTAACAGTTGAATAAATATGCATTCCATGAGTTGCATCTGCATCATCTCCTCCATCTTTTATGACTGAACATGATGCTTGAGAAGAATTGAACAAGCAATTATATATAGGTATTATTAATTCTACCCCTGCTGGTGGTATCAATTTTACTTGATCAATTCTTTTTTGTTCTATTAACATTTTTACTGCCGCTATCGTTGCTGCCGTCGCACAACTTCCAGTAGTATAGCCTTTTCTAAGTTTTTTACCATTATATGAAATATATTCCTCCATCTTTTCACCTATCCTTGATGAATAATGCCTTGAATATTATATTGAATTGCATTAATAATAGCCGCAGCTAGATTGCTTCCACCTTTTCTACCAAGTGCGACTATGCTTGGAATGTTTGAATGATGTAATTTTAATTTTGATTCTGCTGCACCAACAAAGCCTACAGGTACACCCACTACAGCTTCAATATCTATCTTCTCAGCTTCTACTGATTCTAATAATTGATAGATTGCAGTGGGAGCATTTCCCACTATATAGACTTTCGGCCCTTTTAATTGACTGGCCAAAGTAATCGCAGCCATAGATCGAGTAATACCTTCTTGCTTAGCCAATTTAAAAGCTCTTGTATCATTTACGAAACAGTGATAGCTACAAGAAAATTGATCGAGAATTTTTTTATTTATGCCAGCTAAAGCCATATTTGTATCAGTAATTAGATGTCCTCCATTCTGGATAACTTTTTGAATAATATGCTCAGCATTTTTATTAAATACAAGGTTATTCATATAATCAAAATCTGCTGTAGTATGAATGGCACGAACGATGATATCCTCTTGTAGGGGAGATGAAAATTTATATTCTGGATTAATTTGAGAAATTTCTTCATGAATAATTTCAAAACTTCGATTTGTAATTTTATGTGGCTTTTTTATATATTGATTCATATTACCCTCCATACACAAGATATAATCCTATAACTAATGATAATATAGTCCCCGAATAGTACATCAAAGTGAGAGTTTGATACACTTGGTTAACCGATACAATTTTTTTGGATTCACCAATCGATGGTTTCTCGACAAAATTCCCTTTATATAAGTGGCCCCCGCCTAATTCGATGCCTAATGCACCTGCTACACTCGCTTCTGACCAACCACTATTTGGACTTAGATGTTGATATCTATCTCGCCAGCCTATACTAATTGCTGATTTCCAATCATAGTTAAGTATAAGACTTGAAATAATAAAAACTATATAGCCTATTCTGGCAGGTACATAATTTACTAGATCATCAATTTGAGCAGATGCCTTCCCTACGTAGGTATAAGGAGAGTAACGATATCCCACCATAGAATCTAAAGTATTGATTGCTTTGTAAACAAGTCCTCCAATGGGACCTAGAAAGGCAATAAATAATGCTGGAGCAATAAAACCGTCGACAGTATTCTCTGCGATAGTTTCAATTAATGCTTTATAAACTTCTGTTTCACTTAATTGTTCTGTATCTCGACCTACAATCATTGATAATTGTTTCCTACCAGAAGCTAAATTATTCTGCAAAGCGGATAGGACCTTTTCACTTTCGTCTCTCAAACATTTAATACTAAAACAAGTATAATTAAAGTACATACCAATAATAATATATAGAGTTTTAGATGCGTGTGAAGAAACTAGTAAAACGCCTTGACCTATACAAACAACTAAGATAATTAGAGAAATAATTAGTAGATAACCTAGTAATTGCTGTCTTTTTTTACTCTTATTCTGATAATCAGACTTATTCAAAAACCAGTTAATCCATTTTCCCATAAGTTTAACCGGATGAGGCCAACTATAAGGATCTCCTAAAAAAAGATCTAATAAAAATGCACCAAAAAACATCATCAAATTCATATTCATAGAGTTTTATTTCCTTCTTTTATATTATTTATCCAATGTTTTATAAAATTTGGATGCTGATAAAAATGGATATGTAAATAACTGGCAAATAAATTATTGATTTGATAGCCGGATTGCCATCTTTTTATTATTTGACCATCACGTTCTTTATGAGAATATCCAGCATAATTACTCTCTGAATGAAAATCCGAATGATGAAATTCATGTCCACGTAATTCCCAGTTTTTTTCAGCAATTTCAATATCTTTCTCTGGAAAAAATTTACAATATCCAAAGCGTTTTAGTTTAGGAGTCATGTAAGATTTCCCTGGAATTAAACCAACTAATGAATATTGTGATCCATCCCTTTCCTCAAACTTCTCTCCAAGATACATTAACCCCCCGCACTCAGCAAAAATTGATTTTCCAGTTTGGAAGGCTAATCTGATTTCCTGTTTTAAATTGTTATTTTGAGATAATTCTTTTACATATAATTCAGGAAACCCACCACCAAAATAATATGCATCCGCTTTTGGCAAAATATTGTCTTTCAAGGGACTAAATGATATTAGTTCAATGCCTATACTTTCTAACAAAGTCAAATTATCAGGATAGTAAAAAGAAAAGGCTGCATCCTTCGCATACGCTATTTTTAAACCTTTGCCGTTAATATTATCTGTAAAAGCTGATAAATTTTTTTCTACAAATTTATTAATCTCTTCTTGAGAATTTATATGAAAATCAGAAAGTTCAAGTAACCTATCAACCTCAATTGTTTTTTCCATTTCTTTTGCCAGAGTATTTAATTTTTCATCTAAATTAAGTAATTCTGATTCGGGCACTAAACCCAAATGCCTAGAAGGAATGGTTATGGCCATATCTTTCTTTAAATATCCTAAAACTTCGATAGAATTATATTGTTCAACTGCTTTTTTAATTAATTGATAATGCTGGTACGAAGCTACTCTGTTAATAATCACTCCTATAAAATTTATTTCTTTATCAAATTCCATAAAACCCTTTACTACTGCGGCAGCACTTGTAGATGTACCCTGGCCATCAATGACAAGTACAACAGGAATTTTAAGTTTTCTTGCAATGCCGGCGCTAGAACAATATGACTTATCAATACCAAAGCCATCATAAAATCCCATAACTCCTTCAATGACCGATATATCTGCCTCATTTAGTGCTCTTAAATACAATGCTTGTAAAGTTGTAGAATTTGGCACAAGAAACTCATCTAAATTAATCGAAGGTCTTTCACATAATCGACGGTGAAAAGCTGTATCTATATAATCTGGTCCTACTTTATAAGGTTGAATTGTATAACCTCGACGTTTGAGAACTTCCATTAGGCCTAGGGTTATGGTCGTTTTCCCTACTCCACTCGAAACCCCAGATATCATTATTTCTTTCATACTTCACCCCAATCAGTTATCAACAAAGTAAAACTCCATAAGAAGTATAGAAAAATCCATACTCCTTATGGAGCAAAGAATCTTCTCCTATACTTCGTAGAAAAAGATAAATTATTAGTAATCTGGCTTAACAGGTTTTCCTGTATCACAGTGGCGAGACCGCGGGAGATTTCCACTCCACTTCCCTATTTTCTAATATCATTATAACTTTAGAAACATTAAATATAAATAGTTTATTCTATTCAACATACCATTCTCTAGATTCTTTCATCGATTTCTGAAAAGAAATAGGAATTCGTAACTCATTCATTTTTATTCGGGAATTGAGAATATTTAACTTCTCTTCTCTTTCAATCTCATGCGCATTATTATTAAAAATAAATGGTCTAACTTGCATAGGTATTAGATTAAAATTCTTCATATATTCTTTATCTTGCTCATTTCTAATACCTCCGGAAATGAGATGGAAAAGTTTATTTTGGCTAGATTTCTTAATCAATTCAATCATAGCCAACGAATTTATAGTTTGATAATCATTAACATTAAAACTAATGTAGTCTATATAGGGATGTATTTCCATAACAAACTCTTGAATAAATATCCTCTCATTCATTTCACATGCAAAATTTTCAGGATTGATTCTTATTCCAATCAAAAAATTTGAGTAATCATTAATCTTTTTAATATTATAAAATATTTTTAGTAAAGATTTTATCAAAAGAATACGAAGATAATAATTATTAGATTTCATTATGTTTCCTAAGAGATAAGGATCTGTTAAATTAATCTCAATCCCTTTAAAACCTGCTGAGAATGCTAACTGCATTGACTTTCCAAATGAACAATAGATTTCAAATAATTCTTGTACAAAATTGGAATCTATTTCTCCCTGATTAATTAATTTATTTAAGTTATTTTTAAAATATATTGAATTTTTTCCAAATCTTCCAGCATGGTATAACTGGATAATTGAGTAACAGTTTTTTTCCTTAAATTTCCGAATCAATTTTTGGAAGCTAGAAACATGAATATTCTTAAATAAATCAGGTCCGTTGATAATACATTTCCCTGAAAATGAAACTGCAGTAGCACCAAAAATAACTAAATCAATATTTTTAGCTCTTTCTGAATAAAAAGAAAATTCAGCAGCTGATATAGTACCTTCCTTGTTAGAAGACATCAAAGATAGAGGTCCCATGATTCGTAAATTATTTCGTAAAAATATTTTTTGGGGCTTAAAGTTATTCTGAAGATGAAGAAAATCAGCTAATTCACGCTCAATGTCACAATCTAAATCTTCGAAAAAGCTCTTAGTTAACAAAGACTTCCCAATAGATACTAAATGACAATATTCTAATGATTGATTTGCAATTGTCGGATTTAAAATTTGACCTGAATTAATTAATAAAATGTCTTTATCCAAACTTTTTGCTAACTTTTCGACTATTAAATTACCATTTTTATCTTTCTGTTTCCAAAGTCTCAAAGATAAATGTACATAGTTTAATTCATTTACAGACAAATTTTTTAATAAATGTATGGAATCTTCTATTGTAATTCCGCCAGGTAATTCCTCTGGAATCATTCTTAACCCAACAATAAAATCATCCCTATTCATTAAGCATTTTAATCTTTTTATAGCTTGTAAAATTTTCTTAAGAAATAATTCACGATTAGATTGAGTGCCGCCCCATTTATCCGTTCTTTGATTATAGTAAGGGGATAAAAATTGTTGAATCAAAAATGAATTCGCTCCATGAATTTCAACACCATCAAACCCCAAAGTAATACTTAAAGCAACAGCTTTAATAAAAGCTAATATTTTCTCATGTATTTTGTTTTCATTTAAATGATTAATAATACTTGTTTCTCTTGAATATCGATTAATTGCTTCATCATTATTTTCTTTTTGTTGTTCTCCATCATATAATTGAATAATAACTCTCACATTATTTTTATGGGCCTGTTTAATCAAGTAATTAATACCTAGATTATCGTTTTGATTATCTAAAATCCATCCATCTTCCAGTCCACAAACTTTTGTGTTTAATGCATGTGAACCAAGAATGAGCATTCCACATCTTTTTGAACGATTAATCAATATATTTGCTTCTTCTTTAGTTAAATACCCTTTTTTTGAAAAATTTAAGGATATAGGAGCCATGACAAGTCTATTTTTTAAAGATTGTCCATTAATACTTAAAACTTCATTAAACATCCTATACCCTCTTTTCTATATATTATACATTTTGCCAATTTGCTGGATATACGATATATAAAAACCTTGCTTTATTTTTTACAGAGAATTGAATAGAAGATCCTTTTGGAATTAAAATAATTTCACCTGGACCCGCAGTAATCGTATTTCCATTAATATTAATTGATAATTCTCCTTCAATAATATAATCTATTTCATCATAAGTCAGTGTCCAATCAAAAGTTGTATGTTCCATTTCCATTAATCCGCAGCCTAAACGCGGACTCTCATCGAGAGTAAATAAATCTCGAGTATAAACAATATCATTAGGATTACCTGTATCCATTCTATCTTCTTCTCTAACAGACAGATTCGGTAATTCTATTTTTTTTACTCCATGAGTATCTGATTCTTTTACAAGCATTTCTTTTAAAACTTCTCTAACCATAAGTTCTAATTTATCTTTATCAATCGACATACTCTGTCCTCCTATTCACTTACAGCAATAGTTTGTTTATCTCTCGGATACATACTATTAACAACCACTAATGCTATAAGGACACCTATAATTCCGCCAACTAATTTAGATACAATCATAGGAACAATTGCATTAGTATCTATACCCGCTGTAAAACCTAAATGATCACCAAAGGTGAAAGAGGCACAAACTGCAAAAGCGACGTTAATTATTTTTCCTCGTTTATCCATATTTTTCATCGTTTGAAACATTGCTATATTATTAGCTAAAGATGCTATTAAACCTGCAGCAGCAACATCATTCATTCCTAACAGACTTCCAAATTTCATTAATGGTTTTTTGAAAACTTTTGTGATGACAAATACTAAACCGTATGCACCGGCCAATGTAATAGCAATAGGACCAACGGTCATAAACCCATCTGATATTGGAGCTACATTTTCAATTAATTTCACACCTGTGAGCTGTTCCAAACCACCAATAATCAAACCAATAATTGCAACAATGACTACACCTTTACCAAAAACTTTAAATCCAGAAATCATTTTATGTGGTGCTTTCCACATACCTAAACCAATTAATACAGCTACAACAATAATAGGAATTAAGTTTATTAAAACTGTCATAGCATTCATACCACTTAGAATTCCACCAACGAAAGTTCCAAATGGAATGGACATCATTCCACATAAAATTCCTGTTGCTAAATATTCTTGATCTTCTTTTTCAATTATTCCTAGTGATACTGGTATAGAAAACACAATTGTTGCCCCCATCATTGAACCTAGAGTAAGTCCTGACAAAGCAACAATTTGAGGATTCTCTGTCATTGATTTTGCTAAGAAATATGCTCCCATATCGTTCGCTAAAATAGTTCCCGCAAACATAGCTGGGTCTGCGCCCACCAACCTAAAAACAGGAACGATAATTGGACTAAGAATATCAGCTAATAAAGGTGCAATCACGATAATACCCGCCATAGATAAGAACAAGGCTCCCATCGCCATTATACCTTCAGAAAATTGTTCACCCAAACCAAATTTATTATCTAATACATAATCAATTGAACCTAAAATCATAAATATTGCGATTATCCACATTATTATTTCATTTATTCCCATTTTTCTTCTCCTCACTCGGACAAGTCGATAGAATCAATAATTCCTATAATTGCCATATCGATTGGGAGGGTTTGGCTATCAAAGGTTAGTTTAGCATTTGACCCAGTAGTCACTAAAACTAATTCGCCAATCCCAGCTCCTACTTTATCTGCTGCAACATA
The DNA here is from genome assembly GCF_900110675.1 of Ignavigranum ruoffiae. Taxonomy (GTDB): domain Bacteria; phylum Bacillota; class Bacilli; order Lactobacillales; family Aerococcaceae; genus Ignavigranum; species Ignavigranum ruoffiae. The sequence goes on along the minus strand of NZ_FOEN01000004.1, from coordinate 2,135 downwards.
GATTTTTTCTTCGACTTCTTCACTATTTTTCATTTTTCGGATGATAAGAAATCGATTCCCATTTAATTTATCATCTTTTTTTGTAGACCATAAATTTCCTACAACTTTTCCAATTAACATAACTCTATACTCCTAAATCAATTTAATATTATTCTCTTGCAAATAATCTTTAGCCAAAGCAGTAATTATCATATTAGGCTCTTTTTTAAATTCTGTTAATTGCTTTAAATCATATTCTTCTCGTAATATATCCACAGTGACTAATTTTTTCTTTGTTTTCATTGGTTGACCAATAAAACTTTGTTGCTCTTTAACCCCTTGAGAATTAATATAATTATTTAATTCTTCTTCGTGTAGGAAAACTAATCCCATTCGTTTTAAGTCCCGAAGAGTCTCTTCAGCCTTTGATATCATTAACTTATTTTTTGGCCAGTTGGTTGGTCGAATAAGAATTATTAACTTATCCTCTAATAAACCTTTTATGATTACCTCTTCGTTCTGAGTTATACTTACTAGATTTTTTAAACGAAATAAGCTCTCCCAACCTAATCCCTTCACAATTATTCCTTGACTTTTCAAAAGCTCATCGGGATCATTCGTAATATCAACATCTAAACTTATATCTAAAGTTTTTCCTAGTGCTAAAAAACGTTTTGATGATTCTTTTTTTAGTTGTTCAAGTATCTTTTCTGTTACAAGACGAACTAATTCATCAGAATTCATTAACTCACCCTCTCACAATATATGCTTGAGTTCCTTTTGATGATCCACAGGCATTTGCTTCGTCAAAATCAATATGCATATAGGTAGCAAAATCATCATCTATTCTAATAACTACATCATCAAAAATAAGTGGTCGCTTACCTAGAACTTTAACTTTTACTATTTCGCCATTAGTAACTCCCAATTTTTCTTTATCGCTAGTTTTTACATGAATATGTCTTTTTGCTACAATTAATCCTTCTTGAATAGTAATTGACTTATTTCCATTGACTATAGTAATTCCAGGAGTCCCTTCAATATCTCCACTCATACGAATTGGTGCTTTCAACCCCAAGGTATTCCCATCAGTTAATGAAACCTCCACTTGAGAATTTTTTCGTACTGGTCCAAGAACTACTACATTATTAAGATGACCTTTGGGGCCAACAATCGTAAGCCTTAGTTGCGAAACAAATTGACCAGGTTGAGAAAGGTATTTTACTGGATTTAATTCAAAATTTTCTCCGCACAATGTTTTCAAATCTTCTTCAGATAAATGAATATGTCTACCTGAGGCTTCTACTTCAAATGTTTGTCCGGTTTTTTCCTTTACCCTCTGTACTACTTTTTCAGCTAGGTTTTCAATATTTGTAACATTCAAATTTACAACACCTCACTTTTTATCCGCTTGATTTCGTTCGCAGATAAATAAATTAATTTATAAATGTCTACCAGAATAGCGTCAAGATCTTCATGTATCTGTAATTTTCTATAAAGAAAAAGTTCCTTAAAGTATATTTGATATAAAAGAATCAACCTCTTATCTCCTAAATCTGGTATTGGTAAATAAATATCTTTATTATATACGCTCTTTATTAAATCACTGGATAATTTATTGTCTAATTCTAAAGTAGAAGAACAATTTCCGGAATCTATCATTAGAAAAATATCATTGATAATTGACCAACTGGACTGAGTATAAATACTTAAATTAAAAGACTGAAGTTCATTCAATTTCCCTAAAATGTCCATTAAATAATCAAAAATCTTGATAACAAAATCATCACTAGAATTTTCGTTTTTATTATTGATTATTGGAGATTCTTTATCTTCTTTATTATTTTGTGTATTCGATATGAGAATACCCTTTTCTCTAATATAAGATAACGCAGAAGGGGTGATCAAAGTAGTATCATCTGATACTACTTTATCACCTTTTTTTAGTTTACCCTTTAGGATTGCCATTCTAATATTTTGTTCCGTAATTACTTTCATGGCATCACCCTATTTCTTTTATTAAAATATAATTAATCTGGTAAAATTGAATCTAATTCTGTGTGAGGGCGTGGAATTACATGAACAGAAATTAATTCTCCAACAGCACTTGCTGCTGCTGCTCCTGCATCAGTCGCCGCTTTTACTGCACCTACATC
>NZ_FOEN01000006.1 GCF_900110675.1 Ignavigranum ruoffiae | reverse complement strand
TGATTCAGAATCTGAGATGGACGTGCTCAACGATTCAGAGTCGGATACTGAGGTACTTAGCGATTCAGAAGCAACTATGCTATTAGATTTCGAAATGCTAGTTGAAAGTGATTCTGATGCTGAAACGCTGATTGAATCACTTAAAGATTCAGAATATCTAATGGAATAGGAATTTAAATTACTGATTGAAATACTAGTACTTGTTGATAGCGAGTCACTCTCTTGCGAATTAAGTAATAAAGAATTTGATAATGCTTGTGCTGCAGCTGTGGATTGAGCTATGACAACTGCCAGACTCATACTCGTCGATTGAGATACACTTTGAGACAGTAAAGAATTTTGGCTATTCAATACAGATTGAGATGTGGACTGTGATCTACTTACACTCAATGAAGCTGTTGAAGCAGACGTCGATAAAGACGTACTTACAGAAGCTCTTGAGGTAGAATTGGCAATCCCACTAAGACTGGCTGAGGTAGAAACGGATTGTGAATAAGAAGTAGAGGCCGAAGCAATCATCGATGCATTACTTTGACTCCGTAGTGATTGACTTTGCGAGAAACTAGTATTTAATGAATCTAGCGTTGATTGAGAAACACTTAAAGAACTCATCTTAGATTGACTGGCTGATACAGATAAACTACTTCTGGCAGATTCACTGAGTTTAGTACTATCCGATAGTCGATTCGATTCACTCATCGAAGCACTCGCACTGGTCGCATTAAAATTGCTAAGATCTTGTGATATAGAGGTTGAATCTTTAGCTGTCAAGCTTGAAGCTTGGCTATTTAAAGTACTTACAAATTTGGCGCTCTCACTTTGACTTACTGAAACAGATAGAGAATTTTGTGAAGCGACTGAATCACTCAAAGATTGTGATAAGCGATCAGATTGCACAGATTGTGATGCAGACAAGGAATCTGAAGTCGATGCAGATATTGATGCTGAAGTATTCAATGATAATGAATCCTGTTGTCCCAACTCAATAATAGTACCCAGGGTTGGATTGAGACCATTAGAACTACGAGCAACCAAAGCTACAAACTTCTCTGTCGTTGGGATTTTATTGGCTGCAATCGAAATATTGCTTGAACCATCGACAATATAATAAGTGCTACCATCTGCCGCCTTTTGAGGAAGACCTGGTAAGGTAGTCGTTCCATAAACCTTATTCATATCATACTTCCCAGTTAATGGATCAAAGGATACTAAATCCACAATAATTCCAGCCGTGTTCGTATTGGTTACATTAATTGGCGTGCTGATTCCTGTCGTCGAATCAGTAATAGATGATTCAAACTTATCAATAGTAATTGGAACCGTCGTAGCTTTAGTAGTATCAATCATATTCGTGCTTGTAGTCGGTGTTCCTGGAATATAGTCTTTACCATCTAAAGGATTTGTTTTAGAAACGCCTGCTTCTGGTAAGCCTAATACTTCGACCCCATCTCCTACTCCGTCACCGTCAGTATCTGGATTATTAACATCCGTTCCATAAGCAGATTCTAACTTGTCAGGGATTCCATCATTATCCAAGTCAGATTGGTATAAGAAAGCATTGGCATATGAACCCGCTAATGCCTTACCATCATTGACATTATTTTTTGAATCTAAATAATCTGCCGTTATCCAAGACTCAAAGGTCATATCCGCTTTATTAGCTAACAAATCGGAGATAGCCATCAAACCAGCCGCATCATTGTATTCATCTTTCAACGTATATTGAATAGTATAAGCCCGTGTTTGACCTAATGTTCCCCAAAATACATTATCATTTAAAGTGTTTCGTGCTGATTTCAGCTGAGTAGTAGTTTGATTATTTAAAATACTAATCGCTGGTGTATTGGCAGTATCCACCACTCCATCGGGACCCACTACTAACTTAATCGGATTGGTCGGATAACTGGCAGTATTTACCGGACCAATATTTCCAGCATAATCTGAATTATATAAATAAACCCGATCCAAATTAATATATGGAATTAACTCGGTTGGAATTAATTCATGAATATTTAAAACCCAGTTATTATCTGATTCCAAGAAGTTCTCATCAGGTTTAAAGATATGGGTCGATTTAATTGAGGTACCGTCCAATACAGTAGGAACAGCCGTCCCCTTATAGGAATTTGAGATACCCGCTTGATCTTGTGGGACTAAGTTTACTTTGTTGGTCATCCGCCCATTGGTAAATTTACTTGCGAAACTAGCTGCATCGGTCACAGCGGTAGTGCTCGAAATATATGAGTTGTCATAACTCGTCATCATCAGTTGATTGTTCGTATTCACTAAGAATGATTGCAAACCGTAGTTGCCAGTTAAGCCTAGGCTATCTAGTGTCGCCCCATTTTTCAAAGTGATTGTAATCGTGTCATTCTGAACAGAACCTAATGGTCCTAATTGCATGCTAGCTAAATCTAATGACCAGTATTTACCGCCTTCAAAGATTTGGAAGTACTTAGGCGTTCCCGTTCCGTTATTACTGAAACTTAAACTAGCAATATTGTCGTATAATTCAGAGTTCGCGAATTCTACCACATACTTTCCAGCAAGAGTACTATAATCAGTATTGGGACCCGTAGCTGCGAAACTATCAAACCAAGAAGTCAAAGTCATGGTAATTGTATTGCTAGTCCCAGATCCTCTAGCCGGTTCTTCCAATCCCATATAGCGGATTCCTGAAGCTTTATAAACCACGCCACTCAGTTGGGGGATGGTTGAAGACTCGAGGGTTGAACCTGTTGCTGCCATAGGCTCAGTGGCCGCCATCGCAAACAGCATGGTACCAGAAATTTCATTTGGATTAATTCCTAACGATTTTAATTGAGCATCTCTTAAATCATTTGGGTTTACCAAGACAATCCCTGAATCAGGAACAGTCTCACTGGTACCGTCATTATAATTAATGACTAAATTACCAGTCGCTGGATCTGTATCTAAGACTGGTAAATCTTCAATAACTTTTACTGGAGCTATGTTGCTATCAATTACAGTAGAATTTAAATCATTTTCTGAAGTTGTTGGAAGAACTTCACTACTGACTTCAGTATTTAAAGTAGACTGAGGGCTTACCGTTTCAATCGTATTCAAATCCTGGCTAGTCTCACTCATCGAATCTTTCAAGCTTTGTGATATAGATTCAGAACTACTGATCGATTCGCTCGTTTCTGTCGATAAAGATAAACTTAATTGTTCAGACTGACTTTCCGAGATTGACTCAGACAAACTCAGGGACTCAGATTCACTCATTGATTCAGAAATTAAGGTTGATTCTGATTCAGAGATAGAATTTGATAAAGCTTGTTCGCTGAGTTCTTGACTAATAGAAGCAGAAGTAGACTCAAGGTTCTCAGTACTTTCAACGGTGGTCAATTCTTGACTTTGACTCGTAGTTTCGGTCAAACTCGGTTGAGAGATCGCTACTGAAGTTTCTTCAGCTAAGAATTCTTGATCAACTTCTTGTGCATAGGTTAAATTATTATCTAAAAAAATACCTCCAGATAAAGCACCAAAAGAGAGAGCGCCTTTTAGAGCGTTCTTGACGATGTGATGATTTTCATCGACGGCTTCATCTGAGATATCTGCAGACTCAATATTTAAAAAACCAAGACGGGTTAACCCAATCCTTATCCACCTATTTCCAATTTTACGCATCTTAAAACGAGTCAACCTAAATGACTCGAAATTTTCCTTTCTCATATTCTACCCTTTTCTTCAATTTTTAGACATAAATAATGACAACTTGAACTCATTATAGGAAATAAATCCACGACAATCAACATTTAAAAGCTTTGATTTCTAAATTTTCAAAAATTATTTTGCGAAATTTACAACATTCATTGAGAGGAAGGGGTAGGTGAAATTTTGCTAAAGGCAATATATTTTCATCACGCTCAACTTTGGCTTTCTAAAATAAATAAGACGATTGAATCATTTCAATCGCCTTTCATAGACTCACCAACAGTCTTTAACAAAGAGCCCCTATGCTGCCCTTTTTGTCTTATAATAGACATAAAAAAACACGACAAGCTAAGAAGCCTGCCGCATCAACTTTTAATTATTACATTTTCACAACATTAGCTGCTTGTGGGCCACGTTGGCCTTCTTCAATATCAAAAGAAACAGCTTGTCCTTCTTCTAAAGTTTTGAAGCCTTCGCTTTGAATTGCAGAAAAATGTACAAATACATCTTCTTCACCATCGCGTTCAATAAAGCCAAAACCTTTATCAGCGTTAAACCATTTAACTTTTCCTTCTGCCATGTAACATACCTCCCCATACCAAAAATTTATTTCTGTCCCGGTACGAAAAGAATGTTACAGATCACTCTAAACAAAATGTCCTACCTGATTACAAAAACATAAGTATATATTAGCATAAATCTGACAAAATACAAGTTAAAGCCCTATCATTCAAAAATATTTGTTTCTTCTCGCAAACTCAAATAGCGTTCTTGGCCAATAATAATATGATCCAAGATTTCAATTCCCATGATTTCACCACAGACAATCAAGCGTCGGGTAAAATCTAAATCAGCTTGCGAGGGTTCAACATCGCCGGAGGGGTGGTTATGGGCAATGATGATACGAGCAGTGGGAAACTTCACCGCTTCTTTAAATATTTCGCGTGGATGAGCCACACTGGAGTTGACAGTGCCCATAAAGATGGTTTTCTTCTTAATGATTTCATTCTTGGAATTCAAAAAAAGAGTCAATAGATGCTCTTGATGAAGTTGGGCCATCTCTTTGACTAACCATTGCCCTGCGATTTCAGTTGACATCATGGTCCCCAGCTTGGGTTGGGTGGCCATACTCATCCGATAACCGAATTCAATCGCCGCTTTAATTTCAATCGCCTTAATTGGGCCGATGCCCTTCACTGCTTGTAATTCATCAATCGAGGCTTGCTGTAAACTCGCCCCCGTCTCAAAATGACAGAGAATCTGAGTCGCTAAATCCAGAACATTACATTGTTTAGTTCCCGTTCTTAATAGAATTGCCAACAATTCATAATCAGCCAGGGCTTTCTCGCCATAATTTAGTAGTCGTTCGCGAGGTTGTCCATTAGTTGGCAGTGAAGCAATCTTAGAATTCATAATTTCTCCTCCCATCCTATCTTAGATAAGAGAATGGGAGGAGAAATCCGCTTAACGATTCTGATTTACAATAAATTCTCGCACATCAGAGACAAAATATAAAGAACCGGTTAAGAGTAAAAGATGCTTAGCTTCAGCCGGTCGCCCTAAATAGTCTGACAAATAGGCTTGCCAATCAACCAACTTAGGGAAAGTATCCAGCTCATGCTGTTCTATTTCTTGATAGTCTTGGGCAGTCATGGCTTTTTCATGACCAAATTCGGTTAAGAAAATATCCCGAGCCGGGAAATTCATTAACAAAGGTAACTGCTCAGCCTGATTCTTAGTCGAAAGACCTGCATAAATGATCGTGTAATCGTAATCGGCAAAATACTCATCCATTGTTTGGCGCAAAGCATTCAAACCTGCTGTATTATGGGCGCCATCGATGTAAACCAGTGGATTTTGATGGACTTTCTCCATTCTGGCCAGCCATTGAGTCGTTTCGAGACGATGGCTTGCTGCTATCCAATCAATGTTCTGACCTTGAATCTGATCCATCCACAGACTAAAAGCCTGGAGAGCAACGGCTGCATTATCGACTTGATGATACCCTAGCATTTGAATATGAAAGTTCTCTCGGTAAGAATCATTAGCCCAGGTAAAACGACTGCCCAATTCTTGGACATTCTCAAGTTTTTCAATCTGGTAATCGTGATCAAAGGCCGAGAGCACTGCTTCTTCTTTTTTGACCTTTTGCTTAATAATTTGCAACAAGTCTGGTGCAATTCGCCCCGTTACTACTTGAGCATGGTCTTTAATAATGCCAGCTTTCTCATAAGCGACATTCTCAATCTTATCTCCGAATTTATCAGCATGATCTAAGCCAATGGTCGTGATTACCGCTAGCTGGCCGTCAAAATGAATGGTTGCATCTGTATAACCACCAATTCCCACTTCAATCAGACAAACATCTGGCTGTTTCTTGGCAAAGTAATAGGCTGCCATCACCGTATACAATTCAAAGAACACTAATCGACCAAAAGGAGTACTGGCCATATATTCATTGACTTCGACCATTTTATTTAGGACCTCAACTAATTCTTCATCTGAAATATTCTGTCCGTTATAAGAGATGCGTTCATTAAATTTCATGATATGAGGCGAAGTATAAGTGGCCACTTTCAACCCCTGACTTTGTAATAAATCTCTTAAGAAGGCAGTGGTCGATCCTTTACCATTGGTTCCTGTGATATGGATAACGGGTAACCCTTGATGGGGGTTTCCTAGGTAGTTGAGGGCATGGCCAACTTTCTCTACCGAGATTGCTTCAGCCGATTTATGTTGATCATTCATCCAGGCTAAAGCCTGTTCAATCGTTTGAAATTTCATCGAAGGACTCCTTTATTACAAAACGGTTCTCAGAATTGAGCCGACATTGTAAAGTTATTCTATAATTGTTTTAATTGTTCAATTTGATTACGAACAGTCTGCAATTGTTTCTGGTAGCTGGCGCCTTTTTCTTTTTCTTGGTTGACAATGTCTGCGGGGGCTTTGCTAACAAAATTATGATTGCTTAATTTCTTTTCTACACGTTGGACTTCTTGAGCCAACTTATCTGCTTCATTCTCTAAACGTTTAATTTCATCTTCTACTTTAATTAAGCCCAACAGAGGCATCATCACTTTAACATGAGGCGTCGTTTGGGTCACGACTTGTTCTGGTGTTTCTAGGTTTTGACCTATCTGCAAGCTACCTGGATGACAGAAGCGTTCCAAATAAGCTGCATTTTCTTTGAGCATGGTTTCAATCTGTGGATTCGTCACTTCTAAGTAGAGATCGACCGCCTTGGCCATTCCCGTGTTCATTTCATTACGGATAGTCCGAACAGCTTTAATCACATCGATTAAGACTTCCATGGCGGCTTCCGCTTGAGGATTGCGATAGTTATCATTAACCGTTGGGTATTCTGCCACCACAATCGATTGACCTTCTTCAGCGATTTGTTGCCAGATTTCTTCGCTGACAAATGGCATCACCGGATGCAATAAACGTAGGAACTGATCCAAGACATAGACCAAGATTGACTGAGTACTTTGATTGTCTTTATCTTGTTGTAAGCTTTCCTTAGTCATTTCAATATACCAGTCACAATAATCATTCCAGATAAAGTGATAGAGAATTCGACCTGCTTCACCAAATTCAAATTGATTGAAGAGACGCGTCACTTGATCGATGGTCTCTTGTAAGCGTGATAGAATCCACTGGTCAGCTAAGGTCAGATCTGAACCAATATTTATTTGATCCAGGGTCATGCCATCCACATTCATTAACACATAGCGACTGGCATTCCAGATCTTATTAATAAAGTTCCAAGCGGCAGCCATTTTCTCTTCGGAGTAGCGAACATCTTGGCCTGGGGTTGAGCCATTAGCTAAGAACCAACGCAAAGCATCAACTCCATATTGGTCGATAACATCCATTGGATCGATGCCATTACCTAGAGATTTGGACATCTTCCGCCCATCTTCAGCGCGAATCAAACCATGAAGTAAGACATTCTCAAAAGGTCTTTCACCGGTAAACTCTAATGACTGAAAGATCATCCGTGATACCCAGAACGTTAAGATATCGTAGCCAGTCACTAAGGCATTGGTCGGGAAATAACGTTGGTAGTCTTCCGTCTTCTCTGGCCAGCCCATCGTGGTAAAAGGCCATAAAGCAGATGAAAACCAAGTATCTAAGACATCGGGATCTCGTTGCCAATTCTCTTCATCAGCCGGAGCTTCTAGACCCACATAGACTTGACCGCTCTCTTTATGATACCAAGCCGGAATCTGATGTCCCCACCAAAGTTGGCGCGAGATCACCCAATCGTGGATATTCTCCATCCAAGTTAAGAAAGTTTGATTAAAGCGAGCTGGGTAGAATTTCACGGCCTTGTCGGTCGCTTGATTTTCAATGGCTGCTTTCGCCAATGGTCCCATCTTTACAAACCATTGGGTGGAAAGATAAGGTTCAACGACAGCATCAGACCGTTCAGAGTGCCCCACGGAGTGAACCATCTCTTCGATTTTTATCAGGTATCCAGCTGCTTGTAAATCTTTAACGATTGCCTTACGAGCTTGGAAACGATCTAAACCAGCATATTTACCCCCATTTTCATTAATGGTTGCTGACTTATCCATCACATTAATCCGGGGAAGATTGTGACGGTTCCCCACTTCAAAGTCATTTGGATCATGGGCCGGGGTGATCTTAACCACACCCGTTCCAAATTCCATATCAACATATGGATCCGCAATCACTGGAATTTCACGATTAACTAAAGGAAGAATTACTTTCTTTCCAATTAAATGTTGGTAACGAACATCACTTGGATGAACTGCAATTGCTGTATCGCCTAACATGGTTTCAGGACGGGTCGTCGCGATCTCTACCCGCTCATCGGAGCCCACTACTGGGTAAGCGATATGATAGAAGGCTCCTGGATCGTCTTTATGGATGACCTCGATATCAGAAAGGGCGGTCTGAGCAACAGGATCCCAATTGATAATGTATTCCCCCCGATAGATGAGACCTTTCTCATAGAGGTCAACAAAGACCTTGTTAACCGCTTTGTTTAAGCCTTCATCGAGGGTAAATCGTTCCCGATCATAATCAACTGAAATTCCCATCTTGGCCCATTGTTGACGAATAGTCTGAGCATAGTCTTCTTTCCATTGCCAAACTTGATACAGAAAGGCTTCACGTCCTAATTCGTGACGGCTGATTCCTTCTTCCACCCGTAATTTCTCTTCAACCTTAGCTTGGGTGGCAATACCCGCATGATCCATCCCAGGCAACCACAAGGTATCATAGCCTTGCATGCGTTTCTGACGGATGATCATATCTTGCAGAGTCACGTCCCAAGCATGACCTAGATGTAATTTCCCGGTTACATTTGGAGGTGGAATAACAATTGAATAAGGTTCAGCATCTGGATCTTGACTCGGCTTAAAGACACCTTGGTCCAACCATGTCTGATACCTACCTTTTTCAACCAACTGGGGCTCATATTTTGTTGACATTTCTTTCATAATGACCAATTCCTTTCTAAATAAAAAATCCTAAGCAATTGCTTAGGACGAAATTTTCCGTGGTACCACCTAAATTAAATAGTATAAACTATTCACTCTCTAAGTCTTAACGAACTTCTCCGTGATCAACTACTCTGCTTTCACTGATCAAGCTCCAAGCTACTTTCGCTAGAGTTGAAGGCTTTCAGCCAATGACCTTCTCTCTTAGAGTTCTAGCTACTTCTCTTTTCATCGCTTCATATTCGACAAAATTCTATCAAATAAAAGCCGGGATAGCAAGTTGTCCCAGCAATCCTCTGTAAATTTTATAAATCTGATCGACAGAATTTTCTTTCTAGGTCATCATTTACTTAAATAAGGATGACCTTCTATATAATAACGCAAGGGTTTGTGAGTCCACTCCCCTTTGTTAGGGATGCCTATGCGAGGGCCAACTCCCAGCTTGGCATAAGATAATCGTTGTGAGAAATCGATGCGTAAACCCGGACCTTGAACCGACTGACCATAATAGGACATATTAATCCCTAAGGCTTGACTTAATTTTGCTGGCCCATTGCTTATCAATATTCCCGACTTTCCTCGTCGTTGAGCCATTAAATCCCGACCTTGATAGGGTTCAAGTGCCCGAATCATAACGCCAGTTCCTTGTCCCGGATAGCCAGACACCACATTGATTAGAATATGCCCCCGCATTTGATACAAATAAAAGACACCCAAACCTTGATAGAGGGCTGACAGTCGCGGAGTTTGCTTTCTTTGATAACTATGACTGGCTTGATCCTCAAAGCCTAGATAGGCTTCAGTTTCCACAATCCAACCCGAACACCTTCCTTCGTCTGACTCATGAACCAGCAGACAGCCTATCAAGTTCTGGGCCAGTTCAGTCGTTGGTGTGTCCCGATTGAACCAGTCGGGAATCATAATTCCACCTGACTAAAAACATGGGAAATACTATCTTCAAAGACTAAAGCACCAGGATAAGTGACTTGTAGAGGCGATTTATTAATAATCACCATCTGATCTCCTTGAAAGTAATTAATAAAACTCGCTGCCGGATACACTACTAAAGACGTCCCAGCTACAATTAACAGATCAGCTGAACGAATCGCATCAATCGCTTGCATAATGGTCTGCTGGTCTAAAGGCTCTTCATACATTACAATATTGGGCCGAACAATACCGCCATCTTCGGGACAACGTGGTATCCCCGCTTCATCTCTTTGCAGTTGATCGACTAAATAATGTCTACCACAAGTTAAACAATAATTGTCATAGACACTTCCGTGAAGTTCATAGACCTTACTAGAGCCAGCCAGTTGATGTAAGCCGTCAATATTCTGAGTAACGACACTGACATCCTTGCCCATTTTTTCTAATTCTACTAGAAAAGTGTGGGCCAGATTAGGTTGAGCTAAAGGATAGACCAATTTATCAAAATGAAAATCAAAATAAACTGCTGGAAAGCGCTTAAAGAAACTATGCGAAATAATTTGTTCTGGACGATACTGGTTTCCCGTTTCTTGCATAAAGATACCATCCGCCGAACGAAAATCGGGAATGCCACTTTCCGTAGAAACACCGGCGCCGCCGAAAAAAACAATCCGTTGACTTTGCTTCAAGGCATCGGTTAAGGCCTCAATTTGCTCCGACATTCAATCATCTCCTTAATGACATTATATCAAAATTAAACCGTTTGCACTTTTTTATCGGACATGGGTCTAGTATAATAACTTAGAATAGATAAATGGAGGTCATTATGACAAGTCAAGCCGAAGAAACTCAGATTGCCGCTAAAAAATTTGCCGAAAACATTCGCGATCTCGCACAATTCCGCCAAATTTATTCAGCCGCGCTTAATGAGATTCATACCAAATTTCTCAACTTGGATCAAGAGTTCAAGGTTACCTATGAACATAATCCCATTCATCATATTGAGAAGCGTTTAAAATCTTTAGACAGTCTGATTGAAAAGATGGATCGTTTAAACCTTCCTATTACTTTGCAGGACGCTCAGAATCATATTCATGATATTGCGGGTGTTCGGGTCATCTGTAATTATTTGGAAGATTTATATACCATGGAGCGATTACTACTAAGCCAGAACGATGTGCAGATTATCCAGCGTGAAGATTATATCAAAGAGCCCAAAGCCTCTGGCTATCGCAGTCTCCATGTGATTGTTACTATTCCAGTCTATCTTTCCCGTGGCGCCTTACAAGTTCCCGTAGAAATCCAATTCCGAACCGTCGCCATGGATATGTGGGCCAGTCTTGAACATGAATTAAAATACAAAGCGAAGCATAAACATACCCTTTCAGATGATAACCTGAGTAAACTCCTAGATTGCTCTGAGCAATTAAATCAAATTGAACGTAAAATGCAAGACATCCATAAGGAAGTCATGCCCCCGCTGACCCTTCGAGGAGAAATCTAAATTGAAATGTTTACTCTGCCAGCATGCCTGTCAATTATTTAACCAGAACCCTTTTGGTCATTTCTGGTCCTGCCCGCATTGTCGGGCTATTTGTCGTGATCCAAAGGAATTTCTTAGCCAACAAGCTGAACGTCATCGTTACCTACTCCATCAAAACGCGCTCGACAATCCAGGCTATCAGCAATATTTCGTCAGTATCATCGATCAGGCCATCTCGCCCTTCTTTTCTCTAGGTCGAGATAGCCTCGGACTAGATTATGGATCGGGGCCCCAGCCAGTATTAGCTCAAGTGATGGATAAATACTATCAGCAAAAGGTGGTTAATTTTGATCCTTATTTTGCTACGGATACTAGCTTACTCAAGGATCAAGCTTATCAACTGATTAGCTGCATTGAAGTTGCAGAGCATTTTCACCTGCCCGCTTCTGAATTTAGACAGCTCCACCGACTTCTAAGCCCCAAGGGGATATTATGCCTGTGTACTCACTTTGCCCCTCAAGAACGAAAGGATTTTGAACAATGGTGGTATATGCATGACCCCAGTCATGTCATCTTCTATGCTCTACCTACATTTACCTATATCGCCAAGCAGTTTGGCTTTAAGATTCTAGCCACCGATTCTAAAAGCTGGATAACTTTAAAGAAGATAGCTTAATCTTCGCTGATGGTGGCTTGGATACTTTGACAGGCTTGTACTGCTTTCATTCCGCCTTCGATCACAACCGGTTGCATTCCTGCCCGCGCTAATAAAGAGGCCGCTGTAGTCGCTCGGTTTCCTGAACCACAGAGCAAATATTGCTTATCTTCATGATTTAATTGATTAATTTGTGATTTTAGCTGGGCTAGTGGAATCGAAAGTAAATTTTTCTTTGGCGCTGGCCGAGTTATTTCAGCCTGTTGACGGACATCGATTAATTGATAAGCGGTGTGATTGATTGCTAAGAAATCTTCGGCAGGGATGGAAGCTACGCTCTGGAGCATGTCAGACGGGAAAGCAGCAAACTCAATAAAACCTATGGATGAATAACCTTCAGAAATATCTTCAATGGTTTGGATTAAACTGGAATCTGTTTGGTCAATGATCCAAATAATCGCCTCATCTCTATTTAGAACCCCTTCAGCATAATTACTAAAATTATTCAGGGTCAAATTGATGGAACCTGGAACAAAGGCTTGACGAAATTGACTGGCTTGACGTATATCAACGAGCTGATAAGGTTGATCAGCTGTTAAAGTTTGATAGGAAAGTTTATTCATGTTTTACTCCTCATCTTGGTTTACAAATTTCTCTGATTTTTCTTACTTATAGCTTATATCGCTAAATTTCTAAAAGCAAGACTCAACTTAACAATACCAATCATATTCATTGCTCATCTTAGCCCTTTCGCTTATGATTAAGAAAATAAAAATATTTGGGAGGAAGGCTATGATTGATCAGCTTAGAAAGTATTTCCTATGCTTGCTACTTATCTTTATAATGATTCCCTCAGTCCAAGCTCAAGAAAGTGACCCCGATTTAGCCGATATTCTGGAAAAGACGCTAGAAAGTTATCAAGATTTAGAAAATATTCAATTTCAAATGAACTTGTCTTTCACTAAAGAAGGTACCGAGAATCTCGAGGAAAGTTTCGAAGCTCAACTTCCTTTGGAATTGCAAGTACAACCCGATTTTGCCCTCAAAGCCAAATTAAAGATCTCACCCATCAAAGATTTAGGAATCGAGGAGAATGCTTTTGCAGAAGCGTTTTTCATTCAAAATAAATTCGGTTTACGCTACACTTATTTAGATCCCGAAGTAAACGCTGATCCTTGGATTGAATCCTATATCGGCCAAGATATCGAGTTCACGGACATTGTTCAGATGTTGGAAGAAGAATGGTTTCCCTATATTGCCCAGCAAGGTCAACGGATGGTCGCTTTAGCGAGAGATCCCGAACTGATTAAGAATTTCACCATGAGTCAGACAGACCAAGATTATCAGATTTTATGGAAGCTTAACTATACACCAGATCAATGGTGGGCCATCTATCAAGCCTTATACAAAGAAGCTACATCTCAAGGAATGGATCCAGAGGATCTACTATTATCTAAGGATGAAGTCGAAGATTATGCTCGTCTGATCAATGAAGCCAATATTCAGATCCATTTCCTAGTTGACAAGGAAACTCATAGCTTTAATTCCATCACCATACATGGTCAAAATACACTTGAGAACACATCGGACCAAGAAGAATTGTCTGTCTCTTTTGATCAAATAAAGCACAATCAAGATCTTAATTTTGAAATCCCCAAGGACTTTAAAAACCAACCCCCTTCTTATGAAGAATAATCAGACAAAATGATAGCCAATCCGATTAGACTTTAGTGCTGGTTCGGATTGGCTTTGATTAATTATTTTAATATATATTCGGTGTAGATGTCCGTTTCAGGATCTAAGCGGATAGCGATGGAAAGACGATCTTCACGTGACTTAAAGAGAAAGGCCTGGGCTTCAGGGAAGTTACTATCTTCAGTTGGATTCCATTCGATTTGTTGACTTACCTTAATCACTTTAACCCGCGAACAATAAGCTGATTTTAATTTAATTTCTTGTTCATTTTGTGCCTGGATACTTACTAATCTTTGGCTAATTTCATCATCTTGGCTCCGAAAGATAATTTCATTCGCTTGAGGATCTAGATAGATTTCACTGGGCCGAGTCACTACGTGACTGATAAAGGTCAGCGGTTGTTCTAGTGAGTCTGCAGATATAGTTTGACCTGAAACTTTTGTATTGGCTGAGATAAATACGGCCACCATGACCATAATAAGCCCTAGACCCTTTAAAAATTTATGTTTTTTCATCATTCTCCCACCCTCCTTTCAATCTAGATTAAGGCTTTGAATCCATCAGACGTAATTCACTCTAATTAATAACAATATTGCCATTCTCGCGCAGCAGAATTTCGACCGGACGCTCTTGTGATGAAAATTGATGAGGGGATAGCACTTGAGCATAGGCTCCAGCATTGGTAATCATTAATACATCACCGATTTCCAAACGTTCTAGCTCAATCTGCTCGACAATCAGATCGGTTCCGGTGCACAAATTACCGACCAGATTAACTCGTTCTTTGGTTTTTGAATCGCCTAAAGGAATAAAATCAAAGGCATCGATTTTGGTAAATAGGGGTTCACTGGCCATCGGTTGTTCATCTTGGCTGTATTTAGCGACAAGCTGGGCTAGTGAAGGCCGAATGAAACCATTCAACGTATTCTTTAAAATCAGGAAGGTCTGACCCTGAGATAACTTACGATCCATCACCCGACTGGCATAATAACCATGGTTCCCTACTAGATAACGTCCCACTTCGATAATTAGGTTGACATCAGGAAAGTCCTCTTTAAAGTCCTTCATGGCTGGCTGAAGTCCTTGTTTTAATTGATCTAAATCAAGTCTTGAATCTTGACTACTATAAGGAATACCGATGCCAGATCCCATATTTAAATAGGTCAAATCCATGCCCGTGTGTTCTTGAATGCGCCGAGCTAATCTAAATAAATTCTGATAATAAGTTAATAGCACTTCAGCTTGCAGTTCTTGACTACGCAAATGGATATGCAGACCGACAATCTCTACGTGATTTAATCTTTCTTTCTGGGCAAAATCAATAAATTGATCTTCATCGATCCCAAATTTCGATGCTGTGCCAGGCCCACCCTCAAATGAGATGGCCGGGTTAATCCGCACGCCAATCTTCACTGCTTGTTCTAGGTCTTGAGCAATCTGCTCAATCCGACGAACCTCAGCCAAACTATCGGCAATAATCATCGACTTATCCAGAGCAGCGATAATTTCATTATCAGATTTACCCGGAGCTGAATAATAAATCTGATCGGGCTTTAACCCTAATCGTTGTGCCCGATATACTTCTTGTAAACTGGCCGCATCCGCCCCATATCCCTGCCGGAAAATACTCTGATTGACATCCATATTGGCGTTACATTTCATTGAATATAAGAAAGAAATTTCAGGGAAAGTGACCTGTAACTGATTGGCAGCCTGAATAATTCCTGCTTCATCATACAGATAGAAACTTTCAAAATCCTGGCTCAATGCTTTAATCTTCTGCTGAATCTCCATAAATTACCTCCTAATATGACTTAGTTTAATTATAAGTCAAGGTGGCTGAATCTGCTAACAATTTGGGTAAATGAATCAAGACACCAAAAAAGCTGGCCTTTTTAAGCCAGCTTGAGTAATTATTCTTTAATTTGGTCGGCCACCGTAAGGACCGGTTCATAGTCGGGTTCTTCCGCAATTTCAGGGACATATTGAGCATAAACAATATGTAATTCAGGGTCGACGACAAAGACTGATCGCGTTAAGACAGTTTTGCCACCTAAATCAATTTCAATCCCCATGGCTTGACCGAATTCTTGATTGGTATCAGATAAACTAGCCACATTCAATTGATTATCGCGATTCCATTGGTTAAATTCATCAACCGAATTTCGACTGGCTGTGATAAATTGATACCCTTTATCTTTCGTCGCATCTTGAAAATGTTTCGTCTGCAATTCGCAGGTACGAGTTAATACATCTGGAACGACACTTAATACAGTGACTTTACCTTTTAGCAAATCATGTAGGCTAACTAATTCGCCTTGTCCATTCTTCATTTGTACGTCTGGAATTTGTTCTCCTACTTGAACTGGATTTCCTTGAATTTCAATGGGTTTCCCTTTAAAAGTTACTTGCATTCAAATCATCCTTTCCTTCTTCATAACTTAATTATCAGATAATCTAAGTCGTTTTGCAATATATCTGATTTTAATTATATTAAAGCAGGTCAGAAAATTCTTGCTGTTCTTTTAAGAGGTATGCTGGATCAATCACTGTGGTTTGGACATTGGCCAAAGCCTCTTCAATTAAAGATTCCAAATCTAACTTAGCTTCTTGGTCTTCGATGACTGCTAATTTGGGCTTGGTATGAGGAGAACGAGGCGCAAAGACTGTACAACAATCCTCGTAAGGTTGATTGGACAAGTCATAAGTGCCGATTTCTTCGGCTAATTTAATGATATCATTCTTATCGGTTGCAATCAGCGGTCTTAAGATCGGTGTGGAAGTCACTTCATTAATCACCTGCATACTGGTTAAGGTTTGCGAAGCCACTTGACCTAAGGACTCCCCATTAATGATGGCCTGACCTTTTTGTTGATGCATCAATGCTTCAGTAATTCTCAACATGATCCGTCGCATGACCGTCATGGATTCATTCTCATGGACCTGATCACGGATAGCCTCTTGAATCCGAGCAAAAGGAACCGCATGGAAAGTAATCGGCATGGCATATTTACTTAACTGGGCCGTTAATTTCTTAGCTTTCTCTAAAGCTTGGGGACTGGTATAAGGTGGACTGGAGAAATGAACCATCTCAAGTTCCATCCCCCGTCGGATCATCAAGTAGCCCGCAATCGGCGAGTCAAAACCGCCTGATAACATCAACATTCCTTTGCCACTAGATCCATAAGGCAATCCTTGCATCCCTTGATAAGAATCTAGACTTAAATAGGCATAATCGCCCTGATGAATGGAGACCGTCAAAACATAGTCGGGATGATTCAAAGAAACATTGAGTTCTGCAAAATGATCATCTAAATCTCCACCAACAATCCGCTGAATATCATAGCTATCATAAGCAAAGGTCTTATCAGATCGCTTGGCCACTACTTTAAAAGAATCCCCCTCTTTGAGATTCAAGGCTTGGAAAAGCTGGCGAGCTTGGTCTTTAATTGCTTCTATATCTTTGGCAACCTGATATGAGGGTTCAAAGCGAGTAATGCCAGGAATCTTCTTCAATATTTCAATCATGGTTTGATAGCTTTCTTCTTCCCACTCGATATGCATAAAGTCATACCAAGGTTTGATTTTGATCGGGCCTATTAAGTCTTTGGTCTGATAGCGAATATGGTCGGCCAGTCTCTGTTGGAACAACTTGCGATTTCGTCCCTTTGTTGAGAGCTCTCCATAGTGAACAACAATACGTTTCATAGGACATCCTTTCTAGGCTTGGAATGCTTGACTAATCTTAGGTATTTGGCCAAGTACATAGTTCAGTTCGTCTTCAGTGGTATATTGTGACATACTCAGTCGAACAGCGGAATTCGAAATCTCAGCCGGTACTCCCATTGCCGTTAAACTGGCGTGGGCTCGGTGTTGGCGACTGGAACAGGCACTGGTTGTTGAAATAAATATATCAGCCTGTTCAAAGGCATGGAGAAGCACTTCACCAGGAATCGGTGGCAGAGCCGCACAGATGATATGCGGACTAGCTTGCTCTTTAGCAAAAACGTGCCAGCCACACGTTTCGAATTGTTCAATTATTTGTTGGCGAAAGTTGCTCAACTTTGCTTGCGTTTGATGTTGCCGTTCTGCCGCCAAGCGCAAAGCTTTAGCCGTAGCTACAATCCCCGCTAAATTCTCGGTACCAGAACGCAGTGATCTTTCTTGGCCACCTCCATAAATCATCGGTTGAGAGGCCACCCGTTGTCTCTTAGCAAAGATACCTACCCCACGAACAGCATAGAATTTATGACTGGATAAAGACAAGCAATCAATTCTTGGATGGTGTAAATCATTCAGGCAAGCTGTTACGGCTTGAACTGCATCAACATGCCAGATGATTTGTGGATATTTATTCAATATTTGACCAATCTTGGTTAAAGGCTGTCGACTACCTACTTCATTATTGACTGCCATTGTCGACACCGCTAGTACATGCTCGTCTTTCAAAGCCTCTTCCAAAGCGATTAAGTCAATTTGGCCTTGGTCATCGACTGGAATGAGTTCGAATTGACAAGCAAAATTCGATAAGATATCCAGTTGTCTCAACATCGAAGGGTGTTCTATCGCCGATATTAAGACTTTGGCTTGATTCTTCGAACGGCGCTCTTTCAAAGCCGGCACTACCGCTCTTAAGAACCAATTATTGGCCTCACTTCCCGAAGCAGTGAAGTAAATCTCATCTTCCTTAAAAGCCAAAATATCCGCAATTTGTTGCCGGGCTTGATTTAATAAAGCCTTGGCCTCTTCACCTAAACGATGGGCACTGGAAGGATTGGCGAAATATCTTTCAGCCACCTTTTGATAAGTCGTCAAGACTTCCTCTAAGGGTTGGGTGGTGGCGCTATTATCAAAATAATACATAGAGTTCCCCCTTATCAAATTAACAATCAAAAAGAATAAAACGAATCATAAGTCGATGACCTACGATCCGTTTTTCGGTTAAATCTACAGACGGCTTTGTTTCTCTTGGTGATACATGCGACGGACTTGAGTTGGTCCATCTGGATCCACCCGCCGAAGAACTTTCTCAATTACATTTAAAGCTTCTGGATATCTAAATTCATCATAGAAATAATGTTCAGCATCACGAATGGCCCGATCCATTTCCGGCACATCATAGCGGAAACGATTGGAATGTTGAATCATGTATTCCGTAAGAGCAGAAGCATCGACAATTTGCTCAGTCGTTTCTTCCAACTCGCTCAGATCGTTCTCTAATTTGTCAGCAATCTGTTCAATCTCATTCATATCAATTCGAACCCGATTCAACTGCTGAGAGAGAAATTCAATTTGGTCTGTCACATTATAGAATTTACTATAGTACGATTCTGGTAAACCAGGCAGGTGTTGCTTTTCAAGTCGGCGCTTCATATTACGCATATCCAGCTCATATAAATCGAGATTAGATTTAGCTTCTTTCTCGCGTTTATTTAATTCTCCTAGACGGGCGATAATGGCTTGTTGTTTTTCATCAATGTCGCTAAGTCTTTGACCAATTTTGCGGATCATTTCAGCGACATTGGAATAAACGGCATCTCTTTCAACCAGTGAATTATCTAGGTCTATATACTTGCGATGCTCGGCAGAAATTTGATCGGTGAGTTCATTGATTTGATCCACTTCATTCTCATGTAATAAGTAAGATTGAGCGATACGATCCACCTCGATGCCTGCATAACGATTGTGTTCCATCACAGCTTCAATCTGTGCTTTAAGTTGGTTCAAATGTTTATTCACATAGTCCTTGGCCTGAATTTCTGACTCTAAGTATTCATACAAAGCATTGATTTCACGTTGAGATTTATCCATCAGGATTTGGGCATCGGCTAAATCGGCATTCTTTATTTCTGATTTGGCTTCATTTAATTTCTCACGAATTTCGTCAATATCTTCGATGACATGATGATTCTCAAAGTTGAAATGTTGGTCTAGCATTTGTTGATAGCCATCTTTTAAATCATCTAAGGCATCTTCGTAATCATCTTTAATCTTTTCGTACATTTTCGGTATTTTTTCCAAAATGTCTTCTAAAGTCGAAATTTCTGTTTCAATTTGATCCAACATGGCTTCGGCTTCGATATGGTCCCCTTCCGTGGTCACTTCATTATAACGAGTGAAGTTGAGTTCCATATATTGTAAGTTTTTCTCCAATGTTTCAATAGCTGGTCCATAATCAAAACTATGGTTCATCACATTCTTACGTGCTTTATTGTATCGATCTAAGAAACCTTCATGACGTTCATGGTTGGTTTCTGGTAGTTCGAGTAAGGCAGTCAGCTCTTCATGAAGCTCGTAGACCGCGCTTTCTGTTTCATCGAGCATTTCGCGAGCCTCATCTAGGGCTCTCTTAGCTCGACCAAGATTCATCTGCTCGGTATATTGCTCTGCGCCTACCAAGGCAGCTTCAATCTCAGTAAATTTGAAATTAGTCATCGTTTGCCAAGAAGCCACCAAACTTTCATACTTACGTTTGGTTTGACCAGCAAGATCCATATTCTTGAGGGTGAAAAGCTGATCTGCCACAGAGACACTCATCATGGCTTCTTTACGTTCTTCTAATTCAGTAATTTCTTTGTTCCGTTGTGTTTTTAAATAATATATAATGCCGAGAACTACAACGAATAAAATCACTAAGATAAATAATATATCGGTAAATGTTAGTGACATGTTTCCGCTCCTCTACTATCAATTGCCTATCCCATGTGGTTTATGAGTATGGATTATCATCCTAAATTATATCATTCAATTACCCTTATTTAAAGGCAAAAATGCCTCTGTCAACTTATTTCGACAAAACATAGCCATTCAAAAAAGAAAACAGGTAAGAATCAACGATTCCTACCTGCCTAAGATACTTTATGATTAACCTAATTTGTTGTAGTATTCTACGACAAGGGCTTCATCAACTTCGGCATTAAGTTCGCTTCGTTCTGGTAAACGAGTCATCTTACCAGATTTGCTCGCTTCATCATATGATACGAAGTCTAAACGAGATACCAAGTTCTCAAGATTTTCTTTAATCATTGCTAAATCTTGTGATTTTTCACGAATTGAGATGACTTGTTCCGGTTGAACCAAGTATGATGGGATATCAACTCGTTTGCCATCCACTAAAATATGACCGTGGTTAACCATTTGACGGGCTTGACGGCGAGTAGCGGCAAAACCTAAGCGGAACACTAAGTTATCTAAACGAGTCTCTAGAAGGCGCATGAAGTTTTCACCGTGCTTACCTTCCATTTTGCCAGCTTTCTTGAATAAAGTAGCAAATTGACGTTCATTTAATCCATACATAAAACGTAATTTTTGTTTTTCTTGCAATTGCATACCATATTCCGATAATTTGTGGCGTGCATTACCATGTTGTCCTGGTGGGAAAGGACGTTTAGCCAATTCCTTTCCAGATTCAGTTAATGAAATACCTAATCGACGAGATCTTTTCCATGATGGTCCAGTATATCTTGACATAATATTATTCCTCCATGATTTGATTTGGAGTAAAATAATTGATAAAAAACCGAATGCGTGCAGTTGCCACGATACTTTCACCCTTGCAGCCGCAGTTACTGATATCCCTTTTGGTTGTCAACTGTTGACGCGCTTTCTTTTTTTACGCTGCATTATTTTACACAAAGGATAATATAACATAAGCTCGGACCAGACGCAAGGACTAAATTAAATTTATTCAGTTAAAGTCAACTTTCAAACACATCAATCATTAACTTGCCATAATCATGGCTTCGACCAAACTGGCTGCAGTGCGTCCGGCTTCGATAATGAATTGATCGAAATCGATTGAAGCCGATCCATCAGCTTGGTCTGAAATTGCCCGAATAATGACAAAAGGTACGTTGAAAATACTACAAGTTTGGGCAATGGCTGTGGATTCCATCTCACAAGCCCGCGCCCGGGGAAAATTCTGGCGGATTTTCTCACGTCCAGCTTGATTGCCAATAAATTGGTCGCCCGATACAATCGTACAGATGACCGGTTCTTTATTTAACAGACGGGCTTGAGTTTGAGCGGACCGAACCCAGACACTATCAGGGAAATATTCCGCTGGCATACCAGCCATCTGACCTAGCTGATAGCCAAAGCTAGTCACATCGACATCGTGATAACGAAAGGCCTGGCCAATCACAATATCGCCCACCTTCAAACCAGGGTCCAGAGCCCCTGCTGAGCCGGTGTTGATAATGACATCAGGCTGACAATGCTGAATAAGCAAAGTTGTCGAAATAGTAGCATTGACTTTACCAATGCCTGACTTCATTAAATAAATTTGATGTTTGCCGAGGTAACCTGTCACAATTTCAAAATTGGCCACCTGAATCATTTCTATTTTACTTAAGCGTTCTTTCAGCAATGAAATTTCTTCTTCCATGGCGCCGATAATTCCGTACTTCATCTTTTCCTCCTTTTAGACTAGAAATGCTATTAACAGAACTGCTAGCAACAATATGCCGACGATGATAATTCCGTTATTTAGAAAGCGGTCAATCTTAGCTGAATACTTAGCCCGGTGCCCCATCTGCTGAGAATCATATTTATCAAGACGAGATGGACCTGCACTGCCCTCTGGCCAGAGTTCTTGATTCGTTTCATTATAGGCATCATAAGCTTCGGATTCTTGAATTGTCTGGCCTTCTGAATTCCATTTAGCTTGGTCTAAGTCTGCATCATCCCATTGGTGTACTTCATCCGGCCAATCTTGTCTTGAAGATATTAACTCTTGGCGACCGAAATCCTGATACTTTTCTTGACCCTCGGCCATATCATCTTGAATCCATTCATAGTAATCCTCATCTAATTGATTATCCTGGGCAGAATAAGGATCCCTCTCCAAGGAATTTGGATTCAGGTCAGAAAAATTAGACTGACGCTCTTCCTCTCTAGCTGTCTTATTTCTTAATCGTTTAAAGAGTTTCATGATCTTCTCCTTGCTTTAACCAAATTTCAAGCGCATAGCGTGTCTTCAAATCGACCGCTTCTTGTTGACGTAACCAAGATGACACCGCTTCTTGAGTAGACAAAGAGGTAGTCACATTCTCATAGTCATCTTGCTCTAATTCTGAATCTACCAGATAAGCCTGCTTGGCCCAAAATAAATGAATCACTTCATCAGTAAATCCGGGTGACACCCAAAAAGAACCTAAAGTTTGCCAATCTTCACTTCGATAATTTGTTTCTTCTTCAAGTTCACGCTTGGCTGCTTGCAGGGGTTCTTCCAACTGTCCGTTTACAATGTCTAGGAGACCCGCTGGGATTTCTAATAATTTCCCGGCAGTAGCCGGCCGATACTGTTTAACCAGAATGACTTGGTTCTCAGCCGTTGTGGCTAAAATAGCAACTGCTGGCAAATGATGAATCAGATCACGTTGAACCTCCACACCAGGTTCGATTTCAATTTGGTTGGCATGAACTTGAAATATTTTACCATCATAGATCGTTCGCTGACTTCTTAAGCGCGGATCTTGTAAGAATTTAATATAGGCTGGATTGGTTTTCATCAAAGGACTCCTTTCCGCTATCATAAATTGTTTTTTCCTTATCTTTAGAGAACATAGGTCTTGGGTCTGATTAATTTCCACATATTCATGATACTATGAAGCTAAGGAAATACATAGAATATTATTAGACTTTTTTCAGTCCAAGGAGGATAGCCATGATTTTCTTAATCAACCAACTTCCCTTACTTATTATAGCTTGTCTTTTTTTGAATCGAATTTATATACAATGGACGCAATCGGGTGCCATCGATTTCAAAGGACTTTTCAGACATTTCTTTTTGAAACCTAGTCTGATTATATTAGCATTAAGTTTTATTTCAACGATTTTCTTTTCCTTTATTGGTTTTTGGGTTTTTCCTTTAATCAGATATCTAACGGCTAACATCATTGGCTTATTTTTAGCCACCGGTGGTCTCACTTTTGTCTTTGGCCTTTTCGCTCAGAAGAAACAAACGATGTTTACCCTGTTAAATTATGGGATAAGTATTCTGATGATGACATTCATGATGAGTTTCATCGCCCAAGATCATTATTATTATGATTTTTATGAAGAACCCTATTTTATCTTGATTATTAGCTCGACGTTGATAGCTTTGGCCATTGGTTTAATCTGTGCCCTTTGTCTCTTCGTGGGAAGCAAAATAGTCTATCTCTTGGCCAAAAAAAGACGTCATACAGCGAATAAATCTGGACTCTTTAGCAAACATCAGCAGAAAATTCACAAAACTTCAAAAGATATGAAAGAACATTACCTAGCCCAAGGTCTGGATAACCAAGAAATTGAATATTTCCGTGAGCAAATGGCTCAAGCCAAAAGTCAAATTCAATCAATCACTCAAGAATTTCCCCAAACCGCTAAATTACGAGCCATTGAAACCCGACATAATACCATTCGAGTCAGCCAGTCTTTCTTTAAAGATATTGTCAATCAGCCTAAGCGGTTAAGCGATGCCAGTCAATTTCTCTACAAATTCTTGCCTTCTCTGCAGGATTTGATTGCTAAATACAATGAAATTAACCAACATATCGCCAAAAATAAACAAACTTATCAAATTCTGGATAAGACAGCCTTAACAATCGACCAAGTCTGCCAGCAAATCACTGATGAATATATTCTATTCCATCAAGATACCTTTAATGAATTGAATGATGAAATTAAACTCGCCCACCGGAATATCGAACGGCGCCAACATCAAGAGAACCTTGATCAATCCGTCGATGATTTACTCGATCAGTTAATTCAAGATGAGCAAGAAACAGATTCAGGAGGAGAAATGAATGAGTAAGGAAGAAATCAAACAAGAAACCATGCCAACCACTAAGGATGATCAATTATTCGAAGAGATGATTCAGAAACAAGATCCCTTAGGAGATATTGATGATTTACTAGCGAATCCCTTTGATACCGCTGAGAAGGAGAGTCCATCCTTTAATCAAAATCTGTCGCAAGCCGAAATTCTAGCTCAGAGAACTGTTTCCAATGAGCATTTAATTGATCGACTCCCCCAACACCGAAAGAAACAAGCTTTGGCTTTAGCCGAGCAGATTGATGAAGATAATATGTCAGCCATTATTGCTTATGGAGCTAATGCTCAGAAGAAATTAAGTGAGTTCTCTCGCTCGGTCCTCCAACATGTTCAATTTAAGGATACCGGTGAAATTGGTGATAGTCTTGCTGAATTGATGGGCCAACTTCAAACGACTAACCCGAAAGACTTAACAGCTGAACCGAATATCTTCCGCAAACTCTTTGGTAAAGTTCGCCAGTCCATTTCCGAAACCCAGATGCGCTATCAGAAAATCGGTGCTTCGATTGACCGGGTCGCGATAAAATTAGAACGGGAGAAAGATGAACTGCTTAACGACAATTTAATGTTAGAGCAATTCTATCAAAAAAACAAAGACTACTTCGAGGCTTTGAATATCTATATTGCTGCTGGCGAAGTCAAGATGAAGGAATTACAAGAAACAATTATTCCGCAAGCCATCGAAGAAGCGCGTAACAGTCAAAGTCAAATGGATGTCCAAAAAGTCAATGATCTCAATCAATTTCTTGATCGTTTGGATAAACGGACGCATGATTTAAGACTTACCCGGCAAATGACCATCCAACAAGCTCCTCAAATCCGTTTAATCCAGAATACTAACCAAGTCTTGGCAGAGAAAATTCAAGTATCGGTTCATACTGCTATTCCCCTTTGGGAAAATCAAATTACTATTGCCTTAGCCCTATTGCGTCAACAACAAGTTTCTTCTTCACAGCGTATGGTCTCTGATACCACGAATGATTTACTATTGAAGAATTCAGAAATGCTTAAACAATCTACGGTGGATGTAGCTCGTGAAGCTGAACGTGGTATTATTGATTTAGAAACCTTGAAACAGACCCAAGCTAACCTAATCGGTGCACTTGAAGAAACCTTGGAAATCCAGGAAACTGGTCGTCAACAACGTCGTCTGGCTGAACAAGAACTTTCTTCAATGGAGAATGAATTACGAAATAAATTATTGGCTATCTCTAATGAACAGAAAGCACGTGCTCAAGTTCAACCCAATACCGATCAAGATCCCTATAATTTCTAAGTCTGGCCATAATAGCTCAACTTAATTTCAAGCCCATAACAATAGCCTGTCGATTAAAAAAATCGACAGGCTATTATTTTTTCTATATTCTACCCTATATTCATCTACCAAATTCTTGCTTGATAAATCGACAAAATACCTTTCTTATTTCAGCTATTCTCGATTAAAGCACATATGGGTCATCTTGCCAAGAAGATAGGCTACTTGGATCTTCCACATTGGTATCGCGACCTTCTGCTGGCAGGTCTTTAGCAGATTCTGGCCAAGCTGGTTCGGTTGGTTCTTGAAGCATTTTATCCCGGTCACGATCTTCTTCCCATTGTTTGCGACTATCAGATACATTAGGCTCTAAATCAACGTCATTAATCTCGATACCCAAGGCCATTGCGACACCCTTACCATATTCAGGATCGGCTGCATAACAATTACGGATATGACGGTACTTAATTTGTAAAGTAGAATCCCCCATATTGCGCGCAGTATTCTCACAAAGCACCAATTGTTGGTCGGCGGTCATCGCTCGGAATAATTGGCCAGGTTGTGTATAATAATCGGAATCATCTTCACGGAAGTCCCAACGCTTAACTGTTCCGCCTTCATCTGGCGTTTGTTCAGCACTTTGGTCATCTTGCCAAGCTCCATATGAGTTTGGTGAATAGTGAAGTTCACTCCCTTTATTTCCATCGACCCGCATCATGCCATCACGGTGGAAGTCATGAGGATGTTCAACCCCTTGAGGAGAGTTCACTGGAATTTGATGGTGGTTAACTCCCAAACGATAACGTTGAGCATCGGCGTATGACATGACCCGCAATTGCAACATTCTATCCGGACTGAAAGCAATCCCGGGTACCACATTAGCAGGGGTAAAGGCAGCTTGTTCAACGTCTTGGAAGAAATTATCTGGGTTCATATTCAGTTCCCACTCGCCGACTTCAATGAATGGGAATTTGTCTTTCGGCCACATCTTGGTTAAGTCAAATGGATTTACTGGATAGACCTTGGCTTGTTCTTCAGTCATCACTTGAATATATAACTTCCATTTAGGGAATTGGCCGCGTTCAATGGCACTATATAAGTCTCGACCATGACTTTCACGGTCATTAGCATTTACCATAGCGGCTTCTTGGTCGGTTAGATTTTGAATGCCTTGTTGGCTACGATGATGGAATTTAACCCAAACCCGTTCACCCTTTGCATTCATCATAGAATAAGTATGGGAACCGAATCCATGCATATAGCGGAAAGAAGAAGGAATTCCACGGTCAGACATGGTAATCGTCACTTGTAATAGACTTTCTGGTAGAGAAGTCCAAAAGTCCCAGTTGGTATTCGGACTCCGCATATGGGTTCTCGGATCACGTTTAACCGCATGGTTTAAGTCGATAAATTTCATTGGATCACGGAAGAAGAAGACCGGCGTATTATTACCCACGATATCCCAGTTACCATCTTCAGTAAAGAAACGAACGGCAAAACCACGAATATCCCGTTCAGCGTCGGCTGCTCCGCGTTCTCCAGCTACGGTAGAGAAACGAGCAAATACTTTACAAGTATTGCCAACTTTATCGAATATTTTGGCCTTAGAGTATTGGCTAATATCATTTGTAACCTTAAACTCACCCCAAGCTCCCCAACCTTTGGCATGCATCCGTCTTTCAGGAATGACCTCGCGATTGAAATGAGCATGTTTTTCTAATAACCAGGTATCTTGAATGGAAATATGACCACGTTTACCAGAGGTCATGGCATCTTCATTATTATCTACGGGTTGTCCACCAGCACGACGGAATTTATCATAATTGACACGATTATTCAAACTAGAAGTAGGTTCAACTTTATTTTTATCCATTGGATTATTCATTTCTTTACCTCCTATGATTGTAAATAACTCTACCGCAGATATTTTTTATCTAATCCCTTCTTTCCTCTCGAAACCGTTAACAATTTCTACTTTTATTATATCATTTCTCCGTCGTCCTTCAAGACCAAATTAGAATTATTCTAAGATAATCCGGTTTTCAAAATGGTTCGCTCGCGCAAAATCGCATTCATTGACCTGTTCCCTAAACACTTCGATGAATTTATCAACTAACAGTACTTATATTATTTTGCTGTCATCTAGCGTCACTTAACTCGTATTCAGAATCTAATTTCCACAAAAAACGCTAGTCTACTCTTTGTTTTCAGAGTATTCTAGCGTTTTTCCGATAAATTTATTCTCTTATATAACAATTGGTAGCTAAATCACTGGGTTCAATTATTCAACGGCTTCTTCAAAATATTCTGGGAAATGCTCAGTTAAAATATCATAGCAGCGTTGACAAAGGTCTGGCGCTTGAGCAATGCTACCCACTTCTGGCCGGACTGCCCGACAGCGTTGACAAACATGGCCATCCGCCGGCTCAACTTTAACTTTCATGCCATCAAATTCTAAAGCATCTTCAGGTGCCCGATCCAGGACATCGATTTCGAATTGTGAGACAATGAGTAATTGATTTAAGGATGAACTTAAAGTTGATAATTGTTTGATGGTTTCTTCATCGGTAAATAATTGAACTTTAGCTTCAAAAGATTTTTTGATCGGATGTTGTTGATCGTTCTTAGCTTCTTCGAGACCTTTGCGGACCACACTTTGAATTTGGAAGAAGATATCCCAACGTTGAATCATTGCTTGGTCTTCAGCTCGATGGTGGGCTTTAGGCAGTTCAGTTACTTGAACATAACCATCTACACCTGGTAATTCTTTCCAAGCTTCTTCCATCGTATGAACCAGGATAGGGGTTAACATTGGAATCAAATCGCGCAGAATTTGATACATAACGGTTTGCATGGCTAATCGTTCTTTTGATTTGGCGGCTTCGATATAAACAATATCTTTTGCGAAATCCAAATAAAAGGCAGAAAGATCAACGGTAATGAAATTAATCACTTTCTTATAAATTTCAGAGAATTTATAGTGCTCATAAGCTGCTAAAATTTCATCCGTTAAGACTCTAAACTTAGCCAGCATATATTGATCGACTAGATTCAAGTCAGCTTCTTCTATTTTATCTTTTTCCGGATCAAAGTCACTGGTATTAGCCAGCATAAAGCGAATGGTATTACGAATCTTCCGGTATGATTCAGAAATTTGTTTCAAGATTTCTTTAGAAATACGTACATCCGATTCATAGTCCACACTGGCTACCCATAAACGAATGATGTCTGCCCCATATTCCTTCATAATATCTTCCGGCAAGATAACATTCCCAATCGATTTAGACATTTTTTGGCCTTTACCATCCATCACAAATCCTTGAGAGAGGACTTCTTTATAGGGCGCTTGATGATTCACAGCTACTGAAGTCGTCAAACTGGAGTTAAACCAACCCCGATATTGGTCGGATCCTTCTAAATACATATCAGCTGGGAAAGATAAGTCTTCACGTTGTTGAAGAACACCCGCGTAAGACGTACCCGAATCGAACCAGACATCCATGATATCTTTTTCTTGACTAAACTCGCCATTTGGACTCGCTGGATGAGTGAATCCAGCCGGTAACAAATCTTTAGTGTCCCATTCGAACCAAATGTCACTACCATGTTCTTCAACTAAGTCAGCCACATGATCAATGACCGCTCGATCAAGAATCGCGGTTCCATCTTCGGCATAGAAGATTGGCAGCGGAACACCCCAAGCACGTTGACGGGAGATGACCCAATCTCCTCGGTCCCGAATCATATTATGGATCCGTGTTTGACCAGATGGATGGTGCCATTTAACCTGATGGTCGACGGTATCCAATAATTCATCTCGAAAAGCATCAATCGATGCGAACCACTGCGGAGTCGCTCGATAAATCACCGGTTTCTTGGTACGCCAATCGTGTGGATAAGAATGGACAAATTCTGAATAATGCAATAATGAACCATTCTCTTCGATCATCTTTAAAACTTCTTTTTGGCCTTTTAAATAGAACATACCTTCTAATCCATGAGCTTCTTCGGTAAAGTGACCGCGATAGTCTACTGGCGACAAGATGTCCAAACCATACTGTTTACCAATTAAGTAGTCATCTTCCCCATGACCTGGTGCGGTATGAACCAGCCCGGTCCCGGTATCTAAAGTAACATGATCACCCACCATGACCAGCGATTCACGATCATAGAATGGATGGTAGGCTGTCATATATTCCAAATCCTGTCCTTTGAAACGGTTTAGGATTTCGACATTGGTCCAATCTAGAATCTCACTCACTTCTGCCAAAAGATCTTGAGCCAGAACAAATTTTTCTTGACCTACTTGTACCAAGACATACTCTGCGAGCGGCGCAGCCGAAATACCCAGGTTAGCCGGCAAAGTCCATGGTGTAGTGGTCCAAATAATAAATTTAGCGTCTTTAGGCAAAAGGTCCTTGCCATCTTTCACTTTAAAAGCCACGTAAATAGACGGTGAAGTCACATCTTGATATTCAACTTCAGCCTCAGCTAGCGAAGATTCACTTGAAGGTGACCAGTAAATTGGCTTCATACCTTTATAAATATAACCTGCTTCAGCCATTCTAGCAAAGACTCTTAATTGTTGTGCTTCAAACTCAGGTTGTAAGGTAATATAAGGATGATCCCATTCACCGGTCACACCTAGACGCATAAAGTCAGCTTTTTGATTTTCAATCTGCTTCATCGCATAATCATGACAAAGCTTTCTAAATTCAGAGATTGATAGGGTCTTGCGGTCTACTTTATCCGATTTAGCGAGTGCCGTTTCAATAGGTAAACCATGCGTATCCCAGCCAGGAACATAGGGTGCTCGGAAACCATTCATTGATTTGAAACGAACAATGAAATCCTTACTTACCTTGTTCAAGGCATGCCCCATATGAACCTTACCATTGGCAAAAGGTGGGCCATCATGCAAGATAAAGGTAGGCTTTCCTTGATTCTTTTCTTGAATTTTTTGATAAATATTTTGCTCGGTCCATTCCTCTTGTAAAATTACTTCCTTCTTAGGCAAGTTGGCTCGCATGGCGAAATCTGTCTTGCCTAAGTTTAACGTCTCTTTCATTTTCATTTAGAAATCCTTCTTTCTATCCCAAAATAAATCCAATAAAAAAACGCCCCCGCAAAGGGACGTCAAAAACGTGGTACCACCCAATTTTCATTCATTAATGAATGCTCAATCATGATAACGCTATGAGCGGCATTTACTACTCATCCTTTCATAAATGCAAAGAGGTTTGAGGATAAATCTTAAATGAGTAACCGTTAGGCTCCCACCTTCCCTAACTCGCTTAGCGTATCAAATAAGATTCTTGTTCAAACTAGTCATCTTGTTTAGGTAAATCAATTCGAATGGTTTGGCCGAGAACACTTTCTGATGGTTTTTCTGGTTCAACCGTATAGTCGGTGCCTTCAACATGTAAATGGTTTGGATCAGCACTGGTTTCTTCGATATTCTCAGTCACTTGATCCGCGGAATTTTCAACCTTATCTCGTTCAGACACATAGGACATATCGCGAGGCACAAAAATTGTCTGATCTTTATCTGGAATCATTTGCTCTGCTTGGTCAAAATCTTCTTGACTATTCTTTTCGATTTGATCCACACGTTGAGAAGCTCGTTCCGTAGCTTCACGGAAATCTTCCACTTTAAGCTCAGATTCAAAGGCTTCATCAAAGAGTACCTTATACTCTTCACCAGAGACGATATCAAGTTGTGAGCGAATCAAGTTCTCAAGCCGTTGACGATAGGTCTTACTTGATCGTCTTAAGGCTTCAGTCTCAGTCACAATATTTCGAGCCCGGTCAGAAGCTGTTCCAACAATTCGGTCGGCTTCTTTCTCTGCTTCAAAGAGTATCAATTCAGCTTCTTTACGTGCATTTTGTTTAAGACGATCAGCAGCTTCTTGGGCCACAACAATGGAAGAATTTAAAGATTCTTGTAGTTGGGCAAAATAAGCATTTTTCTCTTTAGCAGTGGCTAATTCTTGTTTTAAATCATGAATTTCTTGAATATTGCGCTCATAATCAGCGACAATAATATCCAAATAATCATTGACTTGGTCAGTATCGTAACCTCTAAATCGAGTATTGAACTCCTTATTTAGAATTTCATTCGGGGTAAGTCCCAAAACCAACACGTCCTTCCTGATTGAAGTTAATTATCATAATACTAGCGAAGCAAGACTCTTATATTTAAACGAAAGTTGCCCTTCTTAGTCGGTTCAAACATTTGATCAATCCAAAAACGGCCAAACTTTCTTAAAGATACAATATCATTCTCCCCAATTTCCCGATCAGGGCGTTCCATGGGGACAAAATTTACCTTTACCATGCCAGCTGCGATGTAATTTTTAGCACGTTGCCTAGAAAAATTATAGACTTTGCCAAGTAAGGTGTCAAGCCGCAAGGAAGAAGCAATCACTGTGATCTCCTCCCAAGTCTCATTGGATTCTAAGATTTCAGATAAGGCAATCGGCTCTAAATGCACCCCAACATTAGCAATCTTTCGAACCGAATTCATAATATAATCGGCCATGGTCTGATCCAATATGATATGCCAGGATGAACCATCGGTAATAATATCACCGATACGATCACGTTCAATCCCAGAATTTATTAAGCTTCCAAGGATTTTGCCATGACTTAATTCCCCAAATTTTTGAGGGTAATTGATATTTAACGCAGTTAACTGGTAGTCCGCTTCTAAAGGTTGATAATATAATGGATAAATAATTGCCCGTTGACGTTCCGCACCCTGATAAGCGCCAAAAGAACTCACTTGCAGATCTTCAGAGCTGGCTACCATTTGTTTAACAATCATCAATTCTCTAGGGGTAAGAAACAAAGTGACATAGGGCGCAAAAGAAGATACAACTTGTTCAATCCAACCAGCCACCTTGTCAATAAATTCATATTCTTCTGGTCGATAGTGCTGATAGATGTGGTCCATATTACTCCTTCTAGGCTAACCAACTTAGCAAAGTAAATAAACCTTGCTTAATTAAATCTAAAACAAATATAGCGATGATCACATTAAAACTAATGCCCGCGATGGGTGGAATCAAACGGTCGAAAATATCAAGATAAGGACGTACTAAGCGTCGGATAATCTGTCCCAAAGCTGATTCGCGTCCGTTAGGAAACCATGATAATAAGGCATAGATTACTAAAATAATACTATAAATATTGATTGCTTCATTAATTACTTTATAAACTACAAATAATGACAAAGTCATTCACTCCTTCAACACGTAAAGATGAATCTTTACTACAGAGATAACTTTAGAAAAATGATGGAATTTTACTATGAAGTCATAATAAAATTCCATCAATCTTGTCTAATTAATTACGGTGACGTTTTCTAAAGAATGGTGGGGTATCAAGTTCTTCGTTACTACTTTCATTCGTCCGGCTAATAGGTTCAGATGGTGACGGTTCAAAATTTCGCGGTGAATCAACCTCTAAGTGAGGCGCCTCAACATCACGAGTATTTTGTTCACGATTGATGTCCCAATCAGAGAATAAATCTCTGCTAGGTTCTTTCTGACGACTTGGACTCGTCATCTTTTCACTTGGTCGGTTATCATTATTGACCAAGTTTGTATTTTGGTTGACAGAATTATCTGGATTGCCAAAAGTACGACGAGGTTGTGAAGGTGTTACTGATTTACGTTCATTTTTATCATTTTGAATTCCGGTTGCAATGACGGTAACGATGACTTCATCACCTAGATCTTCATTAATTGAGGTACCGAAGATGATATTAACATCTCCAGAAGAAGCATTGGCCACAATTTCACTCGCATCTTGGGATTCGAACAGGCTAAGATCAGAGCCCCCAGTAATATTTAATAGGATTTGTTCCGCTCCATCAATCGAAACTTCCAATAATGGGGAAGAAATAGCTTTCTTGGTGGCTTCCGCTGTACGGTTCTCACCAGAAGCAACCCCAATACCCATTAAAGCGGTACCTTGGTTCTGCATAACGGTCTTCACGTCGGCAAAGTCAAGGTTAATATAACCTGGAGCAGTAATTAAATCAGAAATACCTTGGACCCCTTGGCGCAAGACATTGTCTGCTTCACTAAATGCTTCGAGCATTGGTGTCTTACGATCCACGATTTCTAATAATCGATTGTTAGAAATTACAATCAAGGTATCTACATTGTCCTTTAAATTCTTCAACCCTTCCGCAGCAAAGCGACCACGTTTAGGGCCTTCAAAAGTAAATGGACGGGTTACCACTCCAACAGTTAAAGCGCCTGATTCTTTAGCAATCTTAGCGACAATAGGGGCCGCACCGGTTCCGGTCCCGCCACCCATCCCAGCGGTAACAAAGACCAAATCTGCCCCTTCGATAACTTTTCTTAATTGTTCTTCACTTTCTTCGGCAGCCTTCAAACCAATTTCTGGTAAAGACCCTGCGCCAAGACCCTTGGTAACTTTAGGACCTAATTGAATTTTAGTTTCAGCTTTAGAGCCTTCTAAGGCTTGGGTGTCTGTATTGGCTACAATAAACTCTACACCCTTGACATCTTCAGCAATCATACGGTTGACAGCATTGCCTCCAGCACCACCGACACCAATAACTTTGATCACAGCGCCATGATTATATGCTTGCGAATCAAATGATAATTCCATATTCTGTCTTCCTCCTATTATCTAGTCAATTTAGTCAAAAAATGTTTGGAAAAATGATCTTACTTTATCGGTAAAATTACCTACGCGGTCGGAATGATTAGGATTGGTTTCATCCACATAATAGTCTTCATAATAAACATTATCATCCAAATCGTCTTCGACTTGGCTAGTTGGATATGAATCGAAGCGTTCCGGATATTCAGATCTTGGTTCAGCCTCCATCTGACTTGGATAGCCATATTGATTTTGACTGGCTAGAGGTTCTCTAGTCGCTTGACGTACATGACGCTCAAATCCTGACTGAGGTCGTCTGTTATCATTGTGATCTGGCTGAACCGTGCGGAAAGTTCCTTGAGCAATCCGATGAATATCATCTAACTGTGCTGCATACTGAATCAGTCCCAATCCTGTCGTATAGATAGGATTCCTCATCCCCATCTCTTCGGGAACAAAAATTCGTACCTTACCACCAAAATAACGTTTAGCTAAATCAATGACACCCGGTAATGCTGAAGCTCCTCCGGTAATGACGAATCCACCAGGCAGATCCAAAGCTTCAACCCGCTCAAGATCTTCACGAATGGTCTCAAAAATTTGAGCAATTCGGGCTTCGATAATTTCTGCCAAATAATGTTCATCGACACGAATCGGTTCTTTCTTACCAACAGTTTCTACTGGGAAATATTCTTCAGCAGAGGTTTGACTTGCAATCGCATAACCATATTCTCTCTTAACCCGTTCGGCACTATCTAATGATGTATTAAGAACGATGGAAATATCTTTGGTAACAAAGTCGCCACCTTCTTGATCAACGAAAGAATATTTTAACTGATTGTCATATAAAATAGAGGCTGAAGTTTGGCCCCCACCCATGTCAATGACCACCGTACCGAATTCTCGCTCATCACGGTTTAAGGCCACTTGGGCGATGGCGTGTGGTTGAAGGACAAGTTCTGAAATTTGTAGCCCAGCTTTTTGAACACAACGGCGAATATTATGAATAATCGTCTTGGGTCCAGTAATTAAGCGGGCGTATAACTCTAATCTAACCCCAATCATGCCACGAGGATCTCGAATCCCATTAAAACCATCCACGATAAATTCTTCTGGAATAATCGAAATAATTTCTCGTTCAGGTGGCACTGATCTGACCTTGGCCGCTGAGATGACATTATCAACATCTCGAGCCGTGATTTCTCGGTTATCACTGGCTACCGCAATCATCCCATGACAATCTTCAATGGCTAATTGATTGCTCGGTACACCCACGATCACTTCATTAATTTTAACGCCTGCTTTTCGTTCTGCTTGTTCAACAGCTTGTTGAATCGAATAAACAGTTTCATCAATATCTACGATAACCCCTCGGCTTAAACCGCGAGATTTCTCATTGCCTACACCAATGATATTTACGCGTCCGTTATTGGTTTCTGCAACCACTACTTTAATCGAAGTGGTTCCAATATCTAGACTGACATATATCTCCGGATTTCTCATTTAGGCATAGACCTCCTTTATTTTCCATTCTTTAGACTAGCTTACACTCTTTTATCTTAGCATAAAGGCAAATGTTAGAGAAGAAAAAAATCTAATCAATAAAGATAAATGGATGCCTTTATCTTAATTATTATCTAACTTGACAGAATTGGCAGAACTGTCTGGGATAAAGTAAGCCCCCACCTCTAAATTAAAGGTTCCTCTTTGACCTTCGACTTGTTCTACCATTTGCGGATAGTATTTCATTTTCTGCGAGAAGGTATTAATAATAGCAACAACACGATTACCATCCGCCATTTTAACATAAATAGTGTTCGGCTTCTCAGGCTCAGTAGAAAGTTCAATTTCACTGATTTGATTTAATAGCTCAGGTGAAATGTTGCGTAAAGCATTATTAGTTAAATCAACAACTTTTCCTTTTTGGTCAAAGTTTACTAATAAAGGTAAGTTTTGTCCCATACTATGAACCAGCGCTTGTTCACTAGCGTCCATTAATAATTCTCCATTACTTAAGACCGGAACTTGTCTTCCCTCCAAATTCATCAGGGCCACCATATCATATTCAACCACTTTTAAATTTAAATTCTGCCATGAATCTCGCTGAAAATCGACTTGTTCAATCATTGGGATTTCTTCTTTAATCTTAGCTTCTATGGCTGACTTTTGTTGCAAAACTGTGGCATATTGATCCAGTGGATCTAGACGAGAAGACTTCAAAATAGCATCCTGATTAATATAATGATTCCCAGAAACACTGAGCTGATTAAGTCGGCGCATCGGTATCAATTGCCAACCCGTCACCAGATAGCCGAAAAATAATAACACAAAAACCGCTAATAATTGAAGCCGATTTTGAGGTAAGGGATACCTAGGTGGCGTCATTTTATTACTTTTGGAATACTTTTGTCCTCGTTGTTCTTGCCAACGATAATACCAATTTTTGGCCAATCTACTTGGTTGTTGACTGGCCTTGGCTACGGGTGAACCGGTTCTTCTTTGATCAATTCGATAATTAGCCGGTCGTCTGGGCGAGGTCGAATATTGACTTTGGGGCTGATTATTTCGAGCATGCCAGACAGATTGGCGTCGTTGATAATCGGTCGCTTTAAAATCAGTATACTTAGGTGAGGATGAATTCTGATTATCTTCCTTTGCCCGGTCGAAATAGTCACGATCATCGATAGGATTAGCCTGATTAATAATGGGGTGTCCAGCTCGATCGACCCGGTAATTACCTTGGCGAGGCTGACTAAATCTTTCTTGCATCGCCTCTTGATCACGTCGGTAATTTTTTTGATTGTAATTTCTTCTAAACCACGAATTCATCCGCTCACCCCCTTTTTAGCTTAACTTTAACCCACAATTTCGCTCAATTGTTGAATAATCTGATCGGTCGCATCGACCACGGCCATCGACCGAGCTTGGCTTCCCATGGTTTTCAATTTTTCGGGATCCTGAATTAATTGATCCACCTGACTTACCAGGATTTGAGGATTTAGTTGATCTTGTTTAATCATAATAGCCGCATTTTGATCTACCAAAGCTTGCGCATTGGCTTCTTGATGATTATTGGTCACATAGGGACTTGGAATCAAAATACTAGCTAAAGACAGGGCCATAATTTCAGTCAAGGTCGTCGCCCCACTCCGACAGATCACTAAATCAATCGCTTGAAATACTTCAGGCATGTTCTCGATATATGGAACAATCCGAATGTTCTCGCCTATATTATCTGCTTTGATTTCAGCCATCAAAGCTTGATAATGATCCTGACCCGTCGCAATAATTACTTGATAATCTTTGGCTGACCAATCAGTTAAAGCCGCTAAAGCTGCATGATTGATTGAAGGAGCTCCACGGCTACCACCAAAAATTAAAATGGTAGCTTGGTCTGACTTAAGCTTGAATTGACTGGCTAATATTTGCCGATCCCGTTTAATTTGATACACTTCTTGCGCCCGAGGATTCCCCGTAAAACGTATTTTTTCTGCATATTTAGCAAAATCATGGTGAACAGCTTTAAAAGATGTAGCAATCCGATCAACTTTCCTGGCTAGAAACTTATTGGTTAAACCGGCCACAGAGTTTTGCTCATGAATCAATGTAGGAATGCCTAGGTCAGCTCCAGCAGAAACGACCGGAGCACAGGCATAACCACCCGTGCCGACGATGACATCTGGCTGAAATTTTTGAATCATTTTTTTGGCTCGCTGACTGGCAGTAAGCATTAACCAGAGCGCCTTGAAATTAGACAAACTTAAACTCCGTTTAAGTCCTTGAATTTCAATACTTTCGAATGGAATCCCGGATTGGGGAACAATTCGAGCCTCTAACCCTCGCTCGGTTCCAATATACAAACACTCTAAATCTGGATTCATTTCTTTTAAGCGGCGGTATATTGACAATGCAGGATAGATATGGCCACCTGTCCCTCCACCTGATAGAATAATCCGCTGAATCATAGTCATAATTGTCTCCTTCTAGGCATATGGATATTTTTCCTGTAGAGCATGAACGGTTTCGACGAACAAATCGCCCCGTTGTTCAAAATTATCAAATTGGTCCCAACTTGCACAAGCTGGAGAGAAGAGCACCACTTCACCCGCTTTAGCCGCATGATAGGCTAACTCAACTGCTTGATATAAATCATCCAACAGATGAACCGATTCGATTCCAGCTTTATTCATGGTGTCGGCCAGCTTTTCTTTAGTTTGCCCATACAAGTAGGCGGCTTTAACGTAAGATAGATGTTCAATCAAGTCGTCAAAGCCATTGCCGCGATCTAACCCTCCACCAATGTAATGAATAGGTTGGTCGAAACTCTTGAGAGCGGTAATGGTCGCCACCGTATTCGTTGCTTTAGAATCATTAAAGAATTTCCGTCCATGAAACTCACCCAAGGGTTGTATACGATGCGGCATCCCTTGATAAGATAAGATAACTTGGCGAATCGTCTTTGGCTCCACCGAACGGATGATAGCCACAGCTACGGCTGCGAGCACATTCATCACATTATGTTGACCGGGAATTTGAATATCTGCTACATCACAAATCCATTGATCACGGAAATAGAGCTGACTATGGTCGATGTAGGCGCCGTTTTGACGGACAAAATCATCCACCCGAGAGCTTGCAAAAGGTACTTTTTGACCGGCAAAAGGACTTAACCAATCAGCCAATTCTTCTTGATCATAATTATAAATAATCACATCTTCAGGTCGACTATTTCTAACTAAATTAAGTTTAGCTTGAATATAATTCGCCCGTGTTTCATGATAATCTAGATGTGCTGAATAAATATTGGCAAAGACGGCAATCTCAGCTCTAAATTTTGCGGTTCCTTGTAATTGGAAGCTAGATAATTCGCAGACTAAGGCATCTCCCTCTTTAACCTGGTCGATTTGCGACATAATTGGGATACCTATATTCCCGGCCAAATGAGTTTGTTTCGGTTTATCAGCTTTTAAGATTTCATAGACAAGTTGAGTAATGGTCGTCTTTCCATTGCTACCAGTAATGCCAATAATGTCTCCTTTATTAATCCAGGAAGCTATTTCAATATCGGTGTAAATCGGAATTTGCTGTTGTTGGGCTTGTTGTAAGAAAGGGATTTGATAAGGGATGCCTGGATTCTTCACGATAAAGTCGAAGCCTTGGTCTAATAAACTTAATGGATGATCGCCACAAATTACTTGAACACCTTGCTTCACGAGTGATTCGATCGATGGATCTCCGCTTAGATCTTTTTTTTCATTGATGGTTACTTTAGCTCCCTGAGCTAACAAATACTCTGCTACGCTACGCCCTGAACGTGCGTAACCGAGAACTAATACATGTTTATCTTGTAAATTTAGATCTGCTAACATAACTTACTCCTTACAAAACATTCAAAACTAAGATCAATAAACTGGCAAGGAATCCCACTAAGCAGAAACGCAACACCACTTTATTTTCTGACCAGCCGATTATTTCAAAATGATGATGAATCGGTGACATTTTGAAGATTCGTTTCCCTCGGGTCTTAAAGGACCAGACTTGAAGAATTACACTCAAGGTCTCGATGACAAATACAATACCCACAATGATCAGAGACCAGGGATTATTTAATAGAAGAGACACGACGGCTAAGCCGGCGCCAAGCGCTAAAGATCCTACGTCTCCCATAAAAATTCTGGCCGGTTTACGATTATAATAAAGAAAAGCAATTAATGAGCCTACGACGATTAAACAAGATTGTCCTAAGAGCCATTCTCCTTCTATAAAAGATAGGCAGGCATAAGTGGCATAAGCGATAATATTTAAGCTGGTAGCCAAACCATCTAAACCATCCGTCAAATTCACAGCATTTGAAAAACCGTTAATCCATATTATTGCAAAAGGAACAATCAACCAAAGTTGGGTGATTTGATAATTAAATAACGGTACTGTCAATGTTTGGCCACCCATGATGGCAAATAAGCTAACTAATAAAGCAAATATTATTTGCAAGGCAAATTTTTGTTTGGCTTTAAGCCCTTCATTTTGTTTCTTAAAAATACTAATGAAATCATCGACGAAACCAATCAAGCCGAACAAAAATAAAGTCAGCAATAAAGTTAAGCTTGGCCAGATAATTTCTTGAGTAAATATTAACATCAATAACATAACCAGAATGGAAAGACTAATAAAAACGGTGCCCCCCATGGTAGGGGTACCTGTTTTGGCTTCATGCCATAAAGGACCTTCTTCTCGGGTAGTCTGTCCTAATTTCTTAGCTTGGAAAAAGGAAATAAATTGAGGCATCAATAACCAAGTTAACAACATTGCTAGTATAAGCCATAAGAAATTAACCATTATTCGTTCCCCCTATTATGCAATAATTGACGAACAATCTCAATTTCATCGAATGGCACATATTCATCGCCTATGACTTGATAAGGTTCGCCACCCTTACCAGCAAACAGAACGGTATCATTCGCTTCAACCTGATCGAGAATGTAGGCAATGGCTTCTTGACGATCCTCTATAATGGTATAAGGTATTTCGTCATGATTTTGGCGCATTTCTTGACAAATTTTTGTAACATTCTCATGGCGAGGGTTATCTGCAGTTAATACAACCCAATCAGAATATTTAAATAAAATATCCCCCAGATCTGGGCGCATTCCTGAATCGCGATTCCCCCCTGAGTGGCCCATCATGGTAATTAATCGACCCCGTTTATGTTGATTTAAATCGGTCAGAACA
Source organism: Ignavigranum ruoffiae (assembly GCF_900110675.1). Lineage (GTDB taxonomy): Bacteria > Bacillota > Bacilli > Lactobacillales > Aerococcaceae > Ignavigranum > Ignavigranum ruoffiae. The sequence goes on along the minus strand of NZ_FOEN01000006.1, from coordinate 89,638 downwards.
TTTTCCAAGGCATCAGGTGTATGAGCGAAATCAACGATGACCTGGAAATCTTGACCTTCATCAATCATCTGCATACGTCCGCGAACCCCAGTGAAGTCTTCCGTAGCTTGGAGAATATCCTCTACAGAGAAATGATAATATAACGCCAAACATAAGAAAGCAGCCATATAATTAGCCACATTATAACTCCCTAACATCGGTAATTGAATCGAATGACTTTGCCCCTTAAAGTCTAACACAAAACGAATTCCATCCTCTAAAGACTCAATTGAATGAGCATAGGCCGTAGCCGATGGGTCTTTAAGACTATAAGTAGCTATTTCAGCGCCACTGGCTTGCATCATCAAATCAGCATAAGCATCATCGGCATTAATTACTGCTAGTTTGGCTTGTCCCTTCTCAAAATGTTCACCTAAATGAGCAAACAATAAACTTTTTGCATAGGCATAATGGTCCATGGTCTTATGAAAATCTAAATGTTCCCGGCTAATATTGGTAAAGATGGCACAATTCACATCAGTATACCAAATTCGTCCCAAAGCTAAGGCATGGGAAGATGCCTCAATAATAGCATCATCGCAGTCATGATCAACCATTTCTTTAAATAATGACTGTAGCTTTAAGGCGTCTGGCGTCGTATTAATGGCTGGATAGTATGTTTGGTCAACTTTATAATGCAAGGTTCCAATTAAACCTGTCCGATGACCGAGATTCGTTAACAATTCACTAATCATCGTCGTCGTGGTGGTCTTACCATTGGTTCCAGTGACTGCCACCAAATCTAATTTTGTTGAGGGTTCTTCAAAGAAATGATTCGCCAGAATCGCTTGAGCCCGGTAGGTTGATGGTACTTGGACCCAGACAACGTCTTCTGAAATTAGGGGCATTGGAAGTTCTTCAACAATCAGAATCTTTGTTCCGGATTGAACGGCTTTACCAAGAACACTGTGACCATCGAAATTTTGGCCTTTAATCGCAATAAAACAAGCTCCTGGCACAATCTGACGGTGATCATTTACCAATGCGGTAACTGTTTCATGACTAGGACTTTTGCCGTAAATTTCTTTGTTATTCATCACTGATAATAAATTGACTTGATTCATTTTTATCCTTCTTTCTAGTTGGTCAACATAATATTATCGACAAAGGGATTAAATATTTCGGCCAATATTTGACTCCCCATCTTCTGATGATCATCGGTTGGTCGCTTAATAGCCATGTAAAGCATATATTGAGGATCTTCCGCCGGGAAGAATGCAACGACCGAGAAATAATAATCATTGGGCCCGGTTAAATAGCCTACTCCATCAGGATCGGCAATTTGGGCGGTTCCTGTTTTGGCAGCGATGGTTACTTGGTTATTCTTAAATGGTTTAGCTGTTCCTTCAGGATGCTCGACCGTCTGAACCATCACATTAAGAACATGTCGAGCCGTTTCAGGACTGAAGACTTGCCCGAGTTCTTGTAATTTATATGTATTTCCCCGACTACCGATGCCATCGATAAATTGAATCTTTAACATTTTCCCTTGATTGGCTACCGCTGTGAAAGCTTGAAGTAATTGAAGAGGGGTAGCCGACCCCCCCTGGCCAAATCCAGACATAATTGCATTGACTGGATTATCAAACGCCACATTACCTGAGGCTTCGTTAGGCAAGCCTGATTGGGTAGACTTACCAAAGCCAAAACGGCTTAAGGCGTCTTCCCATTGATCGATTCCCATCTTTTCGACTAATTTAACCATAGCCACATTCGAAGAATGAATCAAGCCTTCATCATAAGTAATATCGCCCCAGCCATAGCCATTATAATCTTTAACAATTTGATCATAGACTTGGACGGATCCGGATTTAAACCGTTCTCCGTCTTGATAAAGTCCCATGTTCTTAGCTGTGGCTAGGGTCAGAATTTTTATAGTAGAACCGGGCTCAACGGCTTCTTCTACGAGCACATTTTTCCACTCTTGATCAATCCCTTCACGGGTATTCAGGTTAAAGGTAGGTCTTTGTGAACTTGCGATTAGTTTACCAGTCTTGGTCTCAACTAAGTAAGCCATCATTTGTTCTGGCTTATATGTCTGATAAGCTTGATTCATTAAATCGTCCAAATAGTTCTGCAAACGAGAATCTAACGTTAAGTAGACATCTTCACCATTTAAATAATCTAATTTAGGATCTTGCTTAATCAGTTGACGGAAATTTTTGATTCCTGATAATTTTTCATCGAGCATTGCTTCAATACCCATCTGACCTGTCTGAATTTCTACGGGTAAATCTTGAGATAATTCTTCATTCACCGAAGAATAACCAATCAAGTGGGCGGCAAAATAGTCATTGAGGTACACTCGTCTAGACTTCTCTTGAAATTTAATCCCAGCTAAATGTTCTGCTTCAATTGCTTCTTTGGTATCTTGGGATAAGTCTTGACCGGCTTGACCAAATTCGATTTGATAAGCGTCTGGGGTTAATAATCGTTCGAGGATTTGATCGCGAGACAAATCGATGTATTGACTTAAAACCTTGGCCACATGATCAACATCATCAATCACTTCTACCCCATCTCCGCCCTGAAGTACAGCGTAAAGTGAATAAGAAGTAGTATCCATCGCAATCGGGTAGCCATTTATATCATAAATGCTGCCGCGTCTAGCTGATGCAATACTACTTCTATTAAACTCTTCACTATGATAGCTAGCTAAATCTACACCATTACTTGTCTTCATAATCGCAAGTTGATAGATACGAAATATCATGACAAGAAAGGTTGCACAGACAAAAGCAACTACCAGTAAAATATTCTTATTTCGATCTTTGTTATAAGTCATTCATGGACAGTCCTTACACGTGATTTATCAATTGACATCTGATTCTCATCAGCAGTCTCTTTTATTTTATCATAATTAAACTGTTGTGTAATTGATTCAGTCATAAGATTTGACTGCTTTTGGATTTCCGCTGTATTTACTTTATATTGCTGGGTAGCTTCAAGCAGTTGGCTATTATTATATTGCAAATACAATAGTCCTGCAATCATCACGATCATCATGGTCAAACTGGTTATTAAGATTGCCATTTCTGCTCGACTAAATTTCAATGAGCGAAATCTAACATCGGCAGAAATTCGATCCAACGGCATAGAAATATCACGATTAAAGGTTCTTTGCGATGGTCGCATAACTTTATTCGAAACGGATACTGCGATTGAAGGAGCTTGTTCTTGATAATTCTGTTCGTTCATACAAGGCTCCTTTCTAAATATTATCCTTAATAAATTTGCGTTCAATAATTCGCAACTTGGCACTGCGAGCCCGATTATTATTTTCTAATTCAGCTTCACTTGCAGTAATCGGTTTACGATTTACTAAGGCAAACTCAGCGACTTCTTGATCTGGTAATATTGGTAAATTAGGCGGTGTTTCTTCGATGCTTGATTTTTGCTTAAAAATTTGTTTAACAATCCGATCTTCCAATGAATGGAACGAAATTACTGACATTCTGCCTTCAATTTTCAATAAATCCAATCCGGCTTCAATACTTTCTTCTAATGCAGAAAGCTCATCATTGACTGCAATCCGTATAGCTTGGAAAGTACGCTTCGCTGGGTGACCGCCAGTTCTACGGGTTGCTGCCGGAATAGCTTCCTTAACGATATCTGCTAATTGTGTCGTTGTCGTAATCGCTTTGACTTGTCTCTCCCGTTCTATGGCTCGAGCAATCCGTTTAGCAAATTTTTCTTCTCCATATCGAAAGATAATTCGAACGAGCTGATTATAATCCCATTGATTGACCACTTCATAAGCGGACAAATTTTGACTTTGATTCATACGCATATCTAGTTTCGCTTCCTGATGATAAGAGAAGCCTCGTTCGCCTTGATCCAGTTGAGGAGAAGAAACTCCTAAATCATAATAGATGCCATCCAACAAGTTGACGTCATATTCATTTAATTTTTCTTTGATATTTCTAAAATTACTATGGATTAAAGTCACTTTTCCCTGATCAATTTCTTCAGCTAATTCAACTTTAGCGTGTTCAATCGCACTCGCATCTTGGTCGAAAGCATAAAGGTGTCCTGAATCAGATAACTGACTTAATAGATATTTCGCATGGCCTGCCCCACCTAAGGTGCAATCCACATAGATGCCTCGTGGATGAATATCCAACCCATCGATTGTTTCTTTCAACAATACTGAGGTATGTTCAAACTCCAAGATATTCCCTCCTATAAATTGGCAGACTAAAAGCCAAAATCAATCATATCTTCAGCAATACTTTCAAAATCTTCTTCTGCTTGTTCAGCAAATACATCCCACTGTTCACCGCTCCAAATCTCGATTCGGTCTGATACGCCGATCACACGACATTCCTTATCGATCTTGGCGAACTCAATTAAATTATTAGGCAAATTTATCCGCCCTTGCTTATCGATTTCTACCTCAGTGGCAGCTGAATAGAAGAATCGAGTAAAGGCTCGGGCATCTTTTTTAGCAACAGGTAATTGGCTCAGTTTCTCTTGAATATTCTCCCAACTCTTCTGTGGGAACCCAAATAAACAACCATCCAAACCGCGAGTTACAATAAATCTTTCTCCCAAATCTGGTCTGAACTTAGCCGGCATAATGAGTCGACCTTTGGTGTCAATATTATGTTGATATTCGCCAATGAGCACGACCCATCATCCTCCTCTACCCTAAGTTACTTAAATCTTACCACAATTCCCCACTTCTAACCACCTTTTTCCAATTTTTCCTAAAAAAAAGACCCACTACACAAAGTAATGGGCCGCAAAGCTTGATCTTATCAGCTTTATAATTTTATTAAAAGTGGGGGGTTATAGAATAAAATAAGTATAAATTCTTAATATGACTAACCCCAGTAAAAAACTTGATAAACAAAGAAAGGCTAATTTTGCTGCTCCTGGAAAATATTCTTTAAAATCAAAAATGGCAATTCCTTGAATATAATAATATAAGTGAATAAACAAAATAAATATGGTTAAAAATAAGGCTAAAGGAAGCAGACTATAGGTAAAAATTAATACTGAAAAGCTTTGAATCAAAGATAAACATAAAGGCAACAATAGTATCTGCAGATTAATCCGAAATGTTTTGAAATAATCTAAGACAAAGTGAAATTTATTTTGTAATAAATAAATAAGCAAGGGTGGGACTAGATAAAGAAAAATTTCGCCAAACACAAAATGATTAATCATCGAATCCCTCCCATTTAAAAAACTCCTCGATTTAATCATCGAGGATCTGATTATTTAATAAAGTTAATAATATGTTGCCAAGTCTCTTGATTAAGCACTTCCCAATAAGGTCCGCCACCAATCACAGAATACCCTATAAATAAACCGATAATAAAGCATAGAATAACCAATAACAAAAAGACTAAAAATTTAACCAGAACTTTTAGGCCTCTGAGTAAGGTCGATTCTTTTAGATAAGTATCTTCCATGTATAACTTCCTTTATCCGAATATCCTACGGCGCCAACGTCGCAAACGACGTTTCAGCTTGTCTTGCCAAGTCGATTCGCTTTGATCAAAACGACCTGCTTGAATCATTTCTAGCATTAAGCCCGTCCCTAAGACGACGCTTTGCATGGGTTGATCTGCTTTAATCACACTGGTTTTCAATGTTTGGCTTAGAAAACTATCCATATTATAAATCAAAGCACTGCCACCCGTCAAAGTTACTCCGTTCTCGATAATATCTCCAGCAATTTCAGGGCTAACTTCTTCTAACACTTCTCGACAATTGCGTGCAATGAAATCAAGTGATGGTTGCAAAGCTTGACAGATTTCATTGGCATCGACATTTATCGATCGAGGTAAGCCTGTGAGTAAGTCACGGCCACGCAAATCATAATGTTGATTCAATTTCGCGGACAGAGGCTCTGCAGTAGCAATCGCTATCTTTACCGCCTCGGCACTAGCTTCACCAATTAATAGATGTCGGTGTTCTTTAAAATATTGGATAATTGCTGCATCAAACTGGTTTCCAGCAAACTTCAAAGATCGACTGGCGATGATATTTCCAGCCGAAATGACGGCAATATCAGTCGTTCCACCACCAATATCAATCACCATCGCTCCCTTGGCAGACAAGATATTAATCCCTGAACCTACTGCTGCAACCTTGGCTTCTTCCTCAAGATAAATATTCCCGCCAGCAACACGTTCAATCGCTTCGATTAATGAAGCTTGTTCTAATTCTGATATCTCTGCCGGGGTACAAATTAACACATTTGGCTTATTAAACCAGCGACGTCCATGAATTTGTTCCAGATAATGAAGAAGCATGGCTTCAGTTAAATCAAAGTCAGCAATCACTCCTGCTTTCAAAGGACGGATGACTTCAACATTTGAACCCGTTCGACCGAGCATAGCGTAGGCCATTTTACCGTAGGCCAAGATCGACTGACTTTCTTTGTCAATAGCAACCAAGGACGGTTCGTTGAGTATAACTCCCCGTCCTTTTAAATGAATTAAAACATTTGTGGTTCCCAGATCAATTCCAATGGCTTTGGTCATAGTCTATCCTCCACTCTTACTGACTAAATATACTGAGTGGTTGGATTAGCCTCTACTTTGATAGGTTTAAGGTCTAAACGTTCGATCGATGCGCCTAAAGCGGCTAATTTCTCATGGAATTTGTAATAGCCCCGATCTAAATACTTCAATTCTGAAACTCTAGTCCAACCTTTAGCGGTTAATCCCGCAATAATCAAAGCAGCAGCTGCTCTTAAATCCGTCGCTTTGACCGCGGCTCCTGATAATTCACAAGGACCATACATCACGACAGTCTGACGATCAGCTTTAAAGCGAGCGCTCATCCGTCTTAATTCTTCAAAATGCATGAAACGATTCTCAAAAACAGTTTCATTGGTAACTGACGTTCCTTCAGCTACCAATTGAGCAATCGACATTTGCGCCATCATGTCTGTCGGGAAACCTGGATAAGGCAAGGTCTTAATATTCGTTGCTTTTAAAGCCTTTGGACCGATAACCCGTAAAGCATCATCATATTCAATAAAGCTTACGCCCATTTCTTTAAGTTTGCTAATTAAAGGTCGGTTGTGTTCAGAAATGCCACCTTCAATCATGACATCGCCTTGAGTTACTGCTGCGGCAACCATGAAGGTTCCAGCTTCAATACGATCAGGAATAATCGTGTGCTCAGCCCCATGCATTGAACTCACGCCAACAATTTTAATGGTTTCGGTTCCGGCACCTGTAATTTTTGCACCCATTTTATTTAAATAATTCGCTAAGTCAACGATTTCGGGTTCTCTGGCACAATTTTCAATGATGGTCGTGCCTTCAGCTAAAGTAGCAGCCATCATTATATTCTCTGTCGCTCCTACACTTGGAAAGTCTAAATAAATCTGAGCCCCAAAGAGATGATCAGCAGAAGCTTCGACATAACCTGCATGAACTTCTATCTTAGCTCCGAGAGCTTCAAAACCTTTCAAGTGGATATCAATCGGCCGAGTTCCAATCGCACAACCCCCAGGCATCGCTACTTTGGCATGACCAAATCTAGCCAATAAAGGTCCCATGACATTGATTGAAGCACGCATCTTGCTAACGAAATCATAGTCTGCAATCGTATCAATCTCTCCACTGGCATCAATAACCATAGTATTGGTTTCGTGATTAAAAGAATTTTTTACATTAATATTGTTTAATAAGGCATTAATTGTTAAAACATCAGATAAGACTGGAACATTTTCTAAGTGGCTTTGACCTGTCTGACCTAGAATCGAAGCTGCTAATATTGGCAAAACCGCATTCTTAGCTCCCTCAACCTTCACAACACCTTCAAGACGCTTGCCACCTTGAACTAGAATTTCTTCCATAATAAATTTTCTCCTTTGGATGAATCAACCGTTTTGGAGCGAACGGCTGACTGTAAATTTCATATTAATAAAAGCTCGACAAAAGGATATCTTGTAAGAGCTCGATGATCGTGATCACAAATGAACCAGCGAGGTGTCCGATTGAAAGACTTACGATAATACACAAAAATTGGGCATAGGTGTAATTCTTCTGACTAAAGATTAGTCGCCAGTTAACTTTCTCTAAGAGAAAATAACTCATGTAGATGAATAAAATTCGGATTAATAGTACTGCCATACCATAAAAAACCGTCATTTATTCCAGCCACCTTTCTGACTCATTGTCATAATAGCACAAAAAAAAGGCAATTCAAATAACTTTTGGTTACATAATGATATCAAAAGTAACAAAGCAAGATGATATTAATAAACATAATCACCATTACTAAGCTAAAACTAAGGGATTAAATCTTTTTTGTTCAATAAATTAAAAATTTGCTTACTTGGGTCATTTACCTGGAGTATCAAACTATCGGGCACCGTCTTCCGCTTATTAATATAAGCTCCAGACTTACTTTAGGGCTCACTTCACATAAGCCTCAGGCTTCAAGGGACTGAGTGGGTAAAGTATGCTGATCCGATGGTTTTCTTCTCCAGCTATGACCTGATGTAAGCAAATAATCTCACGCTGTACAAATAAAACTAATCTCGCTCAAAAATATTTAACTAAAACAATTAAAAAGCGACCGTCCTTCAAAGCATTTACTTTCCCGGACTAAATCCTCTAGACAAGTTCTAACCGACAAGTCGCTAAGTCCTTGTAAGCTGCATGGATTTTCTTGTGTCTTGCGAGTATATCTGATTCGTATTATTTTAAAAAGGACGCTTAATCACTCGACCCTAATTTCTGTCTTAGGATTAGGGTTTATTTTATTAAATATATAGAAGCGTCGATGGCCATCTACTCGGTGTAAATAAAAGCCTGGTTCTGTGGCTTGTTGGCAAACGATAAATTCATCCTCCGTAACCGGGATACTTTCTTGATAAAGCTGCTCATATTGCGCCACAGTCAGCGCTTGGCGCTGATCAAGCTGATCCAACATAGACTCGATGTCCAGGTGTTTTTGGTAACCGTCTTGTAACTCGCCAATTAATAATTCAGCCACTGCCCCAGATCCATAAGAGAACAAAGCTAATTTATGACTTGGTTCAAAGCTCTCTTGATAAATTAATGAAGAAATTAAACTCAAGTAAAGTGATCCGGTATAAATATTGCCTACTCTTCTACCTAAGTATGTTGTCTGTGGATAGCGTTCCAGCCATAAGTCAACTTTTTCTTGAATCAGTGAATCTGAGTTCTGATCTCGTAGGGCTTTCAAAGCCTTCATTCCCATCTTCGAATATGGCAAATGAAAATGAATTGTTTCAAGTTCCGCTATGGTTTCCCGATCAATGTTTAGAAACTGACCCATTAAGCGAACAAAGATATCTTGATACAATTGGTTCGAGAATTTACCATCGACCAGAGCTTCACGACGATAATAAGGCCGCCAAAAATCAAATTGATTGCTAGTGTAAGCCAGGCTTTGTGAAGAAATTGCTAGGATGCTAGGATTGGCAGAAACCACAAAAGCCACGGCACCTGCTCCCTGTGTGACCTCTCCCGAGCTGCTTAGTCCATAACGCGAAATATCAGAAGTCAACACTAAGACTTTACGCTCTGGTCTTAAGCGCACATAGTCGCAGGCCATCTGCAAAGCAGCCGTCCCCGCATAACATGCTTCTTTAAATTCTACCGCACGTGCATAGGGCTGGATACCCAATAAATCATGTAAATAGACTGCCGCCGCCTTTGAAAAATCAAAGCTTGTTTCCGTCGCAAACAAGACCATATCAATTAGGTCTTTATCATCTTCTTCTAACAATGGATAAGCTGCATTGGCAGCCATAGCAATAATATCTTGTTCCAAGGGCGCAATCGCCATTTGATCTTGGCCGATACCAATGGTATATTTATCAGGATCCTGTTGGCGAGCCTGGGCTAATTCTCTCAAGTCTAGATAAAAGCGCGGAACATAAAAATTAATTCGATCAATTCCAACTGACAAGAAAGAACCTCCTCTCATTTCAAATCATAAGATAAAGTTCATTGTACTAAAATTTTAAACAAGTGCAAAGCTATTTCTGCCCACGAAACCGTTTTAAAACCTCCAAAGCAATCTGAGAATTCATTCTTGGCTCTTTAACTAAGGCCTTAACCACTTGACTGACCTCTTCAGGTTTGGCTCCGACCTGCATCAGCAAATTACGAGCCTGCATCGTCATATGTCCTTTTTGAATCCCGTCGGTCACTAAGGCTTTCACGGCCGAGAAATTCTGAGCCAGGCCAACCGCCGTTGCAATCATGGCTAGCTCTTTGGCTGAAGGACGACCTAAAACATCCAAGACCCATTGAGCAGTCGGATGACTAGCCAGGGATCCACCAACGGTTGCTAAGGGTAAGGGGATTTCTAATTCACCATAAAGATATCGCTCGCGGATTTCCCAAGTCGACAAGGGTTGATAATGTCCTAAACGAGCAGCATAGGCATGAGCGCTAGCGCTAGTGGCTCGCAAATCATTCCCTGTGGCTAAAACAACTCCATCAATCCCGTTCATAATGCCCTTATTATGCGTGGTTGCCCGGTAAGGGTCAATTTTTGCATAATCACTCGCTTTCTGAATTTGTTTAGCAATGTGCTCTCCTTCTGCTTCCGATTTTCCTAAACGCTTAAACGGAAGAGAAACCTGAGCTCGAGTTAAGGATGTTTCATTATAATTTGAGAGGATGGCCATTAATACTTTCCCTGAACTTATTTCTTCAATAGGTTGACATAAGCCTTCCAAGACAGTATTAATCGCATTAGCGCCCATCGCATCGCATGGGTCAAAACTTAGATAACAACATAAATATTGCGCCATCACGTTTTGTTTCTGTTCGAAGCGAATGTCCCGTGGTCCGCCCCCACGATTTACCATGCTTTGTGAATAACTGCGAGCGATCGCCAGTAATTCTTCTCTTTGATCCATTAGTTTGGCCATTGCTTGTGGTATATTTGGCAGGTTTTCAATAATAATTTGGCCAACCAAGGTCTTCTCTTCTTGACTTACCCGGATATTTCCCAGAATTTTGGCTCCATGGCTGGCAGCCGCAATCACGGAGGGCTCTTCGACGGCCATCGGAATAATATATTCGTGATCATTAATCACAAAATTGACCGCTAAGCCTAAAGGCAAGCTATAGCAAGCGATTACATTTTCAACCATTTGTTCAGCAACTTCAATGGGTAAATCAGGCACCTGACCAGTCAGTCCCGTTTGCTGATTTAAGCGGGCTAGTCGTTCTGCTCGAGATAATTTATAAAAGCCGCTCCACTTAGAATCTTGCACGACTATCGTCCTCCTAAATAAAAATATCCACCCATTAGATAGAATGGGTGGACAACTTCATTCTATTATTTGGTACCAAAAATCCGGTCTCCAGCATCCCCTAGACCAGGAATAATATAACCATTTTCATTTAATTTTTCATCTAAAGCCGCTGCATAAATATCCACATCTGGGTGTGCTGATTGTAAAGCCATGACGCCTTCAGGGGCAGCCACCAAACAAACAAAGGTGATATTTTCTGGTAAGACTTTGTATTTTTGAGTTAGTTGATTCAAGGCTGCGATAGCAGAGCCCCCAGTAGCTAACATGGGGTCAACTACAAAGACTTGACGTTCTTCAATATCTTGAGGAAGTTTAGCAAAATATTCAATCGCTTCTAAGGTTTCTTCGTCCCGATACATCCCAATATGACCTACGCGAGCTGCTGGAATAAGATTAATAATCCCATCAACCATCCCAAGGCCTGCTCGTAGAATGGGTACGATTGCCAATTTTTTACCGGCTAATCTTTTTTGTGTCGTGGTGACTAAAGGCGTCTCAATCTGGCAATTTTCTAGAGGAAGATCCCGGGTCACTTCATAAACCATCAACATAGCTATTTCATTCGTTACCTCACGAAAGACTTTGGTCGAAGCTTCCTTATCCCGAATTAAGGTTAACTTATGTTGAATTAAGGGATGATCTACAATCACAAATTTTGACATATTTTTCCTCCTATATATTAATCTATTTCCAACTTGACCAATCTGATCTGTTGTATTATAGCACATGTTGACTAGCCTTGCTTAATCGATTCATATAAGCGCGAGCCTGCGGATTCGTTGAATCAAGGCCTTGCGCGATAATGACTTCTACCGGTCGTTGATCGAAATAACGCAAACCAGCATACAAATTTCGCGTCGCTGTCAAGATATCACCCGGAGCTCCTAAAGAATAAGTGACAGCTACTTGGTCTTTCAAGCGATCGCATAGGCTTTGATCAGCTAGAAGTCCTATTGCGCTAGGCAATTGATCAATCAATAACTGCCAATCAGCCAAGTCTGCACTCGCTGGCACTAAATAAACTGGCTGTTTGGGGGCATAATGTTTATATTTAACCCCAGGACTCATCACTTTCTCACCTGAAAGTTGTTCTTGGGCCGTCTTTTCCACCACCGGTACATCAACATATTCTTGAATCATGTCAGCTGTAATATAACCCGGTCTCAGAATGGTGATCTGATCATCTGTCGGATAGACCACGGTTGACTCGACACCAATTTCGGTTAAGGGTTGACGATTAGCTACCACTCCAGCGATTTTGCCAGAAAAATCATGTAGAACATGCTCAACCTGAGTCGGACTCGGTTTGGTCGAAAGATTCGCCGACGGCCCTACCAAAGGAAAGCCGACCATATCAATTAATAATAGGGTCTCAATTTGATTTGGCATTCGTAAGCCAACACTAGGTTGATGGTTAGTTGCTAAGGGTGAAATCAAATGTTCATTGGTGGGAAAGATAATGGTCAAAGGTCCAGGCCAAAAAGCTTCCATTAATTTTTGGGCCCATGGATGAATTTCGGTAACATAATTCTTGACCGAATCGATACTCGATACATGAACGATTAAAGGATTGTCTGCAGGTCGTCCCTTAACTTCAAAGACTTTGGCAATGGCTTGATCATTGTTCGCCATTGCCCCAAGTCCAAAAACGGTCTCCGTAGGAAAGGCTACGAGTTGGCCTGCCTTGAGTTGTTCAGCGGCATCTTTTAATTGATTCGGATAATAGACTTTAGTATCTATCACTACTATCTCCTTCTAACTTTCTATCGTAATAAAGCGGTCCAAGCCATTAAAATCTTGGTGAATACTGATTTGCCGATAATCAGAATGTTTATGGAAGATTTGTTTAAGCGCCTGAGCTTGTTGGTAACCCATCTCCAGAATCATCTGCCCACCAGGTTTCAAGTGTTGGCTAGCCACTTGGGCGAGGTCTTGATAGATGACTAAGCCATGATAATCAGCAAATAAAGCCACTTTCGGTTCATATTTTATCACACTTTGGTCCATCAAATATAGTTCATCCTGACCAATGTAAGGTGGATTACTGACAATGAGATCAAAGCTTTCTTCGGCAAGATTGCTAAAAAGATCTGAAAGACACCAGTGAACATCAACCTGGTAACTTTGACCATTCAATCGCGCAATTTCTAAAGCCGCTGCTGAAATATCACTAGCAACCATGTCAATTTCTGGATAATCTAGCTTTAAATTAATTGCCAAAACACCGGTCCCGGTGCCAATATCTAAAACACGGGCTTGAGGATGCTTTAATAAAAAGGACCTAGCTAAGGTTAAAATCCCCGTCGTTTCTTCACGAGGTATTAAAGTTGCCGGACTGACTTGAAAGCGACGCCCATTAAAGTCTTGGTAACCAACGATATACTGGATAGGTTCATCTTGAACAATTCGAGCAAAGCCGTCTTGCAAGTATAAACAGGTTTGCTGACCTAGTGTCTGGTCTTTATTATTTACATAATCAGTCAAGGTCCAATCCATTAACCATAACAAATACATACGACTATGTTCGGCTGGAAACTGATGGGTTCGCAAAAAAATGGAAGCCCATGCTAGAGCTTCCTTAAAAGTTGACTTAGAGCTGATTTCCATTCAGTTCCTCCAATTTTTGCGTTTGATCATATAAAATAAGCGCATCGGTAATCTCAGCCAATTCTCCATTCAAAATCTTATCCAATTGTTGAATACTTAAGCCAATTCGATGGTCAGTCACCCGGTTTTGCGGGAAATTATAGGTTCGAATGCGTTCCGACCGGTCACCCGTTCCAACTTTCAATTTTCGGTCAGCATCGTATTCCGCTTGAGCTTCACTGGTAACTTTGTCATAGACACGAGCCCGTAACACTTTCATCGCTTTTTCACGGTTCTTTAACTGCGAACGTTCATCCTGCATCGCGACCACAATGTTAGTTGGAATATGGGTTAAGCGTACTGCAGAAGCCGTCTTATTAACGTGCTGCCCACCAGCTCCGGAAGCATGATAAATATCGACCCGAATATCGTTCTCATCCAAATCAAAATCAATCTCTTCTTGTTCTGGCATGACTACGACCGTTGCCGTCGATGTATGTACCCGACCTTGAGATTCAGTCTCTGGTACCCGTTGAACGCGGTGAGCCCCATTCTCATATTTCAATTTACTATACACCTTGTTACCCGTAATCATTAGGGTGACTTCTTTATAACCACCAATGCCAGTGATATTGGCATCTAAAATTTCAGTCCGCCAACCCTGTTGATCAGCAAATTTCGTGTACATATTCAATAGATCTCCAGCAAAGAGTTGAGCTTCGTCACCACCAGCCGCTCCGCGGATTTCCATAATGATGTTTTTACCATCATTCGGATCTTCTGGAATCATCAATAACCGAATATCAGCTTCAAGTTTATCCTTCTCCTCTTTTAAAGAAGACAATTCTTCTTTAGCCATTTCGGTAAACTCAGCAGAATTGTTCTCATTGAGCAATTCTTCTGTGTCGGTAATTTCAGAGAGAACTTCTTTATATCGTTTAATTTTTTCGACTTTGGGACGAAGGTCTGCTTCTTCAATAGTCAAGTCACGCAAACGTTGGGTATCGGCAATTACACTAGGGTCAGCTAATAATTCATTAATTTCTTCATATCTAATGAGGATAGTATCTAACTGTTCAAACACATTGTCACTCCTTTAATTAATCAGTTAAGCGGCCGGGATTTTTATAACACTTCCGGCAAACGGGTAAATAAGATTCATTGCCACCGATTTGAACCTGTTCTCCTTGGTAAACCGGCTTACCATCGTGAAAGCGTAAATTCATCGTTGCTTTCTTATGACAGAACCAACAAATTGTCTTGATTTCTTCAATTTTATCAGCATAAAGTAGTAAATATTTAGACCCTTCGAATAATTCGTTGGAGAAATCATTCTTTAAACCAAAAGCCATCACCGGAATATTCAGGTCATCAACAATCCGAGCCAATTGCAAGACATGAGCCTTGGTCAGAAATTGCGATTCATCAACTAACACGCAATATAAATCCTCTTCTTCAGCTTGAATTAACTCGAAGATATCAGTATCAGAGTAGACGGGAGTCGCTGCCCGTTCAAATCCTGTTCGGCTGGCAATTTGCCCCACGGCTTTTCGATTATCGATGGCTGAAGTTAAAATTTTCACCGCTTTATTCTGTTCTTCATAATTATGAGCTACCTTGATAATTTCAATGGATTTACCTGAATTCATCGCCCCATATTTAAAATATAACTTCGCCACACTCCAACACTCCTTTTACTTACTTTCAAGTACTTATAATAGAATAAGATTGCTGACTCGTCAATCTAGGCTGGCGAGCTTTTATTATAATCTTTGTGATTTGGCCGAATCAAGGGTATATTAGAAGTATAGACTGTTCGAAAATTTTTATAGCTTGTTTTTTCCAGATAAGGTAAAATGAGTCAATAGAAAATCTATCGATTAAAGGAGAAGAACCATGTCATTAAAAAGTCAATTAGCCAAAACACTGGGTAAGTTATCATATTGGACACTCAATCGTTTTACCCAAGGAGGCACAAGTTTCCCCGGAAAATTAGCTGCGACAATTGACCCTGAAATCCTTAGTCATCTGGCTAGAGATTATGATGTGGCCATCGTAACCGGAACCAATGGAAAAACCTTAACCACCTCTCTAGCAGTTCATGCTTTAAGAATGAAGTATCCTGAAGTGCTTACCAATTCTTCTGGCTCAAATATGGTTCAAGGGATTATCTCGACCTTTCTTGGGGCTAAAAATAAGACGCACTCAGAACGTCGTTTAGCGGTGCTTGAAGTTGACGAAGGATCGCTCAAACATGTTGTAAAATATCTTAAGCCCAAGGTTTTCGTTCATACTAATTTATTCGAAGACCAACTCGACCGATATGGCAGTATTGAAGCAGTGCTCGATCTATTAACCTCGGCCGCCGTCGAAGTTCCTGAAGCCATGGTGATTGCCAACGGTGACTGTCCAATCCTTCAAGCAAAAGATACACCAAATCCCCACAAATACTTTGGTTTCCAATTATTAAATTCGCAAGATTTGGCTTCTAATGAGACAAAAGAACAAACATGTCCAAAATGCCAGCACCCCTTGCAATATAAAGCACGGACGTATGGTGAGCTGGGGGATTATTATTGTCAGCACTGTTTCTTTAAACGACCCCCATTGGAATACGCAGTGACCTCGGTCGATCAATTAAATCTATCAGGTTCGCAATTTACGATTAATGAGTTTCCGCTACAAATACCGGTAGCGGGTATCTATAATATTTATAATGCTTTAGCTGCCTTTGCCCTAGCCCATTATTTTGGCGTGGAACCCCAAGATATCGCGGTCGGCTTCAAAAAAATCAAACCTGTCTTCGGCCGTCAAGAACAGATTAATATTGCGGATCATCAAGTTACCATGAACTTAGTCAAGAATCCTGTTGGTTTTAATCAAATTGTCGACATGCTCTCATTAGAAAAACAAGAAAGCGATTTGGTGGCAATTTTCAATACGAATTATGCAGATGGCACCGATATTTCTTGGATCAATGAAGCTGATTTTGAAAGTCTGAAGGAACAACCTTTCCAGCAAGTCTATACTGGAGGAAGTCAAGCACAAGCTCTTCAAGAACGTTTCAGTCAAGCGGGTTTTGCTCAAGAAAATATTCATCCTGTCAGCGATTATGACCAAATCATCGAATTGATAAAAGCCAGCCCACGTCGACAAATTCATATCTTAGCCTCTTATACAGCAACCTTAGAATTCCGTAAGTTGTTAATCCAACAAGGTTATTTAAGCGAATAAAACACTGATTGATCGTCCAATCATAGAACCCCATTGATTTAGTATCTTTGAAGGTTAATCCTTCATCTTACTAAGTCAATGGGGTATTTTTTAAAATCCGGGATGTTGAGCCATGAATTCAATTTCGCTAGGCGTCGAAATTCGACCCAATGCTTGATTGCGATGTGGATATCGTCCAAATTGAAGAATAATATCGCGATGAGCTTGTTCATACTTTAAATAACGTTCCAGGCCCGGTTGAGCAAATAATTCTAGAGCCCGTTCATGAATCGTTATAGATTCTGAGTGCATCAAAGGCATATAGATAAAGGCTTTTTGATCTGGACTAAGCACAGATAGATCATGATAAGCTATGGCTTCTTGGGCTAATACTAAGGCCATCCCATCTTGGCTAAAAGCTCGAGCCTGACCACGATAGAGATTTCGTGAGAATTGGTCAAGCAGGATAATTTCTGCTAAACGACCCAATAAAGTCGCCCGCCAAGTAAATAATTCTGCTTGACTGGCTTGCTGGTGAAGCTCCTTAAAGTGATCTGCAATGGTCTGATCTAAATCATCATCTTTATTAAACCAATCCCTGTACGTTAAGTCAGTAAACCAAAATTCAATAATGTCTTGAGCTTCCATCGACTTCATCCTTTCTCTTGTTTACGCTATAAGATAATTACTATTTTAAAAAGAATTTGATCTTGACAACATCCGAGATGAATGATCATTAACTGGTAAGACTACTTTAACCAAGCCAAAGCATCAAGAGGATAGGCATAAAAATGGCCGGAGTAAAATTCAAAACTTTAAATTTAGTGATTTCAAGAATATTTAAACCCAGGGCGACGAGCAAGATAGACCCCATACAAACCACTTCACTAATAACCGGTTGAGGTAAGAGTGGCGATAAAAAAGAGGCCCCTAGAATCAGACCACCTTCTAAGATCAATACCGAAAAGGCGGATAACACCACTCCTGGACCCAGAGAAGAAGCTAAAAGAATCGATGTAATGGCATCTATAATACTCTTGGTATACAAAGTAGTATTGTTGCCTAATAAACCACTTTCTAAGGCACCGATAATCGACATGGAGCCAACACAGGTCAACATTGTTCCCGAGATAAATCCTTGAACCCAATCGATTTGTGAAGCACTGTTCCTACGGACCAGTCGAGCACCTAAACTATTAGCAAACTGAATCACTCGAGCATCGATATCCAGAAGTTCACCAATAAATACCCCTAATATCATAGACAGAATCATAACTAAAGTATTCTTTCCTTGCATAATTCCGGCAATGCCCATGGCCATAATTGCCAGGCCGATGGCTTCCATGAGACGTTGATGGAGGTTGTAAGGAATTCCTTTTTTTAATAATAGGCCTATTAGACCTGACACTGTGACAACAATGGCATTAATAACCGCGCCCAATCCATTTCCTCCTTCATAAAATAATTATTTATCATGAATCATTTTTAAATGTTCGTCGAAAAGTATGTCTGCTTTGACCTGCCAGGTATAATTGCCCTGAAAGCTTAACTGATTGGCTAAGGTGAGTTGAGACCAATATACGTCATAGATATATGCGGATGTCAAAGGCTTGACCAGACGATGCAAATTTGGCAGTCGACCGTAGCCACTAGTAGGTAAATAGACTTTTAAAGTCAGGGCTTTACCTTGGGAATTTTGCTGATAGAACGCCTTATCGATGACAAAAACTTTTTGAATTTTTTGCTGGTCGCGGGGACCGATGTACTTGGGCAGAACATTCTTAACCAGACTATCTTCCGTCATAAATTGACGGCCAGCTAAATCTAAAGTCAAAGTCAGATCTTGCGGTTCTAGTAAATAAATCGAATCGGCTTTATTCTCTAGAAGCAAGTCCACACTGAGTAGGAGTTGTCCCTGCGGAAATTGCTGAAAGAGTTGACGATACTCAGGTCTAAGTTTTAAATCACACAATTCCATCTTGTTCAGCTGAAGATTTACTGAACCCTGCTGAAGATTTTCAGGTCCTTGAAGGCGACTCACGAGCTGCTTGTCGCCCCACCATTCCTGACTAGGTAGATCCTGAATAAATTGTTGTGTTTCTAGAATGCGTTCAGCAATGGTCTGATTAAGTGGGAGCACTAAGGAATAGTTTCCCTCTGGGCTGGCCAACCCATTTGTCTCCGATTGAAGCGGTTTAAATTCATTTTGCCAACTTTTTAGAACTAATTCTAAGTAACCCTGTCGCATTCCAGTAAAATATTGTCGAGCAGACAGCTGAAACATTAAATAGCCTTCAATCGTTTGTTCGGGTTCTATGACTCGTTTTGTATTGTCCAAGATGGCTTCCAAGTAACCAAATTCTAATGGATAAACAGATTTATCCGTGGCCTTTTCTGCTGGCTTGTCGTCTTCGAGACCGATAAAATTATTAGGAATATATAAATTTTGCTCAGCATAATTACTTATCGCCACATTAATCAAAAGCAAGCCCTCTTGATTCTGTTGACGGGGGCGATCTTGATATTCTGACCGCCCTTTTACGCCATAGAAAGAAATGCTGTTAACTTGAATTTGACCCTCATTTAATAGTAAACGGGGGCCATTTTGACTCTGAAATTCACGCTGAATCTGGATATAGTGATTATCCTCTAAGATAGCTTGATCAACTTCTTGGAGCTCAGGAACTAAGCGAAGATCAAAAGGCAAGACATCTTGAACATCAAAGACCGGCTCCTGCTCCTCTGTTTCACTGACTTGTGCTTGAATTTCTGGCCTAAGCACCGTTGAGAGACCGATTAATAATACACAAAATAAGCTAATCCATTGGCATGGATTTAGATGTTTGTTCATGATTCACCCCGATAATATCACTCTCGTCATACAAACCTGACTTCACTTGATAAATCACAAATAATTCTTTAACAATCACTTTAATCACTGCATAAATTGGGACCCCAAGAATCACACCTGTTAAGCCGAATAATTTCCCCGCACCTAATAAAATAAATAAAATGGTGACTGGGTGGATTTGTAAGTTATTTCCTAAGACTTGAGGCGCCACAATCCGCCCTTCAATCGTTTGTTCAACCATCACTGCAATCAAAAATTTAAAGACCATCATATGCCCCATAAATAAAGCAATAAAGAAGGCCGGAATAAATGAAATAATCGATCCCAAATAAGGAATCACATTTAAGATTCCTGCTAAGACCGCCAAAGAAATCCCGTAATCTAACCCTATGATGGCATAAAGAATAGCAAACATAATTCCCACAATAATGGCGACCATAATCTGGCCACGAATATATTGGGAAATTTGGTAGTTACAATTGTATAGGACTCGCTTGAACCAATCGCGTTGTTTGCTCGGTACCAATTTAATCAATTGGTTAGGCACATTCTGTCCTTGCAGAAGCAAATAATATAATACAACTGGAATCGTCACCAGTCCTGCCACAACCTGGGTGACGGTCCCAATGACGCCACCAATGTTTTCAATCGAACGGGTAATCATTTGATTTAAATTCTCCCCTAGAGCCTGCAAGTCTATTGATTCTAGAATGTTATTCATAAAAGTTCCAGAATTTCCTTGGCTACTATTCTTCCGCATATCCTCAAGAAGATTACCAAATTGCTCAATATAGAAGGGTAGATTCTCAATAAAAGAATTGGTTTGATTCTGTAGCACTGGGAATAAGCTCAGACTTCCCCAGACCAGGAGAATAATAATTACTAGAAAAATAATCCAAATGGAAAATTGGCGCTTCACACCATAGACTTCCAACCTTTCAATCATGGGGATAAATAAATAATACAAGACCCCAGCTCCAATAATCGGAAAACCGATGATTGAAAATAATTGTCCCAGGGGACTAAACAAGTAGGATATTTGAGTCAATAGAAAAATAATTAAAATAAAGATTAAAATACCAAATAAAGTGACGATCGTTTTGTTACTAAATAAGCGATCGACAAATGGTTTTTTACTTTCTTTTTGTGAGGGGTTCATTCTGATCACCTTCCCTTTACGCTCTGCTTATTCTATCATAGTTTGGCCGAAATTTCTTTTTTTAATAAAATATCTAGCAAATATTTATGTTATACTTATCAATGTATCAATGCTCTTGAAAGGAGTTCTTTATGAAACAAAAATTTATTTTCGGTGGCTATACTAAACGCATCAATCAAGGGATTCATGAGGCCATCCTTGATTCTGAAACCGGTAAATTAGAAAACTCCCGTTTGATTTTTAAATTAGATAAACCTACTTATGTCTGCACAGATAAAGCCCATTCCACCCTTTTTGCCTTGATTCAGGATGGCAATCAAGCTGGGGTTATTGCTTTACAGGAAAAAGATCAGCGTTGGCAAGAAATCGATCGCTGTCTAGCCAGCCAAATTAATGCCTGCCATATTAGCTATTATGAACCTTGCCAGACCCTTTACTTAGCGAATTATCACCAAGGATGCATTGATGTTTATCAATTTCAACAGGAACAATTAAGCCATCTTCAAAAAGTGGCCGTCAAAGAATTTCACCCAGACTTATCAGCGCCAGTGCAAATGCATTTTACCTGGGCCGATCCTAGTCAAAAGCTATTATATGCCTGTAATTTAGGGCAAGACCTGATCGAACTATTCGATATTAAAGAAGATGGTCAACTGGTTTATCGGCAAAGCTTTAGTTTAGCTGAAGGTGTGGGGCCGCGCCACTTCATCCACCATCCAACATTACCGATCATTTATGTTATTGGTGAATATGACAATTATATTCATCGGATGACCGTCAACGAAAATGACCAACTCATTGAGCAAGATGCTGTTGCCGCCTTGGATCAAGATCAGTTGAGAGAAGCTAGTGGCGCAGCCATCAAAATGACTCGCGATGGTAAGTTTCTATACTGTTCAACCCGTTTTGCCAACTACATTTCTGTCTTTGCTGTCGATGAACAAGGTCAGTTAGAACGGATTCAAAGTATCGATACCGTTGGCCAAATTCCGCGTGATTTCGCCCTTGACGAAAATGAAGAATATTTATTAGTTCCTCACCAAGATAGTGATTTTGTCAGTGTATTCCGACGCAATCCTCAAGATGGTCGCTTGAAATTTGCCAATAATGATACGGAAATTCCTGAAAGTGTATCTATCATTCCCTTCTAAAATGAAACGATAATATCGAATAACCCTCGCAGATAGTTTCTGCGAGGGTTATTTTTATTAATAGACTTTCTTATATTTATTTAACGCGGATGCTACCAATCTTGTCGCCACGTTTAACCGGGCCATATTGATCGATAATCATTTCTTCAACCGTTTCATTGCCATTGGTCAAAATAACAATCATAATATCATCTTTGCCTGCTTCCTTAATCGCTGATAAGTCGATTTTTGCTAAGTCAGTATTGGGAGAGACCTGATCCCCTTCTTGAACCTGAACCTCAAAAGGTGCCCCCTCTAGAGCCACAGTATCAATCCCGAAATGGAGTAGAATTTCTACTCCGGAATTTTTCAAAGCAATGGCATGTTTAGTTGGAAAGACATTTAAGATTTCAGCTTGGCAAGGTGATTGAACTTCGCCATTGGTAGGCTTGAAAGCAAAGCCGTCCCCCATCATACGTTGAGCAAAGACCGGATCCTCTACCTCTTCAATCGACACTAATTCACCATCAACCATCGCAAATAGGTCGAATTCTTTGACTTTCTCTTCTTTGTTTTTATTTTTTCTCAAAAAATCAAACATCTTCTCATCCTCTCTTTAAATTTATTTCATTTTAACATAAACTTATGTTACACTCTATTATCGGAACTGAAATAAGTTCGGATTATTTCTCTGAATATCAATTTTTAAAGGAGTAGCCGATGGAAAATATAGATATACTTGAATTAATTAAAATTATTATCCTTAGTGTTGTTCAAGGAATTACTGAATGGTTGCCAATTTCTTCTACCGGTCATATGATTGTGATTGAAGATTTTATGCCACTAAGCTTAAGCAGTAACTTCCGTGAGCTCTTCTTAGTCTTAGTCCAATTAGGTTCCATTATCGCCGTTTTGGTCCTTTACTTCCAAAAATTAAATCCTTTTAGTTTAAGTAAAGACCCTGGAGAACGGAAACAAACCTGGATTCTATGGTTAAAGGTCGCCTTTGCTTCGCTACCAGCCGTGCTCTTTGGCTTTGTACTTGATGATTATATGGATGAATATTTCTATAACCCGGTGGTTGTGGCCATTGCCTTGATTGTCTATGGGATTGGCTTTATTTGGATTGAAAGTCACAAACAAGGTAAGCATGCCTTTCAAATTCAAACCTTGGCTGACTTATCTTTCGCCACAGCCTTTAAGATTGGCCTCTTCCAAGCCTTAGCCATTATTCCAGGAACCTCACGCTCAGGTTCAACCATTATTGGTGCCTTAATTCTCGGCGCGTCTCGCTTCGTTGCGACCGAATTTTCTTTCTTCATGAGTGTCCCCATTATGTTTGGTGCCAGTCTGATGAAACTGGTCAAATTAGGCTTTGGCTTAACAAGTCTAGAATATGTTTATCTAGGCATCGGTATGGTCATTGCTTTTATCGTTTCCATCTTAGCGATTAAGTTCCTTTTATCTTATATCAAACGACATGACTTTAAAGCGTTTGGATATTATCGAATTATCCTCGGTGCGCTGATTTTGCTCTACTTTGTGCTTAAATAATAGTATATTAGCTTCCATCTAACCTAGATCGTGGCAAAGCCCCTCCAACGGCTTTGTTATGATCTGGGTTATTTTAAAAAACAATACTATTAACCAAATTAGTCCTGCCAACATCAATAAAAAGAAAACTTAGATTGATTCAAGAGATAGTTGTATTTAGAATGATTCTAATGTATAATAGGGTTATAGGAGGTTATGCTTATGCAATCAATAAAAAGTTGGGTTAAAGAAAATAAAGAAATGACGCTGACTATTATCAGTGGTCTGCTAATCATTATTGGCTTTATCCTTAAATATTCACAAACAAATGATACAAGTGTGCCTATTTTTATCTTGGCTTTCTTAATTGGAGGCTATAATTCAGCTAAAAACGCCTATTTAGAATTAGTTCAAGATTATCATCTGAGTGTGGACGTCTTAATGATTCTAGCAGCAGTAGGTGCTTGTATTATCGGTTATTGGACGGAAGGTGCCTTGCTCATCTTTATCTTCTCACTTTCAGAATCCCTTGAAGTTATGGCCATGGCTAAAAGTCGCGATGCCATTACTAAATTAATGAAGATGACACCGGATACCGCCCGCAAATATAATAACGATGGTCAAATTATTGAAGTTCCCACCAATGAATTAAAGATCGGTGATAAGGTTCAAGTTCGTAAAGGAGAATCTGTTCCTATCGACGGGAAACTTCTTAGCAAACATGCGGTAATTAATGAAGCCTCCATTACCGGTGAACCCGTTCCTGTGACTAAGGAAACAGGTGACGATGTGATTGGCGCGACCATCAATGAAGAAGAAACCTTTGATATGGAAGTCAGTGTTGAGAATGAGGACACCCTCTTTTCCAAAATTATTAAAATGGTTGAAGAAGCGCAAAATTCTCCTTCAAAAACTGATAGTTTTATTAAAGGAATTGAAGACA
Organism: Ignavigranum ruoffiae; assembly: GCF_900110675.1. Classification (GTDB taxonomy): domain Bacteria; phylum Bacillota; class Bacilli; order Lactobacillales; family Aerococcaceae; genus Ignavigranum; species Ignavigranum ruoffiae. The sequence continues at coordinate 64,909 of NZ_FOEN01000006.1, read as the reverse complement.
ACTATGTCAAGATTGTCTTAATTGCTGTTCCCCTATTCATTATTCTAGCCCCATCTATCTTTGGTTGGACCTTATCAGAAGCCTTCTATCGAGGCATGGTCTTATTAACCGTCGCTTCACCTTGTGCCCTAGTAGCTTCAGCTGCCCCAACCAACTTATCAGCTATTTCAAGAGCGGCAAAGAAGGAAATTATCTTTAAAGGCGCGGATACCGTTGAGCAATTGACTGATCTTAAAGCGATTATCTTTGATAAAACAGGAACCTTAACGATTGGCAAACCCGAAGTCCACGAAGTATTCTATGAAGAAGCGGCTGATCGTCAAGCCGTTAATCAAGTCATTAAAGCAGCAGAGAATGGATCCACTCACCCAATTGCCACCGCAATATTGGATCATTTAGAAGATACTCCACTGATTCAATTAGATGACGTGAAAGATATCACCGGTAAAGGCTTAGAAGTTCAAGCATTCAATCAATCTTGGAAGATTGGTTCAAGAAACTTCGTTATTGATAACTTAACCGAAAAAATTGGCCAAGAATCTCTCGCCAAAATCGATGAGCTGCAAACCCAAGGAGCCACGGTCATCTACGTTTCAGCCAATAATCAATTACTGGCTTACTTTGCTTTAATGGATGAATTAAAGGCTGAAAGTAAATCAGCTATCGATGAACTTCATAAACTTGGGATTCAAACCGTCATGTTAACTGGAGACCAAGAAAAAACCGCCAAATATATTGCTAAAGAATTAGGAATTGATGAAGTGCGGGCCAATCTATTACCTCAGGATAAAGTCAGCCATGTGAAAGATTTGCAAGAGAAATATAACAGTGTGGCCATGGTCGGTGATGGAATCAACGATGCCCCTGCTTTAGCCACTGCCAATGTGGGGATCTCGATGGGTTCAGGGACCGACATCGCTATGGAAACTTCAGATATTGTCTTGATTAAAGATAGTCTAGATCAATTACCATTCGCCATTGGTCTATCACATAAGATGCATCAGATTACCAAGCAAAATATTATCTTCTCACTCTCTGTGATTGTCTTACTAATTATTTCCAATCTATTCCAAGCGATTAACTTGCCGATTGGTGTTGTTGGTCACGAAGGCTCGACTATTCTGGTCATTCTTAACGGTTTGAGAATGTTAGCTTATAATTATCAAAATAAAGCTTAACTTAAACCTATTGAAAAGATTACTTAACTTCAAAAAGATCCCCTAGACTTGGTCTGGGAGATCTTTTTTTTGGTCTCATGAATCGTAGCATTCTTTTTTAACGCAAAGAAAGAAAGATTACCATACAGATCAGCGAGCTTGATTGAATATAAATCCGATTCTATTCTTTTAGGCTAAGGCATTATCAGGTCGAATTTCAGTGACTCCTGACATATAAGGAACTAAGACTGGAGGAATTTTTACTGAACCATCGGCTTGTTGATAATTTTCTAATATCGCGACGACTGTTCGACCTACAGCTAGACCAGATCCATTCAAGGTGTGTAGGTACTCAGCCTTGCCATCGGTGTTCCGATAACGAATCATCGCCCGTCGTGCTTGGAAGTCTTCGCAATTAGAACATGAAGAAATTTCACGATAGGTATCCTGACCAGGAATCCAAGCTTCGATATCATAAGTTTTAGCCGCAGAAAAGCCCATATCTCCAGTACAAAGAACAATGGTCCGATAAGGAATTTCTAAAGCTTGTAAAATGCCCTCGGCTGCTTGTGTCATCTCTTCCAATTCTTCATATGAATGATCTGGATGAGCTAATTTGACTAATTCCACTTTATGGAACTGATGCATACGGATTAAGCCTCGGGTATCTCGACCCGCTGAGCCAGCTTCAGACCTGAAAGAAGGTGACATGGCCGTCATTTTCACTGGAAGCTGTTCAAGGTCTAAGATTTCTTGAGCGTAATAATTCGTTAAAGGAACTTCAGCTGTAGGAATTAAGACTAAGCCACGATCATCTTTGAGTTCAAAGACATCCTCTTTAAATTTAGGAAATTGACCAGTACCAAACATCGCCGTTTGATTTACCATATATGGTGGAATCATTTCACGATAGCCATTTTTCTGGGTATGGGTATCTAACATAAAATTATAAACAGCCCGCTCTAAGCGTGCCCCTAACCCGCGATAATATACAAAGCGCGCCCCGGCTACTTTTGCTCCCCGATCAAAATCTAAAATGCCTAAATTTTCTGCAATATCCCAATGATTTAACGGTTGGAAATCGAATTCCGGAAGGTCTCCCCATCGACGAATTTCTACATTATCATCTTCATCTTCACCAATCGGCACGTCTTCATGTGGTAGATTTGGTAAGCGAAATTCAATGGCTTCAATTTTCTGAACTAAGGTTTCTAACTCTTGATCCATGTCTTTAATATTGACACCGATTGCTTTCATTTCTTCGATTTTATCACTGGCATCCGCTTGTTGGCGTTTCAATTGAGCAATCTCGCCGGTCACTTGATTTCTGGTCTTCTTAGCTTCTTCGACTTTGACGATTAAATCACGACGTTGTTGGTCCAAATCCAGATAACGTTCCAATAGTTGCCGATCAACACCCCGGTGCGATAATTTCTCAGCGACTTGTTCAAAATTATTTCTTAATAATTTGCGGTCTAACATCGAATCCCTCCATAATTTTCATTAAAAAAATAGAGCCTTCTCCCATCTGGGACGAAGGCTCGTTCGCGGTACCACCCGATTTCAAATAGTGAAGACTTTAACCACTATTTACACTCACTATCCATAACGGGGATGGCCGACGCTATTTAATCAATCACTTGAGTTCATAGGTTGAATAAAGTGTGGATTCACAACTTACTTGTACAGTTTCCACCAGCCACTGTATCTCTATTCTGGCAAATAAGTTATTACTATTCACTTCTCATTTGTAAGTTTATTATAAGAATTTTATCTTTAAATGTCAACTTCCATCCTCGTTAACGAAGTCAAACATGCGCTGAGCTTACCAATTCAGTTCACGGGCTTTTGCTGTTTCTTGATAATGATGGGTTCGATCTAATCCTGCCCAATTTTGTTGCCGTAAAGCCTCATAGATGACAATGGCTGCTGTATTAGAAAGATTTAGCGAGCGCACATGTTGATCGTTCATCGGTAAGCGTAAGCAGTGTTCTTTATGGGCTTCCATTAATTCAATGGGTAAACCGGTCGTCTCTTTGCCAAACAAGAAGAATTGTTCTCCCTGAGAATTCTCGGCTAAATTCGCATCCGATACAATCTGGGGAGCAAATTTACTAATCAGATATAAAGGCCGTTGACCAACGTAATCTAAGAATGCTTGCAAATCCTGATGTTCAATAATTTCAACATGATGCCAATAATCCAAGCCGGCTCGTTTTAGCATGCGATCATCCGTTGAAAAACCTAAAGGATGAATCAGATGAAGTGCAGTATTAGTCGCTGCGCAAGTCCGGGAAATGTTCCCCGTATTAGCGGGCATCAAAGGTTGATATAGAGCAATATGATTCTTCATGATAAGTCATCACGCTTTCTATGGGTCGTTCTTGCAGGGCGTTTTTGTTTCAAATGTTGGATAGCCTGATCAAATTCAGTAAGGGCTGCAGAATCAGTCTCGCTATCAGCTTGGGCAATCACTGCTTCTAATAGCACAGGATTATAGAATTTCTCGATTTGACTCAAGGCCCAGGCTGCTATCGCGCGAATATCGGGCCGAGGATCATCTTCCATCACTCGAATTAATTCTGGCATGGCAGATTTATCGCCCATGTTAGCTAGGGCAATAATGGCATTGCGTTGAATCGGCTTCTTACCTCGCCAGGAGCCAGCCAAATGACCAAACTGAGCTTTAAACTCACGATTTGACAAAGTCAACAAGGGTTTTAATTGGGGTTGAACTTGATCGACAATCGGCTCCATTTCTTCATGAAGATGATAATCGATCCCCTGATTATAGGGACATACCAGTTGACAAATATCACAACCATAGATCACCGAACTTATCTTACGTCGATAGTCTTCCGGCATGATCGATTTAGTCTGGGTCTGATAAGACAAGCATTTCTGTGCATTCATCCTGCCATCACCCAACAGAGCTTGCGTTGGACAGGCACGAATACAACGGAAACATTGCCCGCAATCATAAGCTACTTCGGTATCGGGTTCAAAATTTATGTTTGTAATCATCTCACCTAAATAGAGCCATGAACCAAATTCCTTGCTAATCAGCAAACCATTACGCCCTATGAAGCCTAGACCCGCTCGCGCCGCTACCGCGACATCAATCAAGGCCCCAGTATCTACCATCATTTCGGTTTGGGCTTGGGGACATAATTCCTTAAGAAATTGATCTAATTGTTGTAACTTATTCCGCAGTACATGGTGATAATCTAGCCCCCAAGACGCACGGGCAAATTGTCCGCGCTTATTCAGTTTGTCCTTGGGAACTTCTTGACGTATTCGACTTGGATAAGCCAGACCAATCGAGATGATCGATTGAGCCCCGGGCAATATTCGATCGGGATAAAGTCGTTCTTCAATAATGGGATGTTCAAAGCCTGTGGTATGTCCCTTGGCTTTCTGTTCTATTAAAGATTCACGCAAATCGTCGAAGGGCTGGCTCGAAGCAAAGCCAATTTTGTCGATGCCAATGGATTTGGCGTAAGCAATCACTTTATCTTTTATGCTTTGGCGATCCATTGATGCCCTCCCATCTATATCCATTCATCAAAAAAAGAGGTGGCCTCTTTAGCTACCTCTTGATGCTTTGAATAATTATTCTTCAGTCTCTTCTTCAGTTTCACCGATAACTTCAGGTTCAGCAGCTTCTTCTTCGGTTTCAGTTTCTTCAACTTCTTGAGGAGCAGATACAGTGACAATGGTTTGTTCTGAGTCATCAAGCAATTCAACATCTGCAGGAACATCAATATCAGCAATCGTTAAGGTAGACCCAATTTCAAGACCCGTAACATCCACTTCAAATGATTGAGGAATCGCATCTGGTTTAGATTCTACAAGCACGGTATTCATAACCAATTCAACAATACCCACCTTAACGGTTTCAACATTTAATAGTACAATTGGTACTTCAACCTCAAGTTTTTGATCAGCAGAGATTGCTTCTAAGTCGACAGAATAAATTTCATCTTTTAAGGCTGCTTTTTGGAAATCTTTAATCCAAACTTTTTGAGTTTTGCCATCATAATCTAAATCGAAAACCGCGTTCGTTCCTTCCTTCTTCAGAAGAGCTACAAATTCGCGTTTATCAATTAATAAAGAGCTGGCTTCGCCTTCTTTACCATATAAAGATACTGGGATTTGTCCTTCACGGCGTGCTTTTTTAGCTGAGGACGATCCTGTTTCATTTCTTAGGACTGCTTTTAAATTCATGAATACGTTTCTCCTTTATTCTAAAATTTTCACCCAAAAACATGGGCATTTTAGCACATACATTATAGTATCAAAAATAAAAGTAAATTGCTAGAATAAATTGCCATTATTTTGTAAAATAGAGTAATTCTTAGAGAGGAGGCCTTATGAAGAATATTTTTCACTTATTGAAACCTTTTGACTATATTTTCATCCTCTTAGCCTTAATGCTTTCTTTTCTCCCTAACCTAATTACTGGCCTACAATTTCAGCAGGGATCTGATACAGAAACTTTAGTGGCCATCGTCAAGATTAAGGGAGAAGAAGTTGATCGCTTTACCCTAGGGCCGGGACAAGCAGCAGAAAAAACTTACCATCCTAATCCGGGTCAATACAATATCATCCAAGTCGAGGATCATAAAATACGGATTAAGGAAGATAATAGTCCAGACCAGGTGGGTGTATTGACCGGTTGGATTTCTAAACCTGGACAAACAGCGATCTGTCTCCCCCACCAATTGATTATCGAAGTTTTAGGACCCCAAGAAGAAGACGAGCTGATTCTGCCTCTCTAGCTAGGTAGGGAAGCTCGTTTTTTATTAGGAGCGATAAGCAAAGATCTCCTAAAGAAACGTTAAAATTAAAGCTAAACCTACCGACAGCGAATATACCAAGGAGAACAAGACAAAAGATTTAATGGACTCCACAAAAGTTTGATCCTTAATTTGTTGCTGGCGAAATCGTTGCAAGCTACGATAATGCGGCCAGATAAAAATGAGGAAGATGAGACTCCAAGTCGGTAATAGACCTGACAAAGCATAAATCATTAGGAATAACCAAGGTAGACCACTTAAGACACTGTATAAAACGAGTGCCCACTTTTTGCCGATATAATGGACTAAGGTAAATCGTTGATTCAAGCGGTCAGTAGCTAAGTCACATATATTATTGGCCAACATAATATTAGCGATTAGGCAGACAAAAGGCAGGGCCAACCAGACAATCCGCAGACATTCTTGCCAATAAACATTTATTTGAATGAAATGACTCGACCACGTGGTTGATAAAATAATTGAATAGTTATTAACAAAAATTGCTAAAAAGAAGATACCTAGTCCCATGGTCAAACCCGATAAGATTTCACCCAAGGGTAGACGCGAGGTCGGCAAAGGCCCAAAGGTGTAAGTAATACCGATTATGTAGAAGATGGATCCAATTAACAGGAGGATTGGGTCGGTTAACCAGACGAGATGAATCGAAAAAACAAAGGCAATGGATAAAATGGCTAGTAATAAAAAAATAATAAAATTAATATCTAAGTGGTGGCGACCAATCACGTTCTCTTTATATTTATACTCTTGATCGACAGCCTTGAGATAATCCATGGTGTTATTAATCGCTGTCGTAGCCATATCAAAAAAACTGGCAGCAATAAAGAAGACCAGACTATTAATCCAGTTAAAATGCCGATAATGGTAGGCTGACCAAAGAAAACCAACAAGCATTGGGAAAAAACTAGCTAATTTGGTCTTAATCTCGACGAATTCCAAGAACTGCGATAGATTTATGTAACTATGCTTCTTTGACTCATTCATTGACAATATGATACTCCTTATTGGTTAGCTGGAAACTTTCCTTTAATCCATCGGATAAGTGAACACCCTTATCTTTATCAATATAAACCACTTCATAACCATCGAGCCGATTGATCAAGTCTAAACCTTGATCAATTCCTAATAAGAATAAGGCGGTCGAATAAGCATCGCCATCGAAAGATGTAGGTGCGAATACTGTAACACCAGAAATATTATTATCTAAAGGATAACCTGTATTAGGATCCATGATATGATGATATTTCTTGCCATCCTGTTCTAGATAACGCTCATAAATTCCTGAGGTCACGATGGCTCCCTCCTGAACTCGTTGACTACCGACGATAGCTCCACGTACTTTATCTGGATCTTGTACGCCGACATTCCAGCCTGCTTGATTGGCAGGATTTTGGCCCATGACAATCACGTTTCCGCCTAAATTAATGATGGCTGTGCTAATCCCATGCTCTTTAAGGATGTCTGCTACTCCTGAGCCAATAAAACCTTTGGAAATCCCACCTAATTCCAAAGCCATTCCTGCTTCTTCAAGTTTGACAGTTTGGGCTTGGTCATCGAGTGTAATCTTATGGTAGTCAATCTTAGTGAGGGCTGTTTGGATTTCTTGATCGCTTGGAACTCGGGCTTGATCTGATCCGATTTGCCACAAATTGGTCAAGGCTCCAATCGATATATCGAACAGTCCCTGACTTTGTTCCGCCACATCAATGGCTCTTTGAATGACCTCGAACGTTTCAGGATGAACTTTTACCGCCTCTTTCCCGGCAGCTTGATTTATTTTATAGACATCTGAACCTGAAAGATTGGTCGAAAATAATTGTTCCATTTCTTTCATATAATTAAAGGCTTGCTCCATGGCTGCTTCTTGATTTGGATGGTAAATTTGTAATGTCACAGCAGTATGGAGCAAGGTTTCCGATCGAGTCAGCGGATCCTTAATCACTTCTAAACCAGTTTGATCGGTCATTACACTGGCGGTAGTGACAACATCCGCTGGGTTATCTGATTTTTTCTGACTTTGTGTTTGGTCTTGGCTTTGACTACATGCCGTTAAGATCAAGACCAGTAGCATTAAAAGAGTTTTTTTCATATTTTCACCTATTTTACAAATTACAAAAAGCCGATCCACCTTAACAAAAATGTTAAAATGGTTCGGCCCAATATGTATCCTACATTAGATACAATTAGTTGCTAGATTCTTCTGAACTTTCTTCGGAAGATTCTTTTTCTGTAGTGCTTTCTTCAGATTTATCAGTATCTTCTGATTCAGATGATTCAGAGTCAGAGCTAGATTCATCCTCACTATCTTTGCTATCTTTCATTTGTGATTCTTTAATTAATTGTTTAGCTAGGTTCATAAATTCTTCAGAAGTTGAAGTAGCTCCAGAAACCACATCTACTTCTTCGACTTTTTGTTTCTCAACAAGGGCTGCAGATAATTCTTCCATCGCTTCAGCGGCTGAAACGCCAGTCTTATCTTTCATATTCTTGTTATATTCTTCATCTTCTGATTTTAATTTACCTTCGGCATTTTCATAATCATAAGTAACTTCAGTAATCTTACCATCTTTGACTACCATGGTCATCATCGGGCTCCAACCATGTTCATCAACTTCACCTTTAGCAGTAAACTCGCCGTCTTGTAAAGGTAGTTCATCCAAGTTAATTTCTTCGGTATTACCTTCTGCAGCTGCCTTCAAGAGCATTTGAGAAGAGAACTTGAATGTTTCAGAAGTGCTGGTAGCTCCACTTACTACATCAACATCTGCGCTTTGGTTATCAACTAAGGCAGCATTTAATGCTTCCATCGCTTCCGCACCAGAAACACCGGTCTTATCTTTCATATTCTTGTTGTATTCTTCATCTTCTGATTTTAATTTACCTTCAGCGTTAACATAGTCGAATTTAGATTCAGTAACTTTACCATCTTTAACAACGATAGTATGTTCAACTGACCAACCATGTTCATCTTCATTTGAGACAGCCTTATATTCTCCATCTTGAAGTTCTGCATCCATTGCCACCGCACCGGCTGCTTCTTTAGATTCTTCAGATTCGTCCATGCTTTCTTCAGATTCATCTTTAGATTCTTCAGATTCGTCCATGCTTTCTTCAGATTCATCTTTAGATTCTTCGGATTCGTCCATGCTTTCTTCAGATTCATCTTTAGATTCTTCGGATTCATCCATGCTTTCTTCAGATTCATCTTTAGATTCTTCGGATTCATCCATGCTTTCTTCGGATTCATCTTTAGATTCTTCGGATTCTTCAGATTCTGAAGCTGCCCGAGTTTCTTCTACAGAAGTTTCAGTTTCTTCCATCGTGGTATCTTTCACAACTGCAGCTGAACTTTCTTCAGCAACGGTGGTTTCTTCTTTTTGTGTGTTATCTGCACACGCTGACAATAAGAGAACAGAGCTTAAAAGTAGCGAACCTTTTAGTAACGATTTTGATATTTTCATATAATACCTCCTATTATCCCAATTTTCGCAAATTTGGTTAATATTAGTCTAATCGATTTCATAAATTTTGTCTAGAAAAAAGAATTTAACGAACTATTTCTGCCGCTGGCTCAATCCAGCAATAATTTCTTCTACTTGTTGAATATAGACCGTCTGGCCAGGTAATTTAGCTAATTTTTGTTGAATGCGGTCCTGATAGCGCTCGACTAGCTTAATAGTTGCCTCGATTCCTCCCGCCGCTATGACTTGTTGGTAAATCATTTCACAATCTTGGTCTGACAATGAATCTTTCTGACTAATCTGCTCGAGTAGACGTGGATATTTCTGCAAGCTGTACAAAATCGGAGCCGAATAAATGCCATTGCGAATATCTTGTAATCGGGGTTTACCCGACAACTGACTATCACTTCTGTAATCAATCAAATCATCGGTTAACTGAAAAAACATGCCAATATCTTCTCCAACATAAAAAGCTCTTTTATTAATTCTCTTTGTCGCCCGACTCTGATAGTAACCAGCATAGGTTGATAAAGCAAAAAGGAGGGCCGTTTTACCTCGAATTTGCTTTAAATAATGAGGAAAAGTCATTTGAGGATTATATTGATTAGTCAATTGTAGTAACTCTCCCTCTAGAATACTTTCCCCAGCCCAGTTAAAAGAAACCTCACTTTGGCGGTCAAAAGAAGTTTTAGCTACTAGATGCGCGGCTGTGACTAGCAAATAATCTCCTGCGTATATGGCAATTCGATTGGAATGGCTTTGTTGAATCGCTTCAATATTCCGTCTTAAAGGAGAATGGTCAATTACATCATCATGAATTAATGTAGCCAGGTGGAAAGTTTCAATAGCCGCAGCCAAATAAAGCTTGTCTTCAGAAATTTTACCCTCTTTAATCAGAGAGAATAACAAACACAAGCCTGCACGAAGATACTTGCCAGGGGCATGAATATATTCCTCAATCTTCTGCTGAATGTCCTTTTGACTGATATTTATTTCAGTCAACATCATCTCCTTCACTAGGTTAAGATGCTGGTCGATTACAGGATAGGCTTGCCAGATAGAATTAGTCATGACTTTCTCTCCTTTCAAGATGAAAAAATGGCAAACGATTCGGATCGATTGCCATGATAATTTAAAATTTAACGAACGCTTTCTTGATAAATATGCTTAGATTGGCCAAACCACCATTGACTCAATCGATCTTGTAGCCAAGGCATGAGATAATGATCTAAACCGAAGGCATGGCCTGACCCAGCCATTAAAGCAATTGCGACTGGAATGAACCACATATTTACCCAGACAAACATACCTGATAGACAGAACATGACTACCAACACGACCGTCCCTGCACTGACTAACCAAGTAAAGAGACCAACGATTAAGAGAATTCCGATACCTAATTCAAGAACGGACATAAATTTCTGCATGAACATTGCCACATCATAGTTAGGAACAAAGAATTTCATCAAGGATTCAAACCAATGTGGCATCTTATCAAAAACAAGCATCGGTTCTTCACCGTAAGTATAATTTAGACTGAAAATTTGTTTAGCGGCTTCGGTGGTCGCTTCAACGGTTTCAGCCCCTGCCTCAGAAGCTGCTGAGGTGGTGTCTACCATTTTTACCCAATCAAATGGCATCATTAATTGATCACCAAACCAAGACTCGGCACCAAAAGCTCCAAACACTTTTTTCAAACCTTCAATCAACCACATGGAGCCATAGAAAACACGTAACAATAGTAACCAAGCCATATTTCCTTGCGTAGACAGATGCCCTTTAAAGATATTTCGCCGATTCTTTACATGGAGAATTTCGTGAAGGATATACATCCAAGCATAATACCAAGAACCAATCGATAAGAAATATTTAATATTCGCTGCATGTTTAACGGCCATGGCAATGAAACCTTGCACTGAGTACTTGTCATAAAGGCGAGCTACCCCATAGACCGAACCGATCGATACCATATTTCCATCATATTTACCTTTGAAGACTTCTTTATCTCCACCAGAAATTTCAGCAATAATGCTCTTAGCCGCAATGTCCCCAGTCTGTTCAGCAGCTTGGACGATTTGTGGCATCAATTTCCCATCATTCGCTGGATCTTCATAATATACCATATCACCGGCGATATAGACATTATTTAGACCCTCTGCTTTCATATACTCATCAACGACAATACGTCCAGCACGAGCTCGTTCAAAGCCCCAATCAGCGGCTTCTTGGTTTGCTTGAACACCAGCGGTCCAAATCGTGGTATAAGTAGGAATCTCTTTGCCTGAAGCAAGGATGACCTTATCTTCTTCAACAGCAACAATCCCATCCCCTAAAGAGACTTGAACGCCATTCTTTTCCATAAAGCGCATGGCCCGAGTTTGTTCAGCTTCTGTCACTGTATTCAGAATCCCCGGTGCCGCTTCAACTAAATGATAAGAGATTTCTGCCGGATCAATTTTATGTTCTTTGGCCAGAATAGGTAACCATTCAAAAAGTTCACCAACCATTTCCACACCAGTAAAACCAGCACCACACACAAGGAAGGAAAGTAAGGCGCGTCGTTTATTTTCGTCATGTTCACGGGCCGCTGCATAAACCATATCAATAATATGTTCACGAACCCGTTCAGCAGCTTCAATCGACCAAAGAGTAAAACCGTGATCTTTGACTCCTTTTACGCCGAAATCATTGGCGTCACCACCAAATGCTAAGACTAAATAGTCATAAGGATAAGCACCATGTTCAGTAGTAATTTCTTGTTGTTCATGATCGATATGGGTCACTTTATCTGTGACAAGGTGAACATTTTTAAGACGGCCAAATAATTTCTTTAAATCATATTTAATTGCTTCTGGTTCAACCCGTCCACCAGCAACTTCATGCAACTCAGTCATATAAGTCAAGAAAGAATGGCGGTCAATTAAAGTTATATGTATGTCTGGATCTTTTTTATACTTCTTCGCTAGTCTTCGTGTCGCTGCAACGCCGGCAAAGCCCGCTCCAACGACCACAATATTCTTCTTCAATTTACTCACTCCCTATTTCATAACTTGTTAAATTATACACGAGAATTTTTCTAACAACAATATATTTCGAAACAAAAACAATTGTAGAAAAAGAAGAAAAACATTATACTATGGCTTATAGCTATCTATAAGGAGGAGAAGATGAAAGTCCGTAGTAAATATAGCATTCTAATATATATTGCCACGCTCGCTGCTCAAGCCGTAATTATTGGATTAATTGAAAATTTTATTCCTTCGCCTTTTGTCTTTGCTCCGGGGGCAAAATTGGGCATGGCTAATTTAATCACCATTATTGCCATTTTTACATTACCTGTTAAATATAGTTTTCAAGTCCTGTCCATTCGCTTACTTTTGACCGCGTTATTGGGTGGAAATTTGTCGACCTTTATTTATTCTGCAGTTGGAGGCTATTTGTCTTATTTCCTGATGCTACTCATCCAGCGACTTGGACCTAAGCGTGTCAGTATCGTAGGAATTTCAGTCATGGGCGGTATGGCTCATAATTTTGGTCAATTATTGGTGGCCGCTTTCATGGCTAAGTCCTTCTCAGTCTTAAATTATCTCCCTATCCTCTCACTCAGCGGTATCTTATCTGGCTTTGCCGTTGGCATGATTGGCAATTTCCTACTAGAATCAGTCAGCAGTTTGCGCCTCTACCACCAAGAATATATCCAAACACTCCGACAAAAAACTTGGTTAAGCTAGACAACACTATTTAAATCTCATAAAAAAAGATCCGAATATTTAAAATGTCCGTCAGGACAAGCTAAATATTCGGATTTAATTATGTATGGTTCTTTCAAGAGGCATTTTACATTCATAGTCGAATATACATTAAAACTCTTAAAATAAATACAAAAAGCCCCAATAATACAATTGGAAAGTTTTCTTTAGCAAAGGCACGCCACTCTATTTTATTAATTAGGCTATGTTTGGATATATTTTCTATCTTAATTAATTGATAGACAAAGAATAAACACAATAAAATCAAGGGGAAATACCCCATTAAAACCATGATAATTACAATAGTCAATAAAAGAAAGATTAATCTAACCGCAGGTAATTCATGTTTTGAAAACCGATGGATATTTTTGTAAAGAATATAACCAGTAAAGAACATTAAAATAGTAAAGATAAGATTTATATTCAACAAGGGATTCGATTTAATTAAGTCTAGAACTGAGTTATTTTGTTGGCCTGCCATTAAGTTTAAATATAAATAAAATAGTACAGGTAAACTCATCATAAAATAGGAGACATATTTTAATGAACGATTGATTGTTTTAATTTTCATGACAATTCCTCATTATCCGATTGATTTTTATAAGCTAAGATAATTAAATCCGTTAAATAATGAATAGGCAAGAATGATACATAGGTATCCATTTCGCTAGCAAAGACTTGACTTTGATAATATAAATTAAAATCACTTAAATCTGACAGAACACTTTGACCAAGTTGAGAAACTCCGACGATTCTTACCTGTTTTTGTTTGAACAAAGCTACCTGACTTACAATATTATCAACATTTCCACTCAAAGAAAATATCATTAAGATGTCTTGAGCATTTGAATTATGCGAGTAATAGCTCAACTCAGTGGGAGCTTCTATCTCTATTACTATTTTTTTCAAAGGTAGCATCTTACGGATAAAGTCTTTGATCACAAGTCTTTGACCCATACCTGTTCCATAACAAAAAATTATATTAGCTTCTTCAAGCCAAGAAATTAATTTACGTGAATCTGCTTGATTGAACAACTTTTTAGTCGAATAAAAATCTTCAAAAATATAATCTGGATCAGAAATTTGTGCATGTTTTTCTTCATTCTCGTTATTGCTTAAGAAGTAGCGAAACTCACTATATCCATCGAATCCAATTTTTTGGCAAAATCGAGAAATTGAAGAAGTTGAAATATGTATGCTTTCTGAGAGATCAGAGATGGACATATTAGCTATTTCTTGAGGCCGATCCAAAATATATTGAAATAGATATTTTTCATTACTGGTTAATTGTTGATAATACTTAGTAAAAAGCGCTTTTAGCTTTAACATTATAGATCCTCCGTCATACTAAAAAGATGTGACAAAGTTTGTCACATCTTATTATATCACAGATCTGATCTATTTTAATTCTGGCCAGAAATCTTTGTTTGCTTCAATTAAATCATCTAAGATTTGTTTAGCAATGCGAGCGTTTGGAACTGTTTTAGATAGAGTAATCGCTTGCCATAATTTTTGATAAGAACCCTCTTCCCATGCCTCAACTACTAATTTTTCAACCGCTACTTGTTGTTCCATCATTCCTTTTTGGAATCTAGGAATTTCTCCCATAACTAGTGGTTCAGGACCATTAGAGGTCACAATACATGGAATCTCCACCATAGCAGTTGAATCAAAATTATTTATTGAACCATTATTTGGAACAATTAGCAACATGCGTTCTCTTGTATTATATGCAATCGCTCGAGCTAAGTCGACAATATATGAAGCATGATCGTCTGCTTCGAGATTTTGTCCCTTTGCAGTTCCGGCTTTTACGACTTTATTACACTCTTGAAAGACTATTTTTTCCCGATGATCCATAACTTCATTAGCACGAGTATAGTTTGGATCAGCAATCTCTACTTCATCTTGAGAGAATAAATAATATTTAAGGTAAGTATTTGGTAGAGTAGTCGGGTCCAATGCTTGGACATCCTTTGCCTTTCCAAAAGTATGCATCCAACTCTCTTCTACATTTTCATTACCGTGATTACTTATTTCAGAAGGGGTAATATATCCATATTGTGAGACATGTTCAATTAATTTTGGCATTAAGTCATTGCCATCGTGGTCGCGAATGTCTGTCCACCAGCCATAATGATTCAATCCATAATAACGAACAACAAAATCTTTTCGAGAATCAAGTCCAAGAATTTCAGCCATCCGATGTTCAATTCCTACTGGCATATCACAAATATTAATGATTTTGCTATTAGGTTTAAGTTTGCGAGTTGCTTCTGCAACAATTGCTGCTGGATTTGAGTAATTTAACATCCATGCATTTGGTGAATATTTTTCCATATAATCTATTAATTCCAATACGCCACCAATCGAACGCATTCCATAAGCAATGCCTCCAGGTCCACAAGTTTCTTGTCCAATTACACCGTATTTCAATGGAATTTTTTCATCTTTTTCACGCATTGCATATAACCCTACACGAATATGAGCCATTACAAAATCAACATCCGTAAAAGCTGTTTCAGGATCCGTTGTATATGCAAATTTAATTTGTGGGGCACGTTCTTTAATTAAAATCTCACAAGCCTTTGCAACTTTTTCTTGTCGTTCTTCGTTATTGTCATAGAATTTTATTTGACGAATTGGAAAAGTATCAAGATTATCCAATAACATTAATACAATCCCAGGGGTAAATGTTGACCCACCACCAGCGACCAAAATTGATTGTTCCTTTAGTTTTTGCATAATATCTCTCCTTCTATTGTTTTAATAATTTTTCAAATTCTTCTCTAACTTGCGGTACACTTAAACCAACAATAATCTGGAATGCTTTTCCTTTTCGAACTACTCCGTGGGCACCACCTAATTTAAACTCTTGGTCATCGCCAACTAGCGAAACATCCTTTACACTGACTCTTAGGCGAGTAGCACAGTTAGTTACTTCTTCAATATTTGTTCGTCCTCCAAAGGCTGCTAAATAAATTTCAGCAGATTGGCGGTATTGATCAGCATCAGAAATTTTAAGATTTTCTCCCGCTTTTTTCGCTTTATATTCTTGTTTAGAATAAAGTTTGACTCCCGCATTTACTTCTCGACCAGGCGTCTTGTAGTCTTTCTTAAGAATTACAAATTTAAAGACATAGAAGTAAATAACGCTATAGATAAAACCTATAATAAATAATTTAATCACCGAATCAAGATGATTAATGGACATTGGAATAATAAATTTAGACAATATTGCAATAAAACCACTACCTATATCTCCTACAACACCAAATAAATATAAAGTTGACGCAAAAGTTGCAGCTAACAGGGAGTGCAATAAAAACAATGGTGGAGCAATAAACAAGAATGTGAATTCAAATGGTTCAGTGATTCCTGCTAACATTGCTGTAATTGCTGTTGGTACGATTAAAGACAATGTTTCTTTTTTCTTCTCAGGCAAAGCTGTCGCGTAAAACGCAGCACCAATGCCAATTGGAGCAAAAAATTTCGACATATTGTGTAAACCAAAGCCACCATAAGGGAATTGCTCAATTAAAGGAGCAGGATTACTTGCTAAAGCATTAAGCTGTTGTAACCATCCTTGTTCGATTCCACCAGCAATAGCTGCGGGACCATAAATAAATGGTTGATAAATAAAGTGATGTAATCCAGTAGGAATTAAAATTCTTTCCAAAAAGACATATATCCAAACCCCAAATACACCAGAATTTAGCATGAGTCCTTGAAGAGTACTAATACCTCCTTGAACGATTGGCCAAATTGAAGCTGTAGCAAAAGCCAAAGGTAACATGAAGAAAAAACCAATAATTGCAACTAAAGAAGATCCTTGGAATATTCCTAACCAATCTGGTAATTTCTTTTCAAAATAACGATTGTGTATCCAAACTACAATAGCTGCAACAATAATTGCCCCAATAATATTAGTATCAAGGGTCTTTACTCCAGCAATCATTTTTAAGCCTGAAGTGCCGCCAACTTCTTGTGTAAAATCAACATTGAAGTTTTGGCCCCATATTTCCAATATCTTACTTACAAAATTGTTAAAGGTTGTATATACAACAAAAGATTCTAAAGCAGCTCTAGCATTTGCTTTATCTGCTAGACCAATTGGAATACCAATCACAAATAACAATTCGATATGGTTAAATACTGTCCAGCCACCTGTTTCGATAATCGACCAAATATTTTTCCAGAAAGTCCCATCACTTGCAAAACTACCAAAAACTAACTCACTTTGACATAAAATGGCGAGAGATAGAATAATGCCTGAATAGGCAAATAATAATACTGGTGTAAACATTGCGCCACCAAAGCGCTGAAGTTTTTCCATCAATATGATAACCCCCTTTTTAACTTATTAACTCCTTTCCATTTTTTTCTTCCATAAATTTATTATAGTGGTCATTTTTTTATATGTAAGGGATTTCAAGGATTTAGAAAGCGTATCCAAATAATAGTTATTTGCCCAGGAATTGGGAAGGTTCCCAATACGATTGTTTTAGAAATTTAATCACTAAAAAAGATCCGAGAACTCGTCAAAGTTCTCGGATCTGTATATTCATGAGTTTTATATCAATAGCCTGACTCACAATTATTCAGCTGCTGTTTCACTTTCTTCAGCTGCTTGACTTTCCTGATTAGCTTCTGCATCATCGGCTGCTGTTTCCTCTTGATTCTCTTCACTTGAAGCAGGTTCATCTTGTTTACCATTGACTAAATCTTCGACAGCATTTTTCAAATCTTCATCTTTAATTTCGTAGCCAGTATTCTTAATCAAATTGCCCACAATGCCATATGCAAAGTTGGTGTCGGCTAATTTCTTTTGAACAAGTTGGTCTTCAACTTCTTTACGGATTTCATCTAGTGGTTTCTTCTCACCATTATTAATTACCTTGATAACATGATAGCCATACTCAGACTTAACCGGTTCTTGAGTGACTTCGCCATTTTTCATCGATTTAACAGCTTCTTCAAATTCGGGTACCATTTGGCCGCTAGTAAATGGACTTAAGAGACCACCGTTTTGAGCAGTTGAATCTTTAGATAATTCTTGAGCCAGCGCATCGAATTCTTCTCCATCATTCAATCGTTGGATCACATTTTGAGCTTCTTCTTCGGTATCCACCAAAATATGTTGGGCTTCCATTAATGGAGAGTATTCTTCTTCGTAGAATTTCTTAACCGCTTCATCAGAGAGGTCAATTTCTTTCTTGACCACTTCTTCGAACATTTTACTTACAAACATTTGATAGGTAAATTCTTCGACACTACCCAATTGTTGATAATTTAATAGTTCTTGGAAGACGTCTTCGCCTCCTGCTGAATCGATTTGTTTTTGAACTTCTTCTTCAGCTGATTTTTTTAATGCGTCAGCATCTTTTACATTTTGCATTAAGACTTGCTCTAGAATTAACGTTCTTAACGTCACTTCTCCAGAAACATTCTTCATGGCCTCATATAGGTCATCTTTGGTAATTGTTTTCTCCCCAATTGTTGCGATCACATCATCTTGGGCTTTAATCACCATTGGACTGACTGCTAATGAGGCTGCAGCTAAGACAGCAAACGCTGAGGTTAAGATTGATTTCTTCATCTAATACATGCTCCATTCTAAATGATAGTAATAATATATTCTGAGCCCATTATACTATATTTGCAGCAACTTAGGCTAAAATGGGCCAGATTTATATAAATAGTCTAATTAACTTCAAGATTTTCCTTGATTTCATTTTGCAGATTTTGCACTCGATCTTGAATGCGTTGAATTCGCGGTTCAGTTTCTCGGGTAAATTGGTTCACTGCGTATTGGATTTCATCTTGAGCTTCTTTGAGGTTACCTAATCCTTCTTGGCTTAAGCGCTGAATCGCATGGCTCAAATTATCAACTTTATAACGCACATCATTGACATCAGCTGTGGTTTGATCTAAATATTCTTTAAGATATCGACGAGTTTCTTGACCACTTCTTGGGGCATTCAATAAACCAGCAAGCCCACCAAACAAAGCTCCCCAAAACAATCCTTGACTAAATTTCTTCATCGCCATCCTCCTTTAGTTTTATTGCTTGTCCAATCTTTTCTGCTCGTTGCTTGAATTCAGCCTGACTATATTTATCTTGATTATTAGTGAAAGTCATCGCGAAGCCATCTTCCTCACTGTAACGGGGTAACAAATGGATGTGTGAGTGAAAGACAGATTGATAAGCTAGTGGCCCATTGTTCATAGCAATATTCATACCTTGTGCTTCGGGAAAAGCTTCTTTAATTGCTTTAGCAATCCGGGGCACACGACGAAAGACTTCGGCGGCTAAATCATCTTCATAATCGAAGATATCTTGTCGATGATCTTTTGGAATGACTAAGGTATGACCAGGAGTAACCTGACTCAAATCTAAGAAGGCAAAGACCCATTCATCCTCATAAACTTTGGCGGCTGGGATCTCACCTTTAATAATTTTACAAAAAATGCAATCTTCCATAAAGACTCTCCTTTACCAAGCATATTTTCCATAGTTACAGAATAACATAAATTACAGAAAAGTTCTTAAAATACGGGCTCATTAGATTCATAAAAAAGTCATAATTTATTCAAAATAATGTTTTTTAACGAAGTATATTTCATTATTATTTCCAGAATCTCTCACGCTTAAAGTATTTCTAATATGATATAATATTGCTGATAAGAGAGGAGGAGCCATGTGAAAACTATCGTAAAATATTTACTCGTCGGACTATGTCTACTGACCCTATTCAGCTTGAGTTCGACCAGGACCGTCGTCCATGGCCAAGATTGGTCCCAAGAAACTGAAAGTAGTGAATCACTTGATTCTTCTGTTGAAGAATCAGATTTGACGACTGAAGATAGCAAGGACGAAACGACAACGGCGAGCACAAACACCGCCATTTCTTTGGACTTTCGCCGCTATATGCCTTTTGCTAAATTTGTAAATTATCAGTATCAAGGCGACGGCTCAGTATTTGAAGTTCAGGACATTATTATGGAGTATATGCCAGATAATCAAGGAACATTCCAAATTACTGCCTTTACCGGAGATTCAGCCACAGCTTATGTATATCAGATTCGCGATAATGGTCTATTCGAGTTAGCTTGCTTTGAAAATTATAACGTGGTGGAAGATTTACGGTACTCACCAGAAGCGACTGATGGCGCTGAGTCTTTGATTCTCCCCAGCAATTTAGCAGTAGGAACAAGCTACCAATCAGGTTATAATAATGAGAATAAACGTACCGTGTCTGATTTATTCAATCAATTTTCATTTGGCGGCTATACTTTTGAAAATGTCATCAAAGTCGTTGAAGCGCAAGGTTCTGGTCAATTTAATTATTATTTTGCTCCAGATTATGGGTTAATATTAGTTGAACGGGTCAATAATAATAATGCTCAACAAATTATTCAACTGATTTCAACTCAAGGAAATGTGATTGAATAAGACACGTCAGTAATAGATCTAGCGAGGAGGATTCCATTGAAGAAATTTGCCCTGCTTCTTTGTTGTTGTGGATTGATTGGCCTACAGGATATTTCTGTGTGGGCCCAAGATGACATCCCTAGTGAAACAACCAGTGAGAAAGAACCCGGATTTGAAGAAAAAGAAACCTCAACCAAGCAAGTAGTGGGCGAGGAAACTATCCCTTTTGCTAGTCAAAGAAGAAAGAACCCAAATCTAGCTCCAGGCGAGGAAATCATCGTCCAAGAAGGTATTCCGGGTATCCGGAAAGTTTTATATACTTATGAAACTTCGTTAGCTGGCGACAAACTCATCCGAACAGACTTCTTAGAAGTGATTCAAGAACCTGTCGATCAGATAATCGAATTTGGTCCAGAAGCTGCTGGCAGCAATGAAAGTGAAGCAACATCAGAATCTTCAGCCGAAAGCTCTAATAATGAAGCAAGTGCGACAACGACTGAAGCGACTCAAATTAGCCAAAAACCTTCAACAGAAGAAACGAGTCAATCAATTAAACAAGGTAGCCGTGATAATCATCAAGCCAGTCAAGCTTTCATTTCTACTAGTAAGGCGACCAAGAAAAAAGCTAACAAAACAGCTTCAAGTTCTAACAAGAAAAGCAGTCGACTGCCCGATGCTGGCGAAAGTCATCCTTTAACTACCCTTGCTTTAGGACTAATGTTTATAGCCACCATACTTTTTCTCTTTCATAGAAGAGAAACGGTTAAAGAAAAAAATTAATACTTGAGCATTATTCCTATTATTGACATATATTAAAATAATGACTGATTTTTTATTTAATTTGACAAAAGGTCTTGAAATTCATATGAAAGACAGGTAAAATAGAATAATCAGGTCTCCGTAGTGTAATGGATATCACACAAGATTCCGGTTCTTGTAATGGGGGTTCGACTCCCTCCGGAGATATAAGTAACTTTTATTTCATAGCAAAACATCCGATAAAGCTTGATAAAATAAAGTTTTATTTAAATTTGGTTTAATTTGAAATCACGTAAAATTTAACCTCCTACGGACGAATGGAAAGGACTAGCCTATGCTAGTCTATTTTTTTTGCGTGAATTTCGTTTTTTTATTTCGTTTCCTTGTATGTAAGACAAAATAAAAACACCTAATCGTTAGATTAAGTGTTATAGAGTGGCCCCCCCGAAAGATGGATATTTTCATCCATCTTTCGGGGGGCGCTATGTTATTTAACCAAGCTGATTCTATTAATTCGATTTTAAATTTTGAACTTCTCTTAGTATATGTTCGCGAAACAGGGCCTCTTCTAATGGATCTGTTTCAAATGTATCATGGCTAAGTTTGGCTTGAAGTTGACGCATAGCTTGATACCACCGATACATATCGGCAATCATTGTCTCTTTAAATTCAGGATACCAATAGTCGATTTGTAGTAGACAAGCTTTGCCCACCTCGATGGGTATCCAATCGAATGTTAGGATTGCTCCATCCAACCAAGCAAAGGATAATGTCTTAGCTGGTTCGTAATCCATCAACATAAAGCTTTCTTGGTCTTCCCTATTATAGCTAAATTGAATACTCCCTCCAGGTCTCAAATCTTTAAAAGCGATACCTGGATAACAAGCATGTTCGGTCAAGAAAATTTGCCAGACTTCCGCACAGCTTTGCGGGTAGCTCAAGGCTAGTTTAACACATTGTCCCTGATCAAGCTGACTTAAGGCATCATCGATGCTTTGCCCTGTTTGACAGCCACAGCTACAAGTCGGGCTATGACTGTATAGTTCGTCAAGCAGATTAGCTTTGTGTTTTGTCATCCAATACCACCCTTAACGAAATTTGGGTTTATAAATTTCCCGTTTGTCTAAGGGGAAGATTTGTGGCGTAAAATGACCTGCATCCGTTTGTTCAAGGACTTGGGTAATCATGTTTATTTTAGCATCCATATCATCGATATAATGAATCAACTCAGCTTCTAACAATTGCGGAAGGACTGGACTACCAAATTCCTGTTTGCCATGGTGAGCTAAGACCACATGCTTCAAGAGTAAGATGGGTTCAATTTCCGAATCGATACCAATTTCTTGACAGGTTCGATCAATCAATTCAGACATCAAGACAATATGACCCATGAGCTTACCTCTAAGGGTGTATTCCGTTGATATTGGACCACTTAGCTCAATCGTCTTACCGATATCGTGCAGAATAATCCCGCCAATCAATAAGGAAGCATTTAATTGTGGATAGATTTCCAATAGCTTGCTCGCAATTTGCACCATGGTCAAGGTGTGAAAAGCTAAGCCCCCTGCTAAGGCATGGTGATTACGTTTAGCTGCTGGGTAAGTAAAGAAAGCTTCCTCATGAGTCTTCAAAATTTTGCGCACGACACGGGCAATATTAGGTTCTTTAATCATAAATAAGGCATTGTCTAGTATTTCAACCAATTCGTCCCGTGAAAGCTCAATACTTTCTACATAATAGGTTGGGTCAATCGGCTCACCTGCTTCGGCTAAACGCATCTTTTCAATTCGTACTTGAGGCCGACCTTGATAGTTCTCACGTCTTCCTTGTAATAAGACGACCTTGCCCGCCTGAAAGCTAGCAATTTCTTTCTCATTGGCACTCCAATACATACCATCCATGGCCCCTGACTTATCTTGAAATCTAAAGGCAATAAAGGGGTTGCCGTTACGGGCTGTTCGCACATCTGCTGATTTAATCAATACATATAAGGCAAATTCCTCACCGACATTCAAATCAAATAATTGTTTCATAATTCCTCCTCAACTAAGCTTGATCGAGCTCTTCAAGATCGATTTCATGATCAGGTTCAAAGATATCAATGGCTAATTGATCAAAGGTAAAGAATAGAATTTGATGGCGTTCTGACATTTCCTTGAGCACTTGATACATGCTTTGTCGTCGCTGTTCATCGAAATTCACGAAAGCATCATCAATAATTATAGGCATTGAAACCATTTGCTTAGCACTCTCTACAAAAGCCAAACGTAAGGCCACATAGAGTTGCTCTAAAGTCCCTTGAGATAATTCGTGAGGCTCGAATAAGATATCCGAGAATTGTTTCACTTTGATCGAATTTTTATTGATTTTGACCTGAGTATAGCGTCCTCCAGATAATTTATAGAAAAGTTCGTTAACTTTTTCGTTCATTTCTGGCAATGGATTCTCCATCCCATAACGTAAAGTATCATAAATTAAGGCGGTCGCAATATGTTTCTGTCCCCATTCAATGATAACATCACGAATCTTAGCTTTCTTATTCTCGATCTGTTGACTTAATTCTTCATAGGATCCATCCTCTTGAAGACGATTAATTTCCACCATGACATTGGCTAATTGATGCATATGTGGGGTTAAATTTTCTTTCGCTCGTTGCAACATTTGTTGTTGTTGTTCTAACTGCTCACTTAGTTCCTGGCGATTTTGAATCTTGGCTAATTCCTGTGCATAATCTTGCGTTTGTTCAGCGAACAACTGATGTTTCGCCTGCAAGTCTTCAATTTCTTTATTGGTATTAATCTTTTGTTTGAAGTCAATCACATCTTTAGCTGAAGCTTGATCCAAATAATTTTGAATCAGTTGACTGCGTTGTTTGATCGCCTCTTCTTCACTTTCCACTGAATGCGTTGTTAACTTCCGTCGATCCTCTAAGGCGTTGGCTCGTTGCATGGTTTGGATGAGACTGGCTTCAACTTCTTCCACATGGCGAATTAATGGCCGAATTCTCTCAGTCTGTTCAAATGGAAAACGGGTCAGCAATGGCTTTATTAATTCCACCCAAGCAGAAATTCTCGCTTGCTGTTCAGCTTCCTCGGTCAATAATTTCTCATAGCGGACTTTAGTTTCCAGATAATGCTTCACCGGATTCGCTTTCAAGACAATTTCCGGATCGGCCGTTGGATAGAAGCCCATCGAACTCAACCAACTTTGTTGCTCTTTCATCAGCTTGGCCAAATCTTCTTGTAATTGTTCCATCTTCATTTCTCGATCATTAATCTCTAAACCAAAAGCCTTCCCTTGTTCTACAAATTGTCGCTCTTGTTCATGCAAATCGATGATTTTTTGATGGATGGGATTATTCTGAAAGCTTTGGACCAAATTACGATGTTTCAGATAAATATAAATCATCTGACCGAGGCCCACCATTGCTAGCAAGACGGCCACAATGACAAAAAGACTAGATAATGACTGACCTTGAATAAATTGGTAGAAAACATAACTTACTCCGGCAAGCAAGATAATAAAGCCTGGTAAATAATGACTTAATTGGGTTTGTTGAATCAATTGTTCTTCATCATTGACCCGTTGATTCTCTAATTGAGCAACCTGTTGGCGGGCAATCGCCGCATTATTCTGGTATGCCTTTCTTTGCTCTAGCAAGAATTTTCGCTCTGATCGAATACTTTCGTTTTCTTCTTGAATCTGATCTTTATTCCCTTGGATTGTCAGCCCTCGATCAATGGCTCGATCATATTCCTCTCCTTGAACAATTTTTTCTGGATAAAACTGACCTTGTTTTGCTAGATGGTCTAACATTTCTTCAGCTTCATGGATTTGCCGCTGCAATTGTTCAATCTGCGTCTGAACTTGCTTGATTTCCTCTGTGGCGGATTGCCATTCTTTTCGATCTTGTTGACGGTTTTTGGCCCAAGTATAACGGGTCAATTGAGTCAATTCCTCATCAATATTGCGGATCCGTTCACGATATTCGGCAAGTTTCTTTTCGCTTTCACGATTATCCCGTAAAGCGGCATCAACTTCGGTCGGCGCCTCTTCAGGAATCTCAGTATAGATTAATTGGTCTAGCTTCCTTTGAACGACCAAATCCTTCAGATGAATTTCATACCGATTAATGAGCTGATCTAAATTGCGCACTTTGTGCTCTATGTCCTTGATGCTCTCATTTAATTGATTAATCGCTGAATTTTCTGCTTGTTGCTGGCTTAATAGATAACTATAGCGTTGGTGTTTCTGTTTAATTTGTTGAACTTGTCTTTGTAAAACTTCGAACTCCGTTAATAATTGATTTAATTTAGGGTTCGTTCCCTGACGTTTATAGAGTTCATCAGTATCCTTCTCGAATTGTTTGGCGACAGCTAGGAACTTATCACTTCCCAAAGTACCAATGCTCAAGAAGAAATCATTTAAGTCTTCTGAACCAATATTGGCCAATTCTTGTAAATTATTTAAATTAAAAGCATAGAAGTAATCAAAGACATTCTCATCGAGTCCACCTAGGATTTCTTTCAAGACGCTATCTTCTAGGACTTGTCCTTCTTTAGTCTGAATGGTTAAGAATTTGGCCGTCCGTTCTACCCAAATCTCGCCATATGGGGTCTCACTGAGCAGGATTCTCCCCCCATAGCTTTCTCCATGGCGCGGTTCATAACGATTCTGTTGGAATTTACGCCGTCTTTTATCAGGAAAGCCAAAAAGAATACTCTTAATAAAGGATTGAATGGTCGATTTTCCTGTCTCATTAGGGCCATAAAATATCTGAAGTTGAGCATCAATATCGAAAGATTGGTTAACCCATTTACCATAACCGTAAATTTCTAGTCGTTTAATCTTCATCTTTCGTTGCCTCCCCTTCTTGATCAAAACCTAAAGATTGGACAACCAAATCTCGGGCGCCTTTACTTATCTCATTTCTTAGTTCTTCTTCCATAATGAGGCCTTTGAGATAAGTCTGAATGGTCGGATGATTCTCGAGGGGCGCCATCATGCTTTGATATTCTTTGTCATCATTTAAAGCAGTGTAGGCTTCCTCAAAGCTTTGATTAAGATTGCGGTCATATTCAAAGGCCGAAACCATTAGGCTTCGATTCAAGCTTATTTTAGCGACCACCACAAAATGATCCTCATCCAATTCATCTTGAATGGCTTCCAATAATTGTCCTTGACTGATTTGTGTTTGTAAATCATCATCTAAGCGTTCCGCATGGTTAAGTTCAATATCGAGAATATAAGACTGGTCATGTCCTTGAGCTTCGGATTGGTAATTGGCAATGATGTGTTGGATTTGCTTCAATAAATCAGCGGCTTGCAGATGCCATTGGCAATTGAGCTCGACTTTTTGCCAAATGATTGGGCTCAATTCAATAAACTCGTTTCCAGTCGCTTGTCCTTGATTTAGCTCGATAATATAGGCTCCTTTAGGTCCCGTTTCATTCCGATGTCGACCTTGAATGGTGCCAGGATATTGAATCAAAGGCGTCTGATGTAAAACATTTGCTTGGTGAATGTGTCCCAAAGCCCAATAATCATAATGCTTATCCAAGAGGTCTTCTAAAGTAAATGGAGCATAGTGAGCCTGGCTAGCATCTTTACTCGCTAATTCTCCATGGATCATCCCTATGGTGTAGATTGTTTGATAAGGATTGGTTGGAAATTGATCAATCATCCGATCAGCAATCCATTGATTTTTATAGGAGAAGCCATATACGCGAACACTCTCACCATTGCTTAAATCTAAATCAATATAAGATAATTTATTATCACGAAAAACGTGAATCCCTTCAGGATATCGACGTCCTTCTACAGAAGCCGTCATATAATCATGGTTACCATGGCAAAAGACCACTGGAATATCGGCTTGACTAAGACGTTCTAATTGTTGATGGAAGAAATATTGTGCTTTGACCGTTTGTTTTTGGGCGTCATAGACGTCTCCTACAATCAGCATTAGATCAACTTTTCGATTAATGGCAACATTAATACATCTTTCAAAAGCAATATAAGCCGATTCTAGGAGCCGACTCTGAATCGCTTGGAAATCTTTGCCCATACCCACAAAGGGAGTATCAAGATGCAAATCGGCTACATGCATTATTCTCATATCTGTTCCCTTTCTAGTTAAATAAAACCAACTGAAAAGTATCGTAATCTACGATGACTCCCAGCTGGCTTAGTTTCATCCTCAATTAAATCATGAATCAAATCGATACAGTTCTTCCAAAGGTCGATTAATCATTCCATAAATATCATGAATAACTTGACTGACCCGTTGTTCTTCTTGCATCAACTTATTAATCAGAGGATCTTTTTTCACCTTATCAGTTAGGTCTTGTAATTGGGCAAGCTCCTCTTCAGTGACTTGCTCAGCTTTTAATATTTTTTGTTGATAGGCTTGAGTTTGTTTACGATAATCGCTGAATAGGTCAGCCGATTGCGCATTGTTATGAATCTCGGTCATAATCGCTTTAAGGGCTTGATAGGATTCTAAATTTCTTAAATCTCGTTCAAGTTGGTTTGCTGTATCATAAATATTATTGTTCATCTTCTTCATCCTTTTCTACACCCCTAATATTAACAAATTCAGCCAAAAAATACTAGACGAACTGTCAGATAAAGGGCTGTCATCAACCTCAATATCAATGTTCAAGCATTCATCTTTACCAAGGAAGATCAATCTGATTCCATAAGTCAGCAAGGCCTTGACCCGCTTGGTCAGCTAATTCTTGACCCACTTGCCATAAACTTTCGGCCTGTTGACCCAGCCACTGACTGGCTTGGTCAAACCATGGACTGAGTTGTTCGGACCAGAAATCATCCGCCACCGTATTCGTGTCTTGATTCATGGTCGATGCATTGCTAACTTGGAAAGGTGTTTGGGCAGAAAGAGCCATGATATTGGTCGTTTGAATATTGAATAAGCTGCCTAAACCGCTAGGCATGATGGTATCTAGACTGGTATCACCCATCTCATCCAAACCAAGCCAAGTCACAATGACAAAGTCTGGTGTATAACCTATCATCCACTTATCGCGCGTGTCAGCAGACCCATCCACCGTTTCAGTCGAACCTGTCTTACCGGCAATTTGACCTAGATCAGGTCCCGCACCATAGGCCGTTCCATAACCACCATAGGTATCTAACATCATGGAAGTCATATCAGCCGCCACATTTTTAGTCATGACCATATGTTTGGTAGGCCGTTCATTATTATAAACTTCATTGCCTTGGGCATCTTCTATCTTGCGAATAAAAGAAGACTCTAAGCGAATGCCTTGATTGGCAAAAGCGGTATAAGCGTTGGCCAATTGCATTGGACTGATTCCTCGCTCAAAGGCCCCCAAAGCTAAAGGCAAATGCTTATCGTTATTCTTCACATCGATACCAAATTGCTGAAGTTTTTTGACCGATTTGTCGATCCCTAATTTATCCATTAAATAGACTGCGGAGGTATTTTTACTTTGAGCCAAAGCATAATAAAGCGGGGTCTCTCCACTAGGTTCAGTATAATGATTATAGTTCTCAGGCGCATAACCATTATAAGAACGTACTTCATCTGGGACCATCGAGTGAATATTGTAACCAGTTTCTAAAGCCGGCACATATACAGCTAAAGGTTTCAAAGTGGAACCTGGTGAACGTAACATATCGGTCGCTCGATTAAAGCCACGATAAGTATATTCTCCACGACCCCCATATACTGCCTCAACGCCGCCTGTGCTTGGATCAACGACAATACTTGCACTTTGGACCAAGGGTTGCTCGGCAGCATCATCAGGGAAAATCCCGCCAACTTGGTAGGACTGGTCTAAGGCGT
Organism: Ignavigranum ruoffiae; assembly: GCF_900110675.1. Lineage (GTDB taxonomy): Bacteria > Bacillota > Bacilli > Lactobacillales > Aerococcaceae > Ignavigranum > Ignavigranum ruoffiae. The sequence continues at coordinate 35,700 of NZ_FOEN01000006.1, read as the reverse complement.
TCTGATAGGCTGGATTTAGGTAGGTATAGATTTTATAACCTTTCCCAATCAAATCCCCTTCTGGAATATTGGTCTTGGCAATGGCTTCATTAATCACCGCATCAAAATAAGAAGGATAAGTATAAGAATCCTGCACATAATAATTGTCCCAGAGGTCGATACCCCGAGAAAGAATAATTTGATGGTCTTCAGCGGTAATCACTTGTTCTTTTAATAAGAGGTCTGCAATTACATTGCGACGATCGATGGCTGCTTGATAATCATCAATTGGGTTAAAAATATTTGGTCCTTTTAAAATTCCAGTTAGCACAATACTTTCATTCCAATTCAAGTTAGCAGCCGGATGACCAAAATATTTCTCTGAAGCATCTTCTACCCCCCAGACCCCATTACCAAAGTAGGCATGGTTCAAATACATCTCTAAGATTTGTTCTTTATCATAACTCTTCTCAATTTCTAAAGCTAAAAAGAGCTCTTTAAATTTACGTTGGAAGGTCTGATCTTGAGAAAGAAAAGCATTCTTAGCCAATTGTTGGGTCAAGGTGGATCCTCCACCACCAGAAGTATTTCGGTTGATTAGTAGGCGGATAAACGCTCGGCCAATCCCCATAGTATCGAAGCCATTATGTTCATAGAAACGCTTGTCCTCCGTAGACACCAGAGTCTTCTTCATCTGGTCTGAGACTTGATCCAAAGTGACATAGGTCCCTTTTTGATTGCTTAAATAGCCAGCCTCTTCGTCATTTGCTGTGTATATGGTGGTCTTCGTTTGTAAGGCATCTTTTAAGGTCTCGACACTGGTGGTTTTAGCAATCAAAACCAGATAGGATGAAAGCACTAAAGAGAAACTTAAGCCAATAAAGATGAGCCATTTCCAACCTCGATAGTAACGCCAGAGTTCCTTGAAAGTGGCCCAGGCTGCTTGCCATTTTTCTTTAGCCATTGAGAACCCTCCTTTTAAATACAGTAGTGACCTAAGAATACCTTTAAATTATGAATAAAAGATTAGTAAAATCAAGAATTATTTATGAACTAACCTTGGTGGTCCATCAGCAAAGCTCGGAATATCCGTATTCCACTTGCAATAATCTCGTCAGGAAATTCATAACGATCATCATGCAAGTCTGGGTGCTCATCACCGGAGCCAAGACCAAAGAACGTGCCAGGGAAGTTCATTAAATACCAGCCAAAATCTTCTGAAGGTCTGAAGGCTTGTTCAAGTTGATGATATGCTAGACCATTGGCTTTAGCGAGGCGTTCTAGACGTTCCACCTCTTCAACCGGGTTGGAAGTATCGGGGAATTGATCGAGATAACGAATCGCTGCGCTCAGGTGTTCCTCTGTTGCCAATCGATTCACTTCTTCTTCAAGCAAATTGGTCAACTCCTTTAAGTCACTATATTTGCTGGCACGCAAGGTCAATTGTAATTGACCACTGCCGGCTGCGATACCATACATGCCCTTTTGGCCTAATTCTAAAGAGATAATGGTAGCCATCACCAGACTATCAAAAGTATGACCTAGCGCCTTTTGCGGTCCGAAACCTGGGAACTTACCTAAGTCTTTCAATTTTAAGCAGAGTTCTGCCAAAGCAAAAGCCGGATTAATTCCTTTCTCAGGTTGACCCGCGTGGGTTTGTTGACCTTGAAACCGAATCTCCATCCCCGTAGAGGCACACATAAACGTTCCTGATTTGCCAATAATCTGATTTTGGGCAAATCCAGGAAAATTATGCAATCCATAAACATAATCCACGCCGATTTCTTGCATCCGGGGAACAATTTCTCGTGCTCCGACGCCATTCTCTTCAGCATGTTGAAAAATAAGCATCACATTGGTTGACAGATCCATTGAATCTAACTGCCAAGCTAATCCAGCCAAGATAGTAGAATGGCCATCATGGCCACAACCATGAAAAACTTGTCCCTGAGTGTTACTGATTGCATCATGGTCCGCTCGAAAAGCAATCGTCTGCTTGCCTGGACTCCCAGCCTTCCAGACATAAAACCAACGACCTTGATCTACAATCTCTAAATTCGAGCAATGGGTCTGAATAAAATCCTTGAGAATCTCGCGAGTTTCTTGTTCGTGTTCAGACAGCTCAGGATGCTTTCTCAAAGTCTGATGCAATTGTTTAAGTTGATCAAGTTCTTCCAAGCCAATATTCAGTTGTTCCACAAATAAGCGCTTCCCTTCCAAAGGTTTATATTTTAACTCTATTATACACCAACTATTAAAAAATAAGCCCTCCGATCCTTTAGATCGGAGGACTTAGTCACTAGCTTTGGCTAGTTAAACCAGCCTTAAGATAACTTAAGGTCCATAAGTGTTCACAGCACCTATGAATAGACCATCTTCCTGATTTGAGGTCGAACCTCTAGGTCTCCTGTAGGCAATCTATCCAGATTGCTTTCGACTCATCGCATGTAAACCATTATAGCAAATCGTGACTTTCTAGCAAGTCTATTTTAAAATTTTAGCAAGTTTCAGATTTTTAATTTTTTCTAGGTAAAAAAAGAGAGACAAAGACAAAACGTCAAAGTCTCTCTGACTAAACTTTAAGGGCAGGATCATATTCAAAACTTAGCTTGAATTTTGCCCCTTTTAAGAGTTTATTGCATCAAAATTTTCATTGAAGCACGGTTAAGCTTTCTTTGAATTGGCCATCACTTCTAGGCGGTATCCATCAGGATCAGTGACAAAGAAGTATGGATTCGATAAAGCTTTCATTTCAGAAACTTTATAACCGGACTCCTTGCATGCTTGATAGACTGCATCTAAATCATCAACACCTAAAGCCAAGTGACTGAAGCCATTACCGATTTCATAGGGATCTGCTTGGTAATTATAAGTCAGCTCAATTTCGAAATCGGATCCCGATGCTTTTAAAAATGATAGCGAGAATTTGTCTTCAGGATAATCTCTTTCACGAGCCACTTCAAAATCAAATAATTCAGTATAGAATTTCTTAGAAGCTTCTAAATCTCGCACACGAAGACAGGCATGTAATAATGTTTGGGCCATATAATATCGCTTCCTTTCATCATATTCTTATCTTTAGTCTAACAAATCCAACTCGGAAAAACACGCATTATACATCAAGATGGTCAAAGGCTAAGGGAACTAATTCCGCAACCGTGGTTTCCATAATCTCTTCGTCTGCATTTGATAAATAAACGGCAGTTTCTGGATCACAAAGTTCAACCATCACCTGGCGGCAGATTGAACAAGGACTGAGGAAGCCCTGACTAATGCCGGCAATCGCAATAGCTTTGACTGATTTAGCCGGATAGCCTTGAGAGATTGCGGTAAATAAGGCCGACCTTTCCGCACAATTCGTCGCACCAAAAGAAACATTCTCAACATTCACACCAGTAATGACCTGCCCATCCTTCATTAATAGAGCCGCCCCTACAGGAAAATGCGAATAAGGAACATAAGCTCGGCCTAAAACAGAACGCGCTTTCTCCATTAAATCTTGAGCCTCTTTGTTCATAACCTCTCCCTTTCTACAACTCTTGTTGATTGAAATATAATTTTTGAGCGGAAAAGAGGACAGGAACGCCCACTTTACCTTGTTCTTTGATTGCTTTAAAATCAGGATGTTTATCTCTTAATTTAAGAAAGGCTTTTAAATTAGCCATTGATTCAGTAATATTGATAGCCTGATAGACAATCTCCTTAGCTTGTAAGGCAGACACAAATTCTTCGGTATCAGGACATAAGTCACTGTAATATAAGATATGATCTTCCATGATTTCACTCCTTAGCTTAAGATTCTTCACTATTATAGCTCAAGTCAGCTTAAATGATAATCATTTGCAATTATGGCATGTGTTTCAACCTGATTTATTTAGAAGTTATTTTCAGATTTGCTTCAGCCCATAAATTCAGCTAAACTTGTATCAGATTAATTTTTCAAAAAGGAGTCATTATGAACACAAATCAATCATACAGTGACCAACTCCCTCAACAAAATTGGTTGCTGAAATTTATTAAGGGCATGTTTATTGGATCTGGTTTTATTTTACCTGGCGTTTCTGGTGGAGCCTTGGCCGCCATTTTTGGCCTTTACACTCCAATTATTCGCTTTTTATCGAATATCTTCGATCATTTTATTGAAAATGTGAAATTCTTTATTCCCGTTGCTTTAGGTGCGCTCGCGGGCATTGCCGGTCTATCCTGGGGCGTAAGTTATTTATTAGGCAACTTTGAAACAATCATTCTTTGGTTCTTTATCGGAGCAATCGTCGGCACCCTACCCGCCCTCTGGCAACAAGCAGGCGCTCAGGGACGGGATAAACGAGACTGGATGATCTTAATTGCCGCCTTTATTCTGGGACTAATCTTACTTAATCTAGGCCAACTCTCACAAAATGGGGCCATGACTCCTAGCTTTGCTGCTTGGATGCTATGTGGCTTTCTGATTGCCCTGGGTGTCTTAGTACCCGGAATGAGTCCCTCCAACTTTATCGTCTATTTAGGTTTATATAAGGCGATGGCGGATGGATTTAAGTCTTTTGACCTCTCGGTAATTCTTCCCATTGCCCTAGGCGGTTTATTAACCATCTTATTGCTTGCCAAAATCATTCATCATATCTTCGAACGCTATTATTCAAACTTCTTCCATTTTATTGTAGGGGTCGTTCTTGCTTCAACTGTCATGATTATTCCAACCGATTATCATGGGTTTACTTTCTTGCAGTATTTCCTCTGTTTCTTGATGTTGGTCTTTGGTGCTGCCGTCGGTCTGTGGATGGCCCGTTTAGAAGCAAAATATACCGACGAATAATCTTACTAAGTCACATTAAAAATGTCGCCCCACTTGAGCTAATACTCAGGTGGGGCGACTATTTTATCTTTAAATATTCTCAGCCTTATAATGTGTTTCAATTTCAGCTGCTGTTTCCTCAATGGATTTGTTCTCAACATTGATCATTCGAGCTCCTAATTTCTGATAGAGCTGTTCCGAGAACATTAATTCATCTTTAACTCGTTCCAAGCTAGAATATTTGGCGCTGCCAGTAATACCTAGAATCTTGACCCGTTCTGAACGAATATTCATGATATAACGAGGTGAGGCAGTTAGACCAAAGATTCGACGCGCATCAACTTCATAAATCTCTTTGGGAATAGGTACTTCCGGAATCAAAGGAAGATTAGACACCTTATAGCCCTTATTGGCTAAATACATGCTGAGCGGCGTCTTTGATGTCCGCGAAATTCCCAAGAGGACCATATCAGACTGAGGGAAGCCTTTATTATTTTTTCCATCATCATACTTAACAGCAAATTCAATGGCAGACACACGGTCAAAATAATTTTGATCCATTTGTTGTAAAAGACCACTCTCTTCAACTGGAGCTACTTCCGCTTTATTTTGAATCATGTGAATTAATTCTGTTAAAGCATTATGGTAGAGAATATGATGTTCATCCGCATACTCTTGGGCAAAGGTAGCCAGTTCACTGTTAACAATCGTGGCTACCACAATCGCATTCTCCAAACCAGCATCATGTAGGAGCGAAATCATCTCTTCTTTGGAAGCAATAAACGGGTAACGTTTAATGTTCTTATTCTTGATATTAGGAAATTGAGCTAGAACTGCATTGGCAACTCTAAGCGCAGTTTCTCCTACAGCGTCAGAAACGATAAACATTTTAATTTCTGTATCAGTCATGTTACTCCTCCGAAGTACTAAGTTCTACGAATAAGTTAACCAGATTCGTTTTGGATAGCTTACCGACAATTCGATTCGATCCTTTGCCCTCTACCACCGGTAAAGAGTCTACTTGATGGTTTACAATCAATTTTCCTGCTTCTAAGACCGGCATATCTGGGGTAGCCACAATTAAGTTCGGCATCCGAGTCATTACTACAGCAACAGCTAGCTCATTGGATTGACCTGTCGCCATCGATCTTAATAAATCTTTGCGTGAGACGATGCCCAGTAATTCCTGATTGTCGCCTTCTGAAATATAAATAGATCCAACGTCGTACATAAACAACATGGTCATGGCATCATGAATCGAAGTTTCAACCGAAATGATGACCGGGCTACTCATGATGTCTTCCACTTTCTTACTAGAGATTACTTCATGGAGCATAGGTTGGTAAGGTAGACCAGAATAAATATAACCCACCTTTGGCCGACCATCCAGGATTCCTGTTAAAGTCAGCACCGCCAAGTCACTACGAATGGTAGATTTAGCGATGTCTAGCCTCTCAGCAATATCATTCCCCGTTATCGGTTCATTATTCTTCACAATATCAATTATTTGTTGCTGTCTTTTTGTCAAATCCATTTATATCGCTCCAATATTTATTTCTCTTGTTTTCTGATGGTTGCTTGAGCTGCGGCAATCTTGGCGATAGGTACACGGAATGGTGAACAAGATACATAATCTAAACCAACTTGGTTGAAAAACATAATGGACTTAGGATCTCCACCCAATTCGCCACACACACCAATCTTCAAGTTAGGATTAGCTTGGCGACCTTTCTCAACAGCAATGCGGACTAATTCACCCACACCAGCTAAGTCGATGGTTTGGAAAGGATCTGTTTCTAAGACACCATTCTCAATATATTGATTAATAAATTTACCTGCATCGTCACGCGAGAAGCCATAAGTCATTTGGGTTAAGTCATTGGTACCAAAGCTAAAGAATTGGCCAATTTGTGCAAGGTCGTCAGCAATAAAGCATGCCCGTGGGATTTCAATCATGGTACCTACTGTATAAGCGAGTTCAACCCCTGCTTCTTGAATCATTTGATCGAGTTCAGCAACAATTTTTTCCTTGAGGATCGCTAATTCTTTTTGCGTACTTACTAATGGTATCATAATTTCTGGGCTAACTTCTAGTCCTTCTTGGACTAACTTAATGGCAGAAGTCATGATAGCCCGTGCTTGCATTAAGTATAAGTTAGGGAAAGTCATTCCTAGACGACAACCACGGTGTCCTAACATTGGGTTAACTTCTTTCAGATTATGAATCCGGCTCTTCAATTCTTGGGCTGAAATTCCTTGTTGACCAGCCACTAATTCGATGTCTTGGTCTTTGGCTGGCAAGAATTCATGCAAAGGTGGGTCCAATAAACGAATATTAGCTGGGAAGCCATCCAAAGCTCGGAAAATCTTTTCAAAGTCTTCTTCTTGGTATGCTTGAATCCGATCTAAAGCTGCTTGACGTTCTTCTTCTTTCTGAGAAAGAATAAAACTTCTAAATTCTTTCAAGCGTTCAGCTTTAAAGAACATATGCTCGGTCCGAGTTAATCCGATACCCACCGCGCCAAAGGCTAGACCGGTTTGGATATCTGGTAAGGTTTCAGCATTCATTCGAACTTTCAATTCAGAAACTTCTTCGGCCCATTCCATAATCGTTGCATAGGACTCATCCGTGCTCGTGAAGGATTGTTTGATTTCGCCCCGATATAATTTTCCTGAGCTACCATCTACTGAAATCAAGTCGCCTTCATGCAACTCGCCACCTGGATAAATAACTGTCTTATTTTCTTCTGAAATTTCGAGGTCATCCACACCAACGACACAAGATTTACCCATACCGCGGGCAACGACCGCCGCATGAGAAGTCATGCCTCCGTGGCTCGTTACAATGGCTTGAGCTAAGTTCATTCCTTCAATATCTTCTGGCGAGGTTTCTTGACGGACCAAGATGACTTTCTTCCCTGCTTCGGCCCATTCTTTAGCTACTTTAGCCGTAAAGACCACTTGACCCGTTCCTGAGCCAGGACTCGCTGGTAAGCCATGGTTTGAAATAAGTTCAGCCTGGGCTAAACTTTCACTGTCAAAGGTAGGATGTAGCCATTGGTTAACCGCACTTGGCTCAATTCGCATCAAGGCTTCTTCTTTAGTAATGACCCCTTCTTTAACCAAGTCTACAGCTACCTTGAATGCTGATTTAGCCGTCCGTTTACCATTTCGGGTTTGAAGGATATATAATTGACCTTCTTCAATAGTAAATTCAATATCCTGCATATCCTTGTAATGGTGTTCTAATTTATAAACCAACTCATTCAGCAAAGTATAAATTTCAGGGAAATCTTCAGCAAGTTTTTGAATGGAAGATGGAGTTCGAATACCGGCAACAACGTCTTCACCTTGAGCATTCACTAAATATTCACCAAATAATTTATGTTCTCCGGTGGCCGGGTTCCGGGTAAAGAGTACCCCAGTCCCTGAACTTTCACCGCGATTTCCGAAGACCATTTCTTGAATATTTACGGCTGTTCCCATGTCATTCGGGATTTCATTTAATTTACGGTAATATTTGGCCCGATCATTATTCCATGAACGGAAAACCGCTTTAACCGCTTCATAAATTTGATCCGTCACGTTTTGAGGGAAAGGTTGGTCGATTTCTTTTAAGTAAAGTTCTTTATAATCGGCAATCACAGCTTTTAATTGATCTGCAGTTAAATCAGAATCATAACGAGCATGGGCAGCTTTCTTGTGTTGATCTAAGATTCTTTCGAATTTGCTCCCATCCATCCCAAAAACAACGTTACCATACATTTGTAATAGACGACGATAGCAGTCATAAGCAAAACGATAATCTTGTGTTTCTTGAGCGAGGGTTTCCACAGTGTGGTCATTTAAGCCGACATTAAGAATCGTGTCCATCATACCTGGCATAGAAATTTTGGCTCCTGAACGCACAGAAACTAAGAGCAGATTCTCAGCACCGTCAAATTTCTTACCAGTGTCCTGCTCTAATTGTTGTATATATTGATCGATTTCAGCTTTAAGTTCATCCAATAAGACTTCACCATGATTTAAGAATTCTAAACACGCCTTGGCAGAAATGGTAAAGCCTTTAGGAACAGGTAAGCCCAAGCGGGTCATCTCAGCTAGGTTGGCACCTTTGCCCCCTAGGATATCTTTCATTTGAGCTGTTCCTTCATTAAAAGCATAAACACGTTGCATATTCTTCCTCCTCATTATTAATGCATCATAAAAGAATTATATAATATGCACTATTAGATTGCAATGACTAAAGCTTATCTTATCAAATTATAATTTAATATAACCTGATGGACATTTATCGTCCTTTTACAAGTAAATATTTATCTACAAATTTCACTCACCCACCGAAAAACGCCTGCACAATCGGCATGGCCAGTAAATGACCAAGCGACTGACTTGTACTTCTAACTAGCTAAGTACTTTGTATGGTCTATCTGAACACCTTCCCCAACCCAGTCCCTAAAGCCTCCAAATTAGGGAGAACAAGGTCTAAAATAAGTCTGAAACTTATCAAATAAGCGGAAGACGTTGCTCTATTATTTTAGCCAATACAGTGACAGCTTCAGTTTAGATTATTAGTACCAATCAATGACCTCTACTGGCCTGAAAAAATAATCTTTTCAAAATAAATACGAATCAATACTACTCGCAAGCCTCAAGAAGATCCACGCAGCTTACAAACTCTTAGCGACTTGTCGCTTAGAATTTGTCTAGTGGATCTAGTCCGAAAAAGCTAAAGCTTTGAAGGACGATCGCTTGCAAGTAGTTTGATTCGTAATTTGTTTATTTTGAAAGTTAATATTTTAACTACAGACGGCGACGAATAGCATTCCAAACATAGTGACCGAAATAATACAAAGCTTTCGGCAGTCCTAGTTTTTCTAGATGGTAATAGGTATGCCAGGTCCTTTTCAATGCGCCCCACTTGTTCGCTGAAATCGAGCTAGCAACCTGACGATAATGATTCAAAACCCAATCTAAACCATAGGCTTCAATCTTGCGTTCCCGCATCAACATCAACCAGGTCGCTGTATCTTGCCCCTTGCGCACCAAGGGCATTTGAAAGTCCCCAACTGCTTGCCGATTAATCATCACGGTCGAACAGGCAATGGCCGTATTCTTTAATAAATCGGTGTAAGTCAGATGCGCAGGTACCCCCACCTTATCCTTAATAATCTGACCTGCTTCATCCACCAATGCTAAATCGGTATAAGTAAAGACGTAGCCGTGATCTTGCATAAATTGCAGTTGCAAACTCAATTTGTCTGCCATCCACTGATCATCGCTATCAATAAAAGCGATATAGGTTCCGCGTGCTGCTTGAAGTCCACAATTCCGAGCCACTGCAGCGCCAGAATTCTCACTTAAAGTAATCAGCTTAATCCGTTGATCAGACTGACTCGCTCGCCGAATGATCTCCGCACTTTGATCTTGACTACAATCATCAACTAAAATAAGTTCCCAATGCTGATAAGTTTGCTCTTGCACACTATCTATCGTTTGTTGAATAAAGCGTTCAGCATTGTATACCGGGGTGATGATTGAAATTAAGACTTCTTGATCCATCGTTCGACTCCTTAAATGACTTGAATAATTTTTAGAGGCACATGAAATAACTTAGCCAGCTTATATTGATCACGATACCAGGCTTTATCGGTCACATTACTGTGAATTAAAATAACAATTTCTTGAATCGTTTCTTGAATTTGACCACTTTGCCCTAAGTCAGCTAAATAATAACAACCTGCTTGTTTGGTTAAATCGGTCAAATCAATGCCCTCGTGACCAGCTTGACTAATTACTAACCTAGTGTCCACGTGAGGAATTTGAATAACTTGGGCTAATTCCGATCCTACTTGTCCCTTATGTCCTGACCATAGTAGATGTTTATCATCCATGTCCCAACTATATTCAAAAGCATAAGCAATCTGTGATTTCCGTAGACGGGCCAACCAAAGAATCAAAGCAGTAATGATTGACCCCATAATCAGACCAAGCACCGAAAATATAATAATATTCTTAGCCGTCATCCCGGCAAACATATTTAAAGTTGCTGGGGTCGGAACCGTTTGGACCATGTCTAAATCCAAGAGTTCAACTGTTTGAGCCGGATTGGTAATATTAATTTGATGTTTTTGATTAAAGTCAAAACGCTCCTCGCTTAACAATTCAGCATAAGCTTGGGCAATTTTTAAGTTTTCAGCACTGGTTTTGCCCACTAAAAATCTAAAGGTAATCAGTCCCGAACTATTATCACGGATCGCAGCAATCCCCCCACGGAACCCATCACTCTTAAACAATTCTAGCTGTCGTTCAGAGTCTAACCATTGATGGAATTGGATACCTGTTCGATCTTCAATTTCTTTAATCACCGGTTCTGAAGAAAAATATTCATCATAGATATTGGAACTGGTAAATAATTGGCCATCTTCAATCGAAATAATGGCTTGAAATTCAGCCGGTTCTTGTTGGTAGACCCGATTTAAATACTGATAAGCTTCATTTCGATTACTTAACCAAACCTGTCCTAAAAGATAACGGGCGCCTAATAAAATCAAAGCTCCCAAGACTGCACCCAGTAATAGGCGCCAAAGATTCGCTTTAAGAAATCGCCAATATTCAGCGATAATCGTTAATAAACTCATATTCTCTCCCCTTTTGTCGATATTTTAACTGATTTTCGATGATATTGATATAGGCAATGATAACCGCAAAGAAGACCCAATGCCATTCAATTAACATATTACTTGCACTAGTAATACTAGCAAAGATATACACAATCAAAAAGGCCATTAAATTATTGTTCACTGCTCGCCATTGCGGAATCAGCTGACTTCTCAACGTAAAGAGTCGACGAATCATCACACCATACATCGTCACATAGATACAAAAAGCCGGCCAACCATAAGCCACCAAGATTTCTAACCACCAATTATGCATATTCGTAATAATCTTAGTAGGTAGTTCACGGAAATAATTCATCCAGAATTCAATATTACCGGCACCAACACCTAGACCAAAGGTTTGACCTAAGAAATGTAAACCATTGCGCCACAAATTCATCCGGACGGTATCCCCATCCAACTCTTCGCCATAGCCTACATAGAACAGCGTATCAATTTTATTCTGAATCGCTGGCACCAAAGCGATACTTATTGCGATTAGAAGTATAAAGACCAGCACAATTTTACGCCATTGAGGCAATTTCAAGTCGACTTTAAATTGTAGCAAGAATTTAATCACAATAATTAGAATAAAACTTAATAAAATCATCCGGGATTCACAGCGGAAGACGAGATAGGAAGCTAAGAGCATCTGCCCAAGTAATATTAATCGTTGCCAATTAAATTTGGTCAAGGAAAGCCCAATCATGCATACAGTTAGAAAGGCCAATAGCATGGTCGCATAATCATTCTGATTTTCAAAGACAGTGACGGGAATCCGAGTAAGAGGTTGACTTGCAAACGTTCCATGCTTATCTAATTTATTCAAATCGGCAAACAGATAGTGATTAGTTAATAGCTCATAATAACCCCAGAACATTAATATCGACATGCCTAACCACATGGCCCGAATCAACCTCCGCCATAAATTCATATCATGGACCCATAAATAAACGAGTACAATGGCAGAAATTCCCAAAGTTAATAGGAACATGGCGCGTAACCAATGACCAAAGCTCATCGCCCAGAGAACCGATAAAAATCCCCAGAGCCACCAGCAAAGATAACCGATGACTAACCAGTGGCTGGTCAATTTACGGTCAATCTTTAATTGAGGGTGATGTTTGAAGGCTTGATATATCGTTAAGAAGATCCCCAAAAATAGAGTCATTCGATATAAACTAAGTTGGAAACCAGGTAAGGGAACGGCCAATAACTCCGTGCCTAGAAAGACCGAAAAGACTAATAATATCATCAGCACTTCCATAAAATATCCCCTCCTTCTTAATTAAAATCCCAATCCTTTGGATTATCTTTAATCGCAAAAATAGTCTGATAGGTTGTAAATTGAATTAACAAAGCTAAGACAGCTAGAATTATCGTCCCGAGCGTCGTCCAAGCGAGCGGAAAAGCATTCAACAAAGCCGCTAATAACATCATTAAGGTTACCAAGACCTGTTTCTTCTGCGGGAAATAGAACCCAGTCTTACGGGAGAAATAAGTCCGTGCCAGATAAAATACAATGTAAGCCATGGTTGAAGCTAAAGCAGCACCTCGATATCCCCAACTTGGGGTTAGAAGTAAGTTCAAGAAAAAGCTCGGCACCAAGGCTAGTAACGAAACAAAGATATTATAGTAGGTCTTGCGTGAGAATGAGATGCCTAAAGTTGTCGTCTCTGACAAGGTATACATAATATGTGGGAAACAAAGTAATCCAAGCACATAGGTTGATTCTAGATAATCAGTCTTCCCGCTCGAAAGTAGCCAGATAATTGGTTCTTTTAAGAAGAGCAAGGCAAAGAATATCACGGTCAAAACCAATAATAAGGCATCCGAAATAAATTGATAATTCTTTAATGGTTTTTCTTCCTTATACCAACGAAAAGCTGTCGGGACCCAAAAGCTAGCAAATGCGGTCTTTAGAATCCCAAACATACTCGCAATCTTAGCTGCATGGGTATAGACTCCCCGATCATATAGGGTTGAGACACTGGTAAGGAAACTAGTATCCATCATATTTAAAATTGAAGCGACTGACGTTGATATCATGATCGGCAAGCCAAATTTCAACATCTGACTGATAATAGCTTGATCGACTGAGAAATGCCGTAAATCTAAAAGATGCCAATAACGAATGTATAGACAAAGATCGGCTAACAGTTGTCCAAAGATTAACCCATAGACAATCAGGGTAAAATCACGCATGCCCATAAAAATTAACAGTAAGGAAACAACGAAAGAGCCAACTTTTAATAAGAGACTATAAAAAGAGTACTCGAAAGCTTTCTCTTCCATTCGAATAGTCATTAACACAAAGCGTTCAACGACCGTCGATAAGACCCAGAAGCCCGCAAAGTAAACCAAATAATAGTAGGATGGGTCTTTAAACAACCAGCTTGAGATTGGCCGAGCAAAAATAATAAAAATCGCAAACAAAACCAAACCAACAGCAAAAGGCACCAGTGTCGCTTGTTGCATTAATTTCCGTTTATCTTTATAAAGATGATATTCTCGCGAGAATGATTGATCCAAACCTAGATAAATAAAGTTAGGAATATTTACCAGTAATAATTGAAAACTATTGGCATTGCCAATCTCCTCAACCGGCATTAAACTCGAAAAAATGGGCACCTGAATTAAGGACAGAATGGCTCCTAAAACGGGCCCTAATGAAAAGCCAAAGAGCCGCTTAATAAATTGTTTCATGTCACACTCCTCTGTACTTAACTTTCTCTTAGATAGCGATTATATAGCCGGGCCGCTTCTTTATTGGTATATTGATTCCCTTGAATGGCCTGCAAACGGGTTTGTGGCGGAATCCGCTGTAATTTTGACATAGCTACTAAAGCTTCGTACCAAACCGCTGGCGCTTGATCCAATTTAACTCTTTTTACCCGTTCAAGGCCTAAATCGGTCTCGGCAGGTAGATTAAAAGACATAACCACTGGAACACCCGCCGCTTGACTTTCAATGGCTACCGTTCCTAGCCCCTCACGTAAGGAAGGAAAGATTAAGGCATCAATAACCGGGAAGAATGGCGCAATCGGTGAAATCCTTCCTAAAAGACTGACCTGTTGGTCTAGCCCCCTTTGTTGAACTTCAGCTTGCAATTCATGCATCAGTTCACCTTGCCCCACAATCAAAAAACGTCCGGGCAAATGATGTTCTTTCATATATTGGGCAATATCTAGGGTAAGCCGATGGTTCTTTATCGGGTCTAATCGACCTATTTGACCAAAAAGTAAATCGTCTTGCTGAGCTCCCAAATTTGTTCTGCCTTCTAGACGCAAGGTGCGGTAGTCATCAGGATCATAGAGAAAATCGGTGGGATCAATACTATTAGGGATCCGCATCATCTGTTGACTAGGAATCGAATAGCCAAAAAGTGATTTAATAGCTAAAGTCGAGCACCCTAGATAGCCATCAGATAAGTAGCGATTAATCTGTTGATTGACTTGGACACTCATTTGTTTACTTATCCGGCGATCTGAATCATCTAAAATATGATGGGCATGAATATAAAAACGTTTCACACCATAAGGCCGAGCTAATATTTTATAAACGCCAGCCCGATAGCCTGCAATATGACAATGAATCACATCATAAGGATAAAGTTCAAGAACCCGCGTATAAGAATGTTTAAAACTACGCCAGCCTTCTTTCTTAGGATTCTTCAATTGATAGACATCGCCGCCGGTATGTTGAATCTGCTGGCGAAAGCTATCAGGAACCTCTGAATAGGTCACCACATCGAATTGAATATTAAAAGCATGAACTTGACTCGCAATATTTTGAATAAAGGTGGAGATTCCTCCACCATAACTGGACATGATATGTAAGACCCGCAAGGTCTTTACGGTGCGTTTCGGCTCCATCAGCCTTTCACTCCTTGTACTAACCCTATTATTATGAACAGCCAGAATATTGGTCTATTATGGCTTAAATTGAAGAAAATAACCAGAATAAATGAGAATAATCACGAATATTTCATAAATTATTCCCAGAGAATATCTGTTTAAACAATTTATTATATTCGTGATTGTTAATTAATTTTCGTGAAAGAGATCACGACTATATACTTTATCAGCTACATCACTTAATTCCGCTGAATAGCGATTACTTAAGATTAAATCAGATTGCTTTTTGAATTCGGTCAAATCGTTCATAACTTGGTAACCATGGAAGGATTTACTAGTCAAGGTTGGTTCGTAAATAATTATCTCAACCCCTCTAGCCTTCAATCGTTCCATAACTCCCTGAATAGCTGATTCACGGAAATTATCAGAATCTTGTTTCATCGTCAACCGATATACACCCACCGTCTTTGGTCCACGTTCGGCCACGGCTTGCGCAATGAAGTCTTTACGCGTAGCATTGGAATGAACGATGGCTTCGACCAAGTTATTCGGTACCCCTTCAAAGTTTGCCAGCAGTTGCTTGGTATCCTTAGGTAAACAATAACCCCCATAACCAAAGGATGGATTGTTATAATGATTACCAATCCGTCGATCTAAGCCAATGCCTCGAATAATCGATTCTGTATCCAAACCTCTAACTTCAGCATAGGTGTCTAATTCATTAAAGAAAGCAACCCGCATGGCCAAATAAGTATTGGCAAAAAGCTTGACTGCTTCAGCTTCGGTCGAGTTCATAAATAAAACAGGCACATCTTCTTCGTCGGCCCCTTCTAATAATAAATTGGCGAAGTTTTTAGCCGCCGCTGAATGGTCCCCAACAATAATCCGGCTAGGATGTAGATTATCGTATAAAGCTCGTCCTTCACGCAAGAATTCGGGCGAGAATATAATCCGATCTGTTTGATATTTTTGGCGTTGTTTTGCCGTATACCCGACAGGTATGGTTGATTTGATGATAATTGTGGTTTGTGGATATTTTTGAATCACTTGTTCAATGACTCCATCGACAGATGACGTATCGAAATAATTCGTTTCTTCATCATAGTTGGTAGGGGTGGCAATAATCACATAATCCGCTTCAGCAAAAGCTTGATCCCCCTGGATTGTGGCAGTTAAATGAAGGTCTTTTTCTATTAAATATCTTTCAATATCTGGGTCTTTAATATGGGATTCCTGCCGATTTAAGGAAGCAACAATTTCTTCATTAATATCTATGGCAGTAACTTGATGATGTTGGGATAAGAGCACCGCGTTTGAAAGACCCACATAACCCACACCGACGACAGCGATTTTCATAATTTCCTCCGCTCTAAATACTGGTATATAAGGTAATTTCAAATTGATTTAAAAAATATTGATAACTGACAAATTTAATCCATAAGGCGAACGGCATGTTTGTCTGCACAGTTCCATATAAAGCTTGTGACCAGGCCTCAAAATCATTGGAGAAGAGAGCCAGCGACCAATTATGCAAGTATTGCATCCAAATATTAATCTGTCGCTGATTCCAATCCATCTGACTTTCGATTTCACTCTTAGCTAGAATATGATGCATCTGGCGCTTAGTGAGCGTTTCAGAGCTCCCTGCTTGCACCATAATCCGATCGAGGTGGTAATCGTGGTCGAATTGAAACCGTTGTCCCGGAAATTGATCAACCAACTCAGCTAACTGATCGTAATCTACTAACCAATAATAATCAATCGCTTCTTGGCTTAATTGGCTAACTTGACTGCCAATCTGTTCAAAACTTGTGGAATCTAACGAGGAAAAATCATCCTGAGCTAAGTCTAATCGCTCTGGATCCAGCAACTTAACCTTGATTTCTTTAGCTGACAAATTGGCAATCGCTAAACTCGTGATTGATTTAGCTTCTAGCCGACCTTCATCTGGATAATCAAGGCCAAGCAAAAGAATATTAATCCCAGATTCAAGCGTAGAACCTTGTCGCTGGAAGGACAAGTTATCATCTACATAAGCATTTATATAGGCGCGTTCACTTTGATGGTAGCGCATCGACAAGAAAAAATATACCATGACTAAAGCTACCATTAAGATAAATAAAAAGGCTAACCAACGAGCCCGTTTCTTTGATGAAGCGGTTGAAGATTCGAAAGAATAGAATGTCTTGGGTTTCACCCTAATACCCCCTATTCAGCTTGATAACCTTTGGGATTCTTCTGCTGCCAGTTCCATGAGTCTCGGCACATCTCCTCCAGTCCACGCTCGGCTTTCCATTTAAGCTCCTTTTCAGCCAAAGTAGGATCGGCATAAGAAACGGCCACATCCCCAGGTCGTCGCTCGACGATTTGATAAGGGACTTCAACCTGATTCACCTTCGCAAAGGTGCGGATCAGTTCTAACACACTGTAACCCAGGCCGGTGCCTAAATTATAGATGGCGACCCCTTTTTGATTTTTTAATTGATCTAGGGCACGGACATGACCTTGACCTAAGTCAACGACATGGATATAGTCACGCACACCCGTTCCATCTGCTGTCGGATAGTCATTGCCATATACCGACAAGTATGGTAATTGACCAATAGCTACTTGACTGACATAAGGCATCAAATTATTAGGAATGCCTTGGGGGTCTTCACCAATCAGGCCAGATTCATGGGCGCCAATCGGATTAAAGTAACGCAGAATGGTAATCTGCCAGTCAGGATCGGCTTTCGCCAGATCCAAAAGAATTTGCTCCATCACAATTTTGCTATAACCATAAGGATTGGTCGCTTGGCCCACTGGCAAAGATTCTTTTAAGGGTGATGGATGATTCTGACCATAGACGGTAGCAGAAGATGAGAAGACAATCTGCTTGACCTGATATTCTTGCATGACTTCTAAAAGATTTATGGTTCCGCTAATATTGTTATGATAATACTTCAAGGGCTGAGCAACAGACTCACCAACCGCCTTGAAAGCAGCAAAATGAATAACTGCTTCAATCTGATGTGCTTGGAACACAGCGGCCAGTGCTTGCCGATCTAAAATATTAATCGTATAAGTGGGTACTTTATAATTTGTTATTTGTTCAATTCGTTGGATAACTTCGGGAGAACTGTTTGAATAATCATCAACAATGATGGGTTGATAACCGGCTTGGATTAATTCAATCACGGTATGACTGCCGATATAGCCCGCTCCTCCAGTAACTAAGATAGACATTGTTGGACCTCCTCGGTTTTATTTGCTTCCGAATCATTATAGCATAATCTGTTGACCGTCCGAGAGAAATTCGAATAAAACTCAATAAGTTTCTGAGCCCCCCTATAGATATAAAATCACTATGTTAAGATTTAAAGGAATTCAATTTAAGTCTTTCTTATCTTTTGGTATAATACATTAGAATTAATTTATTTACTGAGGATGGTGCGGATGAGTGAAGCTTTAATTATTTATACCAGTTTAACTGGCAATACCGAAGCCTGCGTCGATATCGTCGCAGATGCCTTAGAAGAACATGGGATTAATGTAACCATCTATGAAGTCATGGATGCTGAAGCCGAAGATTTCCTCGACTTTGACATCGTGATGGTGGGTTCCTACACCTATGGCGTCGATGGCGTGTTACCGGATGAGATGGAAGATTTCCATGAAGATCTCAGTCAATTAGATCTGTCAGGCAAAATTTATGGAGTCTTTGGCTCAGGTGACGATTTCTATCCGGTCTTTTGCTCAGCGGTTGATGATTTCGAAGCAGCCTTTGACCAAGCGGGTGCCACCCAAGGCGGCCCTGGAGTGAAAGTTAATCTATATCCTGAAGAAGAGGATGAAGCAGAGTTGCAACGTTTAGTAGCTGATATTGTCCAACATTTAGACTAAATTAAAATTAGAAAGTGGGAAAACAAAATGTTAAAGAATTTTGATCAATTACTCGCTAAATATGCAGATTTAATTATTCATAAAGGTCTCAGTGTTAAGAAAGATGATTATGTACAGATTAACGCCGATATTGAAATTGCTCCGCTTGTTCGTTTATTGACTAAGAGTGCCTACCAAGCTGGGGCCAAAGAAGTGGTCATTAAATGGGTTGACGATGACATTACCCGCCTCAATTTTGAACATATGGCCACTGAGGATTTAACCGATATTCCTCAATATAAAGTGGACGAAGCCGAAGATCTATTGGAAAAAAGAGCCAAACGCATTGCCCTACGTTCAGCTAACCCAAATGCCTTAAAAGGGATCGATGCGAAGAAGATTTCTGCGGTAAACTTAGCCAATTCTAAGGCCTTAGAATTTGTCCGCAATGCTACCCAAGCCAATGTGGTCTCTTGGATTGTGGCCGCTGGAGCTGGTAAAGAATGGGCCAAACTGGTCTTCCCTGACTTAGAAAGTGAAGAAGCTCAAGTGGATGCCCTTTGGGACCAAATCTTTAAGACCGCTCGGGTCTATGAAGATGATCCAATCAAGGCTTGGGATGAACATGAAGCTCGTTTGCAAGAAAAAGCAAAATTCTTGAATGATAACCAATTTGACGCCCTTCATTACCAAGCACCTGGCACCGACCTGACGATTGGTTTACCTAAGAATCATATTTGGGAATCTGCTGGGAGCCATAATGAGGCAGATGAAGTCTTTATTGCCAATATGCCTACTGAAGAAGTCTTTACCGCTCCAGATTTCCGCCGCGCTGATGGTGTAATTCGTTCGTCTAAGCCACTGGCCTATGGTGGAACTGTTATCGACGGCATGACCTTTACTTTTAAAGACGGTGAAATCGTTGATGTTACTGCTGACGAAGGTCAAGATACAATTCGTAATTTAGTCTTTGACAACGAAGGATCTAAATCTCTAGGAGAAGTCGCTCTAGTAGCGCATCGCTCACCTATTTCGCAATCTGGCCTAACTTTCTTTAATACCCTCTTCGACGAGAATGCATCTAACCATATTGCCGTCGGACAAGCTTATCCTTCAAACTTGCAAGGGGGAACGAAGATGTCAGCTGAGGAATTAAAAGAAGCCGGCTTAAATCGGTCAAATGTCCATGTTGACTTTATGGTGGGGAATGCAGAAATGGATATTGACGGTATCCGCGAAGACGGTAGCCGTGTGCCAATCTTCCGCAAAGGAGAATGGGCTATTTAATGTTAAATAAAGGAGAGATTTCATGAATGATAAGGAGAAAAAAATTGCTCTTGAGCAAGAAATCAGTAAACAACTCGGCCAAATGGACGAACGCTTTGACCGAAGCGGATGGTTTTATATTGTGGTCTTAATTATCTTACTTTTTGTTGCCCTAGCAACTTTTATGTATTTTTCCAATACCGTTCCTGAAACTCCGAGCGGGTCGATTGAAGAAATGGACCAACGTATTGAAAGCCTAGAAGAACGCGTGAAAGAATTAGAAGAACAGATTGAAAGTGAAGCTTGAGACTGGGGACGAGATTAAATGAAGCTATTACATATCAACTCATATTTTTCAACGACGCCTTTGTATGCGCAATTATACAACCGTCAAGTTGATCAAGGGCTAGATATTGATGTTTATGTCCCAATTGCCCGCCAATTTCCTCAAGAACGCTTGGCCGTCTCAGGAGTTTATAGTCGTTGTGTTCGAGTCTATAACCAAGTCGATCGACTCTTCTTCCATTTGAAACACTATAAAATTCTCAAAGACTTATTAGGTCAGTATCAATTCTCAGAGTTTGATTTAGTCCATGCCCATTCGCTTTTTTCTAATGGTTGGTTGGCCTATCAATTGAAGCAACGGTTTGGCCTAGCTTATTTGGTGGCAGTACGAAATACAGATATCAATACCTTCTTCGGGCGAATGCCTTGGCTGAGATCAATGGGAATTAAGATTCTTCAGGAAGCCAATCAAATCATCTTTATTTCCAAGAATACCGAACAAATCTTGTATGATAAATATATTCCAGAGAAATTGCGGGCGGAATTGCAAGGTAAGAGTCAGGTCATTCCTAATGGCATTGATGCTTTCTGGCATCAACAACAAGGACAGGCTAGAAACCTGCCTCTACAGCAACCGCTTAAAATAGTTTCTACGGGCAAAATTATGGGTCTGAAACGCTTCCCTCAACTGGCAGCCATGGTTCAAGCATACAACGATGCTTTGGGACCTGCTGAGCTCCATATCGTCGGACCCGATTGGAACCCTAAAATTGTCGCAGAGTTACAAGCCCACCCCTTGGTTCACTATCATGGGCCCAAAGCCAAAGAAGAACTCAGCCAACTCTATCGGGAGATGGATCTCTTTGCCTTGCTCTCCGCTCCTGAAACTTTCGGCTTAGTCTATGTTGAGGCCATGAGTCAAGGACTCCCCTTGATTTATACTAAAGGGCAAGGCTTTGATAGTTACTTTCCTAATTACCAGGTGGGCGTCAGCGTTGATCGCAATGATACAGATGGTTTTATCGATGCGATTAAATATATCGAAGACCATTATCACCAGCTGAGTCAAGCAGGCATCGTTGCCAGCCGACAATTTGACTGGGATCAAATTCAACAGCAATATTTAAACATCTACCAAGCAATATTAAAGGAGGATTCCCTTGACTAAAGTTAGAAAAGCAGTGATACCCGCTGCTGGTTTAGGTACTCGTTTTCTACCTGCTACCAAGGCTATGGCCAAAGAGATGCTACCCATCGTTGATAAACCCACCATTCAATTTATTGTGGAGGAAGCGATGGCTTCAGGTATTGAAGATATTCTGATTGTAACGGGAAAGTCCAAGCGAACGATTGAAGATCATTTCGATTCAAATATTGAATTAGAGGAGTTCCTAAATTTGAAGGCTCAAGAAGAACTTTTAGCCTTAGTTAAAGAAACAACCGATATCAATCTATTCTTTGTTCGCCAATCCTACCCCAAAGGATTAGGACATGCCGTCCTTCAAGCCAAAGCTTTTGTCGGTAATGAACCATTTATTGTCATGCTTGGTGATGACATTATGGCCAGCCCTGTGCCTTTAACCAAGCAATTAATGAATGTGTATGATCAAACCCACGCTTCGGCCATTGCGGTGATGGTAGTTCCTCATGAAGACACTTCAAAATACGGGATTGTAGCTCCTGAAGGCGAATTTGCTCCCGGCATTCACAATGTCAATTATTTTGTTGAAAAACCAAAACCCGAAGACGCACCAAGCAATCTAGCCATTATTGGGCGTTACCTACTAACCCCTGAGATTTTTGAACTTTTAGAAACCCAAAGTCCAGGAGCAGGTGGTGAAATCCAACTTACCGATGCGATTGACCGCTTGAATAAGACCCAAAGAGTCTTTGCCAAAGAGTTCACCGGTCGACGTTACGATGTTGGCAATAAACTTGGATTCCTTGAAATGAGTATTGAATATGGGCTTAATCATCCACAAATCAAGGACCAACTCAAAGATTACATTATTAAACTGACGGATGATTTCCTAGCTTAACCCACTTTAATAATTGGGACGCTTTGTCAATACAGTGCATAATAAGAGGAGGGTTACTTTCTAAAGCCTCCTCTTATTTATATTACAACCATAAAAAACGCCTATAGCCAGGATGACACCTCAAGCTATAGGCATATACTTATTTACGTTTTAAACTTAGCTAACAATCTCTTCTTGATCGGTCAGCAAGACGGGGCCATCTTTGGTAATGACTAGAGAATGTTCATATTGGGCACAATAACCCCCATCACGAGTCCGGGCTGTCCAACCATTATCATCCATCTTCATCCGCCAAGTCCCGGTAGTAATCATCGGCTCTATGGTGATAGTCATGCCTTCTTTTAAGCGTTGGCCTTTACCAGCTTCACCATAATGAGGTACCATCGGCCCTTCATGTATCGTTGGACCAATCCCATGACCGACGAAATCACGCACGACGCCAAATCCTTGAGCTTCAACATAGGTCTGAATAGCATGGCCAATATCGCCGACCCGATTCCCCACTTGAGCTTGTTCAATGCCTAATTCTAGGGCTTTTCGGGTCACATCCATTAAGCGTTGATGTTCCGGATCAATCTGCCCGACTGCATAGCACCAACAAGAATCTGAAATCGCTCCGTCCAAATCGACACAGAAATCAACTTTGACAATGTCTCCAGCTTTCAAAGCGTAAGAAGATGGGAAACCATGGCAGATTTCATCATTGACACTGGTGCAAGTGGCAAATTGATAGCCTTCGTAGCCAATTTGAGCAGCCACAGCATCTTGACTTTCAATCTTATCTTGAACGAAACGATCAATTTCTGCCGTGGTCACCCCAACCTTGATAAAGTCTCTCAACTCCCGGTGAATCCCGGCCAGGATAGCACCTGATTCTTTCATAAGGGCGATTTCTCTGTCTGACTTAAGTGTGATCATCTTATATTACTCCTTCTCTGATAGCTCCCATTCAAATTCTAAGCGACTGGCTTCATCTCCAGTCGTTAGATTTTTTATTTTAAAGCTGGTCTTTTTTTGATCGTCTTGGACATTGGTGTCAGCATAGATTAATATCTGCGCTTGTGGCAAGATTTCCTGACCATACTTCACATTGACCATTAAAGGTAACTGCCAATCTATATTCAGCTGCTTCATCGCTTCAAGACACCAACGGATGTAGACTAAATTATTTACATGTTGATTTTCATCAATATCACTCATCTTAATAGCATACGCCAGACTAGGGCCATCTTCAAGTCCTTGAGGTAATTTAATTTTTCTAAATTTATATTGTTGGTCCCAATCAATCAAATCTGCCTGAATAAATTTATCCGTATCGAGCCGAACGACATTGCGCTCTTTAAAATCAATTCCGACAAATTGAATATGAATTTCCGCACAAACTTGGTCGTCTTGGATGACCCGGAAATAGCGTGCAACAAAAAAACTATTTAATTGCACCACCCGTGTATCAATTGTGTAGGTCTGATTGATTTTGGGAAACTGGTACAAACGCAAATGATATTGAGTAATGACCCAAATGGAATACTTTTCGTTAAACAAATGCTGGTCTAAATCGCGGCGGAAAATCTGATCATGGTCTACCGAAGTCTTAAGCACATTCTCTAATAGAACCATAATCTGTTCCTGGGCATTCAAAGAAGTGGCTTGTTGATATCTTGCTTGGTAAATCCCATCCTGTACATTGAAAGACATGTTATCGCTCCCTATTCAATTACTTGTGTCTTTGCATAACTTCATCATAAGGCATAAACTGCTTAAACAAAATAATAGTGAAGAGACTGAATCATCTCTCCACTATTTTTAATCCCGATTAGCTAGTAACTAGCGGGTACGTTTCAGAATAAACGAAATTACGGCAATTAATATAATTGCACCTAGTATGGTTGGAACAATATAGAATCCTCCAACTTCAGGTCCGAAACCGGCAAAAAATTGGTTACCAACCCATGATCCTAGGAATCCTGCAATAATATTACCAATAATTCCACCTGGGATATCTTTACCCATAATCAAACCAGCAAGCCATCCTAAAACTCCACCTACAATAAGTGACCAGATCATTTGTTTCACCTCTTTCTAGTAAAAGGAATTCTTATACTGTCTTAATTATAAGCCTATCTGAAATTACAGGCAAACAATATACACTAGCGCATTGTCACAAATTCTTCAGACCCGGTTGGATGGATGGCAATAATAGCATCCCATTGAGATTTTGTTGCTCCCATCTTGATGGCTACACCAAAGCCTTGGATCATCTCATCAACACCATAACCAATCCCATGCATACCGATGACCTTCTCTTCTTCCCCTAAACAGACCAATTTGAAATCACAGGCCTGACGGTGATTCCCTGCAGAATGGTACATTGAGAAGAAGCGACTTTGATATACTTTAATCTGGTCTGAACCAAATTTCTCTTTAGCCTCTGATTCGCTGTAACCAATCGTACCAATCGCTGGATGGGCGAAAATCACGGTCGGAATATTCTGATAATCGATGGCCGAGCTTTCAGCCTGATTAAAGAGAAATTCAGCGACTTGACGACCAGCTCGGATAGCTACCGGTGTCAAGGCTATCTTGCCACTCACGTCGCCGACTGCATAGACCCCTTTAGCGGTTGTTTGATGACTATCATCGATTTTGATATATCCTTGATCATCTAGCTCTATACTGGTCTTGTCGAGTCCTAAGTTTTCGGTATTGGGAACCCGACCAACAGCGGCCACCGCTTTGTCGACAGTGAGTAGAACCTGACCGTCTTTCAGACAATCAATGCGTCCATCAGAGGTCTTTTGAAAGCCATCAAAGCTCAAATTCTTGTGCAGATGCAAGTTAGACGCTTCCATATGCTTGACCAAATTATCTGAGAGCATTTGATCGAAGCTTCTTAAAGGACGGTCGTGGCGAATTACCAAATGAGTTTCAACGCCTAAGGCTTGATACATTTGTGCTAATTCTACCGCGACATATCCAGCCCCAAGGAAGGCGATTGATTTGGGGAGTTGATTCCATTCGAAGACATCATCTGAATTCTCCAGTAAGTCACTTCCGGGTAAGTCCAATGGTGCCGGACGCCCCCCGGTCGCAATAATGATGTGATCCGCCTGATAGAGTTCGCCATCGGCCTCAATCGTATGGTCATCAACAAATTGACCATAAGCCGAAATATATTCGACCCCGTTCTTTTCAAATTGATTCAGATATGAATCTCGGGAACGTTGAATATAGGCATCGCGACTGGTTCGAAATTTCTCATAATCAAAACCAGCGACCTTGATATCGAAACCATATTCAGGGCCTAGAATCTGACTGGCTTCAGCAATTTGACTGGCATACCAACCAATTTTCTTTGGCACACAACCTCGGTTCACACATGTTCCACCTAGGTCCTTGCCCTCTATTACAGCGACATTGGCCCCGTACATACCGGCCCGATTGGCAGAAGCAATGCCTCCGCTCCCTCCACCAAGGACGATCAAATCATATTTTTTCATAGTAAGGCCTCCAATCTTATAAGTCTTTATTAGTTTAACCCAATTAAGCTGAAATCGCTAATAGAAGGATTTTTTGACCGGATTTATCTACTGGAGAAACAATTTCGTTAAAGAATGACAACTGCTCAAATTAAGATTATTTACATTAAAATCAAAAAGAGACCTAATAGCCGAATAATGAACTACTAAGTCTCTTGAATTGCTTGATTGACGCTGAATCATGTTGATTTGAACAGAATTCGATGCAATGAGAGTCCAGTGTTACTAACCCTACTAAATAATCGCTTGATATCTTTGGTCAGCTTGATCATGAAGGTCGATGGCTCGTTGGTAGTATTCTAACAAGGTTTGACTGGCATTCTCCCAAGTATAGCCTTCCACCGCTCGCCGACCTGCTAACTTAAATTTCTGAAGAAGTAAGGGTTGGTCCAAGACCTTAAGAGCTTCCATCAGGCTAGTTTCATTGTTGTTCTCGAAAGTAATCCCTGTCTCCATCGGTTTAATTTGTTCCAAGGTTGGTTGGCTTTCAGCAGCAATTACTGGTAAGCCGGAAGCCATCGCTTCGGAAATGACTAAGCCGAAGGTTTCAGAAACTGACGGGAATATAAAGGCATCACCGGTAGCAAAGGCTCTGGATAATTCTTCCCCATATTTAAAGCCAAGGAAAGTTGTCTTGGTCCCGGCAAAGTAGGTCTGTAATTCTTCTCGCTCAGGGCCATCCCCAACAAAAGCTAAACAAATATCATCCCGATGGTTAAAAATATTCTTTAACTGGCGAAGACCTTTTTCTGAGGCTAAGCGGCCAACATAGACCAATAATTTTTGATGATTCATATGAAAGGTCAACTCTTCATAGAGTTTCGAATCAAAGTATTTAGGATGACGACCACTCAAATCTAGTCCACGAGGTAGCACGGCCTGGGTCTCAATCCCATGTTCTTCGAGCTCTTCTAATAAGCTCTTTGACACGGTAATATTATAATCAGCTTGCTTATGCCACAGGCGGATATATTCCCAAAGAACTGGCTTTAACAGACCCATATTATAGTAATCCAAATAATCAGGCATATGGGTATGGTAGGAAGTCAATAAGGGAATATTTAGTTTGGTCGCATAATGTACAGCTGAAGTTGCTAGTGAGAATGGATTGACTGCGTGGACAATATCCGGATTGAATTCTTCAATAATCTGACGAATCTGTCGGTTGGGTAAGCCCCAAGGCCGGGTCCCATAAAAAGGGAATTTAATCGTATCCAAGCCCTTAACTGGAACACCTTGATATTCTGTAATACCTAAATCAGGGGATAGGACTAGGACTTCATGGCCTCGTTTCTTGAAATCAACGACAAAATGAGCTAAGCGGGTACAAATTCCATCAGTTGCCGGATAAAAAGTCTCTGTAGCTATAAGAATACGCATAACAATCCTCCACTTCCTTATCTACTCAACTTTAATTATAGGCCTTCAATGTAAATTCATTGTAAAGTTTTTGTAAAGATTCTAGCCCTCACTCGCCTTATCTTTTTTTCTTGGTTTGCCTTTATTTTTTCGATCTTTATGACGTTCTTTCTTTCTTTTGGACTTTTGAGGAGCCGGAGGTGCTGACTCTTGCCGAGGAGACCGCTTTAATTTCTTAACCGGCTGCGATTTATTCGTATCTGTTTCCCCTTTATCTTTTGGATCACTGTTTATCGCAGCTCTACTCAGTTGACCTTGGTAAATTATAGATTCAATCAAATCAATCTTTGCTGGTTGAAGGATGTTTTGTAAATCACGGGCTTCCTGCTCATTCACTAATGAAAGCACCTGACCTGGCTGTCCCATCCGACCCGTCCGTCCAGAACGATGAAGGTAAGTTGCTAAGTCTGTCGCTAAATCAAAATGAATCACAAAAGGAATCTCCGCGATATCTAGACCTCGACTGGCTAAATCCGTGGTTAAGAGGAATGTAAAGTTTCCTTGATGGACTTGATTCAAGGCTGCTTTACGTTCAGTCGAGTGAAGCTGACTATATAAACGCAGACACGCAATACCTTGTTCACTCAGATAATCAAAAGCTCGATCAATCTCGTCAATGTGTTTCACAAAGACAAGAGCTTTCATCCCAGGCAGATGGGCTAATCGTCTGAGAGCATCAAATTTCTTCCGCTGATGACAGATTATATAATGATGTTGTACTTGCGATGTATCCCCTTGAGCTTGGATTAACTGAATTTCTTGGGTCTCCTTTTGAAATTCAGCCAATAAGTCCTGATCAACTGTGGCCGAGACCAAGACAAATTGTAAACCCAAGGGTAAACGTCGATGTAGTTCCAACAGATCGGCCCGATGTTCCTGACTAATCAGAAAGTCGGCTTCATCCAAGACCAAAAATTTAATAGAATGAGGCTTGATCTTCCGACTTTGTTCTAAAATTTGTAGCAAACGACCTGGGGTCGCCACCATAATTTCAGCTTTATGTTTTAAGGCTTCCATTTGTCGTTTTAAATTGACGCCACCTACCAGCTCTTGAATCTTTAAGCCAAAGATGTCGGCCCAATCTCGGCCAACCTTGGCAATCTGCAAGGCTAATTCCTGGCTAGGAGCTAGAATCAATAATTGTAGTTGTTGGTTAGCTTCCACGCTTTGCATCAAAGGTAAAAGATAGGCCAGGGTTTTACCGGAACCGGTCGCCGCCTGGAGATAGACCGACTGTCCGGACAGAATCGCCGGGCGGGCCAGAGCTTGAATCGGCGTCATCTTTTGATATCCTTTTTCCTGCCAGCGTTCTTGAATCGCCATTAATTTCTCTTGTCTTTCCATCTTAACCTCGCTGACTATTGCGTCCCATGGATTGTCTTAACAATTCCATCACCTGAGTCACTTGCAGACTAAGTTGCTTGTAAGATTCATAGCGCACCTGACCTTCAATCTTATCTTTATCTCGCAACATTTCGCAAAAGGCTACCGCTTCATCATATAATTGATTCTCTGGCGTATAAGCGACCAGATTTGCTGATGCGCCAGCACAATCAATTAATTCCACCTGGGAAATCTTGCTTAATTCATAGACCAGAATCGTCTCATCATCAAAGTAAAATTCGCTGGGCAGAATTGAATGAGAAACCATGGAACAGAAAATATTAATCTGGAAACCAGTATAGTCTAATCGAATCGTCCCCAAGAGATCAACCCCATTATGCCCCCGAATTGGTCGATAACTTAGGCTCTCGGGCATGCCAAATAAGTCAACCACCAGATAAATTGGATAGACCCCCAAATCCATCAAATTCCCCGTTTTCATTGCTGGATTAAAGACATTGGGTAGTAAGTCTGGCTGGTCTTTGGCCGCCAAATATTGAACATATTGGTCGTTATATTTGCCTAAATTAAGGTTCGCCCCCAAGAAAGGTTGTTCAGCATCTTTCAATTTATGCTGGATAATCTGTTTCATCCGCTTATAGTTTCGATTATGGACATGCTTCGCCGCTTCAAAGACCAGTACACCCATTTTGTCAGCCATATCCATCGCCTGATGCCATTCATCCACACTGGTAAACATAGGTTTCTCAATGATACAATGTTTGCCGGCTTTGATCGCCTTCATCGCTTGCGGGAAATGTAAGGCATTAGGACTGGCAATGTATATGACATCGACCTCTGGATCAAAGATAAGATTATTCAACTCATCAGTATAATAATCCGCTTGATAAACCTCGGCGATATCCCGACCATTATCAATAGACCGAGAATATACCGCCTTAAGATGGAAGGTATTGGATAACTGAATAGCTTGAATAAATTTCTCAGTAATCCAAGAACTGCCAATGGTTCCGATATTTAACATAGCTTTCTTTCCTCACTCTCGTATTATCATTCATATTCAGTCAAAAAAGCATCCACCTATTTACCCTGATTCATTGTAAAGAGGTGCATGCTTCTGCTAGCGATCACCAAGGAGGATTGACACTCATTATTCTACCCAACTTATGCTCTCTATGATTTTGTTCCTAGCAAAGACTAAACTGTTTATAAATTCATCTTACTCTAAATTCTGACTGGCTACAAGTAAGTATTGGTCTACATCGGCGGCTAAGTGTTTCAAACTATCGGTTTCAAAGGGTGACTTCAAATGACCCAAGGCTACTAATTCCAAGAATGACTTGGTACCGCCAACCTGGCATAATTCCAAATAATCAGACCAGGCACTGGCATCTTCTTCCACATGATTTCGTTGCCAGAATTGTAAGGCACACATTTGGGCTAAAGTATAATCAATATAGTAAAATGGTGAAGAGAAGATATGACCTTGTTTGAACCAGAAACCACCCCGTTCAAAGAAATCATTGCCATCACAATCTTTCCATGGCAAGTACATTTGTTCTAACTCACGCCAACGTTGTTTCCGCTCAGCAGGTGTCCATTGTGGATGTTCGTAAACTTCATGTTGGAAATGATCGACCAAGACACCATAAGGTAGGAAAGTAATGGCCCCCCCTAGATGGGCGTATTTATATTTATCAGTTTGGTCGCCGAAGAATAATTCCATCCATGGCCAAGCGAAGAATTCCATACTCATTGAATGAATCTCACAAGACTCATAAGTTGGAAAGACAATTTCCGGAGCAGAAATCCAGCGACTTTCATAAACCTGAAAAGCATGACCCGCTTCATGCGTTAAAACATCGACGTCCCCAGAGGTTCCATTAAAGTTTGAGAAGATAAATGGAGAATTAAAATCAGGCATATAGGTACAATAACCACCTGCCCGCTTCCCTGGCTTAGTCACTAAATCCATTAAGCGATGCTTAACCATGAAATCGATAAATTCGCTGGTTTCTGGTGAAAGTTCAGAATACATCTTAATCGCAGCATCAAGGATTTCTTCAGGAGTGCCTTCCGGGGTGGCATTGCCATCTTCAAATTCAATTGGTAAGTCATAATATTTCAATTCACTCAGACCCAAACGTTCTTGTTGACGTTGATAGTATGCTTGAGCTACGGGTACTACATATTTAAGAACTTCCTGACGATATACCTCTACATCAGAGCGATTATAATCCAAGCGATTCATACGCGCATAGCCCATCTCAGTGAAGTCTTTAAAGCCTAAATCTAAAGCCATTTGATTGCGGACTTTCACCAATTCATCATAAATTCGGTCAAAGTCCTCTTCATGATCGGCAAAGAATTGAGCTAAGAGTTCATTCACCGTTTGACGCTCTTGGCGGTCCGTCGACTGCATAAACTTACCTAGGCCAGGAATATTGTAAGTTTGACCCTTATACTCAATGGCAGCCGAGGCAATCAGTTTGTCATATTCAGTGGTCAACTTATTCTCTTGTTGTAAGAGTGGGATAATTTTAGAATCAAAGACCCGGATAGAATTTTCCGCCATTTTGACCAAGGTTGCTGGGAATAATTCGGCATAGTCTTCAAGATTTGCTAAGTCGAGAACTGCTTTATAATAACTCGTAACCCATTCTTGAATAATAGGTAGATGTTCATCCCAGAAAGCCATCTCTTCTTCGTAGAAAGCATCTCGGGTATCAATTGAATTACGAATTGAAGCCAGAGTTGCTTGGGTTTCAATCATCGTCTGTAAATCTTGGATATTTTTAATGGCATTCTTAATGTCTTTGGCTTGGTTTGCCTGCTTAATTTGTTCAATATGTTGATCAAAGTCCGCCTTGACAGCCTCTAAATCAGGGCGGCGGTAAGGAAATTCAGAAAATTTCATCTTCTCACTTCTTTCTAATATACTTCATTCAGTATAGCATAAGTCAGAAGAAAATTACTTATATTTGTGATAAAATGTAGGGTAGCTTAAAGGTATTCTTGAAAGAAGGGGTTTGATGCAAGAAAAATATAGTTACCAGGGTCGAGTATGCCAACTGAAGCTGATTCCAACCCAGCAAAATCCTTTGGTACATGTTAAACTAGCCCTTTCAAATCAGGAAACGATCAATGCCTTGATTGGCCGCAAAGCACTGAGTTTCTTACTAGATGTTCAAGAAGGAGACCAAGTGGCCATCTTCGGTCATTATAATCATAAGCAGCAATTCATTATTGAGAAATATTTAAATGCTAAAAGCCATAGCAACCAACGCCCTGATTTACCTAGCCATCTACACTATCCCCATCGAAAGGAGGACTAAACATGGCGAAGAAACCTGTTTCCATTACCAACGAAGAATTAGCTCATCAAGCAGCCGTTCGTGATCGGATCGAAGCCAAGTTGAAACTCTTGCCCGATTTACCTGGCTGTTATATTATGCGCAATGCCAAGGATGAAATTATCTATGTCGGTAAGGCCAAAAACTTAAAAAATCGAGTACGCTCGTATTTCCGTGGGGCCCATGACAGTAAAACCACAAAATTGGTTTCTGAAATTGATCACTTCGAAACCATTGTGACCAATAGTAACAAAGAAGCTCTGATCCTAGAAATTAATCTCATTCAAGAATATAAACCCCATTACAATATTAAATTAAAAAATGGGACCATGTATCCCTACTTAAAGATTACCAAAGAACGCGATCCCCAATTAATCATTACCAATGATGTGAAGAAAGATGGGGGAATTTATTTTGGTCCCTTCCCCAATGTCTATGCAGCGACAACAACCCAACAAGTCCTGCACCGGGCCTATCCCCTACGTCGTTGTCCAAAAAATGAAAAGCGAGCCTGCTTCTACTATCATATCGGCCAATGTATCGGTTGCTGTGATCATGAAATATCCGTCGAACAATACCAAGAACAAATTAATAAGATTAAACAATTTTTCAATGGCGATACCGCCAGTATCAAAAACCAGCTTAAAGACAAAATGCAAATGGCAGCAAAGAATCTCGACTTTGAAATGGCCGCCGACTACCGTGATCAGATTAACTACATCGAAACGACGGTGGAACGACAAACCATCATGAGTCAAGATTATGACAATATGGATGTCTTCAACTATTATCTCAATCGCGGTTGGATTTCCATTCAAGTCTTTATGTTACGCCAAGGATCCATCTTAAAACGCAAGGCGACCATCTTTCCTTCATATGGTAGTCCAGAAGATGAAGTTACGACTTACATAGCTCGTTTCTACCAAGAAGGTCAAGAACTCAAACCTAAGGCAATTCTAGTTCCGAGTGATGTCGATCATGAAGTTTTGCATGATTTCTTGGACTTACCTGTAACTACACCCTTAAGAGGAAAAAAACGAAGCATCTTAGAACTCGCTGAAAAGAATAGCAAGCTGGCATTAGATGAGAAATTCCGGCTCATGACTATGAAAGAAAATAAAACCAAGGGAGCCATTGCTGATCTAGCGAATGCGCTAGATATTCCGGAACCCGTATATATCGAAGCCTTCGACCACTCCAATATCTCCGGCAGTAATAATGTCTCTGGCATGGTTGTCTATCGCAACGGTCGACCTGAACGTAAAAATTATCGCAAGTTCAAAATCAAAACCTTTGAAGGGGCTAACGAATTCGCTGCCACTCAAGAGGTCATCCGTCGCCGTTATGTCCGTTTATTGCAAGAAAATAAACCCTTGCCTGATTTAATTTTAATGGACGGGGGAATTATTGAAACCCGGGCTGCACGCGATGTTTTAGAGAATGAACTTGGCTTATCAATTCCAGTAGCCGGCATGGTCAAAGATGATAAGCACAAAACGGCCGCCCTATTGGATGGCTATCGTGAAGAACTGGTTGATCTGGACCATCGTAGTCAAGGTTTCTTTCTTTTACAACGAATTCAAGAGGAAGTCCATCGCTATGCCATTTCTTATCACCGCCATGTTCGCAGTAAATCCCAATTTGGATCGCGTATTGAAGAAATTCCTGGTGTTGGACCGAAGACCCGGACCAAATTGCTCAAACACTTTAAAACATTGAAGCGAATTAAAGAAGCCGAAATCGAGGAGATTGCAAGTCTGGGGATTCCACGACCAACAGCCGCTCGGATTCTTGAGCATTTGCAAGAAGACCAAAGCAAAGAAAAATCGTAAAATATTAGTAACAATTCATTCATATTGACTAATATCATATAATACACGACTTAGGCATTTTAAACACGGGATTTCAAATCAATGGGCACCGTCTTTCGCTTATTCTATAAGCTACAAACTTACTTTACGACTCAGTCCCTAAAAGCCATAGGCTTCAAGGGACTGATGTGGGTAAAGTATGCTGATCCGTTGATTTTTTATCTCCGTGTTTATGTCTAAGTCGTGTAAAACGTTATAGATAAAATGTAACATTATTCTTTTCATATATATGCTTGGTCTATAATTTAACATCAATACTCTGACCTAGCTTATGTCGTCCTTCAAAGCACAACCTTTTCCGGACTAAATCCACTAGATAAGCTCTAACCGATTCATCGGCAAGAGCTTGTACGCTACGTGGATTTTCTTTGGCTTGCGAGTACTTGGATTCAATTTTATCTTTGGCCAGAAATAGCGACCGGTATTTTTTGAAATCTTCTAGATAAACAATAAAATAAACTGTTAAATACCCTCTTGATGTGCTTTTAATTATTGGGCATTCCGCTTATTCTATAAGCTACAGACTTACTTTAGGCCTCACCTCCCAATAATTGACAACTTCAAGGGACTGTTGTGGGTAAAGCATGCTGATTCGTAGATCTTTATCTCCGTGTATAGAACTAGGTTTGGTTCTGTTGCGAAGTTTGAAAATCAAACGCGCCCTCTCTGAACTCCAAATATCTTAGGCTGTTATTCCCATTAATACCTTGATTTCAGTAGACACCGAAAAGCCGAAGAGCGTTCCATTTCTTCGGTTCTTTTTATATATTCCTCGAATGGTCTCCATGCCCTTAATCGTGGAAGAGGCTGTACGGAGACTTTGATAAAATTTATTTCGTCGTTTAATAGGTCGATGGTCTTGTTCTATTAAATTGTTAAGATACTTCACAGTTCGGTGCTCTGTCTTAGTATATAAACCCACACTCTGTAACTTTCTAAAGGCGGAGCCAAGAGAAGGTGCTTTATCGGTCACAATTGCTTTCGGCTCACCAAACTGTTTATGGAGTCGTTTTAAGAAAGCATAGGCTGCTTGCGTATCCCGTTTCTTTCGTAACCAGATATCTAAGGTTAAGCCGTCCGCATCAATTGCACGATAAAGATAATGCCAACGTCCCTTAATTTTGATATAGGTTTCGTCCATTTTCCATGAATAGAAGGATTGTCTATTTTTCTTCTTCCAAAGATAATAGAGGACTTTGCTGTACTCTTGCACCCAACGATAAATCGTAGTATGACAAACATTTATTCCACGATCATATAACAATTCCTGAACTTCACGATAGCTTAGATTGTAACGCAGGTAGTAACCAACAGCGACAATAATGACGTCTTTTTTGAATTGTTTGCCTTTAAAATGATTCATTACTCTGTCCTCTCTGTCTTTTTTCTCAATTTTACACTAAAATAGATTTTTTGGAAAACTTTGCAACAGAACC
>NZ_FOEN01000012.1:12003-28400 GCF_900110675.1 Ignavigranum ruoffiae | reverse complement strand
TTTCCGAATGTTATCCCCCGCTAAAGGGCAGGTTTCCCACGTGTTACTCACCCGTTCGCCACTCACGCGGAAGAAGCAAGCTCCTTCGTTGTGCGTTCGACTTGCATGTATTAGGCACGCCGCCAGCGTTCGTCCTGAGCCAGGATCAAACTCTCATGAAAGATTGTTTGAGTCTTTACTCAATTCAATACTGACTGTGTGATACCAAGTTTAGACTGGGGTATCGCCAGTGTCTCGAATTTATATTCGGGGGTGTTCATAATGAACCCCTATTACAAGTTTGGTGTGTCTTTGTTCAGTTTTCAATGAGCTTTCGTGCGCCGGTAACCTCATTGAAGGGCTGTGACGCAACTATTACATCATACCATCGAGCGATTACTTTGTCAACAAGTTTTTTAATTTATTTTAAAATTTCTTGCGGATTTTTCTCTCGATGTAAGCGCTACATTGTTTGGTGTAGCGACATTTAATATATTATCATCTTCTCTATGTTTAGTCAATATATTTCTTAAATATTTTAAAGAAATTATTTTCTTCACTAACCGATCAGATTGACAGTCGCTCTTAGCGACAAGTAATAATATAGCATGGTCCTCTTTGGCCTGTCAACACCTATTTTGCTTTTTATCTTGTTTTTCTGATTTTTTAGGCTTATGCTATTGCTTACGAACGCTTTTATTCTCTTTTATAGGCTTTTAGTTTATAATCGAGACAGTTAGGAGGACTTATTATGAGACGTTTTGATCCATTATTTACGGAAGCGGATCTCCTTGAATTATGGCAGAGTACCATAGGTATAGAAAGAGAGACCCTCCGGATTAAAGAAGATGGACAGATTGCCAAGACTCCCCACTCTAGTCATTGGGGAGATCGCGCTTATCATCCTTATATTCAAACCGATTTCGCCGAAAGTCAGCTAGAATTTATCACTCCGCCCGCGAAGGATAGTCAGGAAGTTATGGCCTGGTTGGCTGCCATCCATCAAATAGCTGCCCAAGAAAATGACCAGCAAGCGGAGTGGATGTGGCCATATTCGACACCCCCTGCCGTCCCGACTGATGGCAAGTTAAAAGTGGCCCAGCTATCAAATCCAGCTGATGTTCACTACCGCGAACACTTAGCAAAATTCTATGGGGTGGATGTTCAACTGCTCTCAGGCATTCATTATAATTTCCAAATCAATCCTCGAGTTCTGGCCAACAAAATAAGTCCCGATGCTGATGCCATCGCGGTGACCAATAAGATTTATGCCAAATTGGGACGGAATTACTTACGTTATCGTTGGATCTTAACCTATTTATTAGGCGCGGCCCCTTTTGTGCCAGGAACTTATCAAACTAAACTTTACGGCAAGCCGAGTCAACAACCGATGCGCTCAGTTCGCTTGAGTCGTTATGGCTATATGAATGACCCGAAAGTCAAGATTCGTTATGATCAATTCGAACATTTCGTTGATGATTTGGAACAAGCCGTCGAGGATGGTTTACTTTCTGAAGAGAAAGAACTCTATGCTGACGTGCGTTTCAAGCAATCCAAACCCGTTCGCAAGTTGATGGAACGGGGCATCGATTATATCGAGTTACGTAATTTTGACTTGAATCCTTTTGCCCCTTATGGGATTAGTCAAGAGGATATCGATTTCGTTAAATTATTTGTGATTACTTTAATCCTCCTACCCGACGTTCATTCCCAAGAAGCAGTGGACCAAGGTAACCAATTAAATCTAGCTATCGCTGAGGCTGATCCACTAGCACCCCATCAACAGGACAATGAGGTGGGTTGGTTCTTCCAAGAGATGAAGTATCTGACTCAGATTATTGATCAAGAATTGCAGACAAATTACTTAGAGCTGGTTGAAGCCAAAGAAAGACAAATGAGTCAGCCAGAACAAACTCTAGCTGGTCGCTTGCATCAGTTATATCAAGATCAAGCTGGCATGGTTGAGCATGGATTAGCCATGGCTAAAGACCATCAAGAAGTCTACCTAGAACGACCTTACCTATTGCACGGCTTTGAAGCTTTGGAGATTTCGACCCAAGATGTAATTAAAGAAGCCATCCGCCTTGGCCTAGAAGTAGAAATTATTGATCCGGCAGAAAATCTGATTAAACTTCAACACCAAGACCATTTCGAATATATTCGTAAAGGAAATATGACGGCTTATGATAGCCTGATCTCATACTTCTTAATGGAAAATAAAGTCGCGACCAAAAAGATTCTAGAAAAT
The DNA here is from genome assembly GCF_900110675.1 of Ignavigranum ruoffiae. GTDB lineage: Bacteria > Bacillota > Bacilli > Lactobacillales > Aerococcaceae > Ignavigranum > Ignavigranum ruoffiae. The sequence continues at coordinate 26,173 of NZ_FOEN01000012.1, read as the reverse complement.
GCCGGCATCCATACACCGCGCTCAGAAAACTTTTCGCAGATTGAATTGGCTAAAGCCTACTATCCTAGTATTCAAGACAAGGCCTTTGTGATCAAACCTAAATCTACCAATTACGGTTTGGGCATTAGTATTTTTAACCAGGGGGCGAGTCGGGAAGATTACGAAGCTGGCTTGAAGGTAGCCTTTAAAGAGGACAAGGAAGTCTTAATCGAAGAATTTATTGAAGGAACAGAATATCGCTTCTATGTCCAAGGGGATGAAGTCAAAGCTATCTGCCAACGCCAACCCGCCCATGTGATTGGTGATGGTCAGCACACCGTCGACCAATTGATCGACCAAGAAAATCAACATCCGCTCCGTGGCCCGCAACACAAGGCACCCATGACCTTATTAGCAAAAGGCGACATTGAACGGATGCAATTGCACCAACAAGGTTTAGACTTCAATTCAATTCCCGACCCAGATCAAATCGTCTATTTGCGTCGGAATACCAATGTCTCTACCGGTGGCATTTCTATTGACCGGACGGACGATACTGATCCATCCTATAAAGACTTGGCGGTAAAAGCCAGTCAAGCTTTGGGCGCCTTCTTCTGCGGGGTCGATTTGATTATTCCCGATCGGACGGTCCCAGCCGACCAAAGTAAATATGGCATTATTGAAGCAAATTTCAATCCAGCGATGATGATTCACCGCTTTGTCGGCCGGGGTCAGGTCCGTTATCTTGGCCTAGAAGTGATTAAAGCCCTCTTCCCTGAACTTAAAATGACCGACAATGAACACACGACTTTCCCAGCATAAATCAAACACTTTAGCAAAAAAGCACTTGAATGATTCACTGATTTAGTGTAATCATCCAAGTGCTATTTTTGTGCCTATTGGCTGTTAAAAAATATTTCAGCATCCGTCCTTAAATAGCTCGCCAATTAAATCAACTGAGCGCTTTTTCAGCAAGAATTAACTAATGACAACTTCTCCTAAAATCTTATAATCAGCCACAAGTCTAAAACAGTGCTAGCCAGCCAGCAAACTGACTAATCAAAAATAAGGCTAACCAATTCTTCTGCGGTAACTTGACCTAGATAATGCTGTAAATTAATCTGTTCGAAGGTTTCTTTAAGAGCCTGCCGTTCATAACGCACGCCGACCAATTGGGCTTCCAATTCATGGATGTCACCTAGACCAAAGAAATCACCATAGATTTTAGCTTCTTTAATCCGTCCTTCTGAAATGTTAAAGCGTAAGTCGACCAAACCAAAAGGAAATTTACGGGCATGAGCTACGTCAAAATCAGGCGATTGACCATAGTTCCAGTCCCAATTGCCAAAACGTTCTTGGCGAATTTCTTCGACTTTGGCCCAATCTTCTTCAGTCAGATGATATTCAGGCACGTCTTGACGACGGTCGACCTTGAAGATAGCTAATAATAACTTGTCACGAAATTCTTCAGTCGTCAGACTTTGATATTCAGCATCGACAAAGGGTTTGATATTGGTAACCCTTGAGCGAATCGACTTAATGCCTTTGGAGGTCATCTTTTCTTGACGCGGTTTCAAGGCATGGGTAACTTCTTCTAAATCGGCGTCGAATAGAATCGTTCCATGGGCCGTCATTCGACCATCTTTAGCATACATGGCGTTACCCGAGAACTTCTTGCCATCAATCAACAAGTCATTCCGCCCTTGCAGTTCTGCCCCGATGGCCCCCATATGATGCAGAGCTTCAATCACAGGCTTCGTAAAGGAAGCAAAATCACGGAAAGAACCGTCATCATCTTTAATAAAACAGAACGAGAAATTGCCACGGTCATGGTATACAGCGCCGCCCCCTGACATCCGGCGCACTACTCGAATCCCCTTCTTTTCGACATAAGCTTGATTGATTTCTTCTAATGTGTTCTGATTGCGACCAATGATGATTGATGGATCGTTGATATAGAATAATAAAATCGGTTCATCAACCAATTTATTCTCGACCAAGTAAGTCTCCAAAGCAATATTCACACTGGCATCGTAGTTATTCTGATTGTCGACAAAAATCATAAACTTCCCCCTATAAACTTATTAACTTAGGTCAAGTAAATAATCAGCGGATCTAAATATAATACCCTTCTCTTATTTGCTTCATCCTAACTGCCTAAGTATAGCATGATTCAATCTGTTTTCAAAAATATCGCACTTAGGTTACAATATGATTAAATCAGCATGATATAAGTAAAAATAAGAACGTTTTCTCTAAATTTTTGGTATGATAAAGATATACAATCGCATTGGATTAGAAAGAAAGGAATCATCTATGAAGAAGACCCCAATTTTAATTAGCCTGTTGGGGCTAGGTCTATTCCTTAATAGCCCGCTACAGGGTACGGTTCTGGCCCAGACAGAGACTCAAACGCTAGCCAGTCCGTCCAAATCAGCCGATAAAAAAGAAGAAATGAGTGCCCTCAGAAAGGGACTCATCGAAGTCATTGATTTAATTCGTCAAGACCATCCAGAAATTGTCGTGACCGACTTAGACATTCACCGACATCAATTCACTGATAAGTATGTCTACCGGGTGGGTGCTACAACCGCCACTTACGAATATGAAGCGATCTACTATGATGGTGACTTCAGTCTGAACTCCCAACCGATTGCTGAAGATCGACAAGCTACGGTACTCGAATTGATTAATAAGCGCAATGAGCGTCTAGACGATCGCTTAAACTGTGATATGGTGACCAACCTGATGCGCAAACATTTCAAAAAAGCTAAAATCACTGATTGGCACTTCGACGATAATCGATTCGAAAGTCCAAAAGAACCGATAACGCCAATCAAAAATCAAGTGGCTGAAAGTAGCGAAGAACAAGAGAAAATCCCTGAGATGGATATCTTCTGGATCGTTGATTTAATCGAAGGCAACCTCAAATTTCGGGTTAAAGTCGATGCCTTTACGGGTGAATTCGTCAAACTCGACAGCTATGCCAATTATGAAATAGATACCGTCGCCAGTCGGATTAATTATTACAAACAATTCTATGAAGGCAATACGACACCAACCGATGACACCATTATTATCGAAACACCGCAACCTGAACCACCAGCTAGCACAAGCACAGAAACGACTGAATCAAGTTCTGAATCCTCTACTTCTGAACCGCCAGAAACAGAAAGTACAACTGAATCTCCAAGTGAAACTAGTCCAGAAACGGAAGAACCCGAACCAGACCAAGATAAAACTAACAACACCATTCAGAGCAAAGAACGAAGTGGTCCACAAAGTTTAGAAATCGAGACGCCGTCATAGACACTATGGCGGCTTTTCTATATACTAAGGACAAATAAAGAAAAGAGGAATATATATGAAAAAAAGCAATAAAATAATACTGCTGTTAATAGCCTTATCAATGCTAGTAATAAGTAATCAATCTCAATATCATCTGATTGATGATGTTTACGCTTCTAGTTCTGCCGAAGATATTGATAAAATTGTGGAAATTGATGATAAACTAAAATTTAAAGATATGGATAAAAATGAAAAAGAGAAACTATACAAAGAATATGACAAGATCACTTCATCAAGTAAAGATAAAAGAATAGCAACAGATTACTCTCAAGTAAAAGAAATTGAATCAGAAAATGATTATAATCAATTAATCGAAAAGTCTAAAAAAGAACCAGTAATAATATACTTAGGCTTTAATGAATGTCCTTTTTGTAAATCTTTTATCCCTAAGCTTAATCATTTAGCCAATGAATATGATGTTGAATTAAATTATTATAATACTAATAAACGAATTGATGATAGTAATTATCTCGATGTAATAAAATTTTTTGATATCGAAACCGTACCACACGCTTTTGTTATTAAAGACGAAAAAATAATTACCAAATTAAATGAAGAATCGACAATGAATGATATGGAAACTTTTTTAGTTGATTTTAACAAATTAGACAAATAAAAATAGAAATTTTAATAATTTTTTAGGTTCTATAATTTATAGTGTTGGTGATTATTACCAGCACTTTTTTTTAGGTATTCAAAAAGCCAGTGATCTCGTCTATGATGTAAGTACCACCAAACATATAGAAAGAGGGACCACATGGCCTACTCATATTGTACAAATGTTTTACTGGGAATGAAAGACCCAAACCTTGTTATTCACGATGATTTACAGTCAGAGCCTTATCATCAAGTTAAAGCGTTCCGCTCAGGAAGCAAATCTACTTCCCATGAACTTACCCGGGACTTCCAATCGGTCTTGACGGTATCCGGACACTTAACCAAGCTTCCCAAAGCTTGTCGTCATTGCGGTTGTGTGAATCGAGGCTCAGAAGATATGATTAAAAATGGGATCTTATCGACCGCGATTCTGAGGGGGCAATATAATTTACAACCCGTTTATCTTAAACTAAAAAACAACACTACTACTGTAAACGTTGTCGCCAAACTACCCTAGCGACATCGCCTTTTATCGATGTTTACTGCCATATTTCCAATCCCTTAAAATTCCTCATCCTCGAAGAATTAGCGAAACCCCAGCCCATGACCTTGATTGCCGAACATCTCAATGTGTCTCCCCATACGGTCATCCGCCAACTAGAAAAAGTGGGGGACAATCTGCATCCCCAGCCCACGCATTTACCCGAACATCTGGCGGTTGATGAGTTTAAATCGGTGGAGTCCGTGGACGCGGCCATGTCCTGTATTCTGATGGATAATGCCTCCCATCGCATCGTGGATATTTTAGAAGATCGAAAACAGGCCTCCTTACGTCAATACTTTTTGGGATTCTCGCCCGAAGCACGTCAAAACCATTACGATCGATATGTATCAGCCTTACCGGGCGCTCTTTCAATCGATCTTTCCCAATGCAGAGATCATTATTGATCGATTTCATGTGGTTCAGCTGTTGAATCGAGCGTTGAATCAGATCCGGATTCAACTCATGCGTGATATCCGTTATCAACGTCCCCGAGATTACACCAAGCTCAAACAGTTATGGAAACTCATTTTAAAACGTCGCGAGGACTTAGATTTTCAAGACTATCATACCCACCGTCTCTTTGATGGGCTCATCACGGAACAAGGCATGGTCGATTATCTGTTAAATCTAGATGACAAGTTTTATCGGGCTTATCATCTCACCCATCAACTCATTGAAGCGATCCAAAGCCATTCGCACCAAGCCTTTGAAGAAGTCTTACAGGAAGGCAGAAAATATTTATTGCCTCGACCATTAAGAACTGATTGGAATACCTTATTCGATTATCGAACAGAAATCCATCATAGTTTGACCTACACTTTATCGAATGGTCCCGTAGAAGGCATGAATCATAAAATAAAGAATATTAAACGTTCAGATTATGGGTATCGTAATTTTGGTCATCTTCGTTGCCGGATTTTCCTTTCATGTCAACTCTTTTCTCAAGAAGAACCCCCTTATCGTCACATTGTGTATAACGATGAACGGGCTGATCACAAATACAATACGTCCATGAATGGATAAATAGATATTCGTTTTGAACCGCACAGTCTACCTTTTATCTTTCGCAGGTCATTATTTAGTCGCAAAACGAAAAAAAATGTACTTACATAAAAAAAGGCGATTGAATCACTTCAATCGACTTTTATAGACTCACCAACAGTCTTTGACAAAGAGCCAAAACAAAAAAGAGCGCTGGCGTACCAGCACTCTAAACTTAAGTTTTATTTAATTAGTCTTCTTTTGAGAATTTAGGAGCAACTAGACCTAAACCTGCTAAGATAGATAATGCAGCAGCACCGAAGATAGCATAAGTAGAAGCTTCACCAGTTTCTGGTAATTTAGCATCTGATTTCTTGTCTTCTTTCTTTTCTACTTTCTTACCATCTTTAGATCCTTTATCGGTTTCTTTTTCTGTAGAAGATTTTTCAGTACTTTCTTCAGATTCTTCTGTAGTTTCTATGATTTCAACATCTTTACCAGCACCATTATCCACTACATCTTTAATGATTTCTTTGATATCTTTATCAACTGTACCATCGTTTACAATTGTATCAGCAATACTTGTATTAGTTACTGCAGCAATTGCATTACGTAAGTTGTAATATTTTTTGTTCAAGCTTTGGAATTCTTCATATAATTTTGTTAAAGCATTCTTTTCGTTATCATATTGATCACATTTAGTATTCTTTAATGCTTTTTTGTTTTCGTAATCAGTTTTCGCTACAGAAAATTCCCCATTTTCGTAGTTATCACGAGCAGTAATAGCAGAATTATATGCTTCTAATTTAGCCACTTTCTTATAGCCATCTTCAACAACATATTCTTTAGAAAGATTTAATAATGCAGTATCTTTTTCGCTTCTTAGAGCACGTAGTTCTGATTCTTTTTGGCTCATTGCTGTAGAATTGTTAACAGCTGTTTGAGCAGCTTCACGTTCTGCGATTGCATTTTGTAAAGCAACATTGGCTTCATCTAAAGTAGCTTGTGCATCAGCTTTAAGATTTTCAGCAGCATTATCATAAGCAGCTTGTGCAGCTTGAACAGCACCTTCAGCCGATGCAACTGCAGCTTGGGCATCTAACAAACGGTTATCCTCAGCAGCTTTAATTCCATCATATTTCAATGTGACATTTTCTGAATTCACATCAAATGTACGTTCGATTTCAAGTTTGCGTTGTAAATATTCAGTTTCATAGCTTTGGTTATCTAAACGCGCTTTTTCAACCAAATCGTTTAGACGTTTCAATTCTTTTTTAGCATTGTCAAAACGAACTTTAGCGGTTTCGAAATCTGAAGTTGCAACGTCACATGATTTTTTAGTTTGTTCAATTGTCTTTTCAGCTTCTTTAATTGCTGCTTCTTTTGCATCACGTTGTTGTTTAATTTCAGCTGCTTTTTGACCTAGTTTAGTGGTTAATAAAATTACTTGGTCTTGTGTAAGAGCAGGATTTCCATATGCTCCGTTCATTGCATCAATAACTAATTGATCATAATCTACTTGAATATTTTCTGAAGGGAATTTTGGACCATCTTGTGCGTTAGCAGCAGGAACGACAACAGTAGCTAAAGACATAGCTGTAGCTGAAACAGCTACTAATTTAACTAATGATTTTTTCATTATAATTTTCCTCCTATAGAAAAACCTAATTATTTTTATAAAACCTAAGCGACAATCCGACCGGTAAGTCTACCACTTATTCAGAAAGCTTTTAATTTCTAAAAGTTTTCTTAAGTTTTACCATGGATATCATATCGATTTCTTTAACATTTGTCAAACATTCAACCAATTAGATATCAAATTGTAACACTTCTGCAATAAACCAACCTGACTGTGAAACCTAGCAATCTTGTGTTTGTAGGGGCTTTCCCCTAACCACAACTATATTATAGCAGAGTCTTTAAAAATTGCAAGGACTTTCTTAAGATTTCTTAAACTTTTCTTAAATATTTAAAATATTATGGTTCATAGTAAAGTAAATCGAATTGTTTGCTGTTGAGATCTTCTACTACTTCAATGTTCTTCATAGCCTTATCTTCAAAACTGGTCCAAACATAGCGAATTTGTTGAGTGTCCGGTTTAAATTCGACGATGGTTGGGTCGCCTAACTTTTTGCTGATGTTGTTATAAATTTGAGCATTATCTTCTGCAAGGTTATATAAATCATCCACTTTCAATGGGAAGACATCAAAGAGTCGAGCGGTTCGGTTATCCGTCTTAATTTCTTGGATCTTACCAGATCCGGTTTCAGAGATAACTTGAATGTAAAGGACCTTGTCATCGGCAATGGCCAAATATTTCTGAGTCGTACTTGAGCCGGCTTCACTTTCAACGGTTGGCTGACCTAACCAAGATTGAACGGTCTCCCGATTGACTTCTTGTCCTTCTTTGATGCTAGCCATCATCGTTTCGAAGCCTTGACGTAAACTACCCACCCCTAAAAGTTTGCTTTCATCATAGCTAAAGTCTAAAGGCACTTGACTGAGGATTGGATGATTGCTTTGGTCCACAGTCTCTTCGGCTGAGCTTTCTTCCGTAGATGATGAATCTTCTGACATTTCTTCTTGACTGTCTATACTTTCATCACTGGTTTCATCGTCTTGACTTTCATCGCTGTTGAGTTCACTTGCTTCGCTAGATTCGCTGGTTAGCTCATCTGGATTACCAATCAGGAAGGTCGTCATCTGTTGACCTAAGCCACTATCTTCTTCAGTAGTAGGAGATGTGGCGGTCGACACCATTCCCCCGATAACATTCAACCACATAAAGTCTTGAGCTTCATCACGAACATGAGGCACGACGATACTATCTAAAGCCAATCCTTGATCGACATGGTGACTAAGACCCACCACCGGTAGATTCATGTCAGCTAATTCTTCCACCATGGTCTCACCTGAACTTAATTGAGCCGCCTCTGATTCATCGATGGCTCGACTTTCAGCTTGATCTTCTTGAACTAAACTGATTGCTTGTAAACTACTATCAACAAAGACAAATTGCAAACGGATCGGCGCCGGAGTGTCTTGGCCGTAATAATAAGACAAGAGGGAGTATTTACCCTTCTCTTCCAATTCACCTGGAGTTTGAACGCCGGTTGTCACAACGGGGCTTTCAGTGTCGGCTTCTTCAGATTCACTGCCTGTCGCTTCGCCTTCAATTAAATAGGTTTCGAAATCGGCTTGGACATCAGAAAGTAATGAATTCATTGGATCCATGCTATCGAAATTATAAGTAGCTAGAGCATATTGATAATCTTCAAAAGCGCGGGCAAAGATTGGGTCTTGCAAAGAATCTTGAACAATGGCTGGCCAATCTAACTCACTTTGCACTTCAGTAGTTTCTTCAGGTTTAGGATCGGTAATTGAAATTGGTGGCGTTGAATGGTCGACATCATTGGGTGCAGGCGGGTAAACCGGTTGTGGATAGATAGGTGCCGGGGTATGTTGCGTACCTTCGGTTGATTTTTGCGTAGACTCGGATGACGCTTGGCTAGATTCAGCCGAACTTTCTGAACTAGAATTTTGCGGCGGATCGGTTGGTGTTTCTGAACTACTTGAATCAGCAGGGGGCGTTTCTGATGGATTGCCTGGGTCTGGATCACCTGTTTGGCCATCATCAGGCGTATTATCAGCTTGATTTGGTACAGTGGTATTGTCACCAGCACCTTCGTCTTCTCGGGCCCAAGCTGGGGCAATTGCGGTAGCCAAGAGCAATTGACTACTTAGACAGGCTAGGATGAGTCGTTTCATTTTATTCATCATTCGTTCTCCTTTTTTCTATATAAATATATCGGCTTTTGTCTGATTATATCAAATCTTGACGCGAAATAGTACTTAGAACCGAGACTTTCGCTTGCGCCAGGGTAGATAGAGGTACAACAATAAGGCAATGCTGACTAGCCAGGCGATGAAACTTAGCCAGTAACCACTCGCTAGGGTATAAATTATAGCTTGCGTCACTAAGAGGAGTCCCATGAGCTGACGGAAAGCAGCTAGGCTGTCCCCTTTTTGTGGATATAAGCGAAAGAAAACTTGATCATTAGGATAACTTCTTAACGGTAACAATTGAATTAAGGTCATCCATTGGCCCAGAATGCCCAAGGCGATGGCTAACCAAAGCGGTTGACTCCAGATTAATAAAAAGGCAATAAAGGCAGTCACTTTAAGCCAGACCCCGGAATAGGCCCCATGACGAACCAGTAAGCGTAAAAGTAGATAACTATAGGCTTGCTGGTTGAACATCGGCAGGGCTTGGATCAATCGATCCAGATAGGCTCGACGCTTTACCGTTGGTTGCAAGTTGGGAACATCAGCGAAGATGGCAATCCATTTGTAGAAGACGGCCCGTCGTTGTTGGTCTAACTCAACCACCCGATCGAATTGCAGACGCGTCTGGGCAGTCGGCTTTAAACCTTGGTATAAATAAATGCTAGCGACCAAGGCCAGTCCCAGAGGAACAATCATATTCCAGTGGGCGCCCAAATGAATGAGAGCCACACTGTAAATAAAACTCGTCAACCAGCGCCAAGCATTGCTGATTCCTGCTTGATGGAGGACATTATAATAACGAGCAAAAATATTCAACGCAGTCAATATAGCGGTAAGACCAATAAAGACCGGCCATTGGTTTAAAGTCCAAGCGGACAGATTCACTACGAATGGAAAGAGTAGGGCACTGATTAAGGCGGTAATGATGAGTGGTAAGACTAAACCTAATCGCGTCCCTTTTAACCAATAAGTTTGCCACTTTCTACCCTGGCTGAATAGATAAGCTTCGTCAGGCGCTAATGTCAACCAGATCGGTCCACCTATTTGAGTCAGTAGCGTAAGGCCAAGTGAAAAAATTATTTCTAATGGAAGAACCCACTGACTTAAATCGGCCTGTTGAAATAAGGTCAAAATTTCACGGTAATAAAGGCCGAGGAAGGCTAATAAGACTAATAAAATAATGGAGAAATGGTCATTGACAATCAAACGGCCATATTTACCCATTTCTTTTAAGAGCGCCTGAGCACGAACTTGCCACAAACTGAGTAAGTCTTGGGGTACTTTTTGTCGAGACTGAGATGTCTGGGAAGAATGATTGTGAAGGCTCATTCAACCACCCCTTCAGTCATGCGAATATAAATATCTTCCAAACTGGCGGATGGCATCTCAAAGTGTTGGCGCAAATCTGCCAGATTGCCAGCCCCTTTCAACTGACCTTTTTGTAGGAGTAGATAGTGGTCGCAAAGATTAGGAGCAATCGATAAAACATGGGTCGTCAAGAGAATCGCTGCCCCTGCTTCAGCCCGGCCTTTAAGTAGGTCTGTCAAGTCGCGAATGGCTAAAGGATCTAAACCTAAGAAAGGTTCATCAATAATAAATAATTGGGCATCAGTAATTAAGGCACAGATGACCATAACCTTTTGCTTCATCCCCTTCGAGAAATGGGTCGGGAACCAATTCAAATTTTGAGACAAACGAAAGCGTTCCAGTAGCGGTTGGGCGCGGTCAAGCGCGGTCTGACGGTCAAGTCCATAACCTAGCGCCGTCATTTCAATATGTTCTTGTAGGGTTAAGCCTTCGTAGAGAATCGGAGTTTCCGGTATATAAGCGATTTGGCGCGCATAAGCTTGGTGGTCTTGGTCCAATGTTTGTTGGTTAATAGCCACTCGCCCTGATTGAATCGGTAATAGACCTAGAATCGTCTTCAATAAGGTCGATTTCCCGGCCCCATTGAGTCCGATTAAGCCCGTAATTTGACCGGCTTTTAAATTAAAACTCACATCTTGAATCACGGCCACATTCTGATAGCCACTATAGAGATGTTCTACTTCTAACATGATGTATTGCTCCTTTGATTTTAAACGTTTGCTTTGAATTCATTGAATCTTTAATCGATAAATCTTATTTTACCTTATTTAAAGAAAACTTACAGCAACCAATGATTTTTGCTTTTGATTTTAAAATTAGTTTTAGGCAGAAATAACAGGAAGGAGACAAAAACTTTTCTGTGCCCTCTGCCTTTAGTCTGAATAGATTGGCACTGGGGAGTAAATACATTGGCTGAATTTTTATAAAATCAAGGAGTGTTTGTTAGCTTCTATAAATGGTATGTGCTTAGAATTTTTCTATTTGACTGGTGCAGCGAATCGTCAGAAAAAATTAAAATCCCTCAAACCTGATTTGCATTGTGACAAGATCATCGGTGTCCAATTTTTTAAGAGAATTACTGAACGATAAGACGCATAAATTTAGGCAAACATTGTCAGTGCATACCTGGCAATATTTTCCCTTTCAAAGCAAAAAAAGACACCACAAAAGTGGTGCCTGGGATTACAACCGACCTCTAACCAAGCTAGTTAACTATTCTAAAAGGTTAAAACGAGTAGACATCAATAAGTTGGGTAGAATATAGAAAATCGTATCGTTTGAATAGTTTGTTTTGTCGTGTCATCTTTAAGGATAATTCGTCTTGCTAACGAGTTGTTAGTAAAGTCCTAAAGTATAGGCGTTTCGTATGGAATATAAATCTGGTTAGAAGTCAAATTGTAATTGTTACTGTATTATAAAATATTTTTTCCAAGATTGCAATACATTTCACATATAAATTATAAAAATATTTCTATACTAATCGAATACCGCCATCAATAAAAATCATATTCCCTTGAACATAGGCAGCTGCTGGTGAAGATAAGAATAGAACGGCTCCATTCAACTCACCTTTTTCCCCACTTCGACTAGCAGGAGTCACCTGGTTATAGTAATTCATAAAATCTTGACTAGCCATCAAGGTGTCTTCCGTCATCTCGCTAGCGAAAAGTCCAGGGCCAATCGCATTGACCGCAATGCCCTCTTTAGCATAAGAAGCTGCCATCGCCCGTGTTAAGCCCCAAACTGAAGCCTTGGATGCATTGTAAGAGTGACGGAGGAAGGGATCATTTTTGTCCGAAATGATGGCGTTGACACTAGAAATATTCACAATTCGGCCATAACCTTGTTCCTTCATTACCGGCACAACATAGCGCCCGGTGTGGAGAATTCCCTTAACATTAACATCAAAAGACCGATCCCAATCTTCATCAGTGATGGTGTCCACCGTCCCTCTGACAGCGACTCCAGCATTATTAATCAAAATATCAATCCGCGGAAATTGTTGACGAACTTCTTCAATCGCTTGCTTGACCGAATCATCGTCACTCACATCACAACTGATGGGTAAAGCCTGAACATCAAATGCCTTTAATTCTTCAGCTAAAGCTTCAAGTTTCTCTTTACGACGTGCCAACAAGGCCACATTGACTCCAGCTTTGGCAAAGGCAACCGCCATATCTCGGCCTAAACCAGATGAAGCCCCCGTAATTACGGCAAATTGTCCACTCATATCAAATAAATTTTCCATCATTTCACTCCTATTCAATATACTAGCTTCATGATAGCCACTTGTTCACCAAAATACAAGCGCTTTCAGGAGAATAAAAAGATTTTCTAAAAATAACAAAGATTTTATATTTTTCGGCAAATTTAACAACACTGATAAACAAAAAACGTCTTCGATATTATCTGCGAAAGATAATATCGAAGACGATATAAAAATGGGCTGTGAGGGGATCGAACCCGCGACCCACGGATTAAGAGTCCGTTGCTCTACCAACTGAGCTAACAGCCCGAAGACAATGAAATCATTATACGCCCTAGCTAAATCAAAATCAAGGGAAAATTTCAAAAAATAATTAAATTTTCTAGAGTTGTCAAACATATGTTACAAATATAGAAAACTTCTGATGCTGGCCGAGCCTAATGAAATGTGAATATACTTAATTAACTCCAAGATGTAAGCTTTAATCCAAAAAGAGAGACAAACACAAAATCGTGTTCATCTCACTCATCCATCAATTTGAAGTCACTTCAGTTTAAGTCTAATCTTTCTCAACTTTCCGTTAAACAGTTCATAACTTTGTAATTATACTTTAAAATCGTTTGATCATCGATTTCGTTATTAGCTCCTTCCTGATAAACCTTATCCCAAGGGCCGCCAATAACATGGGTAATATCGATTAAATTGCCTCCATTAAGTTTCTTGGTTGTTTCGATTATTTTATCAATAACATCCAAGACTTTAGGATTGATGGTGGTTTTCATCAATTTCATTCTATCTTCCAAAGAGAAGTCACAATGTATTTTTTCTTTCTTTTTATAGCCATTAAATTCCTTGTATACATCCTAAAAACTGGCCCATATGTATAAGCTACAGGTGCTTGATCCGTAACCTTTATGCCGATTTCCAAACAACGAGAATAGATTAAATATAATATTTTTGAATTTCTAGCTTGTCTAAACTTACTTTACTTAGGATATATCTAGATATGTCTATCGACTTTGGTAACTCAGCCTTTTGAATGATTTTAACCGCAGATAGAAAATCTTCGTATGGCGGATTTTATAATCAACTTAGCCACCGCTAAAAAATAAAAAAAGCCATGTAAATTCATGTTATATTTAAGTCACGACACAAAAATATAAGAAGGATGAATTTACATGACGCAAACTCACTTTACCACATCTGATCGTAAATCAAAACACTTATCGTTCAAAGAACGGAGCCAAATTGAATTGTTGAAAAAACAAGGCTATTCTAACCGAGCCATTGCGCGAATACTGGGACGGGCGCCCCAAACAATTCATAACGAAATCAAACGGGGTTCGGTGGAACAAGTCCGT
>NZ_FOEN01000012.1:0-11993 GCF_900110675.1 Ignavigranum ruoffiae | reverse complement strand
TTAACAACACTGATAAACAAAAAACGTCTTCGATATTATCTGCGAAAGATAATATCGAAGACGATATAAAAATGGGCTGTGAGGGGATCGAACCCCCTATACCCTGTAAACCTTGATAACATAGGTTTCATGCAAGATTGCAGATTGTAAATATCGAAAGTCTCCCGAGAAGTCTCCCGAATAGCTAAAAATTAACATATTTTGCGAATTTTTGAGCGGTATTATCCAAGGCGTCTTTGGTTATATGAGTATAGATTTTTGTTACATCTAATTCACTATGTCCCATGCGATCCATTATATCTTTATATGGTATGCCCGCTTCCATTAACAACGTTACATGCGTATGCCTAAAGCCATGTATCTTTATTAATTCTAAGCCGTGTGCTTCACATACCCTAACCAATGCATTCCTAGGTGCGGACGGGTCTAACCAGGTATTATTTTTATATTTGCTAAATAATAGTTGTTCATTACTCATTGCATTATATCCAAAGCCAATTAGATTCTTTCGTTGTTCTAACCGCCATTCTTTGATAATGTTCAAAGTAATTGGATCTATGGAAACTGTGCGAGGATTGCCGTCTTTCGGTAATTCGACTTTAAGCCTATTATTATGACCTTGGGAAAGAGTCTTATTAATGCGAATTAACCCGTTTTTAAAGTCGATATCTCCATAGGTAAGGGCTAAGGCCTCCCCACGTCTAAGACCGCCAAAAGCTAAGATACGGAAGAAACAGAGCCATTTTTTAGTCTTCATGGTCTCTAATGCGGACATGAGTTGTTTTAACTCATCTTTGGAATAATATTGTTTGCCATGTTTTTGTTTCTCAAAGTCATAAGTAACCTTATTTGTGGGTATAATGACTTGATAGCTTGGGTTTTTTTGAATGTAACCCCGTTTTTGAGCAAAGTCTAATACCTTTATGCATAGATTATAGACCCGCTTATAAGTTGAGAATTGCTTGTGCCATTTATTGATAGCGTCTTGTAAATGAATGCCCGAGATCATTTTGATGCGCATCTTTCCAAAAATAGGAAGAATGTTTAATTCAAAAAGCTTCATACGAGATTTTAGAGTACTTTCCCGGACTGTATTCTTGTAAGCTTCTAACCATTCATGATAAACTTGTAAATAAGTTAAATTCATATATTTATTTCTTTGAGTGCCTTGTTCAAAGTCTACTACAGCCTGACGGTATGCCCGTTGGGCTGCTTTTTTTGTTTTAAAGCCTTTTTTGTTTATTCTTGCTTCCAATCCTGTGAGCGTATCAATGCCTAAATAGCCCCTAACTTGCCAAAATGTACCCTTAGAGGTCTTATATTCCTTGTACGTTGCCATGCTATACTTTCCTTTCTTTGCCCCCTACAGGCGATTAGAAAGAAGATTAAGCATAGGTATTAATTAAAGTAAAAAAAGTTTTGGACGATTTATTTTTTATCTTTGTTATCTTTAAAATAATTGTCTATATACTCTTTTTCGTCACTCGATAGCGAATTATAAAATTTTTGTACTTTTTTAAGACTTTCAGCGTATTTTTTCTCCGCTAATTCAGTATTTCCGTTTATCCAAGCATTTCTAATAGGAACTTGTTCCCTTTTAAATTCTTCTAAAACTAAAACATATTTCTTAATCAATTCAGTTAATTCGATCGATACTCCTTGCATGTTAATGAATTTCCATGCTTGTTTTAAATCTTTTTTTATATAGTCATAATCAATATCCGAATTTTCGAATAAGTTATTATATTTATTTAAATATTCCTCGACTTTTAAATTGTTAATTACACCACCCTCGTCACCAATATATGAATAAATTACCTCATATACAAAATCTCTAATAGAATCATGATGATAACCGTATTTTAATTGATCCAAGGAAAGATTTCCTAAATCAGCAATAGCTTTTAATGTAAGATCGTTAGGAATATTCTCTCCACGTTCCCACCTTGAGACATTGCTTTTGCCAGGGCTTAAAGTTGGCGTATGCTTTTTAATTTCATCAGCAAATTCCTGCATATACAATCCTAAATCTAAACGGATTCCCATAATTCGTTTACCTAAATCTTTTTTATTTATTTCCAATTTTACACCTCCATTGTGATAAATTATAACATTTAGTTGCAAAAGTTGAAAGTTTTAGTTGCAATCTTTAAATTTATTGCTTATAATCAAATTGTGCCGATAGTTGAAAGGAGGTGTAGTAACATGAACAAGATTGCTAGGTATAGAAAATTTTTAGGGTACACTCAAGCTGATATGGCAAAAATATTTAATATTTCTATCCAATCCTATTCTAGAAAAGAAAGAGGCATTGTACCCTTTGCGGATAAAGAGAAGATTCTTTTTAAAAACATGGTTTCTAAACTTTTTGAGGAAATTACAATCGATGATATTTTTTTTGGTCAGTAAGTGCCGATAGTTGAAAAACGTATTTCTATTATTTTCAGATTGTGAGGTGATTAGATTGGAAATGTTGAGCCAAGAAGCCAAAACATTAGTATATGGCGAGTTAAGGGAATTTGCTAAAGAAATCCTTGAGGGTGCTTATAGAGACTTTGGTATTACCAGGGACTACCTCACTATACAAGAGCTTTGCAAATATCTGAATGTTAGTAAGAATACCTTAATGAAATGGCACGATGAAAAAGGTTTGAAGATTATCAAGATTGATAATAAGCACTATGTTTCAAAAGAAGATTTGTATGACTTTATGACACAACACAAAGAATAAGCCACCCCTACAGGCGATCAGAAAGAAGATTATTTGCCGACATTTCCCTACAATTTAGACGATTAAAAAGGAGTTATCAATGCGGAAAATATTTAACGGAATTAGATCCCTAGAATTTGAAGATTGGTTAAGAGTGTATCTATTAACACAAACTATTGTAGTGTTGCTTTTTCCCTTATTTAAAGCTATTAACGTCATATTTTAGAACAAAAGAAAAAGGCTTAAGTAACAGCAATTACTCAAGCCAGGGAATAGATAACGTTGACAGACGCTTAACTATCCTATTCCCTTTAATAATACCAGAAAAAGGAATGAATTAACATGGAAAACAAACTAATTATTAAAGGAATTACCTTAGACGAATTTTTGGACATAAGATAAAAAAGATATAAATCTACAATTATTAAATTATTGTAATTTGTATTGATTTGATTTTAAAGAAAGATAAAAAGAGGAGCAAAATAATGAATGATAATAACAAAAAAAGACTAATTGATAAAATAAATATTTTTATATTTTTGAACCGTTTATTATTACTAGATATTTTTAAATTAGTTTTATCTAATAATTTTGAAACTGAAAATGACTTAGAAAAAATATTAAATAATCAGACCAATACCGCTATTAGCTTGTTAGATGAAATTATTTTAGGAACAAACGGAAGGGAAACAAAAAATGAACGATAATTATTTATTAACGACTGACGGTGAAAAAATTACGATTGAACAACTCAAAGACTTTGGAAAAAAGCTATCTGATATTTATCTATTAATCGACTCCTATCAGTTACAAATCGACCTGCTTGCGATTCAAGATGATATTTATTTCAAAAAGATTAATACTGAACGCTTTTTAGGAATTCAATTTGATTTAAACGATTACATTATGAGGGTCATTGATGATATTGGCGGTGATCTATTAAGCCTTACTGACAGCGATGGGGGCAATGTGATTGAGTAATGAATTCGATTCAGTTTATTTAGATCAAGAATTATCAGTAATCAAGTCACAGATAGATAATGTAACTCAAACTAAGAACTTAGCCACTATTAAGGACATACTTAATTATATCCACTTTTCAGACATTAAAAGCCCTTATCAAATCACTGAAAACATTGGAAATGCGTATGTTAAAAAGTTTTTGGAAGCCGAAATATATGAGGACGTACCTATTTCTTATATTATCGAGCCAAAACAAACCGGCGCATTCTATGGCATGCTATACACCAAAAAAGATAAGAACGAAAATGAGACGCAACATTATAAAGAATCATTTTTCAATAACTATGCCAGATTTATCATTGATCTAGTTTCACAAAAAGTAATTTATTCAAATCAATTAGGTCAATTTGTTTATGTTAATAACCATAGCTACACCGTGTTAGATGAAGATACTTGGTTAGATTATTATCCAACGCCACGAAACGCAAAGTTATACATTGATGATTTTCTATCAGTCATGCTAGAGGTGTATAGCTTGTATATCAAAGAAAGACATGATTGTAAGATACTCCCCTACCTTATTGGCGGAAAGGATTGGATATTTGATTGTAAATCATTAGAACTATCCAATAAAGCACCAGGGCAGAATGAGCTGTTATTCAATTACTTTGATTGTGAGATTGAAGAGATTAACGTAGCTATGGCAAATCAGATTATAGATAGCATAGCTAACGATAAAGAAAGTAACAACAACTTAAAGCTTATCCATGCTTATATTCTTCTACGTAAAATGAACCTCATTCCGGCTGAAAAATGGTTTTTAATGAAAGATTTTGGAAGAACCGGAAAAGGTCTAGTAATTTTATCATTCCACAGTATTTTCAAGGTTAATCCGGTTAATATGGACGCGTTAATCAACAATATAGGAGCTTCAACAGAAAACGCTTGGTTAAGCTTTAAAGGTGTAGATATTGCCCATGCGAACGAAAGTGGCGCGATTGATGATAAATCAATGCGCGTACTAAGAAAGATTGCTACCGGCGAAATAATAACCGGTAGATCACTCGGACACAACGCAACCACATTCAAAAATGAATCTGTTTTAGTCTTAGATACTAATGAATCGGTGGATATTGGACAGATAACAGCGAATGTATCACGAACCGTTAAAATTGCCTTTAAAGACCGTCCACCAGGCGAAACAGAGCAACAACGACATGCATTCTTTAAACCATATTGGGAATTCATTCGACCAGGGGGCGAGTTATCTCAAACAGCTTCATTAGCGTTCTTATTGAACAGCTTGAATTACTTAAAAGAAATTGGCGGTGCTTTCAAATTCGCAGACGCCACAATCAAGAATTACGCAAGCGCAGAAGATTTTACCGAGACACAACGCATTATGCTTCTTACTATCGAAAGATTAGGTTTTATTCTAGCTAAAGATGAAATACTCACCCAAGCCATTCAAGAAGATTATGGATCACTAAGATATAAGGAGGCTAAAAACGATATGAAAAAAGTAGGTGTCTCGATAAATAAACAGAAATGGTTAGACGGGAAAAATTTTAGGGTGCATAAAATCGGAGACAAGAAACTTTTTAAGCTATCTGTAAGTATGTTAGAGCGTTTAGAACATGATGATACAAGTTAAACTGTATCAATCTGTTATATTTAAACTGTATCAGAATTATGAGGTTTTGTGAGGTTTTTCTAACTCTAGAATAAGAGTTAGAATGAAAATCCTAACTTTAATCTAAAAAACGCTATTAAGTTAGCTAGCGTTTACCTCGCTCTTAAACAATCGCTTATATAGTTGATAATATAACAACTATCGTTTCTAACGCTTATTGCTATAGTCATCTTTAACTTTAAAATACAAACGTTGATATATCAACATTCTTAAAAAATTTTTTCAAAGTCTCTTATAGGGTGCTGATTTAAGGGTTAGTGAGCCAAAAATCAGAATGAAACAGATCAGAACAGAGGTGTAACAGATTGCACGCTTGCGAAATGGCTTATAGATTGATTGAAGATAATTATCAAACAATTCCATTGAATAAAGAAAAAAAACCTGCCTTACGTTTTAAAGATATTGAGATTGATAAGAATTTCATAGACTCGAATTTTTACAAATACAATTCAGTCCAAGCCCTTGGCCTATTGACTAGGGGCGTGTGGTGTATCGATATTGATATTCATAATTCTAATGGGTTTATTTCATTGATGACGAGCCCTTACTATGATGAATTGTTGCAAAATGCAAAGCGGACACTCGTTCAGAAGACACCAAGCGGTGGAAAGCATATCATCTTCAAAAAACGCCTAGACATTGAATATCGGCAGAATATTAACTACTTACCAGGCGTTGATATTAAAGCACACTATAATAATTTCTTTGTGCTAGGTGGTAGTGTGACAACTAAAGGTATTTATCAGATCGCAAACATGGCTGAACCAATTTTGTATGAGGGGGATTTAGAAGAAGAAATTTTTTGCAATCAAGAGCAAAACATTTTAGAAAAGTATTCCGTATTTAACGCCATGCCTACCTATGATTTCTCACATTTCAAGACCAGGGGTCAAGCTAAAGGATTAGGAAAACAGGCTTACCAACGTATTATTAACGGTCAATCGACTGAAAGGAATAATGATTTGTTTCTAGCAAGTACATACGCCAAGCAATGCGGTATAGACCTATCCCCTTTACGTGTGCTTATCGGAGATAACAAGAACGGAGATATTTTTACAGAATCAGAATGGATAGCAACCGTTAATAGTGCTAATAGTTAAAACAATCTATCTAATCGCCACCGCTATAAGGCTGATAGATGCTATAGCCTATCAGATTTAGATAGCATTGCATTATTCGAGGTATTCCCTTTTGACTATACAGCTATGCGCGGAAATTAAGCCTAGGGGGTGAATATAACGTACTCTATCACTAAGGAAAACATTGCCATGGTTAAGGTTTAAAAGCCAAAATAAAGGCGTTAGAACATATTTCCAAAAAATCTTGTAGCGAATTGAAAGACTGATATTTAATGTTAAGTATCTATTATGTTGCATATGTTTTCGGGTGATATGAATTAAACAAGTTAGAATCAATCACTTAGTAATGTAAAAAGACTTATAAATCAGTGATATAGAATGTAACTTGATCGCATAAAATTGATTAATAGAACGTTATTCTATACCTGATGAAACAAAGTTATTTTAAAAATAGATTTATCATTTGGAGGCAGGGAGTCTTGACAGCTATATTTCGAACAGATGAACTAAAACCGCAAGTAGAATTTGTAATGAATTCGTCAGTTATGAAACGTTGTGCTAATGCTTTAAATGATAAAACAAAAACTAAATCTAAATATTTAGAATATGCCAAAAAAATGCTTGTAGCTTTAAAAGATATACCGCCAGATCAAGAAAATTACATAAATATTAGATATCTAAATGGTAAGGTTTTATCTCAAAAAAGTGCCTGCGAAATATTATCTATTACAAATAATCAGGCTTATTCATTAATGCGTAAGTCTTTTGAATCACTATGCAAAAAAATGTTTGAGAATGAAATGAAAAAATATAAAAAACAAGAATGGAGAACAATAGAGAATGTATGTACTTTTGAAAATTTATTGGAAACATCTTTGAGGCTGCTAGACATTGATAGAGAACTAGTTTCATTCGAAATACTAGAAGAAATAAAAATTAATGATAACGATAAGAAGAAATATAAAGTTAGAGCAAATTGGTATAAATGGGTTAAAAAATAATAGAAAGAGGAATGCATAATGTTAGAAATATACGAAACAGATCCTGAACGAAAAAAAGCTTTAGAAGAATATGAAAAATATTTAGCAATGAATGAAATAGAAAGAGAAGTTTATAACGCTAAAAGATTAGAAAATTTATTAAACGATGATGGCCGATTGGATACTGTAACCCTTTCAATTGAAGCTAAAAAACGAGAACAAGCTATAGAGGACTTTGCCCATAAGCAGCGTAAAAGTGAAGAGGAACAGATAAGAAAAGAAAATGAATACTATTCAAAGATATTTAAAAAACTAAGTGATCAAATCGAAAATGAAAAAAAAAGAAATGCAATCCAAAAAATAGAAAAAGAAAAGAAAAAAATGGAGCAACAGTTGAAGGATAAAATTTTAAAAGAGAATAATTTATTGACGGATGATGAAAAACAAGAGAAAGAAGCATATAAAAATTTATTAGGATTATTTAAATAAAGGAGAAATAAAATGGAAAAATTTAAGAAAATCGAAGAGGAATTAAATACAATTATTATCAAACAATCTCAAGATCTTGCTAAATATCAAAAATATGTAAAATATCTAAAAGATAAAATCAATCAATTAACGTTTGAATTGACTGAACGCGAAAAGGAAACTGATGTTGAAGGATATAACAAAGTGAAAACAGAACTTTCATTTTCACAGAATTCTTTAGAATTATATTCTAAAAAAATTAATAAATTAACCCAAGAACCAATGATTACTAAAGAACAACATAGACAATATTATAAAAAAATTTCTGATCAGTTTATTGATGAACAAGATAAACTTTCGAGTAAACTAGAAAATCTTTTATCTGAAATAAAGAAATTATCTGATGAATCTTTAGAAGTATATAAAAAATCTAATGACCTACTGTATTTATTAAATAGAAAGGTTTGTCGAATAGATTTTGTGAAAGTAAAACACCCATTCAATTATAATAATGGTTCAATTGATTTAACACATGAGAAATTACCTAAATATTATACCTGCTATAATTTTTATAATGATGGCATAAAAAAACATACCCCTTATTAATTATCTAGACCTGTATATACTATTCATACGCGTGATAAACGCCTAGCATTCATTTTTAGGCAAAGGTACTTGGCACATATAACATTTTTATTAGATAACACTATTAGAATCATATGAAAATAAATTATAATATGTTGTAATTCATTAAGAATATATCAAGTTATAACTATGATAATTTAAGCAATAAAACCATGTGTTTCTTGTTTGCTATCTTTTAAATCTTCATGCCGTGCTAACCGGTCGCTGATAGTTCACTGATAGCAGAGGATAAGGCAAACATAGATATGTTAATTATAATAAAAAAATAAAAATTATTGCCGCTCTATAAATTTAATTTAAAGCGGCAATTTTATATATTACAAATAAGCAAACCATATAGAGGGGGGCATACCACCCCCACCGTTGGTTGCTCGGGACTTCACGCCGTACTGCACATATTTTCTTGCGCCAATACATATCACAAAAAAGGAGTCAAAAAATGGATCTAATGGGAAAAGAATATCTTGAAAAAAAGCTAAATATTACCATTAAACACTGATATTATTTAGTTTGTAAATTGGTTATAATAAAACAAATTCTGCAAAAATATTTTTTCTCAAATTTTGAAATTGATACTACGCTACGCTATTAAAAATCATCACATCGATATAAAAGTTGTGGCTAGATAAATATGATGAAGTTTGCTATAAAATATCAATATCACATTAAATTACTTGATGATTAAATCATCAAGATTATTAGATACAGATTTTTTTCAATAAAAGACCAATATCCTTATAAGAAAACAAAAGCGAGATGCATAATTTAAATAATGCTATAAATTAAAAAAGTTGCAGTTATATTAAATAATAATTGCCTTTAGAAATAATTGAATAATTAGGATGATAAGATGATTATTTATGAAAATGAGTTTGATGGATATTCAGATTTTTATAAGGAAACTCCTGAAAATAATATTTATCTAATAGACGAACTACAAGATGGTCAAATAGTTTTAGGTAAATTTCTTTTTAGTTTTGATATGGAAACAATACTAAATTAATATTTAAAATCTTCACTCTAAACATTTGAAAACACAACCTATTTGATGTTGAGTTCTTTTTCTATGCTATCATAATATTTACATAACTTATTAGCTATTCCTAATCGCATGTTTTCAATTTTACTATCATAAATACGATAATTATCTAATGATTGTGTTGCAATCCCTGTAGCTTTACTAATTTGATAGCTAGTAATTTCGCTTTTTAATAATTTTTCAATTTTTTCAGTTTCAATTATCATTTTTTCTCTTCCTTAATTTTTTAATCATATTATATTAAACATTTTAAACTGTATAAAGTCAAGTTTTTTTGCTAGGAGATCGACAATTATAAAAGCATTATATATAACTATCATGGAAATTAAAATTTACAATTATATTGCTGCTGACTTTTAAATAATTTAGTTAGTAGTTTTTTTGTTATCTTCAATTGTGCAGAATTAATAATAACTTAAATTAACAACCTAAAGATTATATTAAAAATATTGCAATACTCTTCAATATTATTCAATTTGAGGGGTTAAATAGATGCCTTAGATCATTAGTAATCTTTTTTGATGGAATTGTAACAAAAAACGTGATGAATTATAGAAAAAATATAATGAGACCAAAGAAAAGATCTATGGTACAAGATTAGAATTAATTCTTACTAGAAAAGCAGCTATAGATGCAATTGATATTGAAATTGCTAACCTTAAGGGAAAAATTGAAGCCGAAGAAGAAAAAATCAAAAACACTGAAACAATGAAAAAAGTGAGTCATTTAAAGCAATCACAGATATTTTAGACGGAATAGGAGAATAAATATGAACGAAAAACAATTACTAGAAGAGATTATGGAATTAGAAATCAAAATTGAAGCTTTAAATATTATTTATGAAGATCAAAATAATGAACTTGATATCACAGAGTATGAACTTGAACAAGCGAATAGTACGTTAAAAGAATTAAAAAATAATTACGATGCAACTAGACAATCATATCTAGATATTATTAAACGAGAAAAAGAAGCAAAAACGAACCCTTATGACTACATTAATTAAAAGAGGTATAAAAATGAAACCAAACAAAGAAATGGAAACAATCATTCATGAATTAGTTTCAGAAAAAGAGAAAATAGAAAAGTTTGAGTCAAAACTTAATTCTAAAAAGCAAGAACTAAACAATTTAAAAGAAGCGCAACAAAAAGATTATGATTTCGACCGAGTGGCACAAATTAATGATTTATAATCGTATATAGAAAACGCTAATAGTGTACTCGTAGACGAAAAAAGAAAATTTGAAGACAAGAAGCGTGTTGGTTTAAATATGATTGATAACTTGACTAGAAAAGATTCTGATACACAAATTTATGAACATGAAGATGTTTCAAAATCGGCCGATAAAGTTATTAAGGCGCGCAAGGCTTTACAAGAAGCGGAAAAAACTCACAGAAAAGCTATCGATAAACGTTTTAAAGAATATGAAACTATGTACGATGAAATTGGAATCCGCCAATTAGGCCAATCAATTCATAAATACAGAACACCAAATTATAGTTATGTCTTATACAAAGACCAGGGGAAAGAATAAAGTATTCAATATTAAATGTTAGTGTTCTTTCTCCCAACATTTTCCAACAATTCAAGAATAAAGGGGTAGATATTTATGTTAAAAAATATGCCAAGCATGCACAAAAGAATGTTAGGAATTTTACCTAAAGGAATGAATAACGTAAAACCTTTAAGCTACATAGCCAATACTTTAAATATTGATTTCAGACAAGCCAATGCCTTAATTAACGAGCTAAGTATCAAGTATGGCATTCCAATCGGATCGATTCGTTACGGAGAACGACCAGGGGTCTTTATACCACTAAACAATGATGAAAAAACAGATAGGTCTTGTACCACTAAGAAACCAAATTAAAAGCATGACTGACCGGCTTAAAGCTATTGAAGAAACGGACTATACCACCGTTGAACAGTATTCAAATAAATATCCGGAGATATTAACGATTAACTTTGTATTATCAGACGATGTAGACGAATATTATTATGTAGAAGCGGTTGTATAAGCTTATTGAAAGAGTTATTTATATATATATTCGTTTAGCGAAATAAATATCCCTGATACAACCTTGATACCTTGCCAAAACCTTGCTAAGAACCATTAGACAAGCCCTAATCTCTTAAGATTGGGCTTTTTGCATAAAAAATAGACCAGCCTATGCTAGTCCTTTCCATTCGTCTGTAGGGGGTAAAAGTCTCCCGAGAAGTCTCCCGTTTTTCGGGAGACATTCTAGATTCAAATTTTATTGATTGACTATAGAACCCTTTATTATCAATATTTCTAAAGCTTTTTGATAGCTAAAAAATGTAAAAATGGGCTGTGAGGGGATCGAACCCGCGACCCACGGATTAAGAGTCCGTTGCTCTACCAACTGAGCTAACAGCCCGAAGACAATGAAATCA
>NZ_FOEN01000011.1 GCF_900110675.1 Ignavigranum ruoffiae | reverse complement strand
AAATGAAGGAATATCAGGCGTTACTAGTAGAACATCAAGTATTCCAAAGTATGTCGCGTAAAGGGAATTGTTATGATAATGCCCCGATCGAAAATTTCTTTAGTGTGATGAAACAGGAGATGTATTATGGGAAAATATATCGAAGTTACAAGGAATTAGAAACTGCAATCACAGATTACATTCAGTATTATAACGAAGAACGAATTAAAGAAAAATTGAATTGGCTAAGTCCTGTGGCATATAGAAAAGCGCAAGCGGCTTAACAATTTATCATTAAACCAAAAGAGAGACAAACACAAAATAGTGTTCATCTCTCTGGTCCAACTATTTGGGGTCACTCTACTTCTCTGAAAGGGGGAGCACTTTTTTTACGTGGGTTTATAATGTGAATAAATGAACAATTAAAGGGCTGCTTAGAATAATAAAATAAATTCGAAAATTATATTTTTCAAATAGAAAACGTATTCATAGGCTTTTTAAGCAAAATATCTTGAAAATATGCACAAAAAGTTTTATTATCTATATGTGAAATATTTAACAAACTATTGAAAGGCAATTCTAAAAGGAGCGATTCAAATGACTGAAAAAATTAAAGAAAGTGGCATTCAGCCAGAACAATTGAGTGAAGTAGATTTATTAGTGGCCAAGGCCCAAGTAGCCCTCGATCAATTCGTAGAATTAAATCAAGAACAAATTGACCATATTGTAGCCAAAGCCTCAGTCGCTGCCTTAGACCAGCATGATGTTTTAGCTCGTCATGCTGTTGAAGATACCGGCCGGGGTGTCTTTGAAGATAAGGCAACCAAGAACTTATTTGCCTGTGAGCATGTAGTGAATTCGATGCGAAATATGAAGACGGTGGGCGTGATTGAAGAAGATGAAGTAACCGGTTTAACTTTGGTAGCCGAACCAGTAGGAATTATTTGCGGGATTACCCCAACCACAAATCCAACTTCGACGGCCATTTTTAAATCTTTGATTGCATTGAAAACACGGAATCCAATTATTTTCTCTTTCCACCCAAGTGCTCAAGAATCATCGGTTCACGCAGCCAAAATTATCCGTGATGCAGCTATTGCTGCTGGGGCTCCTGACGACTGTATTCAATGGATTAGCCAACCTAGTATGGAAGCAACCAACCAATTAATGAACCATGACCAAGTGGCCACAATTTTGGCTACAGGGGGGAATGCCATGGTGAAAGCTGCCTATTCTTGTGGCAAACCAGCGATTGGTGTTGGCGCTGGGAATGTTCCAGCTTATATTGAGAAATCAGCCAACGTCAAACAAGCCGCCTATGATATTGTCCTCTCCAAGTCATTTGACAATGGGATGGTTTGTGCTTCCGAACAAGCCGCCATCATTGATCAAGAAATTTATCAAGAAATGGTTGACGAATTGAAAACTTATCATGTTCATTTCGTCAATGCTCGTGAGAAAGCTAAATTAGAGAAATTTATGTTTGGTGTAAGTTCAGGTTCAGCCAATGTTGACCAAGCTCATCTAGATTCGCAAGTAGTCGGTATGCCTGCTGTTTGGATTGCTGAACAAGCTGGCATTAAAGTCCCTGAAGATACGGTGATATTAGCTGCAGAATGTGATCAGGTAGGACCCAATCAACCGCTAACTCGGGAAAAATTGAGCCCCGTCCTCGCCATCTTAAAAGCAGACTCCACTGAAGACGGCTTGGCTAAGGCCAAAGCCATGGTAGAATTTAATGGTTTAGGACACTCAGCTGCTATCCATACCCGCGATGAAGACTTAGTCAAAGAATTTGGCCATCAAGTCAAGGCAATGCGGATAATCTGGAATGCACCTTCTACTTTTGGCGGTATCGGGGATGTTTATAATGCCTTCATGCCTTCCTTAACGTTAGGTTGTGGTAGCTATGGCCATAATTCGATTGGCGATAATGTGACGGCGATGCACTTACTAAATATTAAGAAGATTGGACGGCGGAGAAATAACATGCAATGGTTTAAAGTCCCAAGTAAAATTTATTTCGAAAGAGATTCCATCCAATATCTGACCACTATGGCAGGTCTTGAACGGGTGATGATCGTGACTGACAAGACCATGGTCGACTTAGGTTTCGTCAATCGCATCATCGACCAACTGGACAAACGACAAAACAAAGTGGTCTATGATATCTTCGATAATGTGGAACCCGATCCAGATATCACTACTGTGCGAGCTGGTGCCGATCGCTTAAGTCAATTCCAACCAGATACCATCATTGCTTTAGGTGGAGGATCAGTTATGGATGCAGCCAAAGTTATGTGGCTCTTCTATGAACGTCCAGAAGTGGACTTTAAAGACTTAGTACAGAAATTTATGGATATTCGTAAACGGGCAGTTCGTTTCCCTGAATTAGGTGCGAAAGCTAAATACATTGGTATCCCAACAACTTCAGGAACAGGTTCAGAAGTAACCCCATTTGCAGTTATCTCTGATAAGGCGAACAATTGTAAATATCCCCTAGCCGATTATTCACTCTTACCAACAATTGCGATTGTTGATGCCTCTTTAATTATGACCGTGCCTAAGGTCGTCGTTGCCGATACGGGAATGGATGTCTTGACGCATGCTCTGGAAGCGTATGTTTCCATTATGGCCAATGATTACACGGATGGATTAGCCCTGCAAGTGATTAAGATGGTCTTCGATAACCTTGAGGATTCGGTAGCTGGTGATCCAGAAGCCCGCGAGAGAATGCATAACGCATCAACCATGGCTGGTATGGCCTTTGGCAATGCCTTCCTCGGAATTAGTCACTCGATGGCTCATAAGATGGGCGGAGTTCACCATACGGTCCACGGCCGAACCAATGCAATCTTATTACCATATGTGGTGAGATATAATGGTAGCAAACCAGGAAAATTAGCTGCCTGGCCAAAATATAATCATTACCAAGCAGACCAACGATACCAACAAGTCGCTAGAATGTTAGGTCTTCAAGCTGATACCGCTGATCAAGCAGTTGATAGCTTAGCTCAAGCGATCTATGAATTAGGTTGCCGAGTAGGCATTGAAATGAACTTTAAAGCCCAAATCAAAGACAAGAAAACCTTCGATCAGTCTTTAGATGAAATTGCCTACCTCGCTTATGGTGACCAATGTACCCCAGTCAATCCACGCTTACCACTGGTTAAAGATATGCGTGACATTCTCGAAGCAGCCTGGTTAGGATATGGTGAAAACGGAGGCCAAATCAAATAACCAGATCCTGCAGCCAATCATTACGCATCGCTATAAAGCGTTAATATAGAGACACCCAAGCCAAAAAGCCAGAAAATGAACTATTTTTCTGGCAAGGAGGTTTGGGTGATTTTCGTGTTAATCATTTTTATTTTGCTTGCTGGAGGCGCTTGCACCGACTTAGGCAAAAGGGTTATACTGTCCTTGGATGATAGATAAGGAGGGCTTGAATGACCAAGGTATTATTGATCAACACGGGTGGGACGATTGCCATGTCGGAAGACCATACAACCGGGAAAGTTTCCCCATCGTCTGCTAACCCCATTCATCAACAAAGTAACTTATTTCAGAATTTAGCTGAAATTACGGTAGTTGATTTGTTTAATTTGCCTTCGCCGCATATGAATGAAGAGAAGATGCTTGCTTTAAGTCAATATATTCAAGAAGAAGCTGGACGATTTGATGGGATTGTGGTGACTCACGGCACGGATACCTTAGAAGAGACGGCTTATTTCTTAGAACTGACCTTGGATTTAGTCATTCCAGTGGTGTTAACTGGAGCCATGCGGTCCAGCAATGAGATTGGTGCGGATGGCCTGGCTAATTTGCGGAGTTCAATTTTGGTAGCGGCTGCACCTGAATCTCGCGGTAAGGGGGTCATTGTGGTGATGAATGAAGAAATTCATGCGGCGACCTATGTGACCAAGACACACACTACCAATTTAGCGACCTTCCAGACGCCAACCTTTGGTCCCATTGGTTTGATTTCCAAGAATCAGGTACTCTATTTCCAGAATATTATTCGGCAAGAGTATTATCCGCTACAAGCGGTCAAGCAAAAGGTGGCTTTGCTCAAGGCTTTTTCTGGGATGGATGGGTCATTAATTCGAGCAGTCGGCCAAGCTGGCTTTAAAGGTCTGATTCTTGAAGGATTGGGTGCAGGCAATATGCCACCAGAAACGGTTCAAGCCATTGAAGAACTGATTGAGCAAGGCCTGCCAGTAATTATGGTTTCACGTGCCTTTAATGGGGTGACTGAGGATGTCTATGATTATCGTGGTGGCGGCAAGCAATTGCGTCAAGCAGGTGTCATCTTTGCCCAAGGTCTTAGTGGAGTCAAAGCTCGTTTGAAACTGTTGGTCCTTTTAAATACCGAGCAGAAGGTCGATATTGAGGCCGCATTTACCCTAACTTAACCATTACATATTTTCAAAATTTAGCTCAATGGTGAATACCGAGTTGTTAGATTCTGAAGTAGAAACTCATCGCTCAAAATTTAAACCCTAACCGCTTGCTGGTTAGGGCTTTTTTTAATATAAATGATTTTGCAGGTCCATTCATCAAGGAATCTTGCCGAGGAAGCTTTAATTATTTAATAGGCTAGCAGCTTCTTTATCTAGAAAGACAGCAACTTGTGGATGCTCTTGCAAGATGGAAGCCGGCACATCGGTCGTTACTGGACCTTCAATCATATCTTTGACTGCTTGGGCTTTGTTTTCGCCAAAAGCTAGCAGAATGATCTTCTTGGCATCCATAATCGATTTAATTCCCATTGAGTAAGCTTTGGTTGGCACATCTTCGGCGGACTCGAAGAAGCGTTTGTTAGCTTGGATTGTGGTGTCGGTCAGATCAACGCAACGTGTAGTTGCTTCAAAGGAGCTACCAGGTTCGTTGAAACCAATATGAGCGTTATTGCCCACGCCTAGGATTTGTAAATCAATTGGATGCTCAGTGAGAACTTGGTCATAACGAGCTGTTTCTTCTTCCACATCGGCTTGGTCACCTTGAGGAATAAATGTTTCTTTGAAAGGTTTATGATCAAACAATTGTTCTTTCATAAAGTAGGCATAACTTTGAGGATGATCGGCACTTAAACCATAATACTCATCCAGATTAAGGGCTGTCGCTTGTGAGAA
The DNA here is from genome assembly GCF_900110675.1 of Ignavigranum ruoffiae. GTDB lineage: Bacteria > Bacillota > Bacilli > Lactobacillales > Aerococcaceae > Ignavigranum > Ignavigranum ruoffiae. Next base: position 30,846 of record NZ_FOEN01000011.1, on the reverse strand, counting down.
GTCAAGGTCAGATTCTCGTAGCAGTTGATATAAAGGTTCAGGCGTTGAGCCAGTAGCTAAACCGAACGTAGCTTTAGGATTGTTCTCAATCGTTTCCTTAAAAAGATCAAAAGCGGCTTTAGAAGCTTCTTCTTTACTATTAAATACTTGAACGTACATATGATGACATTCCTTTCTGTATAAAGTACTTTAATTTTATCATAGATTCTTTCCTTTCACAGCCAGAGCCTCTTATATAAGGAGAAAATTGAGAGGCGCTTGGGCAACTTAACAAAATCTTCACACAATGGCGCAAATTGCCTAGATATTTCAAAAATTGACTGGTGAATCGTTAAGCTTTCTTCATAAATACTTGTTACTATAAATTCAGAGTTAAGAAAGCAAACAGGAAAGAGTGATTTTAATGGAAACTAAGAAGAAACATTATTCATACAAATGGGTGAGTGCTTGTGCGGCCAGCTTAATCTTAGCTGGGGCTTTACCTTCGCTGAATATTCCCAACCAAGAATATTTCTCACCGGTGGTTTCAGCCCAAACCATCCAAGATCCTCAAGCCAAAGTTCGTGTAGATCAGGCAGAAGAAGGGGCTAAGCTTGTCTCAGGTCAAACCGAAGCAAATGCGACAGTTACCATTATGGTTGAAAAGACTTCCGCTAAAGTCACTGTTGATGCCGACGCTGAAGGAAACTGGCAAGCAGAATTGCCGGAAGAAACGGAATTGGTCGATGGTGATACATTGAATCTTACCGTGACCTTAACCGATGGAGAAATTGTTAGCAAAACCATTACGGTCGGCTTAATTGATCATAGTTTAACCATTGATGAAATAAATACATCAAGCCGTCAAATTACCGGTCAAACCAGTCCGCTAGCGACGGTCACTGCATTATATGAAGCGACCGGTGATAAATGGACGGTTGATGCCGATGAAGCAGGAAATTTCGTCATTGAACTGCCGGCAGAACTCAATATTGAAGCTAATCAAAAAATTAATCTAACCGCTAACTCCACAGACAATCAACAAGAATTTGTTGAGGCTTTTGTTGAAGCGAATGCTGAAGATGGTGCTTCTGAAGCAGAGACCACAGCAATTGATCAAGAAACCAGTTTGGTCGAAGATGTGAATGGCACAGAGGATGCCACTGAGGTAACAGATTTAGAGGAAACCATGGCGGATGTAGCGCCGGTTGATCACAGCTTAGAAATTAATCCAATCGCTGAAGGCGACCAAATCGTAAGCGGTCAAACGAGTCCACAAGCCACTGTTTTAGTTCGTGCGGAAGATACTGGTGACAAATGGACGGTTGATGCCGATGAGCAAGGGGTTTGGACCGTAGAACTTCCGCAAAGTATAACAGCGGATCAAATCTTGGCCGTTACTGCGAACTCAGTGGATAATCAACAAGCATATCAAGAGATTACGGTAGAGGCGGCTAGTCAAACTACTCAAGACCCAAGTCAAGCAGATACGACTGAAGCGCAAGCCAGCTTTGTGAAAGTTGATCCGGTCTATGCTGGCGCTGAAACCATTAGTGGTACGACCAATCCTGGGGCCACTGTCCTAGTTCGTCATGAGGTGACTGGTGATAAATGGACGACCGATGCCGATGAACAAGGAAATTGGCAAGTGGATGTTCCTTTAACCTTAAGTGAAGGTGAGACATTAGCTATTACTGCTAATTCTCTGGACAATGAAACTAGCTATATTGAAACAGGCGTGTTAGCAGCTGAAGCGACAACGAGTCAAGCTCCTGTTCAAGAGAATTTTGTTAAAGTTAAGGATATTATGCCGGGTGACAAGATGATCTCTGGAACCACCTTGCCTGAAGCAACGGTTACCTTACTCTTCCAAACAACGGGCGACAAAGTAAGTGTCGACGCTGATGCGGAAGGAAATTGGACGACTGAAGTTCCAGAAACGGTCAGTCTTAAGGCAGGTAATCTGATTAATGTGACCTCCAATTCATTAGAGGGCCAACAAGCCTTTGTCCAAGTGAAAGTCAATGACGGTGTGACGGTTGATAAGGAAAGCTCGGTCGATAGCAAAGACCAACTCCCTGACACCGGTGAAAATAAAGGCCTTTGGGGCATCGTCGGTGTTGTCTTGCTAGCCTTAGCTGGAGCCGTCTTCTTCTTTAATCGTAAGAACAGTCAATCGATGAAATAATCCTATCCAAATTCTTCCCTAATAAAAACTGGAGTTAAAGCATGATTACTTTGCTCCAGTTTTTTTATGCGCTAAATTTTGCAAAAAGTGACCTGCATAGAGCGAAAGAGAAATTAGGGAGCAAAAATCTTTTGCGCTTTAAAGCTAGGAAATCAGCTGAGAAATTTCTTAATGTTAGGACTGGGCGCGGTCTAGTTCTGTCTTGCTTAGTAGAACGGTGAAAGTGGAACCTTGATTTAGTTGGCTGTCGACCTTAATCTTTCCGCCATGGAGGCGAACGATTGAGCTGACTAGGGCTAATCCCAGTCCATTTCCTTGAGTCTGTCGGCTTTGATCTGCTTGATAAAATTTATCAAAAAGGTGAGCCAGGGTTTCTTTGGACATGCCAATGCCTTGGTCACTTATTTTGACTTTTATTATTTGTTGGTTTTCGCTTAGTTTAACTTGGATTCTGCCATGATCACGATTATATTTAATGGCATTATCGAGTAGATTCAACCAGACTTGATAGAGTAATTCTTGATCTGCGCGAATCTTCAGGGGGATTAAATCAATGCTGAAGTCGATTTGGCGAGCTTCCCACTGATTCTGTAGAAAGATAATGACTTGGCGAAGCTGCTCATCGAGACAAAATTCTGTGCGCACAAGGTTGCTGACTTGGTGCTCTAATTTACTGAGACGTAAGATATTTTCCGTCATGCGGGTTAATTGTTCGGTCCCTTGGCGAATGCGTCTAAGATAAGTCTGCTTCTGCTCGGAACTTAGATCAGGACTATCCATCAGTTGGACATAGCCTTTGACGGTGGATAAGGGTGTTTTGAATTCGTGGGAGACAGTTGAGATGAAGTCTTTACGCAAGGCTTCAATGCTATTGAGGTCTTGGACCATTTGATTGAAATTTCTAAAGAGTTGTTCAACCTCGCCAATAGTGGAGAACTGACCTAACTGGATTGAGAAATCACCTTCTGCCACTTGTTTCATAGCTTTGCCTAATTCTTGAATCGGCTTGAGTATGGTCCGACTAATCAGAGTTGAGATAGCCGTGCCACTCAAAGAAACAAAGACAATCATAAAGACAATCAAATAGAAAGGCTTGATGACCGGATCGAATTGCTCGGTAACAAACCAACTGATGAGAATAATTAAAGCTGATAAAGACAAGAAAACGGTGAAAATCATTATGCCAAAGAAGACCCATAAATGTCGAGTTAAGAAGGAATGTTTCATAATAGCACCGCCTTATAACCCAAGCCACGAACCGTTTCAATTGAAAAGTCTGGATTAGGCATCAGCCGAGAACGTAGCCGACGAATGTGGACATCGATAGTCCGTTCATCACTCTCCATATCATCCGGCCAGATATCTGCCATGATTTGTTGGCGGGTAAAGATTTGGTCCGGTTGGGAGAGTAACTTGTATAAAATAAGGAATTCTTTTTGGGGGAGTTGGATTTTGTCAGTGAGGAACTTGACGGATAATTCTTGTGGGATTAACTGGGTTTGTCCCACAATGAGGGCTTGGTCACTGTCATGATAAGTGCGTTTCAATAGGGCTTGAACTCGTAAGACCAGTTCTTCTAAATCTATCGGCTTAACCATATAATCGTCAATGCCTAATTGGAAGCCATGGCGTTTATCACCTAAGTCACTCTTGGCGGTAATCATAATAATGGGCATCAGAGGGTCTGAGAGTTTGATGGCTTCAACGAAATGATAACCATCGATTTCAGGCATCATGATATCGGTCAGAATCAAATGAATAGTACTCTCTTCGAGCATTTTGAGCGCGATATTGGCATCTTGAGCGGTCAAGGTAAGATATCCGGCCTTAATCAGCGTAAGTTCATAGAGTTCTAACAAATTTAAATCATCTTCCACAATTAATATTCTTCGTTGGCTATGCATCGTCTCATTCCTTTGCTGACAATATTTGTTCATATTGAGTTCATATAGGTTTATTATACTATACTTTGACGATATACCCGCCATTGAAAATATTCAATCGATAAGACACAAAGAAGGTGAAGACCATGCATAATATTCGAATTATTACCGATACAGCTGCCGACATCACGGAGGAAGAAGCCCGAGAAAAAGAGATCGATGTGGTTAGCTTGAAGATTCTCTTTGGCCAAGAAGAATTTATTCAGACTTCACGTCAGGATTTTAAACGCTTTTATGAACTTATGGAGGAAAGAGATCTCTTTCCCACAACCAGTCGGCCAAGTCCTCAGGATTATTTAAAGCTATATCAAGTTGCTGAACAGGCGGGGCAGGATGTGCTGGTGCTTTGTTTATCTGGTGGATTGAGTGGCACGGTCGAGAGTGCTCAGGTAGCCAAAATGATGACCGATTATCAAGACCATATTGAAGTGATTGATACTCGCCAAGCTATCTTGTCTCAACGTCTCCTGGTGGATTATGCTGTCGCATTAAGGAAGCAAGGATATGATTTCTCGGCAATGATTAAAGCCATTAATCAAGTAAAGCACCGGGCAGTGGTCTTTGGCTTGATCGATCAATTAGATTATTTGCGCCGGGGTGGTCGAATTCCCCGCTCGTTGGCTTTTCTAGGTCAGACGTTAAAGATTAAGCCGCTGATTGAACTCATCGACGGCAAGATTCAGGAATTTGGTAAGAAACGTGGATTTAAAGCGGCTAAAAGAGCCATGTTAGCCCGCATAGAAGCCTTACCGCGGGATCCTAATTTTCCAATTTATTTTGGCTATACTTATGATGAAGTCAACGCCCGTCAAGTGATGGAAGCTTATCAAGAACAGCATCCTGAAGTGGTTACTCATTTTTCCCCAATCGGTGGCATAATTGGATCTCATTTAGGACCGGGCGGGATTGGGGTAGCCTATGTCTTGGGTGAAGAATCATCCCAATCTCACTAAAATTTTCTATCTTCAAGGATCATCGATTGTGATAGAATAAATTTGAGGTGGAATCATGACCAGTCAAAAAAGATATACAACTTGGAATCAACATTTAAGAGAAACCTTTGGTGAGAAAGTCTTCAAGGTCTCGCTCGATGGAGGCTTTAATTGCCCCAATCGTGACGGGACCGTTGCCCATGGTGGCTGTACCTTCTGCTCTGCTTCCGGTTCGGGCGACTTTGCCCAACCTAGAATCGTACCCTTGCCTCTGCAACTCAATCTAGGTATCCAACAGATGCATAAGAAATGGCCCCATGTCCATAAATATATTGCTTATTTTCAGAATTTCACCAATACTCATGCGCCGGTGGATGTTCTGCGCTTTCGTTTCGAACAAGTCGTCAATGAACCGGGTGTGGTCGGTATTATGATTGCGACGCGACCGGATTGCCTACCGCCTGAGACGGTGGAATATTTGGCAGAGTTAAACCAGCGCTATTATATGTGGGTTGAATTAGGCTTACAGACCGTTCATGATCAGACCAGCCAGTTAATTAATCGAGCCCATGATTATCAATGTTATTTGGAAGGGGTCGAGAAATTAAGAGCCCACCAGATCCCTGTTTGTACTCATATTATTAATGGTTTGCCAGGTGAAAGTTATGACATGATGATGGAGACGGTCGAGCGCCTATGCTTAGACTCAGATATTCAAGGAATTAAAATCCATCTGCTACATTTGATGCGCAAGACCAAGATGATGTTAGATTATAAGGCAGGGCGTTTGCGTTTCTTAGATCAAGATGAATATGTCAATCTAGTCTGTGACCAACTAGAATTAATTCCCAAGGAGATTGTGATTCATCGCTTGACCGGGGACGCACCTCGCGATACTCTGGTCGGGCCGATGTGGTCTTTGAATAAATGGGAAGTCTTGAATGCAATCGATGATGAATTAGAGCGTCGACAGACTTATCAAGGGTATCGAAATTGTCGCCAGCTTCAAGCATAAACTGAGAATTATCTCAAAGAATGGTGATTAGATAGCGATTTGAAGCGAAATGAGCAAATTTCTCATATAAAACGGATTCAAATAAGAGCATTTCATAATTCTGGCTTAAACTTTAATCATAAATTAAAGACAATAAGTATCTTCCTAGTTATAATATAAGTGTAATATAAAGAAGGAGGTACAAATTATGGTTGCTGTTGAAATGTTAATGAAATTATCTAATCGTCACAAGAAGTCATCCGAAGCAGTTATTAAGGACAATTGGCATGGTTTGTACCAAAAAGATAGCCAATTCACTTATCCAGAAGCTACTTTAATCGTTTCAAAATCTAAACGTAAATAATTCATTTATAGCTACACGGTGACTAGCAATCATCGAAGGATTTAAATTCCGTGATTTGCTGTCAGTCTGTAGATCGAAATTTGTCTGTTAGATTAAAATATAAGCACCGAATATTTACCAAGGCTGGATTGGAATCAATCCATTGAGCCAGCTGGTAGATATTCGGTTATTTTTGTCTCAAAAGTGAGGGCTTGTTGAGGGCTCTGTTTTAGTTTCTTTATTTGAAAGCGGTTCATTTCTTAAGGTTTCTCAGTCGCCCTATGCTATAATGTAGTGAAAGCAGATTAATGTGAAGGAAGAAGGAGTGGAACGATGGACGTTAAGGATATTTTGGATATTTTACATCATCAAATGAAGGTCGCGGTTTTTGCCACAGTCGATGAAGAAGGAAAGCCCCACGCTCGTCATGCGCATGTCGGGCTAGCCAATGAACACGGAATTTTCTTTATGACCAGTCCTAAGACTAATTTCTATCAACAGCTTCAAGCCAATCCGAATGTGGCCATTACGGCTATGTCAGAAGATGGCTACCTGATTCAAGTTATCCGGATTGAGGGTGTGGTCCGGCCAGTTGGCAAGGAACGCTTAGAAGAGATGTTAGCGGGTAATCCTTTCGTGCAACATGTTTATCCGGATGATGCTGAACGTCAAAGTGTCCAAGTCTTTCAACTCTATCAAGGAGAAGGGTTCTACCATAGCCTAACCCAGGGTCATCGCTATACTTTCAGCATTCAGGCTGAGGATTAGAAAGCGGTTTATTATTCTTAGATAGGCGAGTGAATTCTTTGAATTTTTTAAACTTTATGGCCTAGTCTTCAGCTCCTAGAGTCGGTATAATGGACTTATATTTGGATAAAGGAGCTTGAAGAATGTCACAAGAACAAACTTATATTATGTTGAAACCGGATGCAGTACGTCGTCAATTGATGGGGCAAATTATTAGTCGGATTGAAGCCAAGGGCTATCAAATTACTGCCCTTAAGATGATGACCCTTGACCAAGAGATTGTAGGCGAACATTACGCCCATTTATTAGATAAACCATTCTACCCAGAGTTAGCGGCCTATATGACTTCTGGACCCGTGGTTGGCATGATTGTCGAAGGACCAGAAGTTGTAGCTGGTATGCGCCAAATGATGGGGCCAACCAATGCCTTAGAAGCTCCAGCCGGCACAATTCGGGGCGACTATGCTCACAGTATTAGTGAGAATATTATTCACGGGTCAGATAGTCTAGAGAATGCTCAAATTGAAATCAACCGTTTCTTTAAATAAAAGATAGAAATACCTGAATCGGATCCGGGGCTTCCCTGGCGTATCTGATTCAGGTATTTTACTTTGCATCGAGATTAAATGATTCAGTTGTAAAAATCTAAGTACCTATTTATGATTTGACTGACTGGCTTTCAATAATTTGGCCTTGGTCGGTGATTTGTTGATTTTGATGGCGTTCCAACAGGTGCATGGCTAGCTTGGTTAAGAGACCAATAACAACCGCATCGTCAAGGAAAGCGAGAGGACCTAAGAAGTCTGGTAATAGATCTACCGGTACGATGGTATAAATTAAGGCAAAAGCAATCATTCCTTTAATATATAGAGGGGTAGATTTAGTGAAAAGGGCTTTAATAAATTCTCCTGTTTGAATGTTATGAGCTGTGTTAAGATATTTCATAGTATCATCCTTTCCTAAGGGTTAAGTCTATTTTACTATTCGTTCGAATTAGAATAATCGTTCTTAGGTCTGAATTTTCGAAGTTAGGAGATAATATGTCAAATCGTATTAAAGGTATTTTATGTATTCTTTTTTCAGCGTTAGGCTTTTCTTTTATGAATTTATTTGTTCCCTTGGCTGGGGACTTGCCAACCATTCAAAAGACGCTCTTTAGAAATTTGGTTGCTTTTTTGGTCGCTTTGTTGGCCTTATTTCGTCGTCATCGTCGTCAACCGATTAAAGAATTGAAGCAACCTGAGCTGATTCCTTGGAAGTTAATGCTGATGCGGGTAAGTTTTGGCACTTTGGGTCTGTTTTGTAATTTTTATGCTTTGGATCATTTATTGATATCAGATGCTTCAGTCCTTAACAAAATCGCCCCTTTTGCGACCTTGATTTTCTCTGCCTTATTCTTAGCCGAGTCTATATCTAAGCAACATATTTTTGCTTTAATCGCGGCCTTCTTAGGGGTTGTCTGTGTCAGCAAGCCTAGTCTAGATTCACCTCACCTATGGCCTTATCTAATTGGTATCTTGGGTGGCGTGATGGCAGGAGCGGCCTATACCTGTGTCCGCCAATTAAATAAAAGAGGGGTCACTGGTGCTATTACTATCGCTTCATTCTCAGGCTTTTCAAGTTTGGTTTGTTTACTACTATTAATAACCGGATTTCAACCCATGTCATTAAAGCAAGTAGCCATTCTTTTGGCTGCCGGAATTGCTGCGACTTGTGGTCAATTTGGCATTACTTATGCCTATAAATTTGCTCCGGCCAGTGAAATCTCAATCTTCGATTACTCGGCGGTGATTTTTACCGGTATTCTCGGGTATCTTTTCCTTCAGCAGCAAGCTGATGGGCTATCCCTGCTCGGTTATGGCTTAATTTTTATGGCTACTCTTTTTACTTTTATTTATAATCGATATCAGAATCGGCGAGCCAGCGGAATGTCATAAGAAATTAATGGTAATAGTTACATTTAACTTGGATTTCTGTTATCATAAGAAAATCAAAACGTTAGAAAGGTCGTAGTTCGATGAATATATTAGGAGTTCCTATTACCTTAGTGACTGGCTTTCTCGGTTCTGGAAAGACGACACTGATTAATAATATTTTAGATCAAGTCGGCGATCGCCGGGATCAGATTGCGATTATCGTCAATGAATTTGGCGAAGTGGGTGTCGATCATCAATTGCTGATTCAAGCGCAAGAAGAAGTCTTTCAATTAAATAATGGTTGTATCTGTTGTAGTCTCAGATCAGATTTAGCCGAGAGTCTAGCGGCCATTGGTCGTTATTTCGAAGATAATCAAAAAACGTTAAGCCATGTGATTATTGAGACCACAGGCATCGCTGACCCTGCACCGATTTTACAAACCATCAGCCTCTCACCGATTCTGAGCAAGGCTTTTCGTTTTGATAGTGTCTTGACGCTGATCGATTGTTTAAATTTTGAACAAATCTTGGCTGATTTTAGCGAATTCTATCAGCAAATTGCTTATGCCGATCGCTTTCTCCTATCCAAGACCGAGCAAGTTTCCCCTGACCGGCTTGAGCAGATCAAAGCCCAACTGAAGGAAATCAATCCTTTAGCAGACGACCGGGTATTCACGGTAACCGAGGACTTTCCTTTAGAACAATTCTTTGACTTGCGCCTTTTCCAACGCATCTTAGAACCAGAAGCTAAAGAGGAAGTCTGCCAACATTGTGGCCACCATCATGATCACAATCATGAATGTCATTGCCAAGAAAGTCATGATCACAATCATCACCATGACCATCAAACGGACCATGATGGATTCATGTCAATGGTACTGAAGACTGATCAGGTCTTGCAAGAAGACTTATTTCTCCAATGGTTAGATTGGCTCTTGATGACTACTCAAGGACAACTTTACCGTTATAAGGGCTTGGTGAACTTAAATGACCGAGATTTAATGCTAGCCTTACAAGGTGTGAACGTGGCTTATCAGTTTGATTTGACGGCTTATCGGCTTCAAGCATATGATAGTCAAATTGTATTGATTGGTAAGCAATTGGATGAATCATTGATACGCTTAGCTTTCTCGGAATTAATCCAAATGTCTGCCGACTAAGGCAATACATACGTCGTAAAAAGTAAATGCCAACGCTACAGATTCTTAAACATTAAAAATTCGGTAATGCGACCGTATAATAGCGCTGGTATACAATTCTTTGGTCATTGTGGCCACATTGACGATGCAAGCACAGATGATGCGTCTATTTAAAACTTTTAAAACAAGTAGACAAAAGAAAACTCACCATAAACTTTTGACAAGGAAAGGTTTATGGTGAGTTTTTGTGTAATTAATTATTGAACTTTGGAAGTGAAAGGTGATTAGACCAGTTCGTGAATCCATTCTTTAGAAAAGACTCGACGCATACCCAGAATGATCTTAGTAATTTCTTCCATTCCTGCCATAATTACGACATAGTAAATCGGAAGTTTAAGAATGGCTGCACCTAGAAAAGCTAGCGGAACGCCGACTAACCACACAGAACTCATTTCTAGAATCATGGATTTCTTGGTATCGCCACCCCCACGCAGCACGCCCACAATCAAGATAGAATTGAAGCCTTTAAAGATAAAGATGATTCCCATGACGCGGAGTAAGCCGTGGGCAATCAGGTTGACTTCTGGTTCGAGATTGCCAAAGACAGATAGAGTTAGGCTTGGGGTCAAGCAGAGGAAGAGGCCGATAATGGTTCCAATCATTAAGCCTAATTTTAAGAAACGCAGAGCATAGGTATATATCTTGTCCATCTCGCCTTGACCAATACTATTACCTAACATTATTGAACATGAATTCGATAGGCCGCGAATTAAGACGAAGGCAATATTTTGGATTGCAACGACGACTTGAATAGCAGCGGTAGCTTCGGTACCCACAATGGCATATGCCACTGAATAGAGGACTTGTCCTAAAGCCCAGAAGGTTTCATTGACAATCACTGGACTGGTAATGCGCATATATTTATCAAAGAAAGGACGGTCAAAGGCCAACATATCTTTAAGCTTACCATTTAAGGGGCCATTATACCGCTTGGACAAATAAATTAAGACGGCCATTTCAGCTAAGCGGGCGATAATGGTTCCCATAGCTGCCCCGACGACGCCCATCCGAGGAAAGCCAAACTTCCCAAAGATCAACACATAGTTGAAGAAGGCGTTAAAGACAAAAGATATAATCGAAGCATGCAGCGGACTTTGAGCATTCCCGGTACTACGTAAAGAAATTCCATTGGCAAAGTTAAAGCCAGTAATAATATAAGACAAGGCCACCACTGATAAATATTTAGCTCCTTCGGTAATTACTTGCGGATCTTGAATCATTAGGCCAATCACTTGTTTGGGCCAGAATAAAGCCACCACGGTAAAGATTAAGGAGACGAACATGGCCAAAATAGTCGCTAGTCCGTTGGTTCGTTTAACATTAAAGTAGTCGCGGCGTCCATGATATTGTGAGATTAAGACCGACGACCCTGTCCCAATCCCAAAGCAAATCATCATTAAAAAGAAAAAGACCTGATTGGCCAAACCAACGCCAGCAATGGTAGCCGATCCCAGCGTGGAAATCATCACTGTATCTAGGGTATTTAAACTGGATACTATTAAGTTTTGGATGGCGATTGGAATGGCAATATGCAGCATTTGCTGATAAAAATCGCGATCTAAATTCATACAATCCCCCCTTGAACTATTCGTAACGCCTATTATACATGAATCAGCTAGAATTTCAGCCTGAAACCGTTTTAAAATAACTTTTATTTACTGAAAAAGTAAATAGTTAGAGGACGAGCCTGTTTCCAGGTATAATCTAATTGAAGGAGGGAATGTTATGAAGTCACATCAGAATTATATTAAAGGGCAATGGGTTTCTGCTCAGTCAGGTTTGCTGATGGATGTAATTAATCCCGCAAGCGAGAAAGTCATCGCCCAGGTTGCTAAGAGTCATCATAATGATGTTGATGCCGCTGTTGAGGCGGCGCAGAAAGCTTTTCCAGCATGGAAGGCCTTGACTGTCGAGGAACGGATCGGGTATTTAGAACGAATTTACCAAGGAATTGAAGCGCGTAAAGAAGAATTAGCTCAAGTGATTGCTGCTGAATTAGGGGCGCCAATTTCTTTCTCTAGGTCGGGTCAAGTGGGATTGGCTCTAAGAGAATTGAAAGCCAGTCTTGAAGAGGTAGCCGATTTTGAGTTTGAAGAGATGGCTGATCAAGCTAAAGTTGTCAAGGAACCCTATGGCGTGGTCGCCTGTATTACGCCGTGGAACTATCCTTTAAATCAAATTCAACGAAAGATTACGCCAGCCTTGTTAACGGGGAATACCGTGGTAGTCAAACCAGCTTCTAATACCCCTTTAACAGCCTTAATTTATGCTGAGATTATTGACCAAGCAGGTCTACCTGCTGGGGTCTTCAATTTAGTGACAGGTTCAGGTTCAGAGGTAGGAGATTACTTAGCCGACCACCCGGATGTTGATTTGATTTCTTTCACCGGTTCTACCGAGGTAGGCAAGAATTTATATAGTAAGGCCGCCCCACAGGTCAAACAACTGGTACTAGAATTGGGTGGGAAATCTGCCATGGTCTATCTCAAAGGTGGCGACTTAACTTTTGCTGTTAAGAAAGCCATGGATACAGTGATTTACAATCAAGGTCAAACCTGTTCGGCGATGACCCGTTTACTGGTTCCTGAAGAGTGCCTTGAAGAAACGAAGGAAGCTATTCTCAACTATTATCAAGAACAAGTCGTCGTTGGCGATCCGCTAGCGGAAGATACGACCTTAGGACCGCTGGTTTCAGCAGATCAGTTGAAAAGGGTCCAAGATTATATTGAAATAGGTCAAGAAGAAGGCGCGGAGATTCTAATTGGTGGCCATCCGCTTGAACGACCAGGATATTATTTTGAATCGACGGTCTTTGTTGCGGTGGATAATGCCATGCGGATCGCCCAAGAAGAGATCTTTGGTCCAGTCCTTTGTGTGCTAACCTACCAAGATCTAGCTCAAGCTATAGCCATAGCCAATGATTCAATTTATGGCCTATCTGGAGGAGTCGTCGGTCCAGCCGACCAAGCCCTTGAAGTGGCTTATCAATTACAGACTGGCAACATCTTTGTTAACGACGGCCCACGTTCGCCTAAGGCGCCTTTTGGTGGTTACAAACAATCGGGTCTTGGCCGCGAGAATGGCAAGTATGGCTTGGAAGATTACTTACAGTTGAAGGCTATATTCTTATAAAATGTTGTCTGATAACAATAGAGAAGAGGTGACAGGGTGTTAGCAAGTCAGGAAGCAGCCTTTCAAGTCTTAGCCGATTTAGCGATTCCTTATGAACAACTGGATCATGTCCCGATTACATCGGTGGCTAATTTAGGTTTTTACTCTACCTGGTCAGCAAGTTAAGAATTTATTCCTGAAGAACAAGAAGGGGCGGCAATTTTATTTGGTCTTGCTCCATGATGAGAAACAAGCCGACTTAGGACATCTGGCTGACGTCCTCGGTGAGAAGAAATTATCGTTCGCCCACGATGACCAGGTGCGCGAGCTCCTTAGAGTTGAACCTGGAACGATTACACCGTTGAGTTTGATGTTCGATGATGATCATAAAATTGAATTGATCGTCGACCAAGCAGTGGATCAATCGACCACCATTGGTGTTCATCCCTTTATCAACACAATGACTTTAAATATTGTCTTTAAAGATTTCGAACGCTTTTTAAAGAAGTATCGCCATACCTATCGTGTCGTCGATTGTTAAGTGAAGGGCATCTTTTCTAAATTATTCGAGAAAATCCTTGGGTCATTGGAGTAAATATGGGATTGCACTAGGGGAGTATATTTGCAATAAGACTCTGCAGATTGAATCGATGATGCCATGAAGCATTCAGCATTTGCTAACCTACTTAAAAGATGGCTGGCAAGTGCTTTTTTGCTGTCCATTTACCTGAGTCTCCGTTTTTAAGTAAAAGGATTATTCAGGACGGGAAAGTATTAAAAACGATTTCTATATTACTAAGCCGAAATATTGTGATGCATTCGGTAATTTTTTCCTTGCGAGTGTTGACCTGCCTGGGTCGAGGTGTTATGCTGTCATTGTTAGGTGAGGCTACTGAAGGGATATGGATTACTGCCGCAAGAGAGTGGAGACACTCAGCGTTGGCGAACAGTCTTTATCGATTACAAGGTATAGAATAGTGTAATTTCACTGCCCTTCAAAGCTAAAGCTCAGACGTTATAGCTGATATAATGTTTTCGAGTTCACCTTTGTGTGGGCTTTTTTTGTGCCCAAATATTTCTTTGTCCGCAAAGTGTCAGGAGGTGACCAGATGGATTCAAGTAAGCAGCGTAGTATCAATGATCAAGAACCGCCCAGTCCGCCTGGTCCCAGCCAGGTTTATTTGTGAGGAGGAAATATTATGAATGTATTCGAATTGAAACGCGAAGAACTCAAAGCATTACAAGATAAATTAAAAACCATGACCCCGGTTGATATCGCCCAATATTTTGAAGAAATGGACATTGATGAGCAAGCCCTCGCTGCCTCTTTGTTGGATAAGGCAACCTTGGCTGAGGTCTTTGCCGAATTTGATACGGAGAAAAAGTATGAAATTATTTCGCAAATGACCCAACCTGAGATGACCAATTTGTTATTAGAATTGGACTCTGATGATTTGGTTGATGCGATGCAGGAATTACCTTCCAATATTGTGACCAAGATGCTTCAGGTCATTGAACCTAATCGCCGCCAACAAATCAATAAACTCTTAAATTATCCGCAAGAGAGTGTAGGTTCGCTCATGAGTGTCGATTTTGTCGTCGTTCATCAAGGTGATGATCGGGCCAGTATTTTAAGGAAAATCCGTCAATCCAACGCCGGTTATGAACATTTAACTGCGGTCTATGTCTTGGACCAAACTCGTAAGTTGATTGGTTATATTTATTTAGCAGATTTGATTCGCTTAGAAGATGATAATATCGAAGATGTGATTAACTATGACATTATTTCGGTGCAAACATTGATCGACCAAGAAGAAGCTGCCAATCTGATTAATCGCTACCACTTCTTGGCCTTACCAGTGACTGATCTGGAAGGTCGTCTGGTCGGAATTATTACTGCGGACGACATTTTGGATATTATTGCTGATGAAATTCACGAAGACTATAGTTTGATGCAAGGGGTTCAAGTCTCTAATTTGGATTATTTGAACCAAACACCTTGGCAATTAGCCAAGCAACGGGTCTTCTGGTTACTCTTTTTGATGGTTTCGGCAACATTTACCGGGAATATTATTCAAGCCTACGATAAAGTTCTATCGGCGAGTGTGATTTTGGCGGCCTATATCCCTATGCTAATGGATTCTGGTGGTAACTCTGGTTCACAATCTTCGACTGTAGTGATCCGTGCTTTAGCTTTGGATGAAATTACTGTCCATGATTTCTTTAAAGTCATGGTCAAAGAAGCGGGGGTTGGCTTGATTGTCGGTGCGATTATTGCGGTTGTCAACTACTTCCGAATTATTCTCTTTGATGGTACCAATCCATTCATTGCCATGACCGTCTCCGCGACCTTATTATGTACCATCGTTATTTCTAAATTAATCGGCGGGCTGCTACCCTTGTTGGCTAAGTTAGCCAAACAAGATCCAGCGGTGATGGCCTCTCCGTTAATTACCACGATTGTCGATGCGGTCGCTTTAATCATTTACTTTACCATTGCGACCAACATTATGCATCTTGTATAATTATGTCAAGGAGGGGTTAAGATGACCAAAGTTATAGTTGATCAAACTTTCTGGGAATTATTTCCGGAGGCTGAATTAGAAATCTTGGCGGTTGAGGGAATTGATAATCATCCCCGGGAAGATCAATTGCCAGAATATCAAGCACTCTTAGATCAGGGGAAAGAAGCTGCGAAAGAGTTTCTGACCGAAGAGGTTTTCAGTCAAAATTCGGTCGTCCAAGATTGGCGGCAGGCTTTTCAGAAATTTAAGACCAAAAAAGGTGCACGCTCATCCATCGAAGCCCTGTTGAAACGGGTGGACCAAGACCGTGAATTTACTCCTATTCTGCCTTTGGTAGATTTATATAATGCGATTTCCTTAACTTACGGCGTTCCTTGTGGGGGCGAAGATATTGATCAGATCCAGGGCGATATGCATTTGGGCATGGCTCAAGGTGGAGAGAGCTTCTATCCCTTAGGTGCTGAGGAGGATGCTCCAGCCTTGCCTGGCGAAATCTGTTATCTAGATCAAGCAGGAGCGATTTGTCGTTGTTTTAATTGGCGCGAAGCCCAAAGAACCATGCTGCAAGCGCAGACTGAACGAGCTGTGCTAGTTATCGAAGCGATTAACCCAGAACAAGTCCAAAGAGCACGGCAAGCGATTGTTGCTTTGCAGGAAAGTGTTGCTGAACATTTAGGGGTCAGTGGGAAAATTCAACAAATCACAGCTGATCAACCTCAAGTAGAACTCTAACCTATTGTAAAAAAAGTTTAAGATAAATGAGCAAATCAGAAAAGTAAAGATCCGAATCAGAATACAAACAAGAGACCATCTTTAATGCTATTAAATGGATCTTGCGAGTATCTCGATTCGGATTTGTTATGGAAATTAATACGCTTATACTAACCTCACCTCAATTGTTTACTAGGGTAGCTATCTAAACGAAATCGCCTTATTTCGCAAAGCATCTGAAATATAAATGTTGAGTATTAAAATAGTTAGTGATTCAATGAGTTACTCTACTGATTTTGATATTTAGCTAACTGTTTGTTTAATTGTTTGGCTAAGTTTTGGTTTTGGTAATAGCTAAAAGCATAGAAGATGGCAGAATGAATCATCAGGGTTATTATGAGAATGAGCCATAAATAAGGTCGGATATACTGGAATAGTGCATCTGAGAGTAAATAAATAATGAGGATGCCAGCCAGCCAGTTTACGAGGCTAGCTATCAGGATATTCAACCATGCAGGCCAAGTCGACCGTTGCCACAAATAAGGGTAAAAGAGAGCAAAGGTAAGAGACAGGATTAGGCTGATGACAAATAACTTCAGAGCCAGATAGGGATAGGCATGGTCTTGGTCGAAGAAGAGGCTTTGAATTAGAATTAAGGCTGAGTGCGTGGCGATAAATTTTAGGCTAATATTTTGGAACAAAGATTTATTGACCATAAACGCGCTCCTTTATGAATTTGGCATAATGGCGGCTGACCATATACTTACGCTGACTGGTACTTATCAATTGGAGACGGGCATGCTTTTCAACAGTGAAACTTTCGATGGCTTGCCACTGAATCCATTGGGACTGATTAATCTGACAAAAGCGATGGTCTAAGAGACCGGTCAATTGTTTGAGTCGTTGCGGAAAGATCAAACGTCGATCATCCAAGAGTTGGACTTCGCAATAATGTCCGTTCGCTTCAAAGGATTCAATCAAGTGTAAAGGGCATAGATATTGACGGTTGTTGACCGGATTGACCAGAGTTAGCTGTTTTATCTGCTTGTTTAAAGTTAGACTCTGGGCAAGGTCTTGATTGGCTGGGTGGGCATGGATATGAATTTCTTCGAGGGGAATCTGTGTCGATTCATGGTAAATCAGCTTCATATTGGCTCCTAGGTTGTTGATTTTTGTATTCTTGCCATAATACTAACACAAATAGCCATGAAGTCGTCATTAGAAATAGTGCCAACCCTTGATTATTAAAAAATAAGCGAATTGGTAAACTGAGGAGAGTCATTGCAACGGACATATAGGCATAGGCTTTCACCTTATAAAGCCAGGCAAAAGGCCAGAAGTGCCCAGCATGGATAATGACATAAAAAAGCAGCATGGCTTGAGGATAGGCATTGCAGGAAATCAAAACAATGAGTAGGTAGAGCATTTGATTGATGGACAAATACAAACCTAAAGAACTTAAGGGGTGGGTTCGGTCCAAAATATTAAGTTGAAGGTAACGCCCCATGATTAAAGCGAAGACTAAAATTAAAGGCGATAAGCATAAGGTCAGCATATTTTGTAAACTGAGTGAGAGAGGTAAGTAATAAACTAGACAAATAAGACTAGCGAGGCAGGCACCCCCAAAGACAAAAGGGAAACCTGCTCTTTGTTCTATCTTGAGTTCTTTACGTAGAGCATCTAACATTTGCATCTCTCCTTTCTCTTTTACTATAAGAAAGATAAGGGTAAAGGCTAGCTAATTTGCACTAGGATGCAATAAATGCCAACTTGCTTACAAAAAGAAAATGGTGAACCTAAAAAGGAATAGTAGATGCATAAATCTCTTGAGCTATCTCAGTCAAAAAATCCGAATCTTTATACAGACAAGAGATCGTCCTCCAAAGCCACAGCTTTTCCGGTCTAGCTCCACTAGACCAGCTCTTAGCAACAAGTTGCTAAGTCAAGAGCTGTTAAGCTGCGTGGATCTTGCGAGTATATCGATTCGGATTTGTTTTAGTAATTATCTTGAAAGTGTGACAATAGACAGAAAGGCTCCCAGTATAATCATTATGCCAGGAGATTTTTGTCGATGAAGTCACTGGATTACTTTTCAAAAGGAATATATTGATGGGCCTGATAAAAGCTTTGCAGATTTAATTGGCGTGCTTGAGCCCAGTGATGTAGAGTAGGGCCAAGGACTAATTGTAGCTGACGCACTTGGTCTAGATTTTGACAACCTAGTAGCAGAAGCATGTGTTTTAGGCTGTCTTGCCACTGATCTACCATGGCAATGGTGGCTTGGACGCCTTGATCTTGAACGCTTTTTAAGAAATGACCTGATAATCCGGTGGCTCGTGCACCCAAAGCAAGAGCTTTAATAATATCTAGGTAATGGCGAATGCCGCCTGAAGCCAAGACTTCAACCTGTTGCAGATAGGGCTGAGCTTCTAATAAGGATTCAGCCGTGGTTTGGCCCCAACCAGCTAAGGCTGAGAAATCTAGTTGGTCACGGCGCTCATTCTCAATCTTGATAAAGTTTGTCCCGCCCCGACCGGAGACGTCAACGGTTTGAACGCCGAGATCTATTAAGTGTTCGATGGTTTCCTTGCTCATGCCGAAACCTACTTCTTTGACAATGACCGGAACACCGACTTGGGCAACTATTTTTTCAATATTAGCTGACCACGTTGTGAAATCACGGTCGCCTTCAGGCATCACCACCTCTTGGGGAATATTTAAATGAATTTGTAGGGCATTGGCTTTCAATAAATCAACCGCTCGTTTAGCATTGTCGACCCCATGATGGGCACCGATATTGGCTAAGACAAAGCCTTGAGGATTTTCTTGGCGGATAACGGTAAAGCTGTCAGCCACCAAAGGGTCTTTCAAAGCAGCAGAAACAGAACCAGAGGCCATGGCCAATCCAGTCGCAGCAGCGACTTGGGCGAGTTTGCGGTTGAATTGCTTAGTAAATTGTGACCCGCCAGTCATGCCATTAATATAGAAGGGTAGGGCGTGTTGCTGTTGGGCCCATTCAGTTGACAGGTCAATGCTTGAGAAATCAACCTGATTGAATGAATGGTGGACAAAGCGAATCTCTTCGAAGTTAGAATCTCGAAGTTGTCCTTGTTGAGCTAGGGCATATTTAACATGATCGTTCTTTCGTTGTTGAGCAATTTGTGGTTCTTGAGAATTCATAGGACCCTCCTTATTCTGAGATACTAGGCGCTTGCTTGAAGTTTAAGGTTTCAATACCAAACTCTTGCCATGCTTGATGTAAGCGATCAGTCAATTTCCCTTTATCGGCAAAAGCGAGGCCACAATCGCCTCCGCCAGCACCTGAGATTTTGCCTACCCAACCTGCTTGATGGCAAGCATCAAGGAAGTCGGCGAGTTGAGAGCTGATTATGGGCAGTTGATAGCTAATAGCCAGTTGAGTTAAGACTTTTTGATTGGCTTGGATCAAAGTTAGGAAATCGGTCGTTCCTTCATCAGCCAAGGCAACTTTCGCCTTTTGGACCAGCACATGAATCTCTTGACTTAAGCGTAGAAAAGGCTCTGGTTGACTTACCAATTTCTCTTTTAAATCGGCAACTAAGTTCTGAGTGGAAGCAGGTTGGCCTGTCCAGGCAATTTGATATTGTACTGGGCTGGGCAGAGCAAGCTTCTTAATTTGTAAAGCGGGCCAGTCTTCAAATAAGAGATAAGTTAACGATTTACCTGTAGCTAATTGCTGGTCTAACCAGTCAGCGTCATAGCGTTGATAATAGACGAGACCGCCAAAGGAGCTAGTAGAGATGTCAGCCATTGACCCGTTTGAACCAGCCTGAATACTGGCCAGGGTGGCCAACTTAAATCGAGCTAAAGCTGGATAGTTGAATTGAAGCCCTTGAAATTTAAGCAGGGCTCCGATGACAGCGACGGTAACCGCAGCACTGGAACCCAAACCATATTTACGTCCGGCTTGATTATGCAAATCAGACTGAATCTGCAAGTTGAAGGAGCGCCAAGGTAATTGTTGAATTTCGGCTAGGTCAGCTATTAGCTTAATAGCTTCAATGACATAAGACCACGCGATCAAGTTCTGGCTTTTGAATTCGAGCTTAGCAGAAGAAGCCGATTTTTTGACCCATAAGACATCCATTCCCGGCCAATCAGAATGACATTGACTGGGCTGATCCGGGGCTTGATCATCAACCTGACAATGGACATAACGGTCGACGGCCATGAGTAGAGCCGAATGGCCAGGGTTGAGAATGGCATATTCACCCATCAGAAAGAGCTTCCCTGGCGCTTTAAACGTCGTCTGCATTGGTCGAGGCGCCTGTTTTTGACTTAAGATCGTCTCCATACTAGATTTCCTCCAATTTCTTAGGACCTGGTCCAGGATGGGCTAGGATGAGCTGGTCTGGACGGAAGTACTGGCTCAAGCGTTGTTGAAGAATGGGGATGGACGGTGATTGACAAAGCACCTTGACATTCGGCCCCGCATCCATGGTCAAGTAGCAGGAAACGCCTTCTTGGCGTAAGCCTTGGACCAGCTGAATCGCACGGACTGTATCCGGTTGGAAATAGGTAAAACTTGGTTGAGCAGCTAACATGGTTGCGTGCATCTTCATCGCATTATGCTCAGCAATCTGGCCAATTTGGTCGAAATCTCGAGCCTTAATTGCCCCCAGCATCTTTTGTAGATCTTGATCGACTTCTTGGGGCCAAAGTTGATAGAAGGGCGAGGTTTGAACCGTATGTTCCATTCCTTGCCGACTAGAGATGGCCTTACTGCCCTTATTGATCGCGATGACCAACATATGGATATCCCAATCGGCTGGATCAATCTGTTCACTATAAGAAGAAGTGGTGTTACTTCCCTGCCCCGCATGCCAAAGGACGAAGCCACCGAATAGCGAGCGTGTGGCTGAACCTGAACCTTGTCGAACATAAGTTGATAAAGTTTTAGTATCCAGATTTAAGCCTAATAAGTCATTCAAACACAAGCCTAAGGCAGAAAAAGCCGACGCCGATGAAGCAAGTCCAGCAGCGGTCGGCACATGGTTGGTCGATTCTATTAGTACGGGGTCTTGAATGGCACTTTGTTGTCGAAATAAATTGATAAAGTGAGAAATTTTTTGAGTTTCATCGTCGGCTTGAACTTGGTCATTCAGGATAAAGCAATCCTGAGTCAAGTTTGGCTCGATGCTCACTCGCGTCTCGGTATAGAAAGCATCTAAGGTCAGAGATAAACTTGAAGTCATAGGTAAGAATAACTGACGGTTTCGTTTGCCCCAGTATTTAATCAGGGCAATATTAGTATGAGCCCGATAAGCAACTTGTTGCATGGCAGTCATCTTTACCCCTTTCTTTTTAACGACATCGACCAAGTTTTGGAAGCTCCAGCTTCCAACATGGCTTCTTCAATTAATTTGGCTGAAATCAAGGAGTCCGCTAGGGCAATCACACAGCCACCTAGCCCCCCACCGGTTAGCTTGGCACCTAGGGCCCCAGCTAACCAGGCACTATTTACAATTCGGTCTAACAAGGTGTTAGAAATTTCCAGCTGATTCAAATAATAGTGATTATAAGTCATTAAGCGGCCTAGTTCATTAATATCGCCAGCTTGTATCGCTTCATAGGCCTGTTGGACGAAGTTACCAATCGAATCCATCGTATTCTCAACGAACTGAGGATTTGCCTCACGTAATCGGCGAACATGGCCGACTGCTTGTTTAGTTCGACCTTCTTGCCCAGAATCGGCAACGACTAAATAGGCAGGGAGGTCAAATTCAAAGGTCCGTGCTTGTTGACTTTTGCGATAGATGACTGGCAAATCACTGGAAGCCATCAGAGTGTCAATGCCTGAAGTCGATTCATGGGCAATTACTTCGGCCTGATTGACAATAAATTGAAGTTGATAGGGTGTCAAATCAACAGCATAGAAATCACAGATAGCTCGGACCATGGCCACTACGACTGCTGCGGAGGACCCCATACCGCGGCCCACAGGAATGGTCGATTGGACACTGATATGGAGCGGATTTTTCTTCAATTTAAAACTTTCCAAGGTTAGATTTAAGGCGTGACGGATATTCTTTAAGATCTCCGGTGCCTGATCAAGCCGTCCGTGGTAATAATCACTGGCCAGGCTGTGGTGTTGTGTAAGACTTGGTGTGACTACCACTTCCATGGAAGCTTTGTTGAAGGGTAGGGCGATGGCCGGGTAGTCATAGACGACAGCATGTTCCCCCATCAAGATAATTTTGCTGTGGGCTTTCCCCACACCAACGGGATGATGCTTGACACTGTCCAATTGATGACGGGCCACCAAATGGCTTTGTTCTTCCAAATTCATGTAACTCTCCTTATAGATTCACTGACGGGTATTAGTTCATTTTAGTATTATATACTATCTCCAAGGCTTTTAAAATGATAAAGGCAGAATTCAGTCTCAAGACTGAGCGCATGAATGAGATTGGTACCGACTTTGTGGTCTATTTATTAGTGCTTCTAATAAACTACAAAAACAGGAGAATTGCTTCTATTATCTGCCAAAGGGGTATGATAGAATATAGCTAATGTCGATAATCTATGTAATATGTGTGAAGGTAGGTACAGAGAGTGGAATTTTTCGATAGATATACTCGAGAGGAATGGCAGTCATTTAAATCGAGTTCAGCTTATGATAACTTAACAGTGTCCCGCGATTATATTAAACAAGCTGAGATTGCCGAAGTTTACGCTCCTTTACTTGAGTTTATTGGGATTTCAATTGACCATATCAAAGCGTTAAATTATCAACAACAAGCTTATTTACGGGCACCAAGACGGGTGGAACCCTTCGTGATTGGAATCTCAGGAGGCGTCTCAGTAGGTAAGAGTACCGTCGCTGCAGTCTTGCGCGACTTACTCCGCCAAGTCTATCCGCAAAAACAAGTTGAACTGATGAATACGGATGGCTTCCTCTATCCCAATCAATACTTGATAGATCACGGAATTTTAGACCGCAAAGGGTTTCCAGAATCGTATGATATGGAAGCTTTGAAGGCTTTTGTCAATAAGGTTAGACAAAGTGACGGCGTCTTAGAATATCCGATTTATTCGCATGAAATTTATGATATTGTACCCGACCGCAAAATTACCATGCCCCAACCCAATATTTTGATTGTTGAAGGGGTAGTCGTTCTACAAACTCCAGAAAATCCGCCGATTTCAGTCCGCGATTTCTTTGACTTCTCTATTTATGTGGATGCGGAATTTGAGAATGTGTTTGAATGGTTTAACCACCGTTATGATGTGATTTTTGACCGGGTTAAGGATGACCCGTCTAGCTTTTATTATGAGATGGCTCATTGGACCAAGGAAGAAACCCGGGCCTATGCCCATAAGATTTGGGATACGATTAATACGCCGAATCTGGAGCAACATATCGCCCCAACCAAAGACAGGGCCGACTTAATCCTGCATAAGACTAAAGACCACTATATCGACAACATCTATGTTAGAAAATTCTAGGGAGGAATTCGTTTGACAAATATAAAAGAAATTCAAAAAATTATCGTACTCGATTACGGTAGCCAATACAACCAATTGATTACCCGCCGAATTCGTGAATTGGGCGTCTTCTCTGAATTAGTCTCTCATCGTAAAACAGCCCAAGAAATCAAAGACTTAGGTAATGTGATTGGCGTAATCCTTTCTGGCGGCCCTCACAGTGTGAATGATGAGGATGCTTTTACGGTAGATCCCGCCGTATTTGAGTTAGGCATTCCAGTCTTGGGGGTTTGCTATGGCATGCAGCTCACCACCCAAGTCTTTGGCGGTGTGGTTGAAGCTTCGGCTAAACGTGAATTTGGCCAAGGACAAATTAGTATTAGCAATACCGAGACCGGTCTTTTCAAGGCCCTCGCTGCTGAAGAAACGGTCTTGATGAGTCACGGGGATAAGATTACCCAAATTCCAGAAGGTTTCGTGACCACTGCTTCGACTCCTCATACACCTTATGCTGCCTTTGAGAATCCTGAACGGCAGATTTATGGGGTTCAATTCCATCCGGAAGTTCGCGCCACCCTTCATGGTAATACGATGTTACAAAACTTTGTCTTCGATATTTGTGGAGCCAATGGCGATTGGAACATGGAGAACTTCATCGACTTACAAGTGGAGCAAATCCGTCAGAAAGTTGGCGACCGCCATGTCCTTTTAGCTTTATCCGGCGGGGTAGATTCCTCCGTAGTCGGTGTCCTACTGCAAAAAGCCATCGGTAATCAATTGGTGTGTATTTTCGTCGATCATGGACTCTTACGTAAGAATGAAGCAGACCATGTAATGACTTCCCTAGGTCAATTCGGACTAAATATTATTCATATTAATGCTAAAGATCGCTTCTTTGCTAAATTAGCCGGTGTGGCCGATCCAGAACAAAAACGTAAAATTATCGGTAACGAATTTATCCGGGTCTTCGATGATGAAGCGGCCAAACTTGAAGGCATTGATTTCCTTGCTCAAGGTACCCTTTATACAGATATCATCGAATCAGGAACCGAAACCGCACAGACTATTAAATCCCATCATAATGTCGGTGGCCTTCCTGAAGATATGCAATTTGAATTGATTGAACCGTTAAACACCTTATTTAAAGATGAAGTCCGCGCCTTAGGAACGGCTCTAGGTATGCCAGATTCGATTGTTTGGCGCCAACCTTTCCCAGGTCCAGGCTTGGGAATTCGGGTCTTAGGTGAAATCACTGATGAGAAGGTCAATATTGTTCGTGAATCAGATGCCATCTTGCGCGAAGTGATTGCGGAACACGGCCTAGAACGTGATATTTGGCAATACTTTACCGTTCTTCCTGGCGTGCGCTCGGTCGGCGTCATGGGAGACGGTCGAACCTATGATCACATGGTCGGCATCCGCGCAGTAACCTCGATTGACGGTATGACTTCAGAATTTGCTGAAATTCCTTGGGATGTCTTAGCTGAAATCTCTAAGCGAATCGTCAACGAAGTCCCTCACGTTAACCGCGTTGTTTATGATATTACCGGCAAACCACCAGCAACAATAGAATGGGAATAGTCGCAAAAAAATTAAAAACCTTGTAAAATCAATGGTTACAGAAGATTAAAAACTGTAACTGGGATTAAAATGGGAACATTTGTTAAAAAGAATAAATTGAATAATAGTTCCAAGTGGTTTACATTTGGACAAAAATAAGACCGTAGTTTAAAAACTGCGGTCTTTTTGCGTACATATTATGAGGATTAATTTATTTAGACATCTCCAATGGTTACTTTCAAATACAACAAACAATATAAATCAGATTGCAAAGGCAACTAATACCACTGGTGTTATTTACAAAAATGAAATTGAATTAATGAATAAACAAATAGAAAAATTATCAAAGAGATATGGGATATACATTCCATACTTCTTAATAAATCAAAAGAAAGTTATGGTATTTAGTATGGCAATTACAAAAATTCATCCAATAAAATCAACTATAAATTTGGAAATAAGTTACATTACTAAGAGTGAAAAAACTGATAAAAAAACTTAGTATTTTCATATATAATTTATGAATAAAAAAAAGAATACCCTATATAAGAGTATTCTTGACAGGTAATAATATGCTGACCTTTGCACCTATTTTATCAGTCCTATTTTCTAAAACAAGACTTCCTCCATGCATCTTAATAATTTGTTCGGCGACAAATAATCCGATACCATAGTTTTCTTTTGAATTCCTACTTTTGTCTCCTTGATAGAATTGATCTGTAGCATATAATAGGTCTTCACGTGTAAATCCATGTCCTTGATCGAGTATTGATATTTCGAGCTTATCAGCTTTGGAGCATATAATTAATTTAATAGTTGAGTTTTTAGGACTTTGCTCCTCGGCGTTACTCAGAATATTTAGAAAGGCTCGTTCAAAATTTTTTAAATCTACTATTAAAACATAATCATCATAGTTAATATCTTCTAAAAGATTTAACTTATAAGTCGATGTGAATTCTTTAGCTAGTTTTTCAATGTTTTCTACAAATTCTTTTGCTCTAATTTGAGTAAAGTTTAATTCATTTGCTTGGTTAGATTTATTAACAAGCATTAAGGTTTCAATATATTTACCAATACGGTTTGTGTTTTTCCTAATATAACCTAGATAGCTTTCCTGATCTTCTGTTAGATTTGTTTCTCCCAATAACTCTGAATTTCCCTTAATAATTGAAAGAGGAGTCTTTATATCATGGCTTAATGCTGAAATCTGATTTCTTTTTTTCTCTTCCTCTCTCCATTTTGTCCTTAAAGATTCACTTAATCCTATTTTCATTTTTTCTAAACTATCTAATATAGCATTAAATTCCTGAATATTTGACTTTTTAACTTGGAAGTCTAAGTTTTGTTTCCCAATTTCTTCCGAAGCTTCTAGCAAAGGATTTAATTCTTTTGATATTTTCTTTGCCCAAATTAATGTGGTGGTAACAATACTAATAAGGCAAAATATTATCAGTAAAATTAGCAATAAAATATTTATTTGTGGTAGATTTTTTTGCATCCAAGGACTTTTATAATAAGGTTTTAGGTTATAAGCTACAAGTACATATCCATCTGATCTTTGTATTTCCATAAAATATAAATTGGCATTAGAATAACCAGACCCCTTATGATAATTAAAGGCTATATCTTGGATATTCTTATTCATATTTGTTTCTAAAACTTTTTCGTCTTTTGATAAAAATAGATAAGAAGTATTGTTTGGTAACAATGATTTTTCAAAATTTTTTGAAGTGGAAATGTCTGTCCTTTTTTCAAGAATTAAACTCTCAGTATGGTTTGCTGGAAATATCCACTTAAATTGATAAGAAGCGGATATAAAAGCTAGGATTAATAAAACGGAGATTGCTAGTCCTAGTCCAATACTTAACAAGTATTTAAAAAGTATATGTTTAAGAGATTGATCTTTTGATTTTAATTCCATTTATATCCGATCCCCCATACTGTTTCAATTGGATTTTCATCATATTTTTGAAATTTTGCCCTAATATTTTTTATATGTTCCGATATTGCAGATGCATCTCCTATACCATCAAATCCAAAGATAAGCTCATATATTTGGTCTCTTGAAAATACTTGTCCTTTTCTTTTTGCTAGTAGTTCTGAAATTTGATACTCAGATTTTGTCAAATGAACTTTTTCATCTCCTACAAAGACTTCATTGGAAGATAAATCAAAACGAATCCCGCCTAGATTTAGACTAGTGTGTCGTTCTCTTTTTTCTCGTCTTAAATGTGCTTCTATACGAGCTAGGAGTTCTGCTGCACCGAATGGTTTTGTGATGTAATCATCTCCTCCAATTAATAAGCCTTCAACTATATCTTCTTCCATAGTTTTTGCCGTTAAAAAAAGAATAGCGCAGTCTACTTTAGCTCGAATATCCTTACAGAAACTAATTCCGTCAATACCTGGCATCATAATATCAAGTAGAATCAAATCATATTTACTAAGTTTACTATTATCAATCTCTAAAGGATTTTGATATACATCGACCTCATGATTGTTCTTTTTCAAAATATTTTTTATTAGTTCAAGCATATCTAACTCATCATCAACTGCAAGAATTAAAGACATTTTATCACCTCCTAATTTTAAATTAAAAACTTTTATTCACTAATAGATTTCCCATCCCACTTATTAAACCAAATAATTGAGGAAATAAATAGAATTAAGATAATAAATAAGGCTACAAAGCTCCAAATTCTCAACTCCTTATAAAAATAGGAAGGATCCGAAACTTTGCGCATAATAATATACATAGCTGGAAGTCTAGATGACCACGTACAAGGAATAAAATACCAAATACTATCGCCAATGGCAGTCATTGAAAGTAAAGCAATCATTGTTTCTAGAAAACCCAATCCTATAGATGCACCACTACTTAATTCAATTGATACCCAAAGATGAATCATGTATAGAGAAAGGCTGCTAATAACAATTAGGGAAAATTCAATAAACCAATCTAAGATATTTTGATATCCTGTTAATATTGCAAAAATTATAATAGCTAAAGCAATAGAAATAACAAATCCCAATTCTAGTACAAGGAGTTTTCCTAGATAAGCCTTAGTTCTAGATTTTGTAGTAGATAAAAGCGTTTGAAAATTTCCAGCACCCATTTCCATATCAACTACTTTTGAACTTATAAAACTTAATATTATTGGTATTACCGCTCCTAAAAGTACAAAATAAGTTTGTATTATATCGCTTTCTTCAAAATTTTTTAATCCTGTGGTTTTTAATGCCACATAAAATAGTAAAGAATAGGCTATAGGTAAGACTATGTGAATCCAAGGAAGCCAGGTGCCTTTAATTTTGTATATTTCTGATTTTATTATATTTATCATTACTTTACCTCTTGTTTTGAAAACCATTTTGCACTTATCATTGTTAGTAAGGTAAATAGACATATAGATAAAATACAAGGAATAAGTAACGATGTGTTTGATATCATTGGATTTGATGCTTCTATTAAAATACCACTTGGTAGAATATGCATAACAGGAATCATTAATCTAATTCCCCAAGAATATGGACAATAAATCCAAAAAGCACTGTCAGATATCAAAATTCCTAAGGCTAAACCTAATACAGCATTTATTGTAATGCTTGCTATAAAGCCAAATTTTTTTGCTAAGAAAAAACATAGAGGGACTTGCCAAATATTGGTTATTATTAGTAAGGCACTAGCAAATAGTAATGTTGAAAATCCATAGTTTGGTGTTAATTGCCCTCCAATTAAAAATTGAAAAATATACACTCCTAGCATATGAATTATAGCAGCAATACTCATATAAACAAATGCTGTAATTATTTTTGAAACCCATAACTTTTTGAGATTAATATTTAGAGGAAAAACTGCTCTGTAGTTTAATTTTCTACTTTCTTTTCTATCCATCATTGCTGGGATTAAGGCAAAAGTTGCAGGCATTATTATGACGTACCACCAGTTATAGGAATTAGTAGTGAAATAACTTGGCATAAGAAAGAGTGACAATAAGATTAAAGTTATTGGCATAATAACTAATAACTTCTTCAAGAAAGTGCCCTTATGTTTTAAATTTTCTGCAAGAATATAATTTATCATTTTTTACACTCCCATTCCACTTTTTATAACATTCATAAAAAGTTCTTCTAAATTGTCATCATGATTAATAATGTTTTGATATTGCAATTTTCCATTATTAATAATCCCAATATGGTCAGCAGTTTGTTCAACTTCTGCTAAAACATGACTAGACAAAATAACGGTTATTCCTTTTTCTGGGAAACTTCTTATTAAATCACGTAATTCTTGAATTCCAAGAGGATCAAGTCCGTTTGTTGGTTCATCTAAAATCAATAGCTTAGGATTATTTAATAAGGCAATGGCGATACCTAGCCTTTGTTTCATTCCTAAAGAAAATTGACTACTTTTCTTTTTACCAGTATCTTTTAAACTTACTATTTCCAAAACTTCATCAATCCTAGAATCTGGCAACCCTAACAGGAGTGTCCTTACTTTTAAATTTTCCCTAGCCGATAAGTTCTCATACAAGGCAGGCATTTCTATCAAGGCACCAATATCTGATAAATCGTCACGACTCCACTCATGACCTTCAAAAAAGATTTGACCAGATGTTTTATGAATCATTCCAGTAATCATCTTCAATATAGTCGATTTACCTGCTCCGTTAGGTCCTAGCAATCCATATATAGAATTTTCTTTTATTTTTAAAGAAATACTATCTACTGCTTTTTGTTTACCAAAAGTTTTAGTAAGATTTTTTGTTTCTAATATCAATTTGTCCATATAAATGAACCTCCTCTTCATTTTATAAACTTAGTATAAAATACAAATTTAAGGATTCCATAAGGAAAATAAGATTCTTTAAAAATTTAATAGATTGTTAGTCAAGTCCATAATCTTGTGTAAAATATATTACAATGTTTCACCGGTCTTTTACTGATCAAACTTAATATACTTTCTTGTCGAACTAAGCCATTCTTCATGCACGTCCATAAGAATAGTACCTATTAATCGATTGGCTGAAGCTCGATTGGGGAAGATACGAATGATTTTTTCTCTTCTACGGATTTCTTGGTTCAATCGTTCAAGAAGATTGGTGCTTTTCAGTCGGGTGTAGCCATTCCCGATGACGGTATATTGAAAGGCATCTTCAAAGCCACTATCCAAGCTCTCGCAAGCTTTTTTATATTTGGGTTGTTCGATATAGTCATCAACGATTCTATTT
>NZ_FOEN01000024.1 GCF_900110675.1 Ignavigranum ruoffiae | reverse complement strand
GGCCTATTCGAGTGTCTTTATCGATTGGGCCGATCAACGGATGTTAGAAGATAAGTGGTCACCCGATGTGGTAGTGCATCGCGCCAAGCAGGTC
Source organism: Ignavigranum ruoffiae (assembly GCF_900110675.1). GTDB lineage: Bacteria > Bacillota > Bacilli > Lactobacillales > Aerococcaceae > Ignavigranum > Ignavigranum ruoffiae. The sequence goes on along the minus strand of NZ_FOEN01000024.1, from coordinate 7,306 downwards.
CTCGACATTGATCCGCGTCTGATTCCTTGTACGACGACCCTCTATCATTGGATTGATTGCCAGATTATGCAGACCCGAAATATTGATTTAGTTGAAAAGTTGAAACGACATTCCAAAGTCAGCGCGCCGAAGACTCGACCCCATAAGAAAGTCCTAGGGATGTCCATCGACGAACGCCCTGAAGAAATTAACACCCGTCAAACTTTTGGACATTGGGAAATTGATACGGTCATTGGCAAGAAAGGCAGAGATGAACCGGTCTTGTTGACCTTGGTCGAACGGTTGAGTCGTTTTGAAGTCATTCTAAAGATTGAGAACAAGACGGCTCAAGCGGTGGACGCCGCCCTCAAAAGCTTACGAGCACGCGCAAGCGACCATTTTTCGTTACTCTTTAAGAGTATTACGGCGGATAACGGCTTAGAATTTGCGGGGTTGAGTCAAACACTGGCTGACGACGTGGCCGTTTATTTTGCCCATCCTTACGCCTCTTGGGAACGAGGAACCAGTGAAAATCAACATGGGTTCATTCGACGCTTTTTACCCAAAGAAACCTCAATGAAAGACGTGACTGAAGCCGATTGTCGCCGCATCCAACAATGGATGAACCATTATTCGCGCAAGGTTTTGGACTATGAGACCCCTTATGAGGTTTTCATACGCTGTTTCTATAAAGAAAGACAAGCTCGCGCACACGTGCCCGCTTGACAACGAGCCTCCTTCGGCATGGTTTTCTTGGTAAGGCGGTCAATGACCCATTAGTGAACCAAACTACCATGCCTCAGCTCATTGTCAAGCCGTCACTGGCAGAGAGGATTAAAGTTATATAGCTAGTTACCCTAGATGGCTAACTTATACTTGAAATTTACAAAAATCTTCGTATCTTTCAAACCATTCAATTTCTTCAAAAAACATATCCTTTTCATATATCGACTGAATAGACGTATCTTCAGTAAATATCCTATGAGTAGTAAAACCGTATAAAGAAACATCGTCTGTGATTGTTGTTGGTAAATCTTTACTTCTAATAGCCTTACTGGAACTGAATTTAAATGCTAATCGTCGATTCGTTAGGCTCGAACTATATATAAGAACAAAATGTTTAATCATACCTACTCACCTCTCTTTATCTGAAGAATGTTTGTTTATATTTGAGATGCGAACGATAGTTATCTGATTCATCTTCATCATACCACGCTGAAGTTCCCACGGAAGAAAAAGGTTAGACTGAGCGTTAAAGTATATGTGCATACCTCTATACCCGGAGTCATCTTTAAAATAATACTTGCTTTATTTTTTTAGCTAAATTAATGAATTTGAGACTTAATTATAATTCGTTAAATTTATTACACTTCTCAAGGAGAGAATCCAATGATTTGAAATTTTTTAATCTATCTAAGATTCTTTCTACTTAAATTTATGTAATGAAATGATGAGATTGGGTGTGATTGCTATGCTTTTTGAAAGTTAACTCTGTTTTTCCAATCGTGATTCGCTATGGCTATGATAGCACTATTTTTTATAACCATATCAAATTATAGATAAGTTCATAAGCGTCGAAAATCCTTTGCTTTTTCGTTAGACTGGAGCAAAGGAGATGAGGAGTTATGTATATGAAGAAGTTTGGCAAATGTCTTGCAATAAGTATTGTCTCGCTTGCCCCTTTTACACCCATTTTCCAAGATCAACCAACAAGTGTCATTGTTGAAGCAGAACAAATTTCGCCTAAAGAACATGCTGAGCAAGTCTTAAATGAATTGAATGGACTCTACCCTGGCCAAATCTTTCCCACTCGAATCTTAATGGAAGATTCGCCCGTCTATCTTGCCGTCTCAACATCCGATTCTGCTGATAGAGCTAATTTCGATATATATTATTATGCCGAAGAGAGCCCGATTCCACTAAATGATCAGCAATTAAATGATCTCGAACCGATTGCCTCATTTAGAAGAGTGGTTTATGAGGATGCCGAAACGGCTCAAAAAGCGGTCAAACAAATTATTAACGAAAATGGAGAACCTGTCGATTTAGGCTATGGAATCACTGGATACCAATCTGGAACAGCTGGATCTAAGTATTTAACTTGGCAAGAAGGGAATTGGAGTTTCAATATTCAATCCCTGAATCAAAATGAGGACGACCCCATTTCACTCGCTCAGGAGATTGTCCAATATCTTGAAAAAATCGCCCTCCCTGCGCCCGAAGTCGTTGGACAAATTAATTTAAGAATGGCATCGTCGACCTTTCATGATAATGTCGCGGCGTGGCAAGAAGGCAACGTCGTCTATATTACATCCCACGCCGACCCTATGACCTTAATCCAAATGACAGGTTCCATTACTAATCCGACTGAACAGTAATTAATTTAATCAATTCGTAACTCGCAACTCAAATCTATAAATACTTTATTAATCATAATTCTGTATTTTTTATATTCTACAGAACAAAAGCCAACAAACAAAAACTTCCCAACTCACTAATCTTTGTAGTAAGTCGGGAATTTTTTTATATTTTCCATATTCAATTAAACCGTAATTTCAATTTGATTGCCTTCAATGCCCACGACACAACTCTCATAATAACCATCTCCAGTTGTTCTGGGCCCACTGATGACCTCAAATCCATCTGCTTTTAATTTGGCCGTCAAAGCATCGACCTTGTCACGACTTCCTACTGAGAAAGCCAGATGAATCAAGCCTGTTCTAGCTAGCGCCTTCTCAGCATCAACCATTTCAGGTCGGTTCATTATTTCAAGCCGTGCCCCATCCTCAAAGGAAAGAAAATAAGAGCGAAAGTCCGTCTTCTGATTGTGATAGAGTCTATTTGCTTTGGCATTAAAATATTTTTCGAAAAATTCTTTCGTATTTTCCAAATCATTGACGTACATAGCTATGTGTTCAATTTTCATCTTAATCTCCTTTTCCGGAATGAATGACCATACGTATTATTTAGGCAGATTCTCCTTAATGGGTTTCAATTCCACCACCAGGATTCCGCAGAAAATCAAGATACCTCCTATAATCATATTTGTCAATACAGGTTCTCCTAAAATAACAATGGCTGTTAACATTCCAAAAAACGCTTCGGTTGACAGTATCACAGCTGCTTCACCACTGGTTGTATATTTCTGTGAGGCCGTTTGTATTCCATAACCGACCAATGTTGTTATAACACCAATATACAAAATTGCCATCATTGATTCTGTAGTAAACGTCAAATGTGTCTCTCCAAAGAAAATAGTCGCAATCCAACTTAAAATAGCAGCTGTGCCCATTTGCAACAACATTACCATCCAATTTGACATTTTACCACCATAGAAATCTGTAAAGAAAATATGAGCCCCAAAGAATACTGCTCCAATTAATGATAAAATATCGCCAAAATTAAAGCCTAATTCTCCCACTCCACCTGCAAAAGAAGTGAAACCAATCCCGATTAATGAAACTAACGCTCCTAGGAGAGCATTTTTAGAAAGAGACTCTCGTAAAACTATCCAGCCAATAAAAGGAACCAGAACCACATTAACAGCTGTCAAGAATGAATTTTTTGATGTAGTTGTAAATTCTAAACCTTTAGTTTGGAAAAAATACGCTAGAAACAGTACTGCACCGATAGTTATTCCTTTAATAAAATCTTTCTTTTCTATTTGTTTTAATTTCTTTTGTAAATTTCAAGTATAAGTTAGCCACCTCGGGTAACTTATACTTGAAATTTACAGCTTTTTTTATTTTTTAGCGGTGGCTAAGTTGATTATAAAATCCGCCAAGTCGGTTTTGTTGTTCAAGCCATCCATGATAACGGAATGATTGATTTCCTTCCTGTAGGAGGGTGGGATGTTCACAATGTTCCAGCTCATACTGTAATTATAAAGAGTCATACAGGTAGCAAAATAAAAGGCATAACAGCGTCCATACCTCCGCACTTTATGACAGAAGAACAGAAAAAAGCCCCTCTTTCTTTTGACAAATTGGTTATTGATGTTGGAACCAGCTCCAAAAAAGAAACTGAATCCCTCGGTATTGAGATAGGTAATCCCATTGTTCCAGACGTAGAATTTGAAGCTTTGAATGACCATCTCTTCCTAGGTAAAGCTTTTGATTGCCGAATCGGCTGTGCTTGTTTATTAGATACATACAGAACCTATTCAGAAAATTTAAACAATAATCAGATTGCTTTACAAGCTGTATTGTCTAGTCAAGAAGAAGTGGGCGAACGGGGATCAACTGTAGCAGCACAACAAATAGATGCTGATATAGCTATTGTCTTTGAAGGATGTCCAGCTGACGATACTTTCACCCCGAAATATAAAATCCAATCGGCCATGGGGAAAGGACCGATGTTAAGACACCATGATGTTTCTATGATTACTCATCCTGGTTTCCAGCGTTTTGCAATTGAACTAGCTAAAGAATATAATTTACCACTTCAACGTTCCGTACGTAAAGGTGGAGGCACCAATGGTGCTGCATATTCTATGTCTAAAAATGGAATTCCTTGTATCGTGATAGGGATACCAGTTCGCTATGCCCATTCTCATTATTGTTTTACGGATTATCGAGATTATCAAAATGCAAAAGCTTTAGCATTAAAGATTATTGAAATACTAAATCCTAAAATCTTTAAAAACCTATAAGATTTTCATTCTTCTATACACCTAATTTTGTTAATTATATATTATTATCTTCAAAATGAGAGGATAGCATAAAATATTATATATCATCGGCCATATATAAGAATTATATCAAGGTTATCGATATTTATGAGAGGTCCCCTTAAATCAGATTTAAGGGGACCTTTCTGTACTGATAATAGATATTTATCTCCTCAATCCCAATCCTATGATAAAATATTAGAAATAACTACTATTTATGCGATTTATAGTTCATTAAAAAAATTAAGTGCCTGTTCTAATCCATGGGTATTCTTCATGCTTACAATATTAAATTCATGAAAGGTGGTTAAACCCAAAACTTCAAATGTTGTCAAATTATCATAGTCAGTTAAGATTTTCCGGTAAGCGAAGGTCACACCTAAATCTTTCTCAATCAATTTTTTAATTAAATGAATATTACTTATTGAAACACAATCCTTAAATCTATCGATGGATTGACCTTTTATTCCGAGTAGATTCTCTAAGATATTCCGGCTTCCTGAGCCTATTTCTCTGATAAATAATCTCTCATTTAACAAATCATCAATGTCGACCTTTTTATTTGCAAAAAAATGTCCATTGGAACAAATTCCAGTAAATATTTCATTGGATAATCGTCGATAAGCATACTTTTCTTTGTCAAAGCTTCCTTCTAAAACCACAAAATCCAATGCATTCTTTTTTAATTGATGAAGTAAAAAATTAGTGTTATTAATTTGAATATCCACAAGCTCCTGAGTTCGTTGAAAATAATTTAATAAATAATCAAGAATAACAAATTCACCAATCGATTTTGTCAATCCTACCCGTAATTTCTCCTTGTTTTCAGTACTGAGTAATTCGATAATCTGTTGGTAATTAATTTTCTCAGAAAGAGCATAACTTTCCATAAGATAAGATTTGTCTGTCCGCTGTAACTTTCTTCCATCATATCTAAATAGTTTTGTACCATATTCACTTTCTAAAGACTGTATTTGTTTAGTTATAGCCGGTTGAGTTAAATGTAAAAAATCTGCTGTCTTTCGATAATTCATGGTCTCACATAGGCTCAAGAAGCTCATTAATCGCTGATCCATTGTTTTTCCATTCCTTTTTGTTATTAATTTATAATTTTTAATAATTGTATTTTATCATCTTTTTATGTAAGAATACATTCAGATGGGAGGAAGATCGTTTGAATACTTTTCAACTTAGAAAGTTAGCCCCCGGGATTAGCATCGCTTTACTTTTCGCGATAATTGCAAAGTTCTTAGAAAGCCTATTACCCATACCTCTGGTGAGTGCCTCAGTAATTGCTCTATTCTTAGGCATCTTATTTAATTATTTTAGAAAAAAACAGGATATCTTAGATGCTGGCATTAGATTCACTTCTAAAAGACTATTAAAATTTGCTATTGTATTATTGGGAGCGAGTTTAAATATAACAACAATATTCAATGTTGGTAAACTTTCCTTGTCAGTACTATTTTTTACCCTTTTTACCTGTTTCGGAGGTGGCTATTTTATTGGTAAATTTCTAGGCCTTGATTGGAAATTATCAAATCTGATCTCCGCTGGTACCGGTATTTGTGGTGGCTCAGCAATAGCGGCAATTGCCCCAGTCATTGATGCGGATGATTTAGATATTGCATATGCGCTAAGTGCTACCTTTATTTTTGATATGTTCATGATTATTGCTTTTCCTATCATGGGTCGATATCTAAATCTCTCGAATCTTGCATATGGTCTGTGGACAGGAACAGCTGTAAACGATACTTCTTCCGTTGTAGCAGCTGGATACGCCTTTAGTGAAGCTGCTGGTGATTTCGCTACCACTGTTAAACTCACCCGAACCCTTGTTATCATCCCAACAGTCGTAGTTTTTTCTATCATTCAACGCCGAATCACAAAAAATCAAAATCCACAGTCTATAAACGTTTCTCCTTCCTTTCCTTGGTTTATCATAGGCTTTCTAGTCATGGCTTTTCTGAACAGCCTGGGCTTCATTCCTTATTACATATCAAATTTTTTAAAAGTTTTAAGTAAATTTCTAATGGTTGCTGCTTTGGCTTCGATAGGTCTTAATACTAGTGCAAAAGAAATGAAACAAGCAGGCTTTGCCCCAATGCTCCATGGATTTATTATTTCCACATTAGTCATTGTGGTTGCCATTCTTGTAGAATATTCATTGGGATTAATATAGTAATTCAAAAATTATAATTTAATTGAAGACAGAATTATTATTATATATATATGTTGTCAATACGGTTCTAATATCCTAATTGATAAGAAAGTTGATTATTAATACGAGTTATATTTTTACTTATCTTTTCGGGAGTCAAGTCCATAATCTTGTGTAAAATATATTACAATGTTTCACCGGTCTTTTACTGATCGAACTTAATATACTTTCTTGTCGAACTAAGCCATTCTTCATGCATGTCCATAAGAATAGTACCTATTAATCGATTGGCTGAAGCTCGATTGGGGAAGATACGAATGATTTTTTCTCTTCTACGGATTTCTTGGTTCAATCGTTCAAGAAGATTGGTGCTTTTCAGTCGGGTGTAGCCATTCCCGATGACGGTATATTGAAAGGCATCTTCAAAGCCACTATCCAAGCTCTCGCAAGCTTTTTTATATTTGGGTTGTTCGATATAGTCATCAACGATTCTATTT
>NZ_FOEN01000025.1 GCF_900110675.1 Ignavigranum ruoffiae | reverse complement strand
CGCAGAAGCGACCGAGCGCTTAAATCAATTTATACACCTCTGGGAAAAAACATATCCTAAGCTGATTCAACAATTAAAACTAAAACATAACTTATTTTCGTTTATGCATTTCCCGAAGGCGATTTGGGCCTCCTTGTATACTAACAATCTATCGGAAGCGATTAACAAGCAAATCAAACGCATTACGAAAGTAAAAGAACAATTTCCTCACGATGCTTTTTTAGAAAAGACGATCTATTGTTATGTCGCAGAATATAATACAAAATTTGGTCAACGCATTCATAAAGGATTCGGCAAAGTTCACTATGAGCTCATGTCCTTGCTTGAGCAAAATTTACCCGTCTATCAAGCGTGTTTAACCCAAACAGCCATGGACACGCAAGCTTCTTAATAGTAGCCCCTAGCGCCCTATGGTTGATTCCCTCGCATTGTCGATATGTTTTATATGGATAGCGACTGAATTCATAGTAGGGGGTTATAAAACATATCGACAATGCGAGGTTGAAGGAACATTCATAAATTGAATAAGTGTTTACAATCTTCATGAGAAGGTTACACAAGAAATTTGACACTGCCCCGAAAGTTTTTGACTTTCAAATATCAAATAATATGCAGTATAATATGGTATATATACACAAAAGGAGCTATCTATGAGAATATTAACTGTTGAAGACGATACTTTGATAAGAGAGGGAATCAGTGAATATCTTTCAGAATTTGGATATACGGTTATTCAAGCCAAAGATGGAAGGGAAGCCTTGTCAAAATTTAGTAGTGATGTAAATTTGGTTATCTTAGACATTCAGATACCTTTTGTAAATGGTTTAGAAGTATTGAAGGAGATTAGAAAGAAAAGCAAATTACCAATTCTAATGTTGACTGCCTTTAGTGATGAAGAATATAAAATTGATGCATTCACTAATTTAGTAGACGGATACATAGAAAAGCCGTTTTCATTGCCGGTCTTAAAGGCTAGAATAGATTCATTAATTAAGAAGAATTATGGTCATTTAGAAACATTGGAATATAAGGGCTTATCTGTAAATTTTAATAGCTATACAGCTAAAATCAATGATGAAGAAATAGATGTAAATGCAAAAGAACTAGAAATATTAAAATGTTTATTGGATAACGAGGGACAAGTCTTATCAAGAATGCAAATTATTGATAATGTCTGGAAAGATAGTGAAGAAATTCCTTATGATCGAGTAATAGATGTATATATAAAAGAACTTAGAAAAAAATTAAAATTAGATTGTATCACAACTGTAAGAAATGTCGGATATAAATTGGAGAGAAAATGAAAAACTTAAAGATATTTCCCAAAATGTTCACACAAATCTTTTCTATTCTTGGAATAATAATCATATTAGTGCATTTATTAGTTTTTTTTATCTTTCCTAAAACATATTTGGAAACAAGAAAAGAAAAGATTCATAATATGGCAAATGAAATTTCCAGTAATATGGATGGAAGAGAAATAAAATATGTAGAGCAAACTTTGGATCTCTATTCTAAAAGTAGTAAAATAAAAGCGTTTATAAAAGAAAATAATAATAATAATAATGAGTTGCAGATCAAAGATAATATAAATTTTAATTTAGAAAGTGATAGTAATTCTTTGATAATTGAGGAAAGAGAAATAAAACTGAATGATGGAAAAAAGGCAAATATACAATTTGTTTCGATAGCAGATATGCAGAAAGAAGCGAAAGATTTAAGCCTTACATTTTTACCATATTCTTTATTAATATCCATCTTATTTTCTGTCATTATTTCTTTATTGTATGCAAAATCAATAAAAAACAATATACAAGAAATAAAAATCGTTACTGATAAAATGATGAAACTTGATAAAAAAACACGTTTAAAAGTGAATTCTAATGATGAGATTGGACAACTCAAACACCAAATTAATGATTTATATTCTGCTTTATTAAGAACCATTAACGATCTAGAATTTAAAAATAAAGAAATTATAAAATTGGAAAAGTTAAAATATGATTTTTTTAAAGGGGCATCTCATGAACTTAAAACGCCTCTAGCGAGTCTTAAAATAATACTTGAAAACATGAAATATAATATTGGGAAATATAAAGAACGAGATATTTATATTAACGAATGCATTGAAATCGTTGATAGTATAACAAAAAATATTTCTCAAATATTATCAGTTCATTATATAGAAAAATTGAGTAATGATGAAGAATATTTGAAAATAAATGATACTTTAGAAGATGTATTAAAACAGTATGAAATATTGGCAAATCAAAAGAAAATTACGGTCAATATTGATTTATTAGATGAAAATGTTTATATAGGAAAAACAGCTTTAAAAATGATTCTATCTAATTTGGTTAGTAATGCTGTAAAATATACGGATGTAGGTGGGGTAATTCATATAGGGAAAGAAAATAGTTGGTTATATATAAAAAATTCAAACCTTAATAATAAAATTTCTAACATGGATCAACTATGTGATGTTAAATTTGATTTAAATAAGGAAAATAGTAATGGATTAGGTTTATATATTGTCAGTAATATTCTGAATAATTACAATATAGAATATAAAGCATTGCAAGATGAAGAGTTTTTTATATTTAAAATTAAATTCTTTTCCGATTGAAGTAAGATGTTAGATAATTTGTTTCATGTAGTTTCCAGTCTTTTCTGTGGCATAGAATGTTTCTATTTATTTTTAGATTATTAGTAGGAGAAATCACAATTCCGAATAAAGCGTATTTGAAAATATAGAGCCTTTGGAGTAAATTCTGTATCCTTATTTTTTATAGTATCATCTATACAAATTAAAATTTGTCAGGTGGTGGAACTTCTTCTCCAGTTCTGGACTTTAAGTCCCTATATTCCTTACTTTCTGATGATTATAAAATAGTTGTTGTAGAAAAGTTTGGATATGGCTTTAGTGATGTTGTGGATAAGGAAAGAAGCATAGACTCTATACTTGAGGATAGCAGAACAGCCTTGACTAAAGCTGGTGTCGTTGGACCTTATGTACTATGCCCACATTCGATGTCAGGGATAGAGGCGCTTTATTGGAAACAAAAATATCCAGAAGAAGTAGAAGCTATTATAGGGCTTGATATGGCAGTTCCAGAAGCCTACGAAGATTATAAAATAAATATTCCAATGCTCAAAATCTCCCAGTTTGCGGCAAGAGTTGGTATTACTAGGATTCTGCCTGGCATTTCAGAAAGTGAAGCGATTAAAAACGGTACTCTTTCCGATTTGGATAAAGAACTCTATAGAGCTATATTTTATGAAAAAACTGCGACCACAACAATGTTGAATGAAGTTTCAGCGATTAAAGAGAATGCGAAAATCGTTCATAATAATGGAGTTCCACAATTTCCTATGCTTTTGTTTGTTTCAAACGGAATTGGAACCGGTTGGGAAGAGAAACTTTGGATAGAGTATCAAAGTTCATATATTGAAAATGTTGAAAATGTTAAATTTATTAATTTAGATTTTCCTCATTATGTTCACGATTATGAGTACAGGAAGATTAGTGAAGAAATAAAAGCTTTCTTAACAAAAATACATAATTCTAATAAAAGCATATGGTAACGATGAATACGGGTTTCAAGCCCTATTCTAAAGAAATGAAATATAGATTGATGGACGCTCAGAATAATTTTGGTACATATTTGGCCTAAAAAGCATATTAATTAATGTTAAAAATAAATGAATAATAGGTTAAGAATTTTTTATCAAAATAAATACTATTAAATTTGGAGGAAGAACAAAGTGAAGAATATTGTAATTAAAGAAGATATAATACCGAACTTAGAAAGCGTTGTAAATTTATATGGTGATGTTTTTTGGAGTGCATACACTTCTAATCCAGAGCAATTGGAGAATGCCTTAAATAATTCATTGAAGATATGGACTGCATGGGAGGATAGTCTATTAATAGGCTTAGCAAGAGTCGTTGGTGATGGATGTACTATCATATATATTCAGGATATTTTAGTTTTAGAAGCATATCAGGGAAGAGGTTTAGGTAGTCAGTTTTTGGAAATGATTCTTGAAGAGTATCAAGATGTTCGACAAATTATTTTGTTAACAGATGATACCGAAAAAACGATAAGTTTTTATGAGAAAAAAGGGCTTAAACAAGTTAATAAATATAACTGTGTAGCTTTCATGAAATAAGAAATTACATCAGAGTTCATAGTTTATTATGATATGAGCTCTGATAACGATCAGTTAAGTGAGAATGGAAAAAAGGATATTTGAATAATCTAACAGATGCCCCTGAAAGAAGAACAACCATAACCTTGAAAGAACTTAATGCCGAATTGGTGGGGAAAAGAGCGCTACGCAAAAGTATTGAAAGATTGAAAATTCTGATTTTTAGGAATTTAGATTTTATCAATAAACAATTAAATTATATATGAATAATTAATAGTATATACAATACTTCCTTTTGTTATGAACAAGGAAATAATATTCGATATCATAAAAAAAAATAATGGAATAATTACGGCAAATGAAGTAAATGAAAACAATATTGATTCCTGGTATCTTACAGATATGGTTCGCAATGGTGAACTTGAAAGGGTGACTAGAGGGGTGTACTTTGATCCGTCTTATGACAATTATGATGAGCTATATTTTTTTCAGCTTCAAAATAAGGTTTGCATTTATTCTTATCAAACGGCACTTTATCTACACGATCTTACAGAAAGACTACCTTTTATTAACGAGGTCACTGTATACCAGGGATATAATACATGGCGAATAAAGGATAAAGTTATGCCTCATCGAGTAAAAAAAGAATGGTATGAAATTGGAATTACTAAGATAAAAACCGAGATAGGTAATAAGGTAATTTCCTATGATATGGAAAGAACGCTTTGTGATATTGTAAGAGACCGGAAAAATCAAGATCCCGAAATATTTTCAAAGGCCTGGAATTTTTACCTCAAAAAAAATAATAAAGATATATGGAAGCTTAGAAAATATGCGAAAATTTTTGGAATATCTAAACAGGTAGAAGAAATAATAGAGGTACTTATATATGAATAAAGGTAGTTTAACTGTGAGGCTTAGAAATAGAGCGAACGAATTGAACATTAATTATAACCTGGCATTAACTCAATTTTTCTTTGATGAATTTTTAAGACTTTTGTCACAGAGCAAGTTCAAAGATAATTTTATGCTAAAAGGTGGTATGCTTTTGAGTTATACTTTAGGAGTTCAAAATAGAGCTACCCAAGATATTAATTTTTTAGTAAAAAGGATAAATCTTGACTCTCACAATATTAAATCTATCTTAATATCAATCCTTTCATATTCAAAGCAATCAGATGTCTGGTTTGAAATTGAAGGAGAAGGTGAAGAAATTCGTTCTGAAGATGAGTACGGTGGCCTTAGATTTAAAATGATTGGCCATCTTTCAAATATGAAGATTCCATTTGCTGTAGATATTGCAACAGGAGATCCAGTTTATCCGAATCCTGTTGAAAAAAATTATCAAACAATTTTAGGTGATAGATATGAACTTAAATTTTATCCAATAGAATCTGTTTTATCTGAAAAACTCCACACTATATTAGTCAGGGCTGAAAATAATAGTAGAAGTAAGGACTACTATGATATTTATACCATTCTTAACAAACAGTTAGAAAAGATTGATTTTGAGGATTTGAAAGTAGCCGTATCACTTACCTTTAGATATAGACAAACAGTAATTTCTAAGGAAAGAGCTGTTGAAATTATTAATCTTATAAAACTTGATGAAGCAATTAGGGATAGATGGGATAGATATCAAAAGAAAAATCCATATGCTAAAGGAATAAATTTTGAGCTAGTTATTGAAACAATTTATAAATTGATTAATGAAGTAATGTAAGAAATTGTTATCTAAAGCTAATAGTATAAAATCTGTGATAAAGTCCATATAATTGTGTAAAAGACAAAAGGCCATGTAGCAGCCCTTTTTACGGTACAATGTTTTTAACCACAAAAACATACCCAGGAGGACTTTACATGACCCAAGTACATTTTACACTGAACAGCGAAGAGGTTCAAAACATTATTGAACGATCAGTTAATGATGATGTTTCTAAAAAGATTTTAACTACTGTTTTCAACCAATTGATGGAAAATCAACGAACAGAATATATTCAAGCCGATGCGTATGAACGTTCAAAAAGTCGGCAAAGTCAAAGAAACGGCTATTATGAGCGAGAATTTACTACTCGGGTAGGAACACTGGATT
>NZ_FOEN01000026.1 GCF_900110675.1 Ignavigranum ruoffiae | reverse complement strand
TACCCAAAGAAACCTCAATGAAAGACGTGACTGAAGCCGATTGTCGCCGCATCCAACAATGGATGAACCATTATTCGCGCAAGGTTTTGGACTATCAGACCCCATATGAAGTTTTCACACGCTGTTTCTATAAAGAAAGACAAGCTCGCGCACATGTGCCCGCTTGACAACGAGCCTCCTTCGGCATGGTTTTCTTGGGGAGGAGGTCAATGCCCCACTTGTGAACCAAACTACCATGCCTCAGCTCATTGTCAAGCCGTCACTGGCAGAGAGGATTAAAATTATATAGCTAGTTACCCTAGATGGCTAACTTATACTTGAAATTTACATAAGTTAAAGAAATCAGAAATCCGTTCTTTAACTTTATCGCTAGGTCTTCTTTTACCTAGTTCAATCAATGCTACTGATGATTGAGATAATCCTATTTCTTTAGCGAAAGCTTGTTGTGACAGCTTTCTTTTGGTTCTTTCCGATTGGATAATCTCTGCATATTTTTCCATCAACTTAGCCCCTTTCTTAATTACTAAAGATAGTATAACATTACTCTAAGCAATTTTAAACCACTTTTAGTAAGTATTTAATACTTTTTGTAATAACGTATTTAATTACTGTTAGTAATAAAGTATAATGGATATAAAAGGAGGTATATAAAGTGAATGTAGGACAAAGAATTGCAAATTTGAGAACAGATAAAAATTTATCTCAAGCTGAATTTTCTAAATGTATAGGAGTTTCGCAAAGTACAGTGGGCCTATGGGAAACTGATCAACGTAATATTCCAACACAAACTTTAGTAAAAGTAGCTGATTTTTTTAACGTGTCTACTGATTACCTTTTAGGACATAAAATAGAAGATAAAAATAATGTAGATTTAAGACAAGTTTTGAGAGAAAATAGCACAATGAATTTCGGGGGTTTAGAATTATCTGACAAGGACAAAGAAGCTATTACAAGAGTTATAGGAGCTATGCTAGGAGGAGATTAGTATCCACAGAACAGTCGATGTAATGCGTAGCATTATAAAGCGGCATGGTACTAGTGACCCGTTCCAGATTGCAGAAAACTTAGGCATTAAGATTGTTTTTGAACAATTAGATAAGCAGGGAATATATTTACCTATCAATGATCAAAAAGTAATTATCTTAAATGAAAACTTAAAAAATAATCCTATGGCTAAGTTCGTAATGGCTCACGAGCTTTATCATGCTATCGAGCATACAGATTTAATGGCACTTTATCACAACGGCTACATGGTCAAATCCAAGAAGGAAAGAGAAGCGAATCAATTTGCTACCTATTTATGTTTAATCGGACAGACGATCTACGCAGGACAGACCAAAGAACAAATCTGCAGACAATGTTATATCCCTTTGGAAATGGAAGAATATTTATGAGGTGTAAAAAATAATGAAAAAATTAATTATTATGTTGTCTCTTATTTTTTTATCTTTTAATGGGTTAACGGTTGTTGCACAAACTGATGAAATTGAAGAATTATCAGATGATATTAGCAAACTTGAAGAAGAATTAACCGCTAAAAAAGCCGTGTTAGAAAACTTGTCAAAAGACTATAAGAAAACTATTGAGTTCGAAGAAATGGATATGGATATCTCAGAGATGGGTTTTGAGGGTTATAAAATGACTCTAATCGAAAGAGGTTTAGATACAGAGAATTATGCAGTCCCTGTAGCTTATTGGTTAATAAAAACAGAAATCACAAGTTCGGAAAGGCAATCAGAATGGGATCATGCAAGTGCAATTATAGTAACCGATGAATATACAGACTTTGCTCAAGATAGAAAATTTGATTTTTATAAAAAGAATGAAAATGATGAATTGGTTTTTACTGAAAGAGACATATCAAGGAATTATGCAAAAGGACATGTTTATTACTATAAAGTATTAGTGCCAATTTTTGATAAAGATGCTAAATATTATTTAGCTGATACAACTTCTGATGATGGTTTAAGAATACCAATGTATAATCAAGATTAAGCCAATAGGCTTTTTCTTTAGCAGTAAAAAAAGAACATACGTTCGAGGTGGAAGATGAATAAAGATAGAGTAAAAGAAAGAATCTATGAAGAGTTGAAATCACAAGTTCGGCTGCATTTATGTTTAGAAGATAAAGAGTTTACAGAAGATGAGTATCAGGAGATAAAAGAGTCCATCAAGAATCTACTCATTAAAGGGGGTGAGTCTTAAAACTCATCTGGACGGTTCGTCAGGAGGGTAATTTATGAAATATGAAAAAACTAAACATGAAGGAATATTTTCTTACAGAACAAAAAAAGGTTTGAAATATCGAGTGAGAATAGTCTATGACTATGACAAGGAGCATTCTAAGTCAGGATTTGAGACAATTGCTGAAGCACAGGCTTACAAAGCTATGCAGGAATCGAAGTTATTAATGCATGGGTCAGGAATATTTAAAGGAAATAAAGTTACATTTGGACAACAATGGGAGAAATATAAAAAATATAAAAGTGAAAATGGCGATTGGAATTTAAACACCTCGCATAATGCTGAGCATCGAATCAAGGCTTTTTTAGATGTATTTGAAAATTATCATTTAAATGATATTAGTGCCAAAAAAGTACAGAAAATAATTAATGATATGTACGAACAACATGATTATTCGCAAGAAACTGTACAATCATATTTTAATTTATTTAAGCAAGTACTAACTGATGCCGTCAATGACGGTATTTTAACGACGTTAAACATCAATAAAGTTACTTATAAAAAGAGGAATTGGCAACCTACTAACAAAAAAATAGACCTGTCAGATCTAATAGAATTTATGACTTTGGCAAAAAAATATATGCGCAAAGATATTTACCGTTGCTTATATCTATTGACCTTTGGATTACGAAGAGGAGAGGCCTACGCTATTAAACAATCACACATTAAGTTCATGCCTAACGGTTTGGCTAGATTAGAAATTGTGATTCAGCGTACGAGAAATTATTTAGATGGAAAAATTGTAAAATCAAGAAGCTCAAACAGAATTGTTATCGTAGACCAAGTTATGGCAGGATATCTGCGAGAACAGATTGAGTTTGCTAAGCAAGTAAAAACAAAGAAAAATCAAACTTTACATAAAGATGATTTTATTTTCATCCATCCAGAAAGCGGCCTACCTTATTCGGAAAAGACATTAAATAATGCTATCGATAAAATAACAGCTATGATGGACAATAATGTAAACATAACTCCTCATATGTTTCGACATACATTTGCAACTTATGCATCAGGTATCGGAGCAGACCAATTGCAACTTAAAAATGTGTTGGGTCATGCCTCATTATCGATGACGGAACATTATACTGGTCCCTCAGAAGAAGCGGCCATTAATATTTTAAATCTAACCAAAAATTTTAGAAAATTCTAAAAAGATGACTCTGAAAGAGCAAAATAAAAGTTGCCAGAAATTCCAAAAAAGTTGCCAGAAGTTGCCAGAACGATATCCCATTTAATCCTTTTATTTCCCTCTATTACACATTCCTAATATAAAAAAGGTTGATATTAAACAGTCTACAAACTGCATAACATCAACCTTTGATTGAAAACTTTGAAAGCCATTTGCCGGGTTTGAACCGGCGACCTCATCCTTACCATGGATGCGCTCTACCAACTGAGCTAAAACGGCATATACAAAAAAATAACTCCGCAAGCAGGGCTCGAACCTGCGACATCATGATTAACAGTCATGCGCTCTGCCAGCTGAGCTATTGCGGAATGAGAAAATTACCCTGCGCG
>NZ_FOEN01000032.1 GCF_900110675.1 Ignavigranum ruoffiae | reverse complement strand
AACCGAGAAATAAACCGAGTTGTACGAAAGTATAACAAACTAAGAGCGCGAAAGAGTGGTTAAGTAACCAAGGGCGCACGGTGAATGCCTTGGCACTAGGAGCCGATGAAGGACGGGACGAACACCGATATGCTTCGGGGAGCTGTAAGTAAGCTTTGATCCGGAGATTTCCGAATGGGGGAACCCCACAACTGAAGGTTGTGACACGCAAGTGAGGTAAACGCAGAGAACTGAAACATCTAAGTACCTGCAGGAAGAGAAAGAAAGATCGATTCCCTAAGTAGCGGCGAGCGAACGGGGAAGAGCCCAAACCATGGTGCATGCACCATGGGGTAGTAGGACTCCCATACGGGAGAGGACGCAGTAACCGAATGACTTGGGAAAGTCAGTCAAAGAGGGTGAGAACCCCGTAGGTGAAACTGTAACCTCCCCGGGAGGATCCTGAGTACGGCGGGACACGAGAAATCCCGTCGGAAGCGACCAGGACCATCTGGTAAGGCTAAATACTCCCTAGTGACCGATAGTGAACCAGTACCGTGAGGGAAAGGTGAAAAGCACCCCGGGAGGGGAGTGAAAAGAACCTGAAACCGTGTGCTTACAAGTAGTCAGAGCCCGTTAAGGGGTGATGGCGTACCTTTTGTAGAATGGACCGGCGAGTGATGATAGTTGGCAAGGTTAAGTTGAAGAAACGGAGCCGTAGCGAAAGCGAGTCTGAAGAGGGCGACAGTCAGGTGTTATCGACCCGAAACCAAGTGACCTACCCATGTGCAGGTTGAAGGTGTGGTGAAACACACTGGAGGACCGAACCGAAACACGTTGAAAAGTGTTCGGATGACGTGTGGGTAGCGGAGAAATTCCAATCGAACTTGGAGATAGCTGGTTCTCTCCGAAATATATTTAGGTATAGCCTCAAAGTAAGCGTCGTGGAGGTAGAGCACTGTTTGGACTAGGGGGTCTATCGACTTACTGAATCCAGATAAACTCCGAATGCCATAGACGTATCTTTGGGAGTCAGACTGCGAGTGCTAAGATCCGTAGTCGAAAGGGAAACAGCCCAGCCCACCAGCTAAGGTCCCTAAATTACTGTTAAGTGGCAAAGGATGTGGGGTTGCCTAGACAACTAGGAGGTTGGCT